>CAVZRD010000009.1:0-696913 GCA_963777675.1 uncultured Gammaproteobacteria bacterium | reverse complement strand
AACTTGCCGGAAGGCGACTGGCGTAGGAACAGCGACAACTTTCAGGAGCCGCGTCTTTCGCGCAATCTGGCGCTGGCGGACCTGCTCAAGCAAATCGGCGAGCCGCATGGACGTACTGCTGGCGAGGTCGCGGTCGCGTGGACGCTGCGCCATCCCGCTGTGTACCCGCTGCGATTGTCGGCGCGCGCCATCCGGGGCAAATCGACGGCATCATTGGCGCAATGGCGTTCCGCCTCAGCGACGCCGAAATCGTCCAAATCGCGGCGTTCATGGCGGCGAATCCGGTCTAAAAACCTCACCCGACTGACCTTCAACTGCCCCCTCTCCATGAGGCTGAGGGGGCGACAGTAGAAAAAAGCGGCTCATCTGCCAAACTCAAGGGTGACCAAGCTAGGTTGAGTATAACGGACTGCCGTTTCCTCCACTATGCGTGGGCAAGCTCATCCTTTAACTGCGTAAGTTCTATATGCCATAGAAACTAGCGGCGCAACCACGCGCGGGCTGGCGCTCGGCGTCAGCGACGCTGATGCCGTCGCGCGCCCAATCCCAATCGACCGGCGCACCGGCTGCGACCCCGCCGCGCGCGATTGCGGCCGGACGCCACAGCGCGAGCGCTCCCGGCGCGAACGGCGCGTAGCGCTGCGGATCAGACGGACCGAGGATCATGCGGTTTTCGCCCCCGCCGCCGCCGTGAGGTGGGTCAGTCCGGTGTCGTTGCCGAGGTAAAAAACGCACCGCGCGCCAGCGCCGCGATCTCCCCGAAGTTCAGTTCGCCCGCCAGCGCCGGTGACGGCACTTCCAGCCGATCACACACCGCCTAGGCCAGCGCGGCATCACCGCGACCGCCGACCAGATGACCGCCGCATCAAGATCAGGCGCGATCCGGTTCGCCAGCGCCGCGATTGGCCCGGCGGCCAGCGTCTCGCCGTCAGGCTCATGCCGGGGTTGTTCCCGCCCGCCGGATTGAACACCAGATAAGCGCCGGTGACCCCGCGCTTGCGCAGTTTGACGCGGACCGTTTCGGCGTCGGCTCGTCGACCGGCACGTTGGCGCAACAATCGGTCACGTCGAGGCCGAGCGCGCGGGCAACGTCGAGATAAATTTCGCCTTCGTGGCGCGGAACAGACGGGACGATAGGGGCGCTCACGTTTAGCCGAACCGCGACCGGCGCTGTCGAGGCCGGCGCGCCGCGGATGCGGCTCACCAGCACCGCGACGCTCATCAACGGCGAGCGCACCAGCGAGACGGCGAGGTCGAACCTTCCCGCGCGCAGTTGGCGGACGAAACGCAGCATTCCACCGGGCGTCCGCACCGGCAGCGCGGCCGGCCCGGTGTCGACACAGTGTCGAGCAGGTCGTGGCCTTCGACGCCAGCCCGCGACCAGCTGCCCACGGCCCACGTGATGTACGCGTCAGGATCGGCACGGCGCAGGGCCCGAGGGTCGCCGTCGCCAGCACCACGTCGCCAATACAGCAGGGGAGAATTAAAACGATCCGCTTCAAAACAAACAGCCTGTATCCCGGACGAACGCCCCGATGATACAGGCTCTTGCCAGTCCCGCCAACGCCTTAATAGGCAACACTCATGCGGCGGCGCACGTATTTCGGCTGTTCCAACTCGTCCATCAAGGCGACGGCGTAGTCCTCCGCCGAGATGTTGCTCTCACCTTTGTCGTCGGTCATCATCTGATCGCCGCCGACCCGGAATTTCCCGGCGCGCTTACCGGCGCGATCATCGCCGCCGGGCTGACGAACGTCCAATCGAGATCAACGCCGCGCAGTTCGTCCAACGCCGCGCCGTGTGCCCGCGCCGAAGGACGCCACGCTTCCGGGAAATCCGGCGTATCGTACAGCCGCAAACCGGGTGCGACCTCCAGACTGCCCGCGCCGCCGACCACGATCAAAGCGGCTGACACCGGCTTGCTTGAGCGCCTCGATCAGCGCCATCGGCGCGCGCGCCAGAAAATTCGGATCGTCCAGCGGCGGCGCGACGGCGTCGATCACCGCATCGTGCCCGCGAACGGCTGCCGCCATCGCCGCCACGTCGAGTACATCCCCGCCGACCACCTTGACGTGATCCGACGGAGTGAGCGCATTGGTGCGCCGCGCAATCGCGGTGACGTCGTGCCCGCGTGACAGGGCTTCTTGCAGAATGCGCTGACCGATTGTCCCGGTCGCGCCAATCAGTGCGATTTTCATGTGCTGCTCCATCCGTTATCTATAACCAATAGTAACTTTAATATACTAACTATGTTTTTACAACTAGGCACTTTTTTGTGCTATACTTACCTGATGGAAACTAGCACACTTCCCCCTAATGTTTATTCGTCAACCTGCCCGACCCGGCAGGTCCTCAATCGCATCGCTGACAAGTGGACAACGCTGGTCATCGGCGCGCTGGAGGATGGACCCCAGCGCTTCTCGCAGATCTGGCGACGCATCGACGGTATTTCGCAGAAGATGCTGACGCAGACCCTCCGCAGCCTTGAGCGCGACGGACTGGTCGAGCGCACGGTCTACGCCGAAGTCCCGCCGCGCGTCGTCTACACCCTCACACCGCTCGGCGAAACGCTGTGCGCGCCGATTGCCGCCATCCGCCACTGGGCAGAAGCCAATATCCAGCAGGTGACGCAAGCGCAGATCGCCTACGATGCCGAGAATCTCAGCGAGGGGTAAGCGAGAAATTTGCGTAACGCGGTTGCTAGCGACTAATATTATTCCTGATGAATATCTGAACAACTAGTATAGGTCTGGCTATGAAGGCGCAGGCCGGCGGCCAGCCGCTACTCGCCGGACATGAGCAAGCACGCCTACGAGGGCACGGACGCCAACGTGTCGAACTATTACAAGGGCCTGGGCAAGAAACTCTACGAGTGACGGCGGCCGCGAGAAAAAAGGTGTCTCAAAAAGGTGTCAGGTTTATTTGTTGCACAAACAAATAGACCTGACACCTTTTTTTTTGCGCATCCCGAGCTCTGAGCTGCGCTACTCGTAACGCAGCGCCAGCACCGGGTTCGAGCGCGCGATGCGGATCGCGTGTCCGGCGACCGTCGCCCAGGCCAGTAAGACCGCGATCATCCCCGCCACGAGCAGGATGAGGATCGGCGAGCCGATCCGGTCGGCGAAGTAGTTCAGGTACACGTTCGACGAGAACCAGGCGGCCGGCAGTGCCAGTGCCAGGGCCCAGGCGACCGGCTTGGAGAACTGCCACACCAGCAGCCGCGCGATTTGCGCCGAGCTCGCGCCCAGCACCTTGCGCACGCCGATCTCCTTGGTCCGCTGCGTCGCCATGAACGCCGCCAGCCCGAACAGGCCGATCATGGCCAGTGCGAGCGCCATGAACGCGAAGCCGGCCAGCGCCATGTTGATGGCCCGCAGGATGTTGAATGTGTCGTTGAAGGTATCGTCGAGGAACCGGCCCTGCATCGGGTACTCGGGGATCACCTTGTTCCAGGTAGCGTCGATCGCCTTGACGGCATCGGCCATGTTGTGGCCGGCGGCGACACGCACCGAGGCGACCCGGAACGACTCCGGCTGGTACATGTAGACCCAGGGTTTCTCGGGGCTGAACAGGCCGACGATGTTCTGCGTCGGCACGACGCCGACGATGACCATGTCCTTCAACGTAGAATCGTCGGAGACCCGATAGACGTGCCGGTTGATCGCGTCCGCCGGCGATTTGATGCCGAGCTGATCGAGCAGCATCTGATTCGCCAGGACGTTGATGGTTTCGGACTTCTTGTACACGTAGAGGTCGCCGGCGATGTCGCGGCTCAGGTCGCGGCCGGCAAGCAGCGGTATATCGTAGGTGTCGAGGAATTCCGGCGACATGTTCAACATCTGGAACTGGAACCGGCCCGCCTCGTCGCCGGGCTTGGCCGCGGCGTACCCCGTCGAATTGTTCTGCTCGTACGGCACCTGCCACGAGTAGGCGACGTCTGAGATGCCCGGCACGGCTTCGAGTTCGTGCCGCAGCGTGTCCAGGCGCTCCGGCACTCCCTTGGACTGGAGTCTCTCGAAGGTATAGATCTGCGAGCGCGGGAATACGTAGCTCGATTCGACGACCTTCTGGTTCTGCATGTATACGACTGCGACGCAGCCCAGCATGAAAGCGGAGATCGCAAACTGCGCGCCGATCATGAACGAGCGCACCATCGATCCCTTCTTGCCCTTGCGCGCCTCGTCCCGCAGGGCATCGATCGGCGTCGCGCGGGTGATGAGCCAGGCGGGATAGGCGCCGGCGCAGAGCCCGACCAGGGCCGTCGTCGCAACGAGCCAGGGCAGCGTGCGGCAGGTAGTCGAGCCGCATGACCTTGTTGGACACGTTGTCGAACAGCGGGATGATGATCTCGAGGATCGCGACCGCCACCAGCATGGCGATCGTCGCAAGGACGACGCTCTCGACGAGGAACTGGTGAGCAGCTGGCCGCGCTGCGCACCCATGGTCTTGCGCATCCCGACCTCGCGGCTGCGGCCCAGTGCCTGCGCCGTCGCCAGGTTCGTGTAGTTGACGCAGGCCACGACCAGTACCAGGAAGCTGAGCAGGCGGATGATGTCGACCACGGGCAGGCCGAACGTATCCCAGATGCCCAGGTTGGCATGCTGCAGCGGGCTCGCGTAGATCGACGAGATCGTTGTCCTTCGCTTGCTCCGGAAAGATGTCGCTCGTAGATGCCGTCGAGCTGGGTCTGCAGCCATTGCCGTCGCGGCCCGGCGGCAGCATCACGTAGGTCATGTTGCCCATCGACAGGTTGTTCCAGCTCGCCGTTGATGTCGAAGTCCTTGTCCATCCGGCCCAGCGCTGCCATCGGCATCACGATGTCGAGGGACACGTCCAGCACGGGCATGGAATTGAAATGGGAGTTCTGTCGGCACGTCCTTGAACACGCCGCTGACCCGGAAGTCGTACGCGTTGTCGAGCGTGATGACCTTGCCGATGACGTCCGTACTGCCGAAGTACTTCATGGCCGCCGACTCGCTTATGATCAGGCCGCTCGGGTCGTCCAGCGCCGTGGCATCGCCATGGATGAAATCGAGGTCGAAGATCTTCAGGAACGCCGGGATCGGCGGCGCGCAGCTTCTCGTAGAAGCGATCGTCACCGATGCGAGACGAGATGCTCGCGCATGACCGTGCGGGCCACGGCCTCGACGTCGTCGATCTCCGCCTCGATGAGCGGGCCGATCGTGGACCAGGTGGCGTCGAGCCGGTCGATGCCGACGTTCAGGTTCGGCGACGCCATCGAGCCGATGGTGTAGATCCGGTCGGAATTCGCGAAGAACGCGTCGTGCGTGCTCTCGTACTTCACCAGCACGCCGCCGAACACGTAGATCGTCATGCCGATGGCGAGGCCGAGAATGTTGATCGCCGCGAAGACCTTGTTCTTGCGCAGGTTGCGCAGTGCGATCTTGATGTAGTTCCACAAGCATGGGTTGTCCCCTGTTTCGCCTAGTCCGCGGGCTCAGGCCGCGCGCAGCGTGTCGGTGACGATGTGGCCGTCGAACAGGTTCACGGTCCGCCGCGCGTAGTCGGCGTGCGCCGGCGAGTGCGTCACCATGACGATCGTCGTGCCCTCGGTGTTCAGCGAGCGCAGCAGTTCCATGACCTCCTGGCCGTGCACCGAATCGAGGTTGCCGGTCGGCTCGTCCGCGAGGATCAGCGGCTGGTCGCCGACCACGGCGCGCGCCACCGCGACGCGCTGCTGCTGGCCGCCCGACAGCTGG
Source organism: uncultured Gammaproteobacteria bacterium (assembly GCA_963777675.1). Lineage (GTDB taxonomy): Bacteria > Pseudomonadota > Gammaproteobacteria > Steroidobacterales > Woeseiaceae > UBA1847. The sequence goes on along the minus strand of CAVZRD010000009.1, from coordinate 691,193 downwards.
CCCGGCATGTGCTTCGCGCGATGCGCGATGCCCATGCGGTCCATCACCTCGTCGACGCGGCGCTTGCGTTCGCCGGCGGCCATGTCGTGGTACAGCAGCGCGAGCTCGATGTTCTCGGCGACGCTCAGCTCGTCGATCAGGTTGAAGCTCTGGAAGATGAAGCCGATGTGCTTCTTGCGGATCGCGCTGCGGCGGCTCTCGCGAATAGCCGGCGACGTTCTCGTCGAAGAACCAGTAGTCGCCTTCGGACGGGTTGTCGAGCAGCCCGACGATGTTCAGCAGCGTCGACTTGCCGCAGCCGGACGGCCCCATGACGGCGACGAAATCGCCCTGGTCGACCTCGAAGTTGACGCCGTTCAGGGCGACGGTCTCGACCTCGTCGGTGCGATAGACCTTGAACATGTTGTGGAGCTTGAGCATGGGTACTTCCCCTTGGTTGAAATGTCAGTCGATGCCGAGATTTCAGCCGATCCATATCGACGATAGTTGGTGTACGGTGAGGTGACGACGCGTTCGCCGGGCTCGAGCCCGTCGAGCACTTCGATGTAATCCGTGTTGCGGCGGCCCAGCGCACGCTGCGGCGCACGGCCTCGGTGCCGTCGGCCGAGACGACGAACACCCAGTTGCCGCCGGTCTCCTGGTAGAAAGACCCGTTCGGGATCAGCACGGCGTCGCTGTTGTCGCCGAGCGTCAGCCGAGCTGCAGCGTCTGGCCGCGGCGCAGGCCGGCCGGCTGCTCGTCGAAGTCCATGTCGACGCTGAAACTGGCCGTTCTCGACCTGCGGATAGATCTTGGCGACGCGCAGGTCGAGGTCGCTGCCGTCGTGTTCGGCGACGGCGACCTGCCTGAGGTCGACGCGGCCGAGGTAGTACTCGTCGATGTTGGCACTGAGCTTGTAACCGTCCGGGTCGTCGATCTGGCCCAGCCGCCCGCCGGGGTCGATAGACTGGCCGACCTCGATGGCGAAGCCGGACAGCTTGCCGGCGATCGGCGCGCTGGATGTTGAGGTCGTCGAGGTTCTTGCGGGCGAAGGCCAGGCTCTTCTCCAGCTGCTCGCCCGAGGCTTTCAGCTGTGCGAGCTGGGTCTCCTGCAGGCGGGCATCGGTCGCCTGGCTCTCGAGCGTGACGTCGCGCTTGTTGACGTAGTAGTCGAGTTCGTCCTGCAGGTCGTCGATCGTCGACTGCGGGCACGAGCTTCTTGTCGAGCCAGTTCGCGCTGGCGCGCGACCGCGCGGGTGAGGCGCTTGACCTGGTAGTTGATCTCGACCAGGTCGCGCTTGTGCGACAGCCGGTTCTGCTCGAGCTGCAGTTCGAGCGTGCGCATGTCGTTGAGCTGCTCGGTCGACGGCCGCCTCGCGGCCGAGGACCTCGAGCTGCAGGTTGGTGTTGGACAGGCGCGCGATCGGCTGGCCGGCTTCGACCAGGGCGCCGTCCTCGACCAGGACTTCCTCGACGCGGCCGCCGGCGATCGGCGTCGAGGTAGACGGTGCTGCTCGGTACCAGCCGGCCGCGCAGCGGGATGAAGTCCTCGAAGGTGCCGACCGTGACCTTCGAGACGGTGATCCGCTGCGAGTTGACGTTCAGGCTGGGCCCGCCCAGCAGCATGCCGGCCAGCCACCACGCGAACAGCAGCGCCGCGCCGGCCGCGGCGCCGTAGCCGAGCTTCGGTCGAGAGCGGCATCTTCCTCGCGACGACCCGGTCCATGCTGCGGCCCGAGATGTTGACGCCCTTGTCCGTGGGTGAATCCGGCATTCTGCTGACGTTGCTCACGTTCGCTGCTTGTCCGATTGACGATGACGCGGTTCCTGTCAATGGATTAGCAAGAGCCGTGCCAATCTCCAAGTCATTGTTTTACTCGGGCTTCCCGGATTGCAGGAGCGCGCCGAACTGTACGCTGGCGGACACTGGGTGTACGATTCCGGACAGTCGGGAGGAGCCGTGGCCAGCACCGGAAACATTCTGATCGTCGACGACGACGAGGACATCCTGACGGCGGGCCGGCTGCTGCTGCGGCGCAACTTCGCCGCGGTCGAGACCACCCGCGAGCCCGACCGCATCCCGGCGCTGCTCGCCGAGCACGACTTCGACGCCGTGCTGCTGGACATGAATTTCGGCCCCGGCGAGTCGTCCGGCCGCCAGGGTCTCGACTGGCTGCAGCGCATGCTGGCGATCGACCCCGAGCTCGTCGTCGTCATGATCACGGCGCACGGCAGCGTCAACACGGCCGTCGAGGCCATGAAGCGCGGCGCGCTGGATTTCATCGCCAAGCCCTGGCAGAACGAGAAGCTCATCGCGACGGTCTCGACGGCCGTCGAAACTGCGCCACAGCCGGCGCGAGACGGCCTCGCTGCGGGAGGCCAACCGGGTGCTGGCGGCCGCCGGCGCGACGGGCAACCGGATCGTCGGCGATTCCGCCGGCATGCGCGAGGTGTTGTCGGTCGTCGCCCGCGCGGCACCGACGGACGCCAATGTCCTGATCCTCGGCGAGAACGGCACCGGCAAGGAGCTCGTCGCCCGCGAACTGCACCGACTGTCGCGGCGCGCGGACAACGTGTTCCTGAGCGTCGACATGGGCTCGATCAGCGAGACGCTGTTCGAGGCCGAACTGTTCGGCCATCGCAAGGGTGCGTTCACCGGCGCCGGCGCGGACCGGCCCGGGCGCTTCCAGGCGGCCGACGGCGGCACGATCTTCCTCGACGAGGTCGGCAACCTGCCGCAGCATCTGCAGGCCAAGCTGCTGCGGGTCCTCGAGGAACGCACGGTGACGCCGGTCGGCGCCGACCGGCCGCAGGCCGTGGACGTGCGCGTCGTCGCCGCGACCAACCTGCCGCTGCACGTGCTGCGCGATCGCGATCACTTCCGGCCCGACCTGCTGTTCCGCCTGAACACCGTGGAGATCGTCGTGCCCCCGCTGCGGGAACGGCGCGACGACATCCTGCCGATCGCCCGCCACTACCTCGAGCGCTATGCGCGCCGTTACGCCAAGGATGCGATCGCTTTCTCGCCCGAGGCCGAGGAAGCACTCGTTGCCTACGACTGGCCGGGCAACGTGCGCGCGCTGCGCCACGCGGTCGAGCGGGCGGTGATCCTGGCCGGCGGCGGCCGGATCGAACCGGCGGACCTGCAACTCGCGCCGGTCGCGGACCGCGCCTCCGCCCCGCGCCGGGATGCGGACAACCTGAACCTCGACGCGGTGGAGAAGGAGACGATCGCCGCGGCGCTGCGCAAGCACGGCTTCAACATTTCGCATGCCGCGAAAGAGCTGGGCCTGACGCGTGCCTCGCTGTACCGGCGCATGGAAAAGCATGGTCTTTAGACACTTCGCAATCCGGCTGACCGCGCGCCTGGTCGTGCTCGGGCTGCTGATGGCGCTGACCTCGTGGCTGGTGGTGCTGCCCGGTTACCTGTCGGCATCGCTGCTGGTCGCGGCATTGCTGGCCGCGGCCGCCGCGGAGCTGTGGCGCTTCGTCAGCCGCACCAACCGCGAGCTGACGCGCTTCCTGGACTCGGCACGGCATGCCGACTTCTCGCAGCGCTTCGACTTCGGCGAGGTCGGTGCCGGCTTCGCGGAGCTCGGCGCCGCGTTCGCCGAGATCCTCGAGCGCATGCGCGCCGTGCGCAGGGAACAGGAAGTCGAAGTGCGGCGCCTGCATGCGTTGATCGAACACATACCGGTGCCGCTGCTGTCCGTGCATGCCGGCGGCGAACTGACCCTGCAGAACAACGCCGCGCGGCGGCTGTTCGGCGCCGCCCATGTCACGAAGCTCTCCGACCTGCGCAGCTTCGGCGCCGACTTCCACGACGCGGTCGCCGAGGCCGTACCGGGCCGGCGCGAGCTGGTCCGTTTCGCGGTCGACGGCATCGACTACCAGCTCACGCTGGCGGCGACGGAAGTGATCGTCGCCGGTAAGAGCGAGCGCCTCGTCTCGCTGCAGGACATCCAGGCCGAGCTCGACGTCACCGAAGCGCAGGCCTGGCACGACCTCGTGCGGGTGATGACCCACGAGATCATGAACTCGATCACGCCGGTCACGTCGCTGGCGAGGACCGCCTCGGACCTGGTCGACGACGTCGTCGCGAAGGCGGGCGACGACTCCGTGTTGCGCGAGGACCTGCAGGACCTGCGCGACGCTATCGGCACCGTCGCGCGGCGCTCCGACAGCCTGATGCAGTTCGTGCACAGCTACCGGCAGCTGACCCGGCTCGCGCCGCCGGAGAAGAAGCGTGTATTGGTCCGGGACCTGTTCGAGTCGGTGCGGCTGCTCGCGATCGCCGAATGGCCGCGCGCGGAGGCGGCGCTGACGACGGAGGTCAGCCCGGGCGAACTCGACGTGTTTGCCGATCGCGACCTGCTCGAACCGGTGCTGCTGAACCTGCTGCGCAATGCGTGGCAGGCGGCGGAGCGTCTCGATACCCCGCAGATCCGGCTGACCGGGCGCCTGAACCGGCGCGGCAACGTGGTCATCGAGGTCGCCGACAACGGGCCCGGCGTGCCGCAGGAGATCGCGAAGCGGATCTTCGTGCCGTTCTTTACGACCAAAGCCGGCGGCTCGGGCGTCGGCCTCGCGCTGGCGCGGCAGGTCATGACCGCGCACGGTGGCTTCGTGCGCCTGCTCGAGGGCGAAGGCGAAGGCGCGCGCTTCGCGCTGACGTTCTAGCGGTGTACGGTCCGGCCTACTCGGCCTGGCCGGAGTGGAACGTGGCCGCCTTGCACCGCGCGACGAACGGCGGGTGGCGCAGGTCCGACTTCAGCGGATCGAAGTCCTCGTCGCCCCCGCGCCATGGACCGCGTCTGCAGAAGAACTGGAGCATTTGTGCAGAAATCGAGGCAGGCGGAGTCTGTCTGCTATTCACAGACCCAGCGGCCCTCGACCTTGCTGCAGTAGTCGGGCGGGCCGCGCCGGTCCCAGACGTCGGTCAGCCCCATCCGTTCTGCCACCCTGAGATACTGCGGATGGGCCGTGAAACCTTGGTCCCGGTAAATCGTCCCGTACCACAGATCCATGGTCACACCGGTCCACGCCGCGTCTTTGGCAATTCGCTCGAGGATGATTTCGAAATATCGATCGAGGTATCCCAGGAACAGGTACAGCTGGTTCAAGTTGTAGAATAGTTCGTCGCGATTTTCCTCCTGTGCGGTGCGAACGATGACGGGAATGCGTTCGTCGAGCTAGGCCTGTCCGGATGCCGGGTCGCGGCCGCGGGTGACCAGATCCTCTGACCCAGGCAATGTCTGTGTATCCCTTGCGCCGGAGGTATTCCTCGATATATTCGATCGCGGCCTGGTCATGGTGGTCGTATAACGCCAGTTCGCCGAAATACCAGTCCAGGCTGTCGGGCGTGAGCGCCGCGGCAGCCTTCAATTCGGCGGTGCTTTCCGGCGACGCGCCCCACGGAACGGAGGCCGACGGAGTAGCGGATGTGTGCGATCGATGACAGAGGGTCGACTATCGACGTAATGTTCCGCCGCGCGTAAATGCTTCGTCCAGGTAGCCGGCGAGCAACAGTTCCCAGGTCAGGGTGCGCAGAATTGCCGGATCGTTCGGCCGCTCGCGAGTAGCGCGCAAGAGGGCCTCGATGACGTCGAATGATGAGTACTTGTCGGAGTCTTCCATGCAGGTACAGGGCCTTGGCGAGCGGGAGGCCGGGATCGATGGCAAGCGCAGCGGCTGCCTGGTCGTCGCATGAGTCGCTGCGTCTCGGGGATCGGAATTCCGGGTACGGTACTGCTGTCCAGTACAGATGCGCCAGCAACTCGTGGGCCTCGGCATACTCTCGGATCGAGTTCGATCGCCCGCAGCAAGAGCAATTTCGATCTGCTTGCCGCCCCTCCTGGTTATTCAACGACGCCCTGGCTTTCAGAAACAGCACATAGGCCTCGGTGACCGTTCGTAGGCTGCCGGCGCCTCGGAGGCGTGCCGACATGGATCTTCAATTCGTCGAGGATCGCGGCAGCGATCTCGTCCTGGACCGCGAAGATATCCGTCATCGTGCGATCGTACTGGTCCGACCAGATCGTCGAGGCGTCCGACACGTCGACCAGCCGGGTCGTAATCCGCACCTGTTCGCCCGCTTTGAAGACGGATCCCTCGAGCACGTTCGTCACGCCGAGCGCCCGGCCGATCTCCCTGAGATCCTCAGGCTTGCCCTTGAAAGAGAACGACGAAGTGCGGCCGATGACTTTCAGACCCGGGACTCGCGCCAGCAGATTCAGGATCTCCTCGGACAAGCCGTCCGAGAAATACTCGTTGCCGGGATCGTCGCTCAAGTTGACGAACGGCAGTACCGCGATCGATTTGCCGCCTGCGACTGACGCGTCAGGTATCGCATCGTTTTCGATCCGGTTGAATGCGATGTAGACGAGGGCCAGCACCAACACCGTGGCGGCCATCGTTACCAGTCTTCGGCCGGGAACGCGGGCAGCGCGGCCGGGGACGGCCGCGGCATCCGCGTTGCCGGGCTCCCTGCGGACTTCCGCGATGAGGCGGTAGCCGCGTTTGGGGACCGTCTCTATGTAGCTGGCATCGCCGGGACTGTCGCCGAACGCGCGTCTCAATTCGCCGATCGCGCGGGTCAGCTGTTCGTCGGAGCCGGTGCCCGCGTTCCAGACCGTCTCGAGCAGTTGCTGCCGCGTCACGAGTTCCCCGGCATGCCCGGCGAGGCACACCAGGACGTCCATCACCTTGGGCTCGAGGTGCTTCGTCTCGCCGTTCGGCCCCGTCACGGCGCCCGCGAGCGGTTCGACGGTCCAGGGGCCCAGCAGGAAGGCTTTCATAAGGGTGGGCGACATGAGTTGGCGCCGGAACTTCAGCCGTATGAATTGAAATAGTAGCAGCAGCGGGCGCTTCTGCAGCTTTTCTGCAGAAAAACAAGGGCCTTTCTACAGGACGCGCATGCCGGCGGCGGCGTAGTTTCGCGCGGAAACGTGGGAGGGGTGACGATGAACAGTTCAAACACTAATGAATCCGGGGCGTGCGGCGAGCGGCGAGTTTCGTCGCGGATGACCTGGCGCCTTGCGCTCGTTGCGGCGCTGGCGTTGTGCAGCTGGAGCCACGCGGACGAGGCCCGCTATCGGGTGCTGCTCGGCAGCGTCCCCGGGCGCCGACGAAGTCGAGGCAGGCGACGTGCAGGCCGGCATCCGGATCCTCGAGGATCGGCTGAAAGAAGCCGATCCCGCACAAAGAGGCGAAGTCTGGTCGACACTTTGCGCCGCCTACATCATCGATCTCGCGCCGGCAAAAGCGGAACGCGCCTGCAACAAGGCCGTCAAGCTCGACCCGAGTTTCTACGCGCTGAACAACCGGGGCGTGCTCCGTGTATACCAGGGGGACCTCGCCGGCGCCCGCGAAGACTTCGGGCACGTGCGGCCCGCCGACGTGGAGGCCTATCTCGAACAGCTGAAGGCGTCGAACATCCGGCTGGTAGCGGCCAGCAATTTCGACCTGGTCAACGAGCTGCTGGCGGCGCATCGGGAGGAAACGAACAAGACCCGGCACCCGATCAGTACGGCCGACGTGGAGACGCTGAGCAATTGAACGCATCGGCCCCTGCGCCGGCCGTGGTGTCGCGCCGGATCGAACCGGGTTACGCGCGCGCTGTCCAATACCGGTAGTACGGACTGCCGAGCCTGCGTACCGGCATGCTGCTGGCGCGCCATCTCGGAAAAGGAGTTCATCATGACCGGTTTGCGCGTTGCAGTGCTGCCGATGCTTATCGCGGCCCTGTCCCTCGCGGGCTGCGCGTCCTCGCCCATGAAGGAACAGCAAGCGAAGGAGATCCAGGCGGACATCGACGAGATCCTGGCGCTGCCGCTGGACGAGCAGCAATACGGCAAGACCCGCAACTGCCTGGGGCAGGGCGACTACAACAACTTCCGCCCGCTGGATGAGCAACACGTCCTGTTCACGGGCACCCGTGACCGGCAGTGGATCAACAAGCTGCGGGTACGCTGCCCCGACCTGCGTTACGGCAACGTCCTGATCGTCAGGCATACCCTGGGCAGCCAGCTCTGCGACGCCGATCGCTTCTCCGCGACGGACTGGTTCGAATGGCCGTGGTACCGCCGCGCGCCCTGGGAATGGGGCGCAAGCTGGTCGAGTGGCGGGCAATGCGTGCTGGGCGACTTCCAGCCGGTGACGAAGGACCAGGTCGCCGAGATCGAATCACTCATCAAGAAGCGCCACGAGGAGAAATGAGCGCATACGCGGGAGCCGGCGCGCGCAGGATTAGCGTCGGGTGCCGGGCCCGAACGTCTCCGTAATCAGTTGCATGGCTTCGGGTCCGTCCCACTTCCTCGCGCCATAGATTCTTCGGAGCACGTGTCCATCGGCATCGACGAGCACCGTCAGCGGAATCGTCGAAGCGCCGAGCATGTTCTCCAGCCGCAGGTTCGAGTCGATGTAGTGGGAGATCGTCGCGTTCGATGCCGCGAGGGCGGCTTTGGCCTTGTCGGGGTAGTCGTCGGTCGATATGCCGATCACGCTGAAGGAAACTCCGACGTCCATCCAGGCCAGGCGTTCCAGCGATGCCATCTCCGCGCGGCACGGTCCGCACCAGCTGGCCCAGACGTTGATGAGCAGCGGCCGGCCGCGAAAATCGGAGAGGCTTTTCGACGGGCCGTTCAGGCCCCGCATCGTCGCGTCGGGCAGCGTTCCGCCGATCCGGACCTCGCCGGGAGTCGCAGCCCGCGCGACCGGTGCCGTGGCGCACGCGTATAGCAACAGCATCGAGAAGGCGCGCCGGTTCATGCCCGGAAACCTGCCATCCGGCACGCCAAAACGCAACGAAACCGGCCCCAAAAATCGTCGCGACCGTATCGCGCTCACCGCTACCGGCGTCACGGTCCCGACCGCGCGGATCAGGCATAATTCGGACAAATTATGTCCGACTCGGCCCCGACAACCACTCCCGAACTGGCACGTCTCTGGCGGCCGGATCTCGTCTTTTCGACGCTGTTGCTGGCTGCGGCAGTGGTGGCCGTCGCGGTGGGCGCCGCGCACGACGGGCTGCTCGCCGATGGCTATGGCTGGGGCACGCCCGCGTTCTTCGTCGTCTTCGGCCTGTTCACGATCGCCGTCGGCTTCCCGCACCCGGTGTTCGGCCACGTGTCGTTCGACCGGGTTGCGCAGGTCGCCAGCATCCTGGTGCTGGGACCGATTCACGCGGCGTGGGTCAACGGGCTCGCGTCGCTGATCTATCCGTGGCACCGGCTGCGCCTGGGCGTGCCGATGCGCTCGGTCGTCACCGCGTCGTTCCACAACGCCGGCTTGATGACGTTCGTCGTACTCGGCGGCGGGCTGTTGTACCGGGCGTTCGGCGGGCCCCTGCCACTGGAAGCGCTTGATCTTCGCACCGGCGTCCGCCTGCTTGCGCTCGTCATCGGCATGCAGGTCGTCAACGATTTCGGCATGATGTTCTTGCTGTATCTCCGGGACGGAAACCCGCGCCAGGTCTTCAACCCGTTCACCGCTACCGTCGAGTATGTGTCCGCTGCGGCGGGCATCGTCTTTGCGATGGCCTACAATGACGATTCTGCCGCATTCACGGTGCTGCTGTTGCTGGTGCTCGGCGCCGGTATGCTCGTCATCATGCAGTATGCGCGTATGCGCAACCGTCTGGAGAAGCTGGTTGCCGAACGCACGGAAGAACTGCAGGTACAGGCCAAAGAATTCGAGCGGCAAGCGACGCACGACAAGTTGACCGGGCTGCCGAACCGGCGCCATGCCGACAACTTCCTGCAGCAGCAGATCGATCTTGCGCAGCGCAACGACCGGATGGGGGCCCTCGCGCTCGCGGACATCGACCACTTCAAACGCATCAACGACCGCTACTCGCACGCGATGGGCGACAAGGTACTCGAGCGGATTTCTAAAATCCTCAGGGATGCCTGCCGCAAGACCGACTTCGTGGCGCGCTACGGGGGTGAGGAGTTCCTGCTATACTTGCCCGACACCCGGCCCGATCGCGCACTGCAGGTCTGTACGCATCTGCGCCTGGCCGTGCAGAATGCCGATTGGTCGGTTATCGCGCCGGGTTTCGGCGTGACCATCAGCTTCGGGCTCGCCGAGATCAGCGGCGACTCGCGCTGTACGACGATCCTGAACGAGGCCGACATGCGCCTGTACCGCGCCAAGCGGGAGGGTCGCAACCGCGTCGTCGCGGCGTGAGGCGTACACATACTCTGGCTTTTCAACACCTGGACTCCGAATGAATTTTGATGGTCTTCTGAATCTCTCGCCCTGGGCGTACATCGTCGTGACGCTGGTGCTCACGCACATCACGATCGCCTCCGTGACGATCTTCCTGCATCGGCATCAGGCGCACCGCGCGCTCACGCTGCATCCGGTCGTGAGTCACTTCTTCCGGTTCTGGCTGTGGCTGACGACCGCGCAGGTCACCCGGGAATGGGTCGCGGTGCATCGCAAGCACCACGCCAAATGCGAGACCGCCGAAGATCCGCACAGCCCCCAAACACGGGGCATCGCCAGGGTCCTGTTCGGCGGCCTCGGCCTTTACAAGGCCGAATGCAGGAATGCCGAAACGCTCGCCGAGTACGGCAAGGGCACGCCGGAGGACTGGATCGAGAACCGTCTCTATTCCCGGCACCGCAACCTCGGCCTGCTGCTGATGTTGGCGATCGACGCCGTGTTGATGGGCTGGGTCGGTGTCATCGTCTTCGCCATACAGATGCTGTGGATTCCGTTCTGGGCCGCCGGCGTCATCAACGGCATCGGCCATTTCTGGGGCTATCGCAACTTCGAGACGCCCGACGCGTCGCGCAACATCGTCCCGTTCGGCATCCTGATCGGCGGCGAGGAACTGCACAACAATCATCACGCCTACCGGCAATCGGCCAGGCTGTCGAACAAATGGTGGGAGATCGACCTGGGCTGGATCTACATCCGGGCGCTGGAAAAACTCGGCCTGGCCGACGTGAAACGCGCCGCGCCGAAGACGGAATTCAGGCCGGCGAAGAACGCCGTCGATTTCGAGACCGTCACGGCGCTGCTGCGCAATCGCTTCCACGTGCTGAAGCTGTACGGCAGCAAGGTCATCAAACCCGTATTGCGCGTGGAATTGCGCGGCGTGCGTGCCCGCAAGTATCTGCGGCGATTCCGGAAATGGCTCACCCGCGAAGACCTGATCCTGAACAGCCACCAGCGCAGGACGCTGGAGGATGCGGTAAAGGACAGTGGCACGCTGAGGGTCGTCGTCGAATTCAAGGAACGGCTCAAGGCGCTCATGCACCCGTCCGTCGACAACACGGACCGGCTGAAGCGACTGCAGGACTGGTGCGCGAATGCGGAGGCCACCGGCATCGAGGCGCTGCGCGAGTTCGCGAGACAGCTTCGCGGATACGGCATGCGCACCGCTAGCTGAGTAGCGATACTCGAGCCGAAACGGAGACGAGCGCGTTGCCGCGGCCTGCTGCCGCCTGCATCAGTTCCTGTTCAACGCGTCGACATTCGGCAACTGTTCGAAGCGCGCAGAACGTGCCTGCAGTCCGCGATCTCGGTTCCGCGGCTTCGAGGAACCCGCGCCATGCCGCGCGCGCCAGCGTGCCGCCCACGCTGATACGGCGCACACCGAGCGCCGCGGCCTCGGCGACGGTAAGGAACGGTGCATGCATCAACAAGTTGACCGGCTTCGGAGACACCGTGGCGACAATGTCCTCGATGTGCTCGATAGCGGTTACCCCGGGTGCATAGAGGCAATCAGCGCCTGCCTGGGCATAGGCGCGCAGGCGGCGGATCGTCTCGCCGATATCGGGCCGTCCGCACACGAAACCTTCGGAGCGGCCCGTGAGCACGACCCCCGTGCCACTGGCATCGAGCGCCTCACGCGCGGCGGCGATGCGTTCCACGGCCAGCTCGAAGTCGTGCAGAGGCCGGTTCTCGTCGCCCGTGGAATCCTCGATGGACAGCCCGGCAATGCCCGTGGCCGCAGCTCGCGTGACGTTGACGGCGACCTCGCGCGGTTCGACCGCGAAGCCGCCTTCGAAGTCTGCGTTTACGGGCAGTTCGACGGCGGACGCGATCGCGCGCAAGTGGTCGAGCGCCGCCTCCAGCGGCACCTCGTTGTCCGCACAACCCATCGTCCATGCCATGCCGGAACTCGTCGTCGCGAGCGCCTTGAAGCCGAGTCGCGCCAGTGCCTTCGCACTTCCGGCGTCCCACGGATTGGGCATCACGAAGCAGCCCGACTCGTGAAGCTGCCGGAAGACGACTACTCGTGGATCATGGGTTTTCACGTCCTGCTCCTTGAAATCTCGGGCGCCGCACAGAGTAACATCGACTCCCCATCGCCGCGGACTTCGACGGATGACCGAAACGACCGAGCGCCCGAAGGCTAAATCGCTGCGGCCATTGCGGGCGCTGCTGCCTTACATCCGGCCGTACAAGGGAACGCTGATCCTGGCAATCGCTGCGCTACTGCTGGCCTCCGGCGCGCAGCTGAGCTTGCCGGTCGCCATCCGCTACCTCATCGACGGCGGGTTGCTGGCCGACAATCCCGAGCATATCAACAAGTATTTCCTGGGCCTTTTCGGCGTTGCGATGGCCTTCGGCCTGTTCTCGGCGTTCCGCTTCTATCTCGTCACCTGGCTGGGCGAACGCGTCGTTGCCGACCTGCGCAGTTCCGTCTACCAACACGTCGTGACCCTCGACCCGACCTTCTTCGAGGTCACCAAGACGGGCGAAGTGCTGTCGCGGTTGACGACCGACACGACGCTCATCCAGTCGATCTCCGGCGCCGGCATGTCGATCGCGCTCCGGTCCTCGCTGAATCTTGTCGGCGCGGTCGCGATGCTGGTCGTCACGAGTCCGCGGCTGGCCGGCATGATGCTCGTGCTGTTGCCGCTCGTGCTCGTGCCGATCATCCTCATCGGCCGCCGCGTGCGGACGTTGTCGCGCGCGAGCCAGGACCGCGTCGCCGACACGAGCGGGCTCGCCGGCGAGACGCTGAACGCGATCGCGACGGTGCAGGCGTTCACACTGGAAAAACTGCAGAGCGAACGTTTCGGCGATGCCGTGATGGCGGCGTTTCGCACCGCAGTGCGGCGCATCCGCGTGCGCGCTTTCCTGACCGGCATGGCGATCCTGTTCATCTTCGGCGCGATTACGTTCGTGCTGTGGGTCGGCACGCACTCCGTGATGGCGAACCGGATGACCGGCGGCGAGCTGGGCCAGTTCCTGCTGTACGCGATCTTCGCGGCGGCCGCCTCGGCGGGCCTGAGCGAGATGTGGGGCGAGGTGCAGCGCGCCGCCGGCGCGATGGAGCGCCTCGCCGAATTGCTGGATGTGACGCCGGCCATCGTGGCGCCGCCGGAGCCGAAGCAGTTTCCGGAGCCGGGCCGCGGCGAAATTTCTCTGTGCAACGTCGTGTTCAGCTATCCGTCGCGACCCGAGACGCGCGCCGTCGACGACTTCAGCCTGGACGTCGGCAGCGGTGAGACGGTGGCGATCGTCGGACCCTCCGGCGCCGGCAAGAGCACGCTGTTCCAGTTGTTGTTGCGCTTCTACGATCCGTTGTCGGGCGCGATCCGGATCGACGGTGTGGATATCCGCGAGGTCGCGCCCCGGACGCTGCGCTCGTGCATCGGTCTCGTGCCGCAGGAGACCGTCATCTTCGGCGCGACGGCCCGCGAGAACATCGGCTTCGGCCGCCCGGGCGCGGCGCCCGAAGCGATCGAGGCTGCCGCGCGTGCCGCTCAGGCCGACGCCTTCATCCGCGAGCTGCCCGAGGGCTACGACACGTTCCTCGGCGAACGCGGCACCCGGCTGTCCGGCGGCCAGCGTCAGCGCATTGCGATCGCGAGGGCGCTGCTCAAGGACCCGCCCATCCTGTTACTCGACGAGGCGACGAGTTCGCTCGATGCCGAGAGCGAACGCGCCGTGCAGGAGGCGATGGTGACGCTGGTGCGGGGCCGCACGACGCTGATCATCGCGCATCGTCTCGCCACGGTGCTCAAGGCGACGCGCATCGTCGTCATGGACCGCGGGAACATCGTGGACATCGGCCGCCACGAGGAACTCGTCAGGCGCGATCCCCTGTACGCGCGTCTTGCGGACCTGCAGTTCGTCGAGACCGGTTGAATTCCGTCCCGTCTCAGTTCCCCGCGAATTCAAAATGTAACGGATCTCTGAGATTTTGCAGCTCCCGGTAGTAATAGAGGGCGCCCGGCCGTCTCCGCTTGAATTTCAGTCTCCTCAGGAATTCGAGTTCCTCTTCGGAAACATCGCCACTGAGTTTCGCATCCTGGAGGAAAGCGACCAGCCCGGGTTCATCTTCGCCAGGCGTATCATCGTCTTTCTCGACGAAAGCGAACCTCCTCGGCTGCCCGGGAACGAGTCTCTCGTTCAGGGTAATTGCCATATCGAAGTTCAGCAGGTCGATATCCCAGCACGCGATCAACGGGTCCAGGAAAGAAACACAGTCCTCGGTCGACACGTTGAAAATATCCGTGTCGAGGAACTCCAGGACGATGACCCGGAATTGCTCGTAGGATTTGCCGCTCAGCTCGGCGACCTCGCGGAGCCAGGCCTCATTGTCGAGTTCGGCGCGCGCGACACGGTTGACGACGTCGAGCAGCTTCTGGGTAATCAGCCGCTCGAATTCGCCGAATGCCTGGCGTTCGACGATCGCGCGAATCTGCTCCCGCCGATCCGGGACGCATTTGCGCAATACGAGGTCCCGTGTCTCCTTCAGCAGCGGTCCTTCGGGTTCGTCATAACCGCGCCTGAGCTCGTCCATGCGCTGGGCGCGAGCCAGCCGGGTCAGTTCACCCCGGGAAAGGCGCAGGAATGCGCCCATCTTTTCGTAGATATCCGTTCGATCCGGCGCCGGCGGCAACTTCTTGCGCGTCAGCAACTGGGAAATGTAGGACTCGGTGACCTCGGCGGCCGCGGCGAGGTCCTTCTGCTCCAATCCCAGTTCCTGCAAGCGCGCCTTGATGACAGAACAAACGTCCATTCCGGACCTCATTGAATGTACTGGATTTGTTAATTTCGGGAATACTCCCAGAACATCCTTGACTAATCAAGTTAACTATCCGATTATGGTCAGTTGATCGACGGGCCCTTCGATCCTCTCCATCGACCCGGATTTCCGCAATGCCCTCGATCAAGCAAAAGGAGGGAGAACTTCAATGTATGCACGCCATGTATCGATCGTACTGAAAGCCGACAGTCGCGCCGACGTCGTCCACAAGGTCGAGTCGGAGATCCTCCCGCTGCTCCGTGAGCAGACGGGTTTCGTGGATCAAATCTCGTTCATCGATCCGGCCGGCAAGGACGCGATCGCGCTGAGCCTGTGGGACAGCAAGGAAAATGCCGAAGCCTACAGCCGCAGGATCTTTCCGAAGGTCTACGGGATCCTGGCCGATCTGATCGAAGGTAGTCCCCGAGTGCAGTGTTACGAGGTTACGAATTCCACTTTCCACAAGATAGCCGCGAATCGCGAAGCGGCTTGATCCAGGCATCGGTCCTTGTGGACAGCGAGACCGATTTGTTCGGTTATTGCGACAAGTATCCTATCGCTGGCCTGGCAAGCAGCTTAAAATCGCAGTTACGCAAATACCGCCAATCGAGATTACGGGCGACCTGTGCCCATATCCTCCTTTATCGGTCAGGAATACCCCGGGAGGATGTATGAGCACGAGACTTCACGTCGGCAATATTCCGCCTTCTGTCGAAGAGCGGGAAATCAGGGCGATGTTCGACCGATTCGGACTGGTCGAGACGGTCGAGATTGCCAGGGATTCGAGCACCGGTCGCTGCAGGGGATTCGCCATAGTGGCGATGTCCACGGATGCAGATGCCGACTCTGCAATCAGGGGCCTCAATTTCTCCCAGTACTCGGACCGGACAATTGGCGTCAGCAGGGTTCGGTGAAGGCAAGGTTGGAGACAGCGGCCTTGCCGCGACATGATTATAAGAGCGCGCTCAAACGATGAATGAAGATTACGAAATTGTCGCCGTAGAGTCTGCGGAGGCGCCGGACGACCAGGGTGGCGCGGACTGGTATCGCTACACGATCAGCCAGGGCACGAACAAGATTTTTGGCTATCGGCGAGGCGATCTCCACTCCATTACCAAGTCGGTCCAGGAACTGGTCCTGCGGTTGAATGAGAGGCGTGTCGGCAAGCGGGGCCGTACCAATCTCTACATGTCCTCTCGGGGCAAGCCGGCTGCCTCGAAGTAGATCCTGAAAAAATGTCCTGTCGTACCGGCGCGAGTCTGTTATAGTCCGCCGCGTCCTGGCACACATCGGTCTGTGCCACTCACTCCACCCCGCATTCCTGCAGGCCGTGGAGCCCATCTGGATATCTGCCCGGATCGAAACCCTGCCGGAAATAGCCGCCGGGGTGTCAGGCAGGATCGGAGTAATCAAGCAATGCGATTCGACCAACTCGGCCTCTCGGCCGAACTGTTGCGTGCGATCGGGGAACAGGGCTACACAGACCCGACCCCGATTCAGCAACAGGCAATTCCCGTCATACTCGAGGGCGGCGACGTCCTCGCCGGAGCCCAGACGGGCACCGGCAAGACCGCAGGCTTTACCCTGCCGTTGTTACAGCGCTTGCAGCGGGGTACCGTCAACCGGCGCCGGATACGTGCGCTGGTGCTGACGCCGACCCGCGAACTGGCTGCACAGGTCGGAGAAAGTATCCGTGATTACGGGCGGCACCTGCCGTTCCGTACTGCCGTCATTTACGGCGGCGTCAGCATCAACACGCAGATCGACAAGTTCCGCAAGGGCGTCGACGTTGTCGTCGCCACGCCGGGACGGCTGCTCGACCACCTGCAGCAGCGGACCGTCGATCTGGGCGGGGTAGAGATGCTGGTCCTCGACGAAGCAGACCGCATGCTCGACATGGGGTTCATTCGCGATATTCGCAAAATCATGAAGACGCTGCCGGACAGGCGCCAGAACCTCCTGTTCTCTGCCACCTTTCCTGCCGCCATCCGGCGCCTGGCGTCAGAATTGCTCGAGTCACCGACCGAAATCCAGGTCGCCGTCCACGGCAAGCCGGCAGACGGGATCAGTCAGCTCGTCCACCCGGTAGACCGGCAGCGCAAGCGGGAATTGCTGTCGCACATGATCGGAGCCCGGAACTGGCGTCAGGTGCTGGTATTCACGCGAACCAAGCACGGAGCGAACCGGCTGGCATCGCAGCTCGAGTCGGACGGCCTTACGAGCGCCGCGATTCACGGCAACAAGTCGCAGCCCGCCAGACTTCGCGCGCTGAACGACTTCAAATCGGGGAAAGTCCGCGTCCTGGTGGCCACGGATCTCGCGGCGCGCGGGCTCGACATCGAACGCCTGCCGTACGTCGTCAACTTCGAGTTGCCGCACGTGGCCGAAGACTACGTACATCGTATCGGGCGTACCGCGCGCGCGGGGAACGAGGGGAATGCAATCTCGCTGGTCTGTGTCGATGAGCACGCGCTGTTGCGCGGCATAGAAGACCTGCTGCAAGCCAATATCCGCAAGGAGACCGTACCCGGTTACGTACCCGATCCGCGAATAAAGGCGGAGCCGATCAGCACGGGGCGCGGGCAGCGCCCTTCCTCCAAGTGCGGAAACCGGAGGACGAAGCGGTCCTCTCCCGGGGCCAGCCAGCGGTACTCACCGGTTCTCGGCCGGTAGCCGATCGAGGATCTCCTGTGCGGCTTTCGCACTGGGCGTATCCGGACGGCTCCATGTGAGGACCGAGCGCGCGATTCGTGCCGCGTCTTCATACTGCCGGGTACCGACATAGGCCTTGGTCAGGGCGAGTTTCACGGACTCGCTTGAGGGCGCCGATGAGTGTGCAAGCTCTAGCACCTGCACGGCCGTGGCGAAGTCCTGTGCCTCATCGACCAGCATAGAACCGTAGCCGGCGAGCATTTCGGGCCGGGTATCGTCGAGTATGCGCGCCTTGAGGAAGTATCTGCGCGCCCGGTCGAAACCCTCGGTTTGCCTGTCTTCGGCGCCCGTGATTTTCGCCCGATCGTGCCAGTACTCCGCATAGTCCAGCAGGCAATCGGGATCGTGCGGGGCCAGATCGATGGCACGCTGGAGATGCGGCAGTGCTGCGTCGAATTTGCCGCGGGATTGCAGTATACGGCCGAGCCCGGCCTCGGCACGCGCTTCGATGGCGGGATCGGTTACAGCAATTTCATACAGATGTTCGGCCGTCTCGAACTGCCCGAGACTCAACGCAAGATTGCCGAGATTCAATGAAGCCTGCGCCCGACTCGGCATGACGATGCCCGGATGGAAGTCCTTCAGAAAGGGTGTCCTGTCGAGCGGGTAGTGCGGCAGCGTCCACTTGCGGTCTTTGAGGAAGACGCCCGCTTGGAGGTACGCCCGCACCGCGATATCCAGCCCGTCGCCCCGTATGTCGAGGATCCGGTCCAACGCCTCCAGTTCTCCGGTGCCGTGTTCCGTGAGTTCGACATACGTGGCCATGTCCCGGCCAAGCGTTCCGTCGTGACCGGGTCGATTCAGCATGAAATGCACGAGAGCCCAGGATTCGCTGTAGAACCTCCCGCGTGTCCTGCTCCAGTTGCTGTAGGCGTCCCGGCCGATGATCTGGTCGAGGGGCGTCCAACCGCCGACCCTTAGGCCCCAGTCGTCTGAAGGTATGGTACCGATATCCAGGGTCTCGCCGTAGAAGCGCGCGGATCCAAGGTACCTCGCAAAGCCCACGTCGAACCAGAGGGGATACACGAGGGCATTCTGGTTCCTGAGGAGGTACTGGACGTACTGCTCCAGGATAGCGGAGATCTCTCTCAGGCCATGGGAATCGCGAACAACGATCGTGTTGCGACGCAATCCCGGGATCGAGAAACCGGTTATCCTCGAATTAACTCCGAGATCCTTGAGCGTGCGAGGATTGCTGAACATGTAGACTCGCAGGGGTATCGGCGATTCGAACGGCTCCGTGTTCGTCAGAGATGCAGTGACGAATCGGATCACCTGCAGATAGCGGGCCAGCTTCAGCGTCTTCTGCTCGTCCATCGTGCTCTGGATCTCGAAATGCGGGGTACGGACCAGGATCCAGTTCAGGTCTTCGAGATCCGCCGCCCGGGCGGCAAACGAGCCGCAGAGCAGCAATGCGAACGATGCGGCGAGAGCGGCACGCTTCACGGTCAGAACCCGAGCGACTTCAGTGCGTCGGACACTCGTGTCCGAATCGCGTCGGACCTCATGGGAAACGCGCTGAAAAAATCCTCGCGCTTGAGCTGTGGCCGACGTTCCTTTACGTTCGCTGCCCACGAGCGGGCCAGTGTCTCGTTGCCGGCCAGCATTTGCAGCGCGGCGGCGATCATCGCGATCAGCACGTGCGCGCCCGGCGAACGCGCCGCGCGCTCGGCCCAGGCCGCCGCTTCGGCGTCCTCGCCCTGCAGTCATGTGCGAGAAGGCCGCGCGTGCCGAGCATGGCGTAGTAGAGCGGGTCGAGCGGACTCAGGCGCATCGCCAGATCGACGTGGTCGCGGCCCTCGAGCCCCTTGCCCGGCCAGGGTCTCGGTCCAGGCGCGGGCATAGATTCCCTGCGCGTAGTTCGGGCTGAGCGACGTTGCGCGTTCGAGCCAGCCGAGGCTGCTCTCGAGATCGCCCTCGAGCCAGAAGCTGCGGCCCATCGTGAAGTTGACGAACGGATCGAGCGGATCGAGTTCGATGCCGCGCTGCGCGCAACTGCGCGCCAGGCCGATCTCGCCGGACAGGTCGTCGGTCTGGCGCAGGAATGCCGTCTGGAAGTGCACGAACGACAGTCCCGCATGGGCGCGCGCGAAACCGGGATCGAGGGTGATCGCCCGTTCGAACAGTCCGGCGGCCGCGGCGTTGTCCTTGCGGTTGAAGCGGTACATGTGCTGCAGGCCCAGGTGATAGGCCGACCAGGCATCCAGGTTTTCGCGTGACGGTCAGGCGCGCGCCGGCCGCCTCGTGCAGCGGGATCTGGATCTCGAGCGCCGTCGAGGATCCTCGAGCGGATCTCGCGCGCATCGCGTGCACGTCATCGACGAACCCGGCATAGCGCTCGGCCCAGACGACGTCGCCGCCGCGCGTGTCGACGAGCTCGGTCGTGACGTCGAGCTGCGCGCCCGAAGACCTCGACCGTGCCCGACAGGCAATAGCGTACGCCGAGCAGCCGCCCGACCTCGCGCATGTCGAGCTCGCGGTGCGCGCAGGCGGAACGAGGAGCCGCGGGCCGTGACGAACAGCCAGCGCAGGCGCGCGAGCTCCGCGATCAGCTCGTGAGGCAGCGCCTCGGCGATGCGCGCGTAGGCGCCGGCGTCGCCGACGAGGCGGAAGGGCAGCACGGCGATCGAGGGCCGGCGGGCCTGCAGTCGGTCACCGGATGCCGGCGCCGGAGCGTCGGAGCCGCCGGTCGCCCGGATCAGCGGATCTCGCGCGCTCGACGTCGACATCCGCCACGAAGCGGAATCCCTGGCCGTGGATCGTCCTGATGAAGCGCTGCGCCTTGCCGTCGTCACCGAGCGCTTTGCGGGCCGACTTGATGCGGCTCGCGAGGGCCGAATCGGTGACGACGCGGCCGTCCCAGACCTTCTCGAAGATCTCGTCCCG
This sequence comes from uncultured Gammaproteobacteria bacterium, assembly GCA_963777675.1. GTDB lineage: Bacteria > Pseudomonadota > Gammaproteobacteria > Steroidobacterales > Woeseiaceae > UBA1847. The sequence goes on along the minus strand of CAVZRD010000009.1, from coordinate 670,618 downwards.
GGAGACGAGTCGCTCGCGGTTCTCGACCAGCAACGCGAGCAGAGCGAAGACCTGGGGTTCGAGCGGGCAGGGCTCGCCGTCCGCACGAAGCTCGACCCTGGCCATGTCCAGTTCGAATTGGCCGAACCGGTAGATCATCGCCTGCAAGGATAGAGCAAGTTCCCTGCCGTTTGGCCCGAAACCTCCATGAAATCTCCACGCCGCCTCCATGCTTCGGAGGAGTACGCGGCGTACAAATGCACTCGTTGCTGACAGTTCGATAGCTGACCACCAAAGGAGAAGGACATGAAGCAGGCTCGCACGGACATGCCGACACGCGTCGAGGCTGGAGGCGTCTGCATCCAGGCGCAGGATTGGGGCGACTTGAATGTCGCACGTATACGACTCCCCGAGGGCGCCGATGCCACGCCGCTCCTTGCCGGCCTGCCGCAGGACATGTGCCAGTGTCCGCACTGGGGCACCGTGCTGAAAGGCTCCATCAACGTGCGTTATGCGGACGGCCGCCAGGAGGTAGTCCGCGCCGGTGAAGTCTACTACTGGCCTCCGGGGCACACAGTCTGGGTCGACGAGGACTACGAGTCCGTCGAATTCAGCCCGAGCAGTCAGATGCGTGAGGTGCTAGATCACCTGAATTCCAAACTTCAACCCTGAAAGGAGAGAGCAATGCCACTCGTAACGATCGATGTCATCAAGAACGTGTTTACCCCGCAACAGAAGGAGGAGCTGATCGAGAAGGTCACGAATGCGATGGTCGAGGTGGAGGGCGAGAACATGCGGCCCGTCACCACGGTGCGCATCGCCGAATTCGAGAGCGGCGACTGGGCGATCGGCGGCAATCGCCTGTCGACCAGTGACGTGCACGCCCTGGCAAAAGGGAAAGCGGCCTAGGGTAAGCCGTACACAGCAAGAAGGCTGCGCGGCCGGTCGGCCGCGCAGCTGCTCTAATCCGCCTGGCGCGCGTAGCGCCCGTCCCAGACCGTCGTCCAGGTCTTGCCGCCGTCGGTGGACGTCTGCCAGTGCTGCCGGACGTCACCGTTGTCGTATTGCGTGAAGTCGAACTTGTGGTCCGTCACGCTGCCGTCCTCCGGATCGACGGTCTGTGCCGTGAAGTACATGCCGCCGTCGCGGGCTTCTCCCGTGAACTCGATGACGTTCCCCGTGTCGCTGATCCAGACCTGGCGCCAGTGCTTCGTGCCGGGGTCGTAGTAGTTGAAGCTCTTGCCTTGCTGCCCCGTGGCGCCCTTCCACTGTTCGAGCAGTACGCAGTGGCCGAGGATGGGTTCGATGTCGTTGGTCCCGGCGAACTGGCCGGCCTGCGTGACGTTCCACTTGCCGACCCAGAAGTCGAAGGCGTGGCGATGCTCGTCCGCCTTGCAGGGAAACCGGGCGGCGCGGATGGAATCGAGCGCGGCGACGAAGCGCGGATCGTCCTTGATCGTCGCGTAGTCCGGTTGGTCCTCGATGAGCTCCAGCATGCCGAATCCGCCATTGGCCATGATTTCCAGCTGATCCAGCGCCTCGTCCCTGCGCCCGGTGCGGGCGTAGATGCGCGATAGCCGGTAGGCCACGCCAAGCGGCTGGAACCCCAGCTCGCCGGCGCGTTCGAATTCATGGATGGCCTGGTCGAGGTCGCCGCCGTTGTCCATCAGCTGTACGCCGTGCCGGTAGTGGCTGGCGCCGTCGTCGGCCGCGACACCGTCGTCGGCCGAGGCGACGACGCCAAGAAGGAGAAGAACGAGCAAGGTGGATACTGAAGCGCGCATCGGGGTCCCCCAGTTGTGGTACGACCCGTCATTTTCACCCGATTTCTCGCGGAATCGCTTGCACGGAATTGCTTTAATGGAACGGACGCGGCGGATCGCGGCTGAAGCCGCTCCTACGGGACCAGCGTGGTTCATCGGCATCCGTAGGAGCGGCTTCAGCCGCGATTCCCGTCGCGACTTCGGGGATTGAGAAAGGTCCAAGGCAAATGAGCTGGACTGAAGACAATCTGGCACCGGTCGAGACCCTCCTGTTCCGCAGCGAACTGGTGAAGGTCGGCCGATTCGCCTGCCCGGCCGGGCACCCCTGTTTCCCGCTGACCGAGGCCATCGACAACGACGTCTTCGTGCTGCCGCGCCACTCGCTGTGGCTGCGCCGCGGTACCGGCAGCTACCGCTTCATCGAGTCCGGTGCGATCGTCATCCACCGCGCCGGCAATACGATCGAGCGGCGCAGCGCAAACGAGACCGGCGATCTGGCCTACTGGTTCGCGATCCATCCGGACGTTTTCGCCGACACCTTGCGGCGATACGCCCTGTCGTCCCGGGACATCGCCGGCGCACTGATCGTCGAGCCGAAGATCCGCTATCGGCTGGCCGTGCTCGTTAACGGCTTCCACGGCCCGGGCGCGAACCGGCTGGCCGCCGAAGAAGAAGTGCTGTCGCTGTTTTTCGAGATCTGCGAGATGTGCTCGGACCGGGTGCGGCATCGGCCCGGCACATGCGCGGGAACCGCCAGGCGCCGGCGGCGGCTCGCCGAGACGGCCCGCGCCTGCATCGATGCACACCTGGCCGAGAACATCGGCCTCGAAGACGTCGCCCGGGAGGTCGGTGCGTCGCTGTTCCATCTGTGCCGGACGTTCCGGGAACAGACGGGGCTCACACTGCATGCTTACCGGATGCGCCAGCGCCTGGGCCGCGCCATGGACCGGATCGTCGACGGGGAGGAATGCAGCCTCACCGATCTCGCGCTCGAGACGGGTTTCTGCAGCCACAGTCACCTGAGCCGGGCATTCCGCCGGCAGCTCGGCATTTCCCCTTCGTCACTGCGTCAGTAGCGGACGTAGCCCGGCTCGTCGGCCGCACAAGCTCCGGACCTGGCCGCTTCTTAAAATTGGTCGCATTCTCGACGATGTTGTCCACCAGCGAACGAAGGGCGTCACGTTCCGCACGGATCCACACCGGTTGATCGGGCAGATCGAGCTCCAGCTCCACAGCCGTCCGTGCCCTTTTTGTTTGCGACGGCTGGAAACGCCGAAATGGGGATGTCTTGTATCAGATCCCGAGCTGCAGCCCGATCTCCACGACCCGGGTGGACGGGATCTGGAACAGTTCTGTGGCATGACGGGTGTTGCGCACCATGTAGGCAAACAACCGGTCACGCCAGGTCATCATGCCGCCGGACTTGCGGCCCGGGATCACCGACGTGCGGCTGACGTAATAGGTCGCTTCGTCCAGCTTGATGGGCAACTCCTTGCGCTCGATACAGACGTTCAGATCCGACGGCACGTTGAAACCCTGCATGAATCCGTAGCGGATGTTGACCTCCCACAGTCCCTGCCCGTGGTCTTTGACCTCGATGCGCTCCTCGAGCGGCAGGCGCGGGACGCGCTCCACGCCGACGTGCACGATGATCGCCTTGTTCGGCAGCATCTTGTTCATCGTGATCAGGCGTATCAGCGCTTGCGGGACTTCCTCGGCACGCGCCGTGAAGAAGATGCCCGTGCCGCCCAGCCGGTTGGGTGGGTCGTTCCTCAGGCGACCGACCAGTGTCTCCAGCGTGATCGTGTTGGCCTCGAAGGACTGGATCAGCAGCTCCGTACCGCGCCGCCAGGTGATGATGACCGTGAAGATGATGGCGCCCATCGCGACGGGGAACCAGCCGCCGTACTGGATCGTGTCGGCGTTCGCGGCGAGGAATGCGCCGTCGATCGCCAGGAACACGACGAGGAACGTGCCGGCTTTGGCGAGGTTCCAGCCGCCGATCCGCCGCGCGACGTTGAAGGCGAGGATGGTCGTGATGAACATCGTGCCGTTCACGCTGACGCCGTAGGCGCCGGCGAGGCCGGAAGAGGACCGGAACGTGAGCACGAGCAGGATGGCTGCGATCATCAGGATCCAGTTGACTGCCGGCATGTAGATCTGGCCGTGTTCGTGTTCGGAGGTCTGCGTCACGTGCAGGCGCGGCACGAAGCCGAGCTGTACGGCCTGCCGCGTCAGCGAGTAGGCGCCGGTAATGACCGCCTGCGATGCGATACACGTCGCGGCCGTGGTCAGCACGACCAGCGGGATCAGCGCCCAGTCCGGGGCGAGGTGGAAGAACGGCTGCAGCGTGCCCGTGGGCTCCGCAAGCAGCAGCGCGCCCTGGCCGAAGTAATTCAGCAACAGGCAGGGCAATACGAAGCCGAACCAGACCGCACGGATCGGCGTCGCCCCGAAGTGGCCGAGGTCGGCATACAGCGCCTCGCCGCCGGTCGTCACCAGGAACACGCCGATCAGCACGAGAAATCCCGGCACACCGTTGTGGATCATGAACTGCACGGCGTGCCAGGGCGCGATGGCGGCGAGCACTTCCGGATGATGCACGATGCTGGCAATGCCGAGTATCGCGAGCGTGCCGAACCAGAGCACCATCAGTGGCCCGAACATCGCGCCCACGCGGGCGGTGCCGCGCTTCTGCACGGCGAACAGCGAAAACAGGATGACGACGGTGAGCGGCAGGACGTACGGCTTGAAGGCCGGCGTCGCGATCTGCAGGCCCTCGACGGCGCTGAGCACGGAGATCGCCGGCGTCAGCATCGTGCCGCCGTACAGGAGGCCGGCGCCGAACAGTCCCAGCAGGATCAGGTTCCGGCGCGACGGCTTGTCCTGCGACTTGTCCGGGCGCAGCAGCGCCAGCAGCGCGAAGATACCGCCTTCGCCCTGGTTGTTCGCGCGCAAAACGAACGTCATGTACTTGACGGAGATCACCATGATCAGCGTCCAGAAGATCAGCGAGAGGATGCCGAGGATATTGGCCTCGTTGACCGGCACGGGGCTCACGCCGCGGAAACACTCGCGTAACGCGTAGATGGGGCTCGTGCCGATGTCGCCGTAGACGACTCCGAGCACCGCCAAGCCAATAGCGGTACGGCCCGGCTGATGGCCGCCGTCGGTGTCAGCCATTTGGATCACGCGTCGAAATGGACTCGGCCCTCGATCTTGTGCGGCAGTGAGAATGGACATGGTCGTATACAATCGGAAAAAAATAAACTGCCGTGAGCCGGGTGATGGTGACTTCGAAGCGTCTGAACGACGGGAAACCGACAGGTACCGAAGCTTGTCGATGTCTCGTATTTCTGTTGTCCGTGTCGCTGTCATTGCTGGCGCCGTGTGGCGCGCGTGCCGACGAAGCGGCGTACCCGTTCCGGGATCCCGACCTGCCCGCGGCGCAACGCATCGACGATCTGCTCGCGCGGATGACGATCGACGAGAAGATCGCCGCACTCGGCGGCAGTGCCGACGTGCCGCGGCTCGAGGTCCGGGGCACGCGGCACATCGAGGGCTACCACGGCGTCGCGCAGGGCGGGCCGAGCAACTGGGGCCGCCGCAACCCGACGCCGACGACGCAGTTCCCGCAGGCCTATGGCCTCGGCGCGACCTGGGACCCGGTTGCTGGTCCGCGCGGTCGCCGAAGAAGAGGCTTATGAAGCACGCTTCCTGTTCCAGAGCCCGAAATACGCCCGGTCCGGCCTCATCGTTCGCGCACCGAACGCCGACCTGGCGCGCGACCCGCGCTGGGGGCGCACCGAGGAGGTGTACGGCGAGGACCCGTTCCTGGCCGGCACGCTGGCGACGGCGTTCGCCCAAGGGCTGCAGGGCACCGACCCGCACTACTGGAAGACGGCGTCGCTGCTGAAGCACTTCCTCGCCAACAGCAACGAGGACGGGCGTACGCAGTCGTCGTCGAACTTCGACGAACGCCTGTGGCGCGAGTATTACGCGCGGCCGTTCGAGATGGCGGTCCGCGACGGCGGGGCGAACGCCATCATGGCGGCATACAACGCGGTCAACGGCACACCTGCGCATGTGCACCCGATGTTGCGCGACATCGTGATGGGCGAGTGGGGCCTCGACGGCATCATCAGCACCGACGGCGGCGGGCTGCGCGCGCTGGTGAACGACCACAAGGCCTATCCGGATCTCGCCGAAGGCGCGGCCGCGGCCCTGCACGCCGGCATCAATCATTTCCTGGACACCTACAAGGAGCCCGTCTCAGAAGCGCTGGCCCGCGGCCTGATCACCGAGGCGGACCTCGACGCGGCGCTGCGCGGCGTGTTCCGCATCTCGCTCCGCCTCGGCCTGCTGGACCCGCCGGAACGCGTCCCCTATGCACGGATCGGCATCGAGAACACCGTATCCGGAACCGTGGGACGACCCCGGCGTGCACGCACTCGTGCGCGAAGTCACCCGCAAATCGATCGTGCTCATCAAGAACGATGCGCAGCTCCTGCCGCTCGATCGCGACACGGTCGGCTCGGTCGCCGTCGTCGGGCCGTACATCAACACGGTGCTGCTCGACTGGTACTCTGGCACGCCGCCGTACCGGGTCTCGCCGCGCGAAGGTATCGAGGACACGGCCAACCCCGATCCGTGGCCCGCGCCGCAGCGCGTCGGTGTCCGCTGGGTCGGCGACATGAGCGACGCCGCCGTGGAGCTGGCGCGGCGCAGTCACGTCGCGATCGTCTGTGTCGGCAATCACCCCGAGGGCAACGCGAGCTGGGGCGTCGTGACATCGACTTCCGAGGGCAAGGAGGGGATCGATCGCAAGGCGATCACGCTGCCGCCCGGCCAGGCAGACTTCATACGGCGTGTGTATGCCGCAAATCCCAACACCGTCGTCGTGCTGATCACCAATTTCCCGGTCGCACTGCCCTGGGCCGCTGAACACGCGACGACGATCGTGCAGATGACGCACGCCAGCCAGGAACAGGGCAACGCACTCGGTGACGTGCTGTTCGGCGACGCCGATCCCGGCGGCCGGCTCGTGCAGACCTGGCCGAAGTCGCTCAAGCAGTTGCCGCCGATGATGGATTACGACCTCCGTCACGGCCGCACGTATATGTACATCGAGGACGAACCGCAATTCCATTTCGGCCAGGGGCTGAGCTACACGCGCTTCGAGTACTCGGACCTCACGACCGGTGTCGAGACGCTGTTTGCAGGTTCGCCGATCAACGTCGGGCTCACGGTGACGAACGTCGGCGAGCGCGCAGGCGACGACGTCGTGCAGCTCTATGTTGATTTCCCGGCATCGAAGGTGTCGCGGCTGCGCAAGGCGTTGCGTGGATTCCGGCGCGTGCACCTCGCTCCCGGCGATTCACAACGGGTGCGGTTCACGCTAAATGCACGCGACCTGGCGTATTGGGATGTGGCCGGTCACGCGTGGGTGGTCGAACCGGGCCCCGTGGACATCCGCGTCGGTCGCTCGTCCGCCGATGCCGATCTGAAATTGCACGCCACGGTCGACGTGCTGCGCTAGTCCAGCCCCTGGGTCTTCAGCCACGCGTAAAAGACCTCGATCCAGTCGTCGGTCGGTGCACCGCGCTGCAGCATGCCGAATCCGTGCCCGCCCGTGGCGTACACGTGCAGCGTCGCCGGACGGCCGGCCGCGCGCCAGCGCGCAAAGAGTGTAGTGCTGCTTGTCACCGGCACGCTGTCGTCGTCCGCGGCCGCGAGGATGAAGATCGGCGGCGCGTCGTCCGGTACCGAAGCGACCTCCCCGGCGCCGTAGATCGTCGCCGCGAAGTCGGGTCTCTCGGCGGACGCGTACCGCGAAGCCGTCGACCGGGCCACGCCGCCGCCGGCGGAGAAGCCGAGGATGCCGATCTGATTCGGATCGAGTCCGAACTCGCGGGCATGCTCGCGCAGGAACTTCTCCGCGGCGCGGCCGTCCTCGGCCGAGATCGGCGCTTGCGCAGCCATGACCGGGTCGAGCAATTCAGGCTCGCGCATTTGCCGGTCGCGCTCCGCCTTGAAGCCTGCGACCGTGTCCGGCATCGGCGCAGTCCGATACTTGAGCACGAATGCGGCGATGCCGTGCGCGGCCAGCCATTCGGCGACGTCCGTGCCCTCGTGCTTCATCGCCAGCATGATCCAGGCGCCGCCGGGTGCGACGATGACGGCCGTGCCGGTCGCGTGCGCCGGGTCGGGCAGGTAAGCCGTCAGTGTCGGGTGCGTCACGTTCCAGAGCAATGGCACGGCCGGATCGCCGTACACGGTCTGCAGCTCCGTGGCGGTGGCCTGACCGACCGTGACACCCGGTTCCAGCGGAATGACCTGGTGTTCCGGCTTGCCCGCGAGCGCCCGCTCGCGCGCCGCGAGATCCATGATGAAGAGGCCTCGTCCGACGCCGGCCGGGTCGCCGAGTTTCGCCATCTGGAAGGCCATGGTACGGCCGTCGTCGCTGACGACCGGGTTGGTCGCCTTGAAGCCGGCGTAGTCGCTGAAGTGCGTCAGCCGTTCCCAGTCGCCTTTGCCGTCGAGCGAGAGCTTCCAGATGTCGATGTACTGGTCTTCGGGATTGAAGTCCCAGGCGGCGAACTGGCGCGTCGACTCGACCGTGGTGTGTTTGCCGTCGGGGAAGATGCCTTCGGGCTCGTTGTGGTGACCCGCGAGATCGGAGAGGCGCTGGAACCTGCCGCCCGCGAGATCGAGGATCGCGACCTGCGCGCCGTGTTCGTGGGGCGGGAGGAAGCGATACAGCGACAATGTGATCCGGGACTCGTCCGGCGGGATGAAGTTCTGCGTCTCGATCGGCGTCGGCGCGGAGAACTGCGGATTGTCGACGTTGCGCATGACGACCCGGCGCTTCCCGAGTGCCGGCACACCGTCGTGATAGACGATCTCGCCGACGTTGACGCGGTACTCGTCGTCCTCGTAGTCCGGGTACTGGCCCTGGTTGGTCACCCAGGCGATCTTCATCGACGTCCTCGACACGGCCGGGCCCTCGCTGCAGTAGGTCCCGAGCGGCACGGGCGGCTTGCTCAGCGACTGGTCGAGCACCCACAGCTCCGCCGTCTGGAAGCGGCTGCGATTCGGATTGTCGGGGTCGAAGGTCCGGGAGCCCGACAGCAATATGTCGCCGTTGGCGAGATACAGCGCGCGCGTGTACCCGGAATGATAGTAGTGATGCGTCAGCGGCCGGAGCTCGCCCGTTGCGAGCGTCAGCTCGTAGACGTCGCCGAAGGTCTTCTCGAGGAAGATGATCTTCTTGCCGTCATGCGAGAAATCGGCACGTTGGCCCCAGCCGTTGACCTGACGGATAAAGCCAGGGAGTTGATCGAGCGGGCTGCCGGCCTTCTGCCCGTATGGCAGCTTGTCCGCCGACGCAGTGAACGCGAACACGAGCAAGACGATCGCAAGATACCTGCGCATCACTCGTTCTCGCTCTTCGCGTTCACTGAGACTTCGCCGTCCGTCTCCACTGACACGCGCAGGACGATGGGCCTGCAGCAGACCTGGCAATCCTCGACGTATTCCTGATCCGGCAGGCTCTGGTCGACGAGTATCGTGATGTCCTCGCCGCAGTATGGGCAGGATACGGGTTGTTCGGTGACCACGCTCATCGCAGCTCATTGTGCCCGATTCTGCTTCGGGGATGTCAGCATCAGGCGTCGCGCCGGCGAGCGATCCGGTTATCTTCGCGAAGGGCGACGGGCTATTGGGTCGCCGGCGCGGTGTAGACGACGTTGCCGTCGAACATCGTCAGGAGCACGCGCGTCTCGTGGATCGCGTACGGGTCGACGTCGAACAGGTTGTGGTCGAGGACGACGAGGTCCGCCTTCTTGCCCACTTCGAGCGATCCGATCTGGTCTTCCATCCGTAGCTGATATGCCGCGTCGATCGTGTAGCCGCGGATCAGGCTGTCGATGTCGAGCCGTTCCGATTCCCGCGGCTGTATGGGCGCGTCCGGTTCGCCTGGCTCCTGCCGCGTGTGGCCGATCTCGATTTGCAGTATCGGCGACAGACCCAGCATGCCGGCGCCGCTGGCGGGGAAGTCGCTGCCGAAGGTGAGTCGCACGCCGAGCTTGCCCAGGCTGTTGAACCGGAAGTAGCGGTTGAACTGATCGTCGCTGACGAATTGCTTGCCGTAAGTGTCGTAGGACGCCCACAGGGGCGTGCTCTGGGCGATGACGTCGAGGTCGCGGAACCGCGGCAGGTCCTGGTCCGCGATCACCTCGATGTGGCAGATCGTGAAGCGGCTGTCGGTGTCCGGATTGGCCTTGCGGGCCGCCTCGATGGCATTCAGTGCGTCGTTGATCGCGCGCTCGCCGAGCGCATGCACGTGGACGTCGAGATTCGCCGCCGCCGCGCCGGTGATCATGGATGTCAGCTGAGCCTGCGTAAAGACGGTGTTCCCGCTGTTGCCGGGCTCGCCCTGGTAGTCCTCGAACATTGCGGCCGTGCGCCCTTCGATGGTGCCGTCGTCCAGGATCTTCAGCACGCGGTAGTGATAGTGCTTGCCCTTGATCGTGTCGCGAAAGGCTTCGGCCCTTTCCACGGCGTACGGAACCGCTTCCGGATCGTCCATGAAATAGGACCCGTCGATGCGCACGGTCAGGTCGCCTTCGGACTCGAGCCGCTCGAGGACCCGCGGCAGGATATCCTGGTGGCCGACCGCGCCGGCATCGAACAGGGCGGTGACGCCGTAGCTGTTCAGCGTGTCGATCACGTAGGCCGTGCCGTCGACGATCGTGTCCTCGGTGATGACGTTGAGATCGTCCATCGCATTGGCGGCGGCGCCTTCCAGCAGGTAGCCGGTCGCGTCGCCGTTGGCATCCCGCTTGTAGTAGCTGAAGCCGGGCACCGGATCGGGCGTGTCCTGGGTAATATTGAGCGCCTTCAGTGCCTTGGTGTTGGCCCATGCACCGTGGAATCCCTCGTCCATGATCAGCACCGGGCGCTCGTCTTCCACGGCGTCGATCATCTGCCGCGTCGGCCCTCCCGGGCCGAAGGTGGTCGCGAGGAATCCGTAGCCGAAGATGAGCTTTGCATCGGGATGCGCCTTCGCATACGCGCCGATGGCCGCAACCCAATCTTCGACCGTGCCGAAGGTGTCAAGCGACAGCGCTTTTGCGTACGCCCCGCCCATCACGGGGTGCATGTGCGTGTCGATGAAACCCGGCAACAGCATTTCCCCCGCGAGGTCGTGCACCGACGTCTCGCTGCCGATGAAACCCTTCGCTCCGGCATCGTCGCCGACGTAGACGATGCGGTCGTCGTCCACGGCGACGGCCTCGGCCCACGGCGCGCCGTCAGCCAATGTGTAGGCGGCCGCATTCAGGAAGACGTGATCGGCCCCGGGCTTCGTGTCGACCGGCTTGCCGCAGGCCGCGATCAGCAGCGCCGCCGCGGCCAACAGCGAGCATCGGATGGGCGCTTTCATGTCCGGCCTCTTCATGTAGTTTCCTCTTGCGGTGTGCGGGACATCGGCTGCGCGCCGTGTTCGCGCCTGGAAAGACTTGCCCGACAGGGCTATGATCGAAATCGAGTCTAAGGTAGCCGCTGCCAACAAAACAAGCCAACGCGCGGCACGCCCTGGTCACGATCACAGCTCATCAACGGACGGTCATGATTGCACAATCCGATCCGCCAACGTGTCTTCTCCATTAGCATGAAACTCGGTCCGCGCCGCCGGGTCATCGAAGCGACCGCCGCTGCCGTTGCGATGCTGGCGAGTTTTTCGAGCTTCGCCGCCGGCGACGTGGACGACGAGCGCCTGATGCGGGAGTCCGTGACCGGCACCGACTGGCTGCGCAAGAGCGGCAACGCGCAAGGCCAGTATTTCAGCGCGCTGGAACAGATCGACGACCACAACGTCGGCAAGTTGGGCGTGACCTGGATGACGACCTTGCCGGTCAGGGACGGCATCGCCGGCACGCCGATCGTCGTCGACGGCGTCGTGTACGCCGGCGCGGCGTTCTCTATCGCGTTCGCTCTCGACGCGACGGACGGCCATATCCTCTGGTCATACGACCCCGAGGTCCGCAAATCGTTTGCCGCTCACCCGAGCCTGTCGTGGTATGCACGCGCCAACCGCGGCGTGGCGGTGGGCGGCGGTGGCGTGTACCTGGCGACTGCGGACTGCCGCCTGATCGGCCTTGACGCCGAGACGGGCAAGCTGCGCTGGGAGGAGACGACCTGCGATCCCGAACTCGGCTACGGCATCTCCGATTCCCCTTATTACGGCGGTGGCAAGGTCTTCGTCGGCAATGCGGGCTCGGAATCCGGGAAACCGAACAGGGGCTACGTGTCCGCGTACGACGCCAGTACCGGGAAATTCCTCTGGCGTTTCTATACCGTGCCGAGCCCGGATCCGGCGCTGAACACGACGCCCGAGATGAAGATGGCCGCGGCGACCTGGTCACGCGACACGCTGGCGAAGTATGGCGGCGGGGGCAGCAACTGGAATTCGATGACCTACGATCCGGACAGCCGCGTCCTTTTCTTCGGCACTGCGGGCGCCCTGCCATACGTCTATGCGTGGCGCAATCCGGACGGCGGCGACGCGTTGTTTACCTCATCCGTCATGGCGGTGAACGCGGACACGGGCGAGTACCTGTGGCATTACCAGACCGTCCCCGAAGACAGCTGGGAATACAACGCGACGATGAACATCGTGCTCGCCGAGCTGCCCATCGACGGAAAACAACGGGACGTCGTGATGATCGCCCCGAAGAACGGCTTCCAGTATGTCCTCGACCGGCATACCGGCGAACTGCTCGCGGCAGACAAGTATGCGAAGGTGACGTGGGCGTCGCACATCAACCCGGAGACGGGAAGGCCCGTCATCGAGCCGGGGGCGGAGTACTGGAAACGCAAGCCCGGCACGAAAACGCTCGTGTGGCCGAACATGTGGGGCGCGCATAGCTGGAATCCCATGGCATTCAGTCCGAAGACCGGCCTGCTCTACATACCGGTCATCGATATCCCCGACGAAGTCACCTACGAGGGCAACGGCGACTACACCGACACGCTGAAGCTCATCACAGAGATCGACGGCAAACCGTTCAGCCCCGGCAAGCTCGTCGCGTACGACCCGGTGACGCAGCGGCCCCTGTGGACCGTGGGGCACAAACTGCCGTTCAACGGCGGCGTGCTCGCGACTGCAGGCAACCTCGTGTTCCAGGGCGACGCCTACGGCAGATTCGCGGCCTACCGTGCGACGACCGGTGAGGAACTCTGGTCGCTGTCGACCGGCTCGACGATCGGAGCGGCACCCGCGAGCTACCTGCTGAGCGGGCGGCAGTATGTGCTGGTGGCGGCTGGCGAGGGCGGCGGCGCGCAGTACGTGTTCCCGGAATTGCACGCGGAGGACCGCGCGCAGGGCCCGACTCGACTGATCGCGCTCGCGCTCGGTGGCCGTCAGGACGTCGAGATGCCCGTGTCGGGTCGCCGCCGATTGCCGGAGCAGCCGAAGCTGGAGGCGACGGATGCGACTATTGCGAAGGGCGCGCAACTGTTCGCCGAGCACTGCTCGGGCTGCCACGGAAAGGACGCGGTTGCCCGCTACGGCGGCACGGTGCCGGACCTGCGCTATGCCGGCAAGGATGCGCACGCAGCATGGGATGCGATCGTCGTGGGCGGGGCGCGTGCGGCGAACGGCATGCCGGCGCAGGAGCTGACGGTCGAGGAGGCCGAGGCGGTCCAGGCCTATGTTCTCTCGCTCTCCGAAGCACTCAGAGCGTCGTCGGAATAGCCTGTCGATTCACCCTTTTCAGCTCAACAGCGTCGACGTGCGGTCGATCGCGAACGCCGTCTTCGCCGCAGCCTCCCGCAGCTTCGGGCTGGTGACCGACTTGCTGACGTCGTCCAGCGCATCGTTCGCGACGGCCCAGATCCTGTCCATCTCGGCCTTGCCGTCGGGGTTCTGCGCCAGTGATGCCGCAAACTCGTCGTACTCCGCGTGGACGTCGACAAGCAGGAAGACGATGTTCTCGGCGAACTGGTAGAAGATCGTCTGTTCTTCGACCGTCAGGTTGCCGTCGCCGTTCAGGTCGTAACAGCGCGATGCGGCGCGGCCGATGCTGTTCAGGATGGCGTCCAGATCTTGCGACATGGCGGGCTCTCGCGGTCAGTTGAATAGCTTGACGATGCTCAGCATCGACTGGAAGGCGGCCTTGACCTGCTGCTGGTTCTCGGCCGCCGCGCGCCTGCGTTGCAACTCCGTCAGGTTGCCGCGGAAACTTGCTTCGAGCTTCCGGTGGCTGCGGATCAGGCCGCGCAGACCCGCGGCAAGCGCGTCGGGCTGCGATGCGGCCTGCAGCCGTGCCAGCTCCGGCTCGTAGATCTCGCGCACGAGACGTTCACGCGCCTCTTGCGGCAACGCGCTGCGTGCCTCGGGCGTCATGTCGTTGTATTCGCGCCGCTTGCGCTCGATCTCGCGGCGCGCGAGCAGGTCCGCAAACGGCGCGTCCACCTGCTCGTAACTCGCGAGCAGGCTGTCGAGCGCCGCATCCACGGCCGGGCCCTTCTCTGCAACGATCCTGCGCAGCGCCTCGAAATCGGCACGGTCCTCGTTCGCCCGGCGTACGAGATCGAGCAGGGCACCCGCGGCCGCGATCTGCTGGCCGAGGGCCGCGTCCTTGTCCCTGATCGCCTTGGCGTCCAGCGTGTCGCAGGAACGGGTCCCGGTCTCGTCCTCTCCGGCGGCGACGGCTGCGAGTTCGGCGACCTGGTTGCACAGCTCGTCGAGTCGCGACACTACGTCGGAGAAATCCGCGGCCGTGTCGTAGGCCGGGTCGCCCAGCACGCGGCCGAGTGCGCGCTGGTAGGAGGCGAGTGTCGCGAGCAGCGTGACCGTCGTCTGCCGCGGCTGCGTGACGTCCGGGGAAACCGGGACCTCGCGTGCCGCGAGCAGCGGCAGGCATTCCGGCAAATTCGCGTCGGCCAGGCATTGGCGCCGCAGCAGTTTCTCCGCATCGGTGAGGCAGCGGTCCTCGGCGGTGAGCAACAGGAGCGGCGACTCGACGCCGCAGCTCGGCCGCGCGGCGATGAATTCGACCAGGAAGTCGAACTGCTGCTGCCCGAGATCCCGGTAATAGTCCCGGGTCGCCGACACGGATTCGTCGATCAGGCCGGCGACGTCACTCGTGTCCTGCTGCACCACGACGGATGCGCCGGTACAACCGAACGAAAAGGCGGCAAGCAGGCCAAAGAAGACGAGGCCCGGGATCGTTTGTCTCATTCGCAGCCCCCTGGTTTCGAGGCAGGTGCTTGTTGTTGATTCCGGCCGGTACCAATGTACGACCATTAAACTACACTTACGGGCAAAGCTTTTCCAACCCGAAAAGGACTCCAAAATGAAACGTTTACTCTTACTTTTCCCGCTGTTGCTGCTGGCTGCCTGCCAGCAGGCGTCCATGTCCACGGATCCGGCGGCGATCATGGACCGGTCGGCCGAGTGGCAGACGGCCATGAACGACGGCGACATCGATGCCCTCGTCGCAATCTACAGTGACGATGCCCGCCTGATGCCGGCGAATGAGCCGATGAGCGAGAGCCACGATGCCATCCGCGAGCGGTTCTCCGGCATGATGGAGAACGGCATCAAAGTCGATCTGAGCAATGTCGAGGCGCAGGTCTCCGGCAAACTCGGCTATCACGTCGGCACTTACGTCGTGAAGGATGCCGACGGCAAGCAGCTGGGTAACGGCAAGTTCGTGGAGCTCTGGAAGCAGGACGGCAACGGCCAGTGGCACATTACCGACGACATCTGGAACAGCGACAATCCCCCGCAGCCGATGGCGGCCGCCGAGGGCACGCACATCATGGTCACGCACGAGGTGAAGGACGGCGATCACTGGCTGGCTGCCTGGCGCGGTGAAAACGGCCGCCGGCAACTGTTCGCGGAAAACGGCCTGACGGACGTGCACACCTTCCAGAGCGTCGACGATCCCAACCTGATGGGTCTCGAATTCACCGGCGACATTGCGGACTTCAAGTCGATGATGGACGATCCCGACGCCCAGGCCGCGGCGAACGAGGACGGCGTGAACATGGATTCCGTGAAGGTCTTTACCGAAGCGCAATAGGCTGCCTTCGGCCCGGACGCGGCGGCCGGCAGCAGGGTCGCCGCGCCCCGACGCCAATATTCTTCCATAAGCGGTAAACTGATCCCAGTAACGGGATCGGCAGCAGCGATCATTTTGGGGTTGATTTAATCATTCGATTAATTAAAATGACGCCCCATGAGCACAGAGACCACAGCTTCCCGTGGCGACGCCACCCGCGAGGCACTCATCCGTGCCGCGGTCGAGATCTTCGGCCGTGACGGCTTCAACGCGACCGGCACCCGGGCGCTGGCCGAGGCCGCCGGCGTCAACCAGGCGCTGATCGCCTACCACTTCGGCGGCAAGGCCGGCCTGTATCTCGCCGCCATCGAGTTCATCGTCGAACGGGTCCGCGAACGCATCGACCCGCTGCTCGCATCCATCAGTGCCGAGCTCGGCGATGACGGTAGCGACATACCTCGCGAACGTTGCCTGGCCCTCTTGCTGCAGCTCCTGGACGGGTTTGTCGTCCTGTTGACCAGCGACGAGTCCGTTACCTGGGCACGCCTGATCCTGAAGGAACAACAGGATCCGTCCGAGGGCTTCGAGCGCTTGTACGACGGCCTGATGAGCCGCGTCATCGGCGTCGCCACGCGCCTGATCGGACGTATCCGTGACCTCGACCCGGAGTCCGAAGCCACCAACCTGCTCGCCATCACGCTGTTCGGGCAGGTGCTCATCCTCCGCACCGCCCGCGCAACCATCGAGCGTCGCACCGGGTGGCAGCAATTCACCCAACGCGAGATCGCCGCCGTGCAGTCACAGATCCACCGCAACGTCACGGCGATCCTCATGCAGGAGAACACCGAATGAAACCGAACCCGCGCATCGCGATCCCCGTCGTCCTGGTACTCGCAGGAATCGCCGCAGGCGCTTACTACCTGTTCGAATCCCGTGAAGACGGATCGGCGCTGACTTTATACGGCAACGTCGACATCCGCGAAGTCGAGCTCGCGTTCCGGGTACCGGGACGCCTCGTCGCGATGGACGTCGACGAGGGCGAGACCGTCAAGGCCGGCCAGCGGGTCGCGCAGATCGACCCGCAGCCCTATAAGGATGCACTCGCCGCCGCCGAGGCCGGCGTGCTGCAGGCGCGTGCCAACGTCGACAAGCTCGAGAGCGGCGCACGGCCGCAGGAAGTGCAGCAGGCGCGCGCCGCCGTACGCGGGGCGGATGCCGCCGCGAAGGACGCGCAACGAAATTTCGAGCGTCAGAAGGGACTCGTCGAAACCGGTGCCAGCAGCCAGCGCATCCTCGACGCCGCCGCGGCCCAGCGCGACGGCACCGCCGCGCGGCTTGCCTCGGCGAAGGAAGCACTCGCGCTCGCCGAGGAAGGTTTCCGCAGCGAGGACATCGCCGCCGCGAAGGCCAATCTCGCCGCCGCGATCGCGCACCGCGACCAGGCGAAGACCCAACTCGACGACACCGAACTCGATGCGCCGTCCGACGGCACGTTGCTCGCAAGGGTACGTGAACCCGGCAGCATGCTGAACCAGGGCGAACCGGTCTACTCGCTCTCTCTCGACCATCCGGTGTACGTGCGTGCCTACGTAGCGGAACCGGATCTCGGCGCGACCGCGCCCGGTACGATGGTGAAGGTCACCACCGACGCCTCCGACAAGACCTACACGGGCCGCATCGGCTTCGTCTCGCCGCGCGCCGAGTTCACTCCCAAGTCCGTAGAGACGACCGAGCTGCGCACCGACCTCGTGTACCGGCTGCGTATCGTCGTCACCGACGCCGACAACCAGCTGCGCCAGGGCATGCCGGTCACGGTTGAAGTGCCGCGCACCAACGGAGGCCAGTAAACCGTGACCGCCGCGGTCGAAATCGACGGCGTCGTCAAGCGCTTCGATGACGTCACCGCATTGGCCGGCATCGACGCGCAAATCGAGGCCGGCAAGCTGACCGGCCTCGTCGGGCCGGACGGCGCCGGCAAGACGACATTGATGCGCATGATGGCCGCGCTGATGGCGCCGACCGAGGGCCGCGTGCGCACGGCCGGGTGCGACGTCGTCGACGATGCCGAACGCGTACACGCCGTCACCGGTTACATGCCGCAGCGCTTCGGACTCTACGAAGACCTGTCCGTCATCGAGAACCTGAGGCTCTATGCAAGCCTGCGCGCGATCGACGAAGCGGGCGAGGAGGGCGTGGACGAGACGTTCAAGCGCCTGTTGCATTTCACGCGCCTCGAGCCGTTCAAGGCGCGCCTCGCCGGACGCCTGTCCGGCGGCATGAAACAGAAACTCGGCCTGGCCTGTGCGTTGATGGCGCGCCCGGACGTCCTGCTACTCGACGAGCCGAGCGTCGGCGTCGATCCGGTCAGCCGGCAGGACCTGTGGGCCATGGTGCAGGCACTCAAAGCCGAAGGCATGGCGATCGTCTGGTCGACCTCCTATCTCGACGAAGCCGAGCGCTGCGATTCGGTGCTGCTGCTGAACGGCGGCAAGCTCGAATACGCCGGCCCTCCACAGGATCTGACGAAACGTCTGCGAGGGCGTAGCTTCAGCATCCGCGGCGTCACGAAGGGTCGGCGGCGTCTGCTCGCCGATGCCCTGGCGTTGCCAGGCGTCTGCGACGGCGTGATCCAGGGCGAGTCGATCCGCGCGGTGCTGCGCGAGGATGCCGAGCGCGCGCCACTGGATGCGCTGGCAGCCGAACACGGCGGTCATGTCGATACCGTCGCGCCGCGATTCGAGGATGCGTTCATCGACCTGCTCGGCGGTGGGCCGGGCGGCCATTCGGTGATCGCAGAGAAGATGGCGCCGGTCGAGGAGGCCTTCGAGGTCGCCGTGAGCTGCCAGAACCTCACCAAGCGGTTCGGCGAATTCACTGCGACCGACAACGTCAGCTTCGAGGTCAAAAAGGGCGAGATCTTCGGCCTGCTCGGGCCCAACGGGGCGGGCAAGTCGACGACCTTCAAGATGCTCTGCGGGCTATTGAAACCCACGTCGGGCGATGCGCATGTCGTCGGCTACAACCTGCGCCATGCGCCGTCGGAGGCCAAGCTGCAGCTCGGCTACATGGCACAGAAGTTCTCCCTGTACGGCCTGCTGACCGTGCGCCAGAACCTCGAGTTCTTCTCCGGCGTCTACGGCCTGAAAAATTCGCTGCGGCGCGAGCGCATCGACGAGATGATCGAGACCTTCGAGTTGCAGCGCTATCTGCGCACTTCGCCCGACAAGCTGCCGCTCGGCTACAAGCAGCGCCTGGCGCTCGCCTGTTCGCTGATGCACCGGCCGGCCGTGCTGTTCCTCGACGAGCCGACCTCCGGCGTCGACCCGATCACGCGCCGCGAGTTCTGGACGCACATCAACGCGCTGGTGCGCCGCGGCGTGACCGTGCTGGTCACGACGCACTTCATGGACGAGGCAGAGTACTGCGATCGCGTCGCGCTGATGTACCAGTCCAGGCTCATCGCGCTCGATACACCCGACAAGCTCAAGCAGAGCGCGGCGACGAAAGAACGCCCGGAACCGACGATGGAAGACGCGTTCATTACGCTGATCGAGGCCGCCGATGTGAACGGGCGGGAGGCGGCATGAGCGCCGCCGCAGATACCGGTTTCAGCGTGCGGCGCCTCGCGGCGCTGGTGCGCAAGGAGAGCCTGCAGGTCGTGCGCGATCCGTCGGCCATACTGATCGCGTTCGCGCTGCCCGTGTTGCTCCTGTTCCTGTTCGCCTATGCGGTCTCGCTGGACGTAAAGGGCGTGCGCCTCGGCGTCGTGCTCGAGAGCGATTCATCGCAAGCCCAATCGCTGGCCGCTGCGTTCGAGGCGACGCGTTACTTCGAGATCCTGCCGGTGCGTGACCGCCGCGAGGTCGTACCGAAGCTCGTGGCCAGCGAAATCCGCGGCTTCGTCGTCATCCCGCAGGATTTCGAGCAGCGGCTGACCTCGCGTGCCGGGTCCGAGTCACTCGTGCAGGTCATCACCGACGGATCGCAGCCCAACACCGCGAATTTCGTCGCCGGCTATGCCGAAGGCGTCGTCCAGAACTGGCTGGCAAGCCGCGGGGCGGGGAACCTTGCCGGCTTCCTGCCGGTGCGCTTCGATCCGCGCTTCTGGTTCAACCCCGAGATCGAGACCCGGCGCTTCCTGATCCCCGGCGCCATCGCCATCGTCATGACGATGATCGGCACGCTGCTGACGGCGCTCGTCGTCGCGCGCGAGTGGGAACGCGGCACGATGGAAGCGGTGATGTCCACGCCGGCGGGCATCCTCGAGATCCTGCTCGGCAAGTTGCTCCCCTATTTCATCCTCGGCGTCATCGCGACGCTCGGCTGCGCGTTGATTTCGATCACGCTGTTCGATGTCCCGCTGCGCGGTTCGTGGGCGGCGCTGCTGCTCTTGTCCTGTACTTTCCTAGTGCCCGCACTCGGCCAGGGGCTGCTGATCTCCACGCTCGCGCGCAACCAGTTCGTCGCCTCGCAGATCGCGCTTTTGTCGGGCTTCCTGCCGGCGATGCTGCTGTCGGGCTTCATCTTCGAGATCAACTCGATGCCGCTGATCATCCGCGTCATTACACACATCGTGCCGGCCCGGTATTTCGTGTCGTCGCTGCAGACCGTGTTCCTGGCCGGCGACGTCTGGTCCGTATTCCTGCCGAACATGCTCGCCATGCTGGCGATCGGCGGCGTGTTTCTCGGCATCACTGCGAGGAAATCGCGTAAGAGTCTCGACACATGATGACGCGCCTCATAGCACAGATCGTCAAGGAGCTGCTCAGCTACCTGCGTGACCCGAAGAGCCGGCTGACGCTGGTCGGGCCGCCCTTGATGCAACTGCTGGTCTTTTCGTATGCCGCCACGCTCGAGGTCGACAACATCGATCTGGCCGTTCTGGATCAGGACAACGGCTACTGGTCGCACGAGATGATCGAGCAGGTCGAGGGTGCGGGTTTCGTGCGCGACATCCATTTCGTGCAGACCCCCGAGGCGCTGACCGCGATGATCAATAACCGTGAAGTGCTGGCCGGGCTGCGTTTCCCGCAGGACTTCTCACGCGACGTCGCGCGCGGCAAGCCGGTGGCGGCACAGGCCGTCATCGACGGCCGCCGCGCCTACGCCGGCCAGGTGACACTCGCGTACCTGAACCAGATCGCAGCCAGCGTCGGCGCCGAAATCGACCCTCGTGCGGCTTCCTCGCCGGTCGCGGTGCGGCACTGGTTCAATCCGAACCTGATCTACAAGTGGTTCATCGTACCGAGCCTGTCCGGCATCCTCGCAATGCTGATCGCGCTGCTTGTCACGGCATTGTCGATCGCGCGCGAACGTGAGCTCGGCACCTTCGATCAGCTCCTCGTCTCGCCCACGCGACCGATCGAGATCATCATCGGCAAGACCGTGCCCGCGCTGATCATCGGCACGATCCTCGCGTCCGTCATGATCGCGGCCGGCGTGTTCCTGTTCCGCATCCCGTTCACCGGCTCGCTGTTGTGGTTGCTGGCGGCGGTGATGCTTTTCATCCTGTCCATGGTGGGTATCGGGCTGATGCTCTCCTCCGTATGCAAGACGCAGCAGCAGGCGATCCTCGGCACCTTCTCGATGGCCGTACCGATCGTGTTGCTGTCGGGTTTCGTGACGCCCGTGGAGAACATGTCCGGGTTCCTGCAGCTCGTGGCCCGGATCAATCCCATGACTTACTACCTGATCATCGTCCGCGGCAGCTTCCTGAAGGAACTGCCGGTGACGGAGGTCCTCAACAACGCGTGGCCGATGGCGCTGATCGCGCTGGTGACCCTGTCATCCTCGATCGTCATCGTGAAACGCAATCTGCAATAGGAGAATGACATGGCAACGGCACGCACGGCCCTGATCGTCACGCTCGCGGCGACACTCGCCGCCTGTGCGGTCGGCCCGAAGTACGAGCGGCCCGAGGTCGATACCGGCGAGGGCTGGATAGCGGAGCAACAGGCTCCCGCGGCGGACGTGGACCTCGTCCACTGGTGGCGCAGCTTCGGCGACCCTGTGCTGGAGCGGCTCGTCGAGTCGGCATTGGCCCAGAATCTCGACATCCGGCAAGCCGAGGCGCGCGTCTCGGAAGCGCGCGCGATGCGCGCGGTCGTCGCCGGCGGAAAATACCCGGCTGCCGACGTCGGCGCCTCGGTCAGCCGTCAGAAACTCAGTGAGAACGGCCTGTTGCCGATCGACCAGATCCCCGGCATCAATCGCGACAACACGTTCTACGAGCCGCGTTTCGACGCCGCGTGGGAGCTGGACCTGTTCGGCCGCACGCGGAAGGCGGTCGCGGCGGCCGACGCGCGCGTGCAGGCTGCCGAGGAGCAGCATCGCGGCGTGCAGCTCACCGTCGCCGCGGAGACGGCGCGTGCGTACTTCACCTTGCGCGGCTCGCAACACGAACTCGCAGCCCGCCGGGCGGCGGCGGAAGCGACGCGTGAGTCTGCGCGCCTGGTAAAGGTTCGCTACGATGCCGGCGAAGACTCCGAAGCCGCGGTCGCGCAAGCCGATGCGGAGCTCTCGGCGCTCGAGGCGACGCTGCCGCAGCTTATGGCGCAGGAGCGCACGGCCGTGCTGTCGATCGGCATCCTGCTCGGCGACCTCCCCGAATCCGAACTCGGGCTTACGGAGCAGACGACGGACTACGTTGCGCTGGCGCCAATCCCGGTCGGCGAGCGGGCGGATATCCTGAGGCGGCGTCCCGACGTGCGTGCCGCCGAACGCGGTCTCGCCGCGGCGACGGACGAGCTCGATGTCGCAACCGCCGAGTTATTCCCGAAGATCGTCATCAACGGCAACGCCGGCTTCCAGTCGCTGCACACGGACAACCTGTTCGACACGACGAGCCGGATCTCGGCGCTCGGGCTGTCGATCTCCTGGCACCTTTTCGACGGCGGCCGCGTCCGCGCGCAGGTGCACGCCAACGAGGCCCGGGTCCAGCAGGCGGCGCTCGAGTACCAGAAGAGCGTGCTGGCCGCGTTGACCGACGCCGAGCGTGCGCTGGCGCAATACAACTACGGACTCGAAGCGCTCGATCGACAAAGCGAGGCAATGGCAGCCGCGCGCCGCAATTACGACTTCGCGAACGATCGTTACAAGGCCGGCGACATTTCCCTGTTGCAGCTCTTCGAAGCCGAGCGAAGCCTGCGCAATGCCGAGGACGCTTACGCGCGGACGCACACGCAGGCCGCGACAGACCTCGTCGCGTTGTTCAAGGCGCTGGGCGGCGGCTGGGACGCCGACGCCCAGGCGGGTTGAGCGAGTGCCCTCTGCGACGGTGCTGGCGGCGAACCGTGCCGCGCGGATCGTTGAAAGAGGGACTGACCCGAGCGGAACGTCTAGAATGGAAAATCTGCTATTCCTGAAGAATCTCTCATGATCCGGACGGTCATCGTATTCGCCTTGCTGCTCGCGGGCTGCGCCGGCGCCACCGAAGCGCCGGCGACCGGCGAGCTGACCGAGCACACGATCGCCGTCGGCGACCGGGTACGCGACTATCTGTTCTATGTGCCGCCGGGACTGGCGAACAGTGCCGAGCCGCGGCCCCTGGTCATGGTGTTCCATGGTGGCGGCGGCAAGTCGAAGCAGATCGAGAAGGAAGTGGGGTCGACGCTGGAGCCGATCGCCGATCGCGAGGGTTTCTTCATCGTCTATCCGAACGCGGTGAACAGGACCTGGGACTTCGGCGCCGGCAAGGTGTCCGAGCAACTGAAGGAACGCGTCGACGATCGCCGCTACTTCGGCGATCTGCTGCAGGAACTCACATCCGGTTTTCCGATCGACGAGAGCCGGATCTTCGCGACGGGCATCTCGCGGGGCGGGCAGGCGTCCTATTTCATGGCCTGCACCTTCCCGGGCGAGATCCGCGCGATCGCGCCCGTTGCCATGCCGATGCCGGTCTTCATGCGCCAACTGTGCGCAGACGCCAAGAGCACCGGCGTCGCGATCTTCAACGGCACGGACGATCCGCTCGTGCCCTACGGCGGCGGCGAGATCAAGGTCGGCCGCAAGACGCGCGGCGAAGTGATGTCGACGGACGCGACCGTCGACTTCTGGCGCACGGTGAACGGCTGCAGCCCCGATCCGACCGCGACGGAGACGATCGACAACAAGGACGACAAGATGCGGGTCGTGAAGACCAGCTACGAGCAGTGCAAGGGCGACCCCGTGCTGCTGTACCGCATCGAGGGCGGCGGCCACACCTGGCCGAACGGCAGCCAGTACCTGCCGCGCTTCCTCGTCGGCGACGTCGACCGCGACATCGACGGCGCGACCGAGGTCTGGAAGTTCTTCTCGAGGTTCTAAGCGCGCCAGCCGACTCTGACCAGCGTCCCGTCGGGATCAGAAACGGCGAACTCTCGAAGCCCCCACGGTTTGGTCTCCACGCGGCATCCCAGGCGAGCGGCAAGTGCCTCCACTTCTTCCGAGTAGATAAAGAGGCCGTGCGCGTTTTGCTCGGGATCTACCCAGCCTGGGTCGACGCGGGTCAGGTGGACACTCGCACCGGCGCGATCATGCAGTATGCGATATCCGTGAGCGTCGAAGATCGAAGTCGCTGCAAATCCGAGACGTTCGTAAAAGGCCTGACTTACAGCCAGATTGCTGGCCGGGATGATTGCCACGGCGGAATGCTTCAGTTCCACTCCAGTTTTCTCCTCAGATGCTCAACGACACCGGGCATGGGAACGGTCATCACTGACCCTGCGTGCTGATCTGTGTACCGGAGTAGCTCACATGTCCGTCCTTGAAATTCCCGGATACGTGGAGCTCTGCCGAGAGCCCACCATCCAGTGTCAGCGTTCCCTCGATCGCGCCACCGGCCTTTACGGTCGCAAGATAGATCAATGTACCCCTGTAATCCGTCTCCCCGGCACGAACGGCATAGGTTCCGTGCGAAATCCAGTGTTCGTCGAAAGTCCCGGGCGGCCTCGTGCAATCGCCGGCGACGAAGATGCGGTAGTCGATTTCCATCTGGCCGGAGAGAGAACCTTCCATCGTATAGTTCTGTTTGAGATCGACAACACAACCGGAACCGACTTTCGTTCGCACCGGTTTCTCGGGCGGTCCTGATGGCCGAAATGTCCCGGCAAATTCGGACATTGATTGAGTCTCCCCGACGGCGCCGATGGCTGGCAGAAAGAGAAGGACGGATAACAGTAATCGATGCGCCAAACGTCTCACATATTCCCCAGGTGCAGTCGAACGGAGGACATCCCCCGGCCGAATCGGTCAGGCTTCGGGCTCGTGGCAAACGACCTCGATATTGTGCCCGTCCGGACCAATGACGAAGGCTGCATAGTAGTTCGCGTGGTAATTCGGGCGCAAACCAGGCGCACCATTGTCTTTGCCGCCCGCCTCCAGAGCCGCGCGATAGAAAGCATCGACTTGCCCGCGATTCCCGGCCTTGAATGCCAGGTGGAGACGCGCCGGTTTCTCCTCGGTCTGGAACAGGCACAATGAAGACGCATCGTCAGCGCTGAGCTCGATACCCAGCGGCCCCTCCTGGACAACGGCTACGCCGAGTGGTTCGAGCGCCTTGAGGAAGAACGTTTTGCTCGCTGTATAGTCGCTGACTCCGATTACGACGTGGTCGAACATACGTTCTCCTGAATGGCGCGGGCCTGCGCGAGGCTCAACGGGCAGAATTATCGTACGGTCAAATCCGCTTTGTTGCCAATCGAGGTTGTGAATCATCGCTATGAGAAGGAAACTCGAGGACGGAGGCACACATCACTATCGAACCGAACATTCGCCGAATCGTCTTCACCGATCTCGACGGAACGCTGCTCGATCACAATAGCTACGACTGGCAGCCCGCGGCGACCGCGCTCGAGGCCCTGAAGACGCGCGGTATCCCCGTCGTGCTCGTCAGCAGCAAGACGCTGGCCGAGATCAAGCGGTACCGGCGAGCGATGGCCTTGCCGGACCCGGCGGCCGGCGAGAACGGCGCAGTGATCGACGTGCCGCCGGGCTACTTCCCGGCCGGCGGCCCGGCCACGCTCGCCGCGATCGACCGCAAGACGCTGCAGAGACACTTCGCGGAGATTCGCGGCGGTTACGACTGCGTCTCCTTCGCCGAACTCGGCCCGGAGGGCATTGCCGAGGCCACCGGGTTGCCGATCGACGAAGCCGAGCTCGCGAACCGGCGCCGCGCATCGGAGCCGATCCTGTGGAACGATACCGAAGAACATCTCGCCGGATTCACCAAGGCGGCGGCGGCCCGCGGGCTGACCTGCATCCGCGGCGGGCGCTTCGTGCACCTTATGGGTGCATTCGGCAAGGCGGATGCCGTCTCGCAATTGCGCTTCGCCTACAAGCGCAAATGGCCGGATGCTATCCTCGAAACCATCGCTCTCGGCGACGGGCCGAACGATCTCGACATGCTGCACGCTGCCGACGTCGCGGTGGTGATTCGCGGCCGGCATTCTCATGCGATGCCACTCGAGGACCACGCGCGCGTGCTGCGGCCTTCGTTGCCGGGTCCCGCGGGCTGGGCCGAGGCGGTGCACGAACTCATCGGAGTGTGACGCGGAGCGGCGCGCTCACGGACACCGGAGGAGCCAGTGGGCGATTTCCATCAGAACGGCAAGATCACGACGCTGCACAACCTGACGCAGCGTCCCGTCGCCAATCTCGAGCACGACCTGATCGAATTCTCGCGACACCGGCTGCTCGGCCTGGTACTGCCATCCCTGTATTCCGAGCTCGAGCAGCCGGCACTCGAGAACATCGTCCGCGAACTGATGGACGTCCCGTACCTGAACCAGATCGTCATCGGCCTCGACCGGGCCGACAAGAATCAGTACGCGCACGCGTTGAAGTTTTTCGGGCGCCTGCCGCAGCACGTCCGTGTGCTCTGGAACGACGGGCCGCGCCTTCGGGCCATCGACGAGAAGCTCGCGGCCCACGACCTCGCGCCGACGGACCCGGGCAAGGGGCGCAACGTCTGGTATTGCTACGGCTATACGCTCGCGAGCGGCCGGGCCGAGGCGGTCGCGCTGCACGATTGCGACATCAAGACCTATTCGCGCGACCTGCTCGCACGTCTCATCTATCCGGTAGCGAACCCGAGTTTCAGTTTCGACTTCTGCAAGGGCTACTACTCGCGGGTGAAGGAGACGTCGCTCGGCGGCCGCGTCACTCGTCTGCTGGTCACTCCGCTGATCCTCGCACTCAAACTCGTCTGCGGCGCGAGCCCGTACCTCGATTTCCTGCACAGTTTCCGGTATCCGCTGGCCGGCGAGTTCGCGATGCGGCGCGACGTCATCAACGACCTGCGTATCCCGACGGACTGGGGCCTCGAGATCGGCATGCTCAGCGAGATGTACCGCAACCACTCGATGAACCGGATCTGCCAGGTCGACATCGCGGATCGCTACGATCACAAGCACCAGGAGCTGAGTGCCGACGACGCCAGCCGCGGCCTCTCGAAGATGAGTATCGATATCGCGAAGGCGATGTTCCGCAAGCTCGCGATCCAGGGCGAGACCTTCTCGCTGGAGAAGGTGCGCACGGTCAAGGCGACCTATTTCCGGGTGGCGCTCGATTTCGTCGAAATCTTCGAGGCGGACGCGCAGATGAACGGGCTGGAATTCGATCGCCATGCAGAGGAGAAGGCCGTCGAGCTGTTCGCGGCGAACGTCGTCAATGCCGGCGTCGAGTTTCTCGACAACCCGATGGACACGCCGTTCATCTCGCCGTGGAATCGCGTGCTGAGCGCCGTGCCCACCGTGTTCGACGAACTGCGCGAGGCGGTGGACCGGGACATGGAGGATTACTGCGTAAGAGGATGACGAAGCGCAAGGGCGGAATGCGGCGGCTGCGCGCGCGCGTGCGCGCGCACCTGGACACGATCTACGGCAAGAATGCCGCGGGCAGGCTGGTTACGCCCGTGATCGAAGCGATGGACTACCCGGGGCCGGTCAGCGAACCGCGCCCTTACCAGGACTACTGGGACGAGTCGGACTGCTGGATGATCTCCTACGCGACCAGCATCCGGGCGCCGGACGAGGCGGGCTTGCAGACGCTCAAACGCTTCTGTGACGAGCACTTGTCGGAGGCGATCAACGGACTGCACGTCCTGCCGTTCTATCCTTACAGTTCGGACGACGGATTCGCCGTTATCAGACTACCTAGCCGTCGACGAACGGGCCGGGACCTGGCAGGACGTGCGCGATATCGCCGGGAGCTATCGGCTGATGGCGGATCTCGTCATCAACCACGCGTCGAGCCGGTCGCGCTGGTTCCAAAATTTTCTGTCGCGCAAGGCCCCGGGCAAGGACTACTTCAAGGAGACGACGCCTGACGAGGACCTGAGCCAGGTCGTACGCCCGCGCTCGACGCCATTGCGTGTCAAGGTGGAGACACTCGATGGCGATCGTTGGGTCTGGTGTACGTTCGGCCCCGACCAGGTCGACTTCGACTTCGCAAATCCGGAGGTGTTGCTGCGCTTCGTCGAGATCATCCGTCACTACCTCGAGCACGGCGTGCGCGTATTCCGGCTGGACGCGGTCGCGTTCCTCTGGAAGGAGCCCGGTACGTCGTGCCTGCACGACCAGCGGACGCACGAGATCGTCAAGCTGTTCCGTACTCTGATCGATTTCTACGATCCCTCGGTGATGCTGATCACCGAGACCAACGTGCCGAACCGCGACAACCTCACCTACTTCGGTAACTCGAACGAGGCGCACTCGATCTACAACTTCTCGTTGCCGCCGCTGTTGATCCAGGCATTGCTGACCGGCAACTGCCGCCACCTGAAGACCTGGATAATGAGTATGCCGCCGGCGCGCCACGGCACGGCGTACCTCAACTTCATCGCGTCACACGACGGTATCGGCCTCAGACCCGCCGACGGCCTGCTCACGGATGGCGAACGGGCACAGATGCTGGAGACGCTGTCGAGTTTCGGCGGGCGCATCTCGATGCGCACCGGGCCGGACGGCGCGCCGCATCCCTACGAGGTGAACATCAGCCTGATTGACGCATTTACCGGCACGGTCAGGGGGCCGGACGAATTCCAGCTCGAGCGTTTCCTGTGTGCCCACGCGATCATGCTCGCGCTCGAGGGCATCCCCGCGATCTACGTGCACAGCCTGCTCGGCACGCGCAATGACTACGAGGGTCTCGCGAGGACCGGGCAGTATCGCTCGATCAATCGCCACAGCTGGGACCGCGACGAGATCGAGGCGCGCCTCGCCGACGAGACCAGCCTGCACGCCCGGGTCCTCGGCGGCCTGGCGAAGCTGCTGTCGATACGCCGGCGCCAGAAGGCATTCCACCCCAACGCCATCCAGTTCACGCTGCAGCTCGGGTTGAAGGTGTTCGGCATCTGGCGGCAGTCCATCGATCGGGACCAGGACATCTTCTGCATCAGCAACATGACGCGCAAACCGAAACGGGTGGAACTCGAAAACATCAATCTCGTCGTCACGCAGCGCTGGCGCGACCTGATAAGCGGGACAGCCGTCGAGGAAGAACAGGAATTCCTCGAACTTGCGCCGTATCAGACGGTGTGGCTGACAAATATCTGATTCGCTTACGCGATACGCCCTTCATTATGTCAATGTCGCAATCTTGCGACGGTTGCGGCGCAATTTCGCAGTGCTACATTGAGTGCACACGATCCACATTCGAGTCAGTGAAGACTTCGTCCCGTTGCAGTGAACCTGCACAGCGGACGAAAGCGGGGAAACCATGGAAACTCTTCGAAACAAGTTCGGAGCCGGGTTGCCGTTTCTGGCCCTGGCGCTTTCTCTATTTCTTGCGGCCTGCGGCGGTGGCTCGTCGGGTAGTGACAATTCGACCATGCAAAATCAGCCGCAGACGGGGACCGTCGCGCTGCTGTTCACCGACAAGCCGACCGACGAGTTCAGTGCGATCAAGCTGAACGTGACGCAGGCCATCCTGATCGGCGGCGACGGCGCGCAGCAAGTCCTGTTCGACGGTAACGAGCCGATCGATCTGCTCGATCTCTCCAATTTCAGCGAACCGGTCGTGTTCGGCGAAGTGCAGGCCGGCACGTACACGAAGCTGCGGCTGGTCATCGACTCACTCGAGCTCGTGCCGCTCGACGGCGGGCCTTCGATATTCCCGTCGCTGCCGGCCAACGGCAAGATCGACCTGCTGGACCCGTCCGGAATCGAGGTGCTGCCGGGACAGACGATGGTGGCGCAGATCGACATGCAGGCCAACGAGGCGATCCACATCGTCGGTGCCGGTAACAGCGGCCAGTACAAGTTCCGCCCCGTAGTCAGGGCGACGTTCAGCACCGGCAGCCAACTGCCCGACAAGCTGGCCCGGCTCGATGGCACGGTGGACGAGGTCTACTCGGATCCCGCCGGCGGTTTCCGGCTTTGCGATATCGAGACGCCCGACAGCTGCATCGACGTCGCGACGGACATGGATACGAGCGTGTTTGACGATATGGGCCTGGGCACCGACTTCGCGAGCCTGATGGTCGGCGATACGGTCACGGTCATCGGTCAGTACAGCACGGAGGGCGACCTCGTGCTCGATGCCCTCGTGCTGGAGATCGGCGGCAACGCGGAGCAGATCCAGGGTCAGGTGGTCAGCATGACGATGGACCAGCAGTTCCTCGTGCTCTCGGACGCGAACGGCGACGTCGTCGTCGAGCTGCAACCGGGCACGAAGTACTACGACGCGGGTAGTCCGGCCGGGCCCGAATCGATCACGGTCGGTGCAAACGTCGAGGTCGAAGGCGTGATGCCGCCGAAGAGTGTCGAAACGGATCCTGACGTGATCCGCGCTGCCCTCGTATTCGTCGAGCCTCCCGAAGAGGCGCAGCTGAGCGGCACGATCATCGAGCCGCTCGACATCGATCCGATGGACCCGATGACGTGGTCGTTCGGGTTGACGCCCGATGGCGGCGCCGGCGATATCTGCGTGCGCGTGAACGAAGACGCTACTGTGCTTGTCGTCAATTCGACCGATTCCGAAGTCACGATGGGTTCGGTAGCGGATCTCGCACTCGATCAGTCCGTCGATTTGCTGGGAACCATGAGCGATTGTTTCGACGCGAGTGAGGTGATCGTCAACGTGAGCCCGGCGCCTTAGAAATACCTCGGCGCGCGGCCCGTGCCGTCGTCAGGCGGCGGCGCGGGCGTTCGCGCCACAGGACTCGCGGACGATGAGCTCGCAGGGCAGGTGCACGTGCCGGATCGGCAGGTCGGGGCGGGCGATGCGGCCGAGCATGAGATCGAACGCCACGTCGCCGATGCGCCGTGCCGGCTGGCGCAGGGTCGTCAGCGGCACCGGCAACAACCTGGCGAATTCCTGGTCGTCGACGCCGACGAGCCGGACATCTGTCGGAATCCGATAGCCTGTGCGCAACAACGCATGCATCAGCAATGCGGCGGTGCGGTCGTTGGCGCAGACCAATCCGTCGGGACGGTGCGTCGTCATCAGCGTACTGACGACGTCGTCGGTATAGTCGGCTTCGCGGTGAATCAGGATCTCGTCCCAGGGCACATCGTTCGCGAGCAGCGCCTCGCGGAATCCGGCTTCGCGGTCGGCGACGGTCGAAGCGGCTCCCGCCAGACTCACGAACTGCACGCGGCGGCATCCCTGGTCCAGCAGATGCGACGTCAGGATGTAACCCGCGGCGCGGTTGTCGATGCCGACGAGATCGTATCGAGATGGCGCGGGGAACGGTTGCAGGGGACGATCGAGCAACACGATCGGTATGCGCGCCTTGTCGAGCGCCCTGACGATGCGCGCATTGATCTGGTCCTGGTCGGGCTCGTGCTCCAGCGGCGCAATGAATACACCCGCCACTTTGCGTTCGATGAACTGCCGGCACAGCTTCCAGGCATTCCCGGATTTGCCGGCGTCGGCGGCGCTCCGTTGCGGCGAAGCGCCGCGCCCCCACAGCAATGCGTGCCGGCCCGCCAGCGGGGACGCCATCATCCCCTGGCAGATCAGCTCGAAGATTTCCGAGTCGCCGAGGTTCGGGATGAGCAGCCCGAACGAAAGCGCATCCGGTGATTTCCGATCGGTGACGAAGCTGCCCGAGCCGGGCCGGCGCTCGACCAGGCCGGCCTGTTTCAGGTCGCGCATCGCCCGGCTGACCGTGATCCGCGATACGCCGAAGCGCTCGACCAGCTCCGCCTCGCTGGGCACCCGCTCGCCGGGAAGCCAGCGACCCTGCCGGATATCGAGGGCCAGCGCGGCGAAAACCTGCGCGTGTTTGCTATCTGCTGTGCGGACCATGCGCCAAATTGTTATATCAGCTTGTCGAGCTGTCAAGCCCATCGCAACAAAAAATTCACTTAAATTCGCCGTTTTGCGACAGTCTACAGCTTGACTCGGTCTAAATAGCTGATAAATTGCAGTATCGATCCGCCATATCAACTTGGGCAATGGCAGGGAGATCGGAACCATGGGTGCAGCAAGGAGCAGGCACTATCTGCTGGCGTCGGATTTCGACCAGACGCTGAGTTTCAACGACTCGGGACTGGTCCTGGCCGAGCTGCTCGGCGTCTCGGACTACGACGGCAAGGTCGCCGGCCTCGCGGAGAGCAACCTCGTGCAACAGGGTGGCGAACTCGCGTACCTGATCCGGCACGACCCGGAGTTCCGCGGTGTGCGCCGCGAGCACCTGGTCGAGGCGGGCCGGCGCGTACGGCTGAAGGACGCGATCGGGGAACTGGTCGAATTTCTCGAGGCCGAGTCGGCCGAGCATCGCTTCTCGTTCTACGTGATCTCGGCGGCGCCGCGGGAGGTCGTGGTGTCGGCGCTCGACGGTATCGTCGCGCCGGAGAATATCTATGCGACCGAACTCGACTACGACAGGGAAAGTGGTGAGGTCTGCGCGATCCGCCGGGTTGCCGCCGGGTTCGGCAAGGTCGCGGTCATCGACGCGCTGGCCGAGCGGCTGGATATCGCGCCGGACCGGATCATCTACGTCGGCGACGGCAGTTCGGACGTCCACGTGATGCTGCACGTCAACAACGGCGACGGGTTTACGATCGCGGTCTCCGGCAATCGGCAGCTTGCGAAGATCGCCAGAAGCACCGTGCTGAGCGACAACGCATTGAGCATCGTCGTGCCGGTACTCGACCAGGTACTGGGCTGGCGCTCCGGCGAGATCCGTGCGGAGATCGAGTCCAGGGGTCTGGTCCTGCAGGACTGGCAGAAGGCGAGGACGGACCGCGTGACGATCGTGGAGCCGGAACCGGTTCCCGTCGAGGAGGCCGTCTGATGTCTTTCGAGGGCCTGTTCGTCGAATCTGTAGGCTGGATCGCGACCGCGGTGGTCGGTGCCTCGTTTTTCTTCGACAGTCCGACGACGCTGCGCAAGGTACAGATCATCGGCGCGCTGCTGTGGCTGTCCTACGGAGTCGTCATCGGATCGATGCCGGTCATCGTCGCCAACATGCTCGTCTTCTCGGCGGCGACATGGTCGCTGGTCCGTCTGCGCCGTTCCTGGCTGCCGGCGAACACGCCGGCCGGAGATCCGGCGGGACTCTGATCGAATCGTTTCGGCCCGCCGTACCCCCCCCTGTAACGGCAGGCGAGCGTAAGCCGGCGACGCAAGTCGCCGGCTTTTTTTATGTGGCGCATTCACCGTTGCTCGCCTTTTCATTTCGATGAAAAGCCCTATATTGGTCAGGTATTCGTCGTTTGCCCGGGCAACGCATGGAGTTCAAGGACTACTACAAGGTCATGGGCGTCGATCGCGACGCCAGTGAAGACGACATCAAGCGCGCCTATCGCCGGCTGGCGCGCAAGTATCATCCGGACGTGAGCAAGGAAGCGGATGCGGAAGCGCACTTCAAGGAGGTCGGCGAAGCCTACGCGGTGCTGCGCGACCCGGAGAAGCGCGCCGCTTACGATCAGCTGGGCCGCGACTGGAAACAGGGTCAGGACTTCCGGCCGCCACCCGACTGGGATGCCGGCTTCGAACACAGCGGCGGCGGTTTCGAGGGTGCCGAGAGCCAGGCATTCAGCGATTTCTTCGAGTCGCTGTTCGGCCGAGGGGGATTCCGGGCCGGCGCGGCGCGCGGCACGCGCGGCGGCTTCCAGGCGCGCGGCGAGGATCACCACGCGAAAGTACTCATCGATCTCGCCGACACCTACACCGGTGCGACGCGCAACATCACCCTCAACACGCCGACGGTCGATCGCGAAGGCCACGTAACCACCACGCAGCGGAGTCTGAACGTCAAGATTCCGAAAGGCATCCGGCAGGGGCAGCGCATCCGTCTCGCCGGGCAGGGCGCACCGGGTATCGGCGGCGGCCCGGCAGGGGATCTCTACCTCGAGATCGAGTTCCGGCCGCATAAGCTGTTCCGCGTGGACGGCCAGGACGTATACATGGACCTGCCGCTCACGCCATGGGAGGCAGCCCTCGGCGCGAAGGTCAAGGTGCCGACGCCGGGCGGTACGGTCGTCGACCTGACCGTCCCGAAGGGCAGCGGCAATGGACGCCAGCTGCGGGTGAAGGGGCACGGTATCCCCGGGTCCGCGCCGGGTGATCTCTACGTGGTTCCGCAAGTGACCGTGCCGCCGGCAGACAGCCCGAAGGCGAAGGCGCTGTTCGAGAAGATGGCGGAGGACCTTCCCTACAATCCGCGCGGCAAGCTGGGAGTCTAGGCGATGGCACAGAAGACCCTGACAGGCATCGTGCTCGACGAGCATTACGAGCTGACGGTCACGGAGATCTGCCGGGCTTGTTCCGGCACGCAGGAATGGGTGACCGAACTCGTCGCCGAAGGGGTACTGGAGCCTGTCGCCGAAAAATCCGGAGAATGGCGGTTTGCCGGCACGAGCCTCACCCGCGCACGCACGGCGATGCGTCTGCAGCGCGATCTGGGGCTCAATCTCGCCGGCGTCGCGCTGGCGCTCGACATGCTCGAGGAAATTGACGCGCTGCGCGCACGGCTGCGGCGCTTCGAAAGCGACTTGTGAAATCGTTAATTTTGACGAAATAAGGTGCATATTCACAGAAACTCGTAATAATCTGCGACTTGTGATTCGAGATCTTCATATGGTATAAATCGTAAAAGTTGACGAGAAATATGTCCCTATACGCATAATTCGTCATTTTTTACGACTATGAAGATATCCGAACTCAGTACCGACGACGCCATCCTCGCCGAACTCGGCACGCGCCTCGCGCATCGCCGGATCGAGCGGCAGCTCACCCAGGCCGACGTGGCCCGCGAAGCCGGCATCGCCAAGCGCACCCTGGAACGCATCGAGGCCGGCGAGTCCGCCCAGCTGTCCAGCCTGCTGCGGGTATTCCGCATCCTCGAACTGCTGCCGGCACTCGATCGTGCGATCCCCGAGGCCAGGCCAGGCCCGATGGAGATGCTGGAGAACAGGGGCAAGCTGCGCCAACGTGCCTCGAAGCGCAGCAAGGATGAAGCCGGCCGGCCCTGGTCCTGGGACGACGAGACGTGACCACCATCGCCGAGGTGCGGCTGTGGGGGAAGACGATCGGCGCCGTGTCACTCGCGGACGGCGAGACCGTCGCCGAGTTCCAGTACGACCCGGCATTCGCTGCCAGCGGTATCGAGGTCTCGCCGCTGACCATGCCGCTCGCGACGCGCGTGTATCGCTTCCCGGAACTGGCCCCAAATACCTTCTACGGCCTGCCGGGCATGCTCGCGGATTCGTTGCCGGACCGGTTCGGCCACGCGCTGGTCGATGCGTGGCTCGCCAGCCAGGGCCGGACCCCGGACTCGTTCAATGCCGTCGAGCGGCTGTGCTACACGGGCGCACGCGGCATGGGCGCGCTGGAGTTCAGGCCGGCACGCGGTCCCGCCGCGCGGCAGGCCTCGCGCGTCGACATCGATCGGCTCGTCGAGCTCGCCTCCGAGATCCTCACGCACCGCAATGCGCTCGACGTGTCCTTTGCCGGCGACGAGAAGAAAGCCGCGCTGACCGAGATCCTTCGCGTCGGCACCTCGGCCGGCGGTGCACGCGCCAAGGCGGTCATCGCCTGGAACCCGGAGACCAACGAGGTCCGCTCGGGCCAGGTCGCGGCGGGCAAGGGCTTCCAGTACTGGATACTCAAGTTCGACGGCGTCAGCGGCAACCGGGACAAGGAGCTGGAAGACCCGCAAGGCTACGGCGTGATCGAGTACGCCTACGCGCGCATGGCGCAGGACGCCGGTATCGAAATGAGCGAGTGCCGTCTGTTCGAAGAGAGCGGGCGGCGGCATTTCATGTCGCGGCGTTTCGACCGTACGGACGACGGCGACAAGCTGCACATGCAGTCACTGTGCGGACTCGCGCACTTCGACTACAACCTCGCCGGCGCCTATTCCTACGAACAGGCGCTGCTCGCGATGCGCCGGCTCGATCTGCCCATGCAGGGCATCGAAGAACAGTTCCGGCGCATGGTGTTCAATGTCGTCGCCCGCAACCAGGACGACCACGTCAAGAACATCGCGTTCCTGATGGACAAGTCCGGCCGCTGGTCGCTGTCGCCGGCGTTCGACGTGACCTACAGCTACAATCCCGCCGGGCAGTGGACCGCCGCGCACCAGATGACGATCAACGGCAGGAACGATGGCTTCACGATCGACGACTTCCGGGCCTGCGCGAAGGCGGCGTCGATGAAGCGGGGTCGTGCGGAGACCATCGTCGAGGAAGTCCGGCACGTCGTGTCGCGGTGGAAGTACTACGCCGATGCGGCCGGCGTCGATCCCGCACAGGGAGACCGGATCCAGGCGGCCTTGCGGCTCGGTCTCCGGGATCAGGCGCGCTAGCCGACGAAGAGACTCAAACCCGCCGTCACCAGCAGTACGACGCCGACGGGGATGACCAGCGACACCATGGCCAGGTCCTTGTAAGACTGTCGGTGCGTCAGGCCGCAGATGATCAACATCGTGATGACGGCGCCGTTGTGCGGCAGCGTGTCCATGCCGCCGGACGACATCGACACGATCCGGTGCATCCACGCGAGCGGGATGCCGTCGTCGATCGCCAGTTGCCTGTAGTTATCGCCGAGCGCGGCGAGTGCGATACCCATGCCGCCCGATGCCGAGCCCACGATACCGGCCAGCGTATTGACTGCGATCGACGCGGAAATCAGCGGGTACCCTGGAGCGACGTCGACGAGCGCAGACTTCACGAGCAGGAAACCGGCGAGGGACGCGATCGTCACGCCGTAGCCGACCTCGGATCCGGTATTGAAGGTCGGCAGCATCGAACTCATCGCGCCGGTGCTCAACGAGGCGTTGAGGTTCCGGAACCGACGCCAGTTGAGCGCGATGACGACCACGTTCGCGATCAGCGTCGCGGCGATCATCGCCCACAGGCTGCGCAGGCTGTCGATGCTGGTGGCACCGAATTTCGCTTCGGCAAGGTAGCTCGTGTCCCAGGCCGGGATGAGCCAGTCGGTAAAGAGGAAGTTGGCCGCGACGATCGTGGCGATCGGCGCGAGCGCCACCCACAGCGGCGGGAGGTTGCCGGGATCCCGCTCGGCGGGTTCGTTGAGGAGATGGTCCCCGTAGCCTTCGCCGGCATACCGGATCTGCCGGCTCCGCAGCCAGAGCAGGCCGAGGCCGTACATCAGGAGGCCGCAGACCGTGCCCAGCACCGGTGCGGCGTAGAGGTCCGTGCCGAAATAGGCGGTCGGGATCAGGTTCTGGATCGTCAGCGTGCCGGGCAGGCAGGTCATTGTCAGCGTGCCGCCGCCGACGCCGATGGCGGCGGGGATGAGGCGCTTTGCGATGTTCGCCTCCCTGAAGGCGGCCGCCGCGATCGGATAGATCGCGAACACCACGACGAAGATGGACACGCCGCCGTAGGTCAGGATGCTGCAGGAGAGGACGACCGCGAGTATGACCCGGCCCGGACCCAGCGCATTGAAGATCGAATGCGCTATCCTGCGCGCCGAGCCGGAATCGTCCATCAGGCGCCCGAAAATCGCGCCCAGCAGGAACACCGGGAAATATTTCACGACGAAACCGAGCACGCCGTACATGAATACCTGCGTGTAGACGCCCAGCAGCTGATGGCCGCCGCCGGAGAACAGCACGGCGAGCATCGCCAGCAGCGGAGCCAGTATGATGACCGTGATGCCGCGATAGGCGAGAACCATCAGCAGTACCAGCGACAACAGTATGCCGGCAAGACTGAGGTAGTCCGCCATCGTACCGCGCTACGCCGGCAGGATGTTCGCGTTCAGGCGGAACAGATTCGTCGGGTCGTACTCGCGCTTGATCTTCGCGAGCCGGGGGTAGTTGCCGCGGTAATTGGCGTTGATCTCGGCCTGGGTCTCGTTGAACGCATCGTTGACATAGAAGCCCTGGCGTGTACTTCTCGACGTGTTGCCAGTGCGCCTTGATGTACTTGATATGCTCGGTCGGGTCGGTACCGAACTTCCAGGTAACAAACGAAAGGAGATTGTGCCCCGCGTCCCGGAACGCGAAGGCCGTGGCATCGTTCGCAACC
The DNA here is from genome assembly GCA_963777675.1 of uncultured Gammaproteobacteria bacterium. Lineage (GTDB taxonomy): Bacteria > Pseudomonadota > Gammaproteobacteria > Steroidobacterales > Woeseiaceae > UBA1847. The sequence continues at coordinate 632,377 of CAVZRD010000009.1, read as the reverse complement.
CGGCCGATTGCGCCGCCGGACTGCTGGGTCCCGATCCACGTCGAGCGATCCGGGCTGATTTCAAAGTTGTCGATGAGGTCGTCCGCGAGCTGCGGCGTGAAACTCCGGATGAAGCCGGATTTGACGTACTGGCTGTTCGCGCGCGGATCGTCGATGTCGCCGGAGCGCTGGAGCGCGACGTAGTCCATCGGCTCGAGCGTTTCCTTTACGATCGTGCCGGCCTTGCGGATCGGCGCGACGAATTCCTCGGTCCTCGCAGGATCTCCACTCCAGACGACGCTGATCGCGGCGATCGGCTCCGGCATGCCGGGGCCGGCGCCGAAGTATACGCCGGCGTGCATCTCGTCCGGCAGGGCCTCGGAATACTCGCCGAAGAACTTGAGCATCTGCTTGGTTTCGGAAAACGGGAACGTGAATTCGCCCTTGATGACCTGGCGCTGCATCGGATGTAGCCGGAACAGGAACGAAGTCACGACGCCGAAGTTGCCGCCGCCGCCGCGGAGCGCCCAGTACAGGTCGGGGTTCCGGTCCGCGCTGGCGCGCTGTAGTTTGCCGTCGGCCGTCACGACGTCGAAGGCCAGTACGTTGTCGGCCGCCAGGCCGAAGCGCCGCGCGAGCCGGCCGAAGCCGCCGCCCAGGGTCAGCCCGCCGACCCCCGTGTGCGACACGGTGCCGGCCGTCGTGACCAGCCCGAAGGCCATCGCTTCGTGGTCGAGTTCGCCGAGCAGGCTGCCGCCGTCGACACGGGCCGTCTGCGCGACAGGGTCGACGTAGACGTCCCGCAACGTCGACAGGTCGAGCTCCATGCCGCGGTCGCAGGACGACTTGCCGGAGAGGCTGTGGCCGCCGCATTTCACGGCAAGCAGCAGGCTGTTGTCCCTGGCGAAGCTGACGGCACTGCTGACGTCCGCCGCGCCGGTCGGTTGCACGACGAGCGCCGGGTGCTTGTCGAAGGAGGGATTCAGCAACTGGCGGGCGTCGTCGTAGCCCGGACTGCCCGGGAGCAGCAGTTTGCCCTTCAGGCTGTCGCTGAATTCCTGCACGGCCGCTTTCGCGAGCGTTACCTGCGCCCCGTCACCGGTTACCGCATCGATGTCCGTCACGATCTGGGTCGGGCGGTAGAGCGCGTCCTCGAAGGCAGCGCGGGCCGGTAGTGAGGCGGCCAGGGCCGCCGAAACAGAAGCCTGGAGGAACCTGCGTCGGTCCATGATTAACCCCCTCTTTGAGGTTGGCGACGAACGCGGATTGTCGTTTGCTTATGGGCGCGTTCGGGCCGAGATTCTGCCACATTTCGTGCGGTGGCGCCCCATGAAAAGTGTCGACCGCGCGCCTGCGCGGACTGCCGCACCCGGTCGTCGTCCCACGGCGATTTTGCTAAGGTTGTCGGCCGAAACCGAGCAGGGTCCTTGCCCATGAAACGTACCTATCTCGCGGTCTGCCTCCTCGCATTTTTGGCCGCCTGCGGCGCGCCGCAGGGCGATTCCGCCGCTCCCGCTGCCGCGGCGACCCTGGACCACGAACCCGGCGACCGCATCGCGTGGTTCGACGGCAGCGTCGAACAGGCCTTCGCCGCGGCGCGCGAGTCCGGCAAGCCGATCTTCCTGTACTGGGGCGCCGTCTGGTGTCCGCCCTGTCACGCGGTCAAGGCGACGGTCTTCAGGAGTCCCGAGTTCATCGAGCGCTCGAAGCTGTTCGTCCCCGTCTACCTCGACGGCGATACCGAGGATGCACAGCAGTGGGGCGAGAAATTCGGCGTGCTCGGCTATCCGACGATGATTGTGTTCGACTCCGAGGGCAACGAACTGACACGGATACCCGGCGGCATCGACCTGCAGGCGTACGCCAACGTCCTTGACCTGACGCTGAGCAACAGTTCGTCGGCGAGCAGGATCGTCGCGCAGCTCGGCAGTGCACCGCTCTCGGCCGACGAGTGCAAGCTGCTCGCGTACTATTCCTGGGAGCAGGACACGCGCATCCTCGAGAATGCGGATCGGCGCGCCGCGTTCCGGAGCATGTACGAGGCCTGTCCCGGGTCACTGGCCACGGAGCGCTCGATCCTGTACTTCGACTGGCTGCAGGCCGCGATCGATGCGGCCAATGCGGACGAAAATCCCGCCCCGCTCACAGACGCGGAAAAGGCAGAGGCACTCGGACATCTCCATTCGCTGCTCGCCGACGACGGTCTGATCAGGGCCAACATCTTCGTCGTACTGTTCATGCCCGACGACCTGACGCGCGCGCTCACCGACGCCGATACCCCGCAACGCAAGACCCTGGTCGACGAATTCAGTGCCGCGTACGACCGTATCGCTGCCGACGAGGCGATTTACAAGCGCGAACGCATCTACACGCTGATGGGCCGGATCGGCCTCGAACGTCTCGACGACGAACACGCCGACTTGTCGCAGGGCCTGAAAGACCGGATCCGCGAGACGGTGAAATGGGCCGACGAGTCGACGCCGAGCGTGTACGACCGGCAACCGATTATCAACGCCCTGGGGAACGTGCTCAACGAGGCCGGGATGCTCGACGAAGCGAGGAGCCTGTTGCTGGCGGAACTCGACAAGTCGAAGCAGCCGTACTATTTCATGGTGGATCTCGCCGACATCGAGCAGCAGGCCGGCAACAACGATGCGGCGATCGACTGGTTGAAAAAGGCCTGGGACGCGTCGAAAGGACCGGCGACGCGATTCCAGTGGGGGTACTACTACCTGAATGGCCTCATCGAGATGGCGCCCGACGACACCGCACTGATCCGGGATACGACCGTCGGCCTGGTGCGGGACCTGCAGAACTCGAGCGGTCTGTATCAGCGCCCGAAGGCGCAGCTCGGCCGCCTGGAGAAGAAGTTGCTGACCTGGAGCGAGGACAACGGGCACGCGGATTCCCTCGCGGAGATCCGCGCGGCCGTAAGGCAGGTCTGTGCGGCTGCGAAACGGCAGGACGAATCGCGCAAGACCTGCGACGCATTCCTCGCAACCGCCTAGAGGCCCGCGCATGGCGCGCTACTCCACGGTCCTGATCGATCTCGATCACACGCTGTTCGATACCCAGGCCTCGGAGATCGTCGCGTTCGATCTGGCGATGGCGCTTGCCGGCGTCGCCGAGCCTGCCGGCTACCTGGAGGCGTTCATTCGTATCAACCTCGGTCTCTGGGCCCGGGTCGAACTCGGCGAACTCACGCCGCAGCGGGTGCGCTCGCTGCGCTTCGAAATGCTGGTCGAAGAAGCGGGCCTCGACGCAGATGCGCAGGCGATGTCGGACGCATACGTGCAGGGACTCGGCGCCAACGGCGAGCTGTATCCGGGGGCGCTCGATCTGCTTCGATACATGGTACCGCGAGCTTGCGTCGCCTTGCTCACCAACGGCCTCAGCGAAGTGCAACGCGCCCGTATCGAACGGCTCGGGATCGGTGACCTGTTCGATGCGATCGTGATCTCCGCCGAAGTCGGCGCCGCGAAACCGCACGCCGAAATCTTCGACATCGCCTTCGACCGGCTCGGTTCGCCGGGCAAGGAATCGGCACTGATGGTGGGCGACAATCTGTCGGCCGATATCGGGGGCGGTGCGAACTACGGGATCGCGACCTGCTGGTATAACCCCGGACGGAAAGCCGCAGGACCGGACCATCGCATCAGCCACGAGATCCAGGCGCTCGATGAACTGCGCGCCTACATTGCTGTCGATTAGAGAACCTCCGCCCGGAATCATCATGCCCATGCAAAGATTCGCGTTGACGGCGCTCGTCGCCGGAATCATCCTCGGCCCGATGCAGGCGGCCGCGGACGAAGATCCCTACCTCTGGCTGGAGGACGTCTACAATCCGCACGCGCTGGCCTGGGTAAAGCAGCAGAACGAGCGTTCGCTCGCCGTGCTCGAAGCCGATCCGCATTTCGAGCCGATGCATCGGGAGGCGCTCTCGATCCTGACATCCGAGGCACGCATCCCCGACGGGCAGATCCATAACGGCACCGTCTATAATTTCTGGCAGGACAAGTTGCACGTGCGCGGTGTGTGGCGGCGCGCGAGCGTCGCGAGCTATCGCAGCGGCAAGCCGGACTGGGAGACGCTGCTCGATTACGACGCCCTGGCCGACGAGGAGGGCGAGAACTGGGTGGCGGGTTCCGTCGTCTGTCTCGAACCTGCGCACCGCCACTGCATGGTCGAGGTCTCGCACGGCGGCAAGGATGCGTCCGTGTGGCGCGAGTTCGACGTCGCGAAGAAGGCGTTCGTCAGGAACGGCTTCCGCATCCCGGAGGCGAAGACGTTCCTCGCATGGCTCGATGCCGACACGCTCCTGGTCGGCACGGATCGCGGCCACGGCACGCTGACCGATTCCGGGTATGCGCGTACGCTGGTGCGCCTGGCACGCGGCAGCAGTCTCGACGATGCGCCGGTCGTATTCGAGGGCCAGGTCGCTGACGTCGGGGTGTTTCCGAGCGTCGAACAGGGCGACGGTGTCGCCCATGTGTTCCTGCAGCGCGCGGTCACGTTCTTCGAGACGCAGTACTTCTACCGTGCCGAACGTCCCGGCAAGGCTGCCGGCGAGCCGGTGCAGCTGCCCTGGCCATTGAACACCAAGCTCGAAGGTGTGCTCGACGGACGTGCGATCGTGACCCTGCGGCAGGACTGGCAGTACCGGGGCCAGGAGTATTTGAGCGGCCAGGTGCTCGCCTACGACCTCGGGACCGGCGACGTCGAGCGCGTATTTTCGCCGGCCGCGAACCAGGCGCTGCAGGATATCGACGTCGGTGCGACCGGACTGGTCCTGCAGTATCTCGATGACGTCGTCGGCCGCGCGGCGCGATTGTCGCCCGGCAAGGACGGCAGCTGGCGGATGAGCCCCATCAAGCTGCCCGACAACGGTGTCGTGCGGATCGTCTCGGCCGGCGGCGGCACCGACGAGGTACTGCTGTCGTTCCAGAGCCTGACCGAGCCGAACACGCTCTACTATGTGCCCGCTTCGGGGATCGCCGCGAAACGGATCATGCAGGCGCCGGCGTTCTATGACGCCTCCGGCGTCGTCGTTGAGCAGCGCTTCGCCACGTCGAAAGACGGCACCCGCATCCCGTACTTCATCGCCGGCAAGCGCGACGTGCTCGCGCGCGGCAACGCGCCGACGGTGCAATACGGCTACGGCGGTTTCCTGCAGGCGATCGTGCCCGTCTACTACGAGGATCCCGCCCGGCCGCAGCAGGGCGGACTGGCCGGGAAAATGTGGATTTCGCGCGGCGGCGTCCTCGTCATCAGCAACATTCGCGGCGGCTCCGAGTACGGGCCCGCCTGGCATCAGGCCGCAATGAAGGAAAAGCATCAGAACGCCATCGACGATTTCATCGCGGTGTCCGAAGCGCTGATCGACTCCGGCGTCACGAACCCTGCGAAGCTCGGTGCGATCGGCCGCTCGAACGGCGGCCTTTTGATGGGTGCGGTCCTCACGCAGCGCCCCGACCTGTATGCCGCCATCGATTGCGGCGTGCCTCTGTTCGACATGAAGCGCTACACGAAGCTCGGCGCCGGTGCTTCCTGGATCGCCGAGTACGGCGATCCCGACGTGCCGGCAGACTGGGCCTACATCTCGAAGTATTCGCCCTATCAGAACCTGCGCACAGGCCAGCCATATCCCGAGGTGTTCATCTATTCCTCGACGGCAGACGACCGCGTACACCCGGGACACGCACGCAAGGCCGCGGCGAAACTCGAGGCACTCGGCTATCCGGTTCTGTACTACGAGAACACGGAGGGCGGACACGGCGGCACGGCCAACCAGGACGAACTGGCATTGCGAACGGCGCTGGAGTACACGTACTTCGCGCACGAACTGATGCGCGAAAAGGCTTCGCCGGGGAGGCAGTAGCGCAAAGCAGGATGCTATCCTTGCAGGGGAACCCACGGGCGGAACAATGGCAACGATCCCGGTGGCCGCCAGGCAAATACTTCGCATCGCCCTCTGCATTGTCGTTGCCGCGACAAGCCTTGCCCGCGGTGAGCCTGCCGAATACCGGACGTGGAGCGAGTACGGCGGCGGACCGAGCCAGATCAAATACTCGTCGTTGCGGCAGATCGATCGCTCAAACGTAAAGCGGCTCGAAGTCGCCTGGACTTACGACGCGGGCGGCGCCAGTGCAGACGCAGACAGACTACAACGCCACCCAGCGATTCCAGCATACGCCGATCGTCATCGGCGACGTGTTGTACGCGGTCGGCGCCGACTTGCGCGTGTTCGCACTCGATGCGTCGACCGGCACGTTGCTCTGGGACCACCCGCTCGGCGCCGACGAAAAGACTGCGGGACCCGGCGGCGTCGCTCTGCGGGGCCTGATGCAATGGCGGGGCAAGCGCATCTTCTACACGGCCGGACCGTACCTGCGCGCCCTCGATGCGAAAACCGGTAACCCCATAGAGAGTTTCGGTGATGGCGGCAGGGTCGACCTGCGCGAGGGCCTGGGCCGGCCCGCGGTGTCCCTCGGCGTCGCCGCAACGAGCCCCGGGGTCGTTTTCGGCGACCTGATCATCATGGGTTCCGCCGTGTCGGAATCGCTGCCGGCGGCGCCAGGACACGTGCGCGCGTACGACGCGGAGAGCGGCGAGCTGCGCTGGATCTTCCACACGATCCCGCAGCCGGGGGAATTCGGCTACGACACCTGGCCGCCGGATGCCTGGGGCTATCTCGGCGGCGCGAATTCCTGGGGCGGGATGAGCGTCGACCGCGAGCGGGGCATCGTGTTCTTCGGCACGGGTTCGGCGACCTACGATTTCTACGGCGCGAACCGGCACGGCGACAACCTGTTCGCGAACTGTCTCGTGGCGCTGGATGCGCACAGCGGCAAGCGTCTCTGGCACTACCAGTTCGTACACCACGATGTCTGGGATCGCGATCTGCCCGCTGCGCCGGCACTCGTCACGCTGGAGCGGGACGGCAGTCGCATCGACGCCGTGGCCCAGACGACAAAAACCGGCCACGTGTTCGTGTTCGACCGCGAGACCGGCGAGCCGTTGTTTCCGATCGAAGAACATCCGGAACCGGCCTCGCGCATTCCCGGCGAGCAGCTCGCGGCGACGCAGCCGTTGCCGGTCAAACCGCCGCCGTTCGCGCGCCAGGCGTATACCGAAGACATGATCCCGGATCGCAATCCCGCCGTGGCGGCATACGTGCGCAAGCGGCTCGAGGGTCTGACGACCGGTGGCCAGTTCATCCCTCCGGATACGAAGGGGCAGGTGCTGTTGCCGGGTTTCGACGGTGGCGGCGAGTGGGGCGGACCGGCATTCGACCCGGACACCCGATTGCTTTACGTCAATGCCAACGAGATGCCGTGGCTGCTGCAGCTCCGTGAGACCGAGCCGCTCGCCGCCAGCATGCCGGCAGGTGCGGTCTATTCGCAGCTCTGCGCGACCTGTCACGGCGAAAACCGCCAGGGCAGCGGCGGCGTGCCGGCACTCATCGGCATCGATTCGCGCTACGGAAAAGACGAACTGGCGGCGCTGATCCGGACCGGCGGTAGCCGGATGCCGGCCTTCGCCGGCTGGCTGGACGACGGTGGCGCGCATGGGCTGGCGGAATTCCTCATCGACGGCGAGGACACCACGATCCGGCTGAAGCAAGAAAATTTCCCGCTGCATCTGCGCTATGAGTTGAAGGGCTACGAACTGTTCCTCGATAACGAAGGCTATCCGGCCGTCAAGCCGCCCTGGGGCACGCTGACCGCCATCGATCTCGACAAGGGTGAATTCGCGTGGCAGGTCCCGCTCGGTGAATACCCGAAACTGGTCGAACGGGGTATCCGCAATACCGGGTCCATGAACTACGGCGGACCCGTCGTCACGGCCGGTGGCCTCGTGTTCATCGCGGCGACTCTGTTCGACAACAAGATCCGCGCCTTCGACAAGACGACGGGCGAGCTGCTCTGGGAGCACGTTCTGCCCAATGCCGCTGCTGCGACGCCGGCCGTCTACGAGGCCGCGGGGCGCGAATTCGTCGTGATCGCCGCGGGCGGCAGCAAGTTCGGCGACGAGCACAGCGACGTGTATGTCGCATTCGCGTTACCGGAAAGGTAGGTCAAGGCCGAACGATGCAGGCACTCACGCAGAGAGCGGCGATCAGGCAAGGAGCATCCGCCCTCAGCGCGTATCGAACCGGAATGCATCCATGCTCAATACGCCGTGCTCGTAGCTGTGATGCAGGCGCCTTCCGGTGGCCGCTTCGCCGGCCGCACCCAGCGCGCACAGCAGAGGTACGTAGTGCTCTTCGGTGGGATGATTCCGGCGCGCGTGCGGCGCGAGTTGCCGATACTCGAGCAGAGCGTCGGCGTCGCCGGCCTCGAGGCGTCCCGCGAGCCATTCGTTGAAGTCGCTCACCCAGGACGGGGAAGGAGCACCCGCGGCGCCCGTGAAGTAGCTGCGAAGATCGTGCGTCGCGCCGCCGGAACCGATGATCAGCACGCCGCGCTCGCGAAGCGGCGCGAGCAGGGCACCGAGCCGGTAGTGATAGCCGGTGCCGAGCGAGGTATCGATCGACAGCTGTATCACGGGCACGTCCGCCGCCGGATACATCAACAGCAGCGGGACCCACGCGCCGTGGTCGAAGCCGCGGCGGTCGTCTGCGTGTACGGCGATGCCGTCCGATTCGATAAGTCGTGCAATCTCGCCGGCGAGCGCCGGTTCGCCCGGCGCGGGATAGCGGATACGGTAGAGCGCTTCGGGGAATCCGCCGAAGTCGTGGATCGTCTCGGGCCGCTCGCCGCTCGTCAGCGTCGCTCGCCGTGCTTCGAAATGTGCCGATAGCACGACGATCGCCGAGGGTTTTCCCAGAGTCTCGCCGCAGGCACGAAGGAACTCGTGCGCCGGCGAACTGTCGATTGCCAGTGTCGGGGCGCCGTGTGAGATGAATAGCGTCGGAAACGTCTGCTTCATCCGCCGATTTTACAACTTTGGTACCATGGGCCCGAAATGATCAGAGATCTCGCACAATTCCAGGAAGAAGCCGCCGAGCGCGGCTACACGCACGATTTCGGCGCCAGTGAAAAGTCCCTGGCGGAGATGGCCAAGGCCAACCCGCATATCGTTTCGTCCGCCACCTTCGATCTCGGCACGGACCCGGGTGACGACGTCACGGTATACCTGATCGAAGCCGACAGGGAAAAAGGCTATCTGATGGTGTCGGACAGTTTCCACGCCGACCCCCTCAAGGCTGCGCTCATCACGAAGATGCTGGATTCACGCTGAGGCGCCGACCCGGGCCGGCGATGCCGTAGCGCCAACCCGGGTCGTGCGCCCGGTCATCCGCCTTCGCGGCTGCTATTTCTGCGCCTCGTCGTTGTCATCGCGCGGCATGCCGTGATGCGGACCGCCTCTCATCGGCGGGGGTTCCATCAGGATCTTGAATTTCTCGATCTGTTTCGGCGACAGCGTGTTTTGCAGCTTGGCGACCATGTCGTCGACCATCTGCTGGTGATGCGCGTGCATCTCCTCGAACGACGGCCGCTCGCCGGACGCCCGGACTTCGTCGTGCTTCGCCTTGAACGCGTCGCGTTGTTCCGTGAGGACGCGATCCACTTCGCCCTTCTGCGAGTCGTTGAGATCCAGCAACACCGCCAGTTTGTCGATGTCCATGAAGGGCGGCCTGTGTGGCTGTGCGGCGGCGAGTGCGCCGACGAACAGGAGGACGGTGATCAGTCCCGTAGCCAGTTTCTTCATCGCAGTGATCTCCATTCGGTGAGTGTGAGGAGCACTGTACGCAGCGGACGCGTTGCGTGACGTAAGCAATTGTGACGAATTGTTGCAGCGCCGGGCGGGTTCAGCGCTGTGCCTGCCGCGTCCGGGCCGGTCCGGTGCGGGGCAGCGTGAGCACGGCCTCCAGGCCTTTCGGCGTCCGGTTGCGCAGCTGCAGCGAGCCGCCGTGCGCCTGCGCGATGTCCCGGGCGATGCTGAGTCCGAGGCCCGTACCGCCGGTCGCCGGATTGCGCGAGCTCTCGAGCCGGAAGAAGGGTTCGAAGACCCGGTCGAGCGACGCCTCCGGAATGCCCGGGCCCTCGTCGAGGACGCGGATCGTGAGCTCGTCACCATCCGCGACCTGTACGTCGGCATGGTCGCCAAACTTTACGGCATTCGATATCAGGTTGGTCAGGCAGCGCTTGAGCGCGTTGGGGCGGACCTCGATCGGCCCGGTCGCGGCACCTTGCACGGTGACGGATGCACCGAGTTCGGCAAATTCGTCGCGCAGCGTCGAGAGGAATCGCATGACGTCGACGGGACTCGCCGGCTCGTCGTCGTTCATGCCGCGGAACAGGTCGAGCGCGGCTTTCAGCATGCCGTTCATCTCGTCGACGTCGGCATTGAAGCGCTCGCGGAGCTCCGGGTCGGCGAGGCGCTCCGAGCGCAGGCGCAGGCGTGTCAGCGGTGTGCGCAGGTCGTGCGACATGGCGGCGAGCAGGCGCGTGCGGCTGTTGAGATAGCGTTGCAGGCGCTCGTGCATCGTGTTGAAGGCATGCGTCGCCTCACGCAATTCCCGTGCACCGGTCTCGGGCAACGGCGGCGGTGTTTCGCCGCGACCCATGGCTTCGGCAGCGCCGGCGAGCGCCGACAAAGGACGCGTGATCGTGCGCGCCATGACGAACAGCGCTACAGCGAGCACGAGCGTAAGGACCGCCAGCTGGATGAATATCATCGGCGGCAGGGGCGGGCCGGAGCGGGGCGCGGGAACCCGGTAGACCACCGTATCGCCGCCGGGGAGCCGCACGGAGACATCGAGTTCGTGGCGCAGGCCGGGCCCGTGGGGCCGGAGTCCGCCATCCGCAGCACCGGAAGGCGGCTGGAAATGAGCGGCGTGCCCGGGGTAGCGTCCCGTGCCAATGCGGACGACGTTACGGTCGCTGTGGCGCGCGGGCCGTACGTTGATCGTGTAGGCGTCCCCGAGTTCGCGTTGCAGGCGCTTCTCGTACGCGCTCGCAGCGGCGCTGTCGTCCCAGCGCGGCGGGCGCCGCGACGGGCGCTCTTCGTCTTCGTTGGTGGTCAACGGCTCGCGGCGAAGCACGCCGAGACGAGCCATGCGTTCGGGCCGGCTGAGGCCGGCCAGGTCTTCGCTGGTCTGCGCCATCAACTCGATAATGCCGCTACTGTCACTCCCCCAAAACGCCATCTCGCGTCGCTCGCGCATGATCAGCAGCGCCAGGACGGCGACGGTGATCCCGACCACGATCAGCATCGCCGTGATCAGCCGGCCGGACAGCGAGTCGGGTAGCAGGAATCGCCGCATGATCATTCCGCCTCGACCCGCACGCCGATCGTATAACCTTCGCCGTAGACCGTCTTGATGATGTCCGGTGTCTTCGCATCGTCGCCGAGCGCCTGGCGAAGCCTGCTGATACGCACGTCGATACTTCGGTCGAACGGATCGTGATCGCGGCCGCGGAGTTGTTCGCTGAGCTCGCTGCGTGTGAGTACACGGCCGGCACGGGACAACAGTATCTCCAGCAGGCGGAATTCCGCCCCGCCGAGATCGACGCGAGTTCCGCCCTCGGCGGTGAGCGTCCGGGCGGTCACGTCGAGACGCCAGTTTCCGAAGCGATAGGCGCTGGCGGTGTGCCGATCGTCTGCCGTGTGATCGCTGCGGCGCAATACGGCCCGGATCCGGCTGACCAGTTCCTGAGGATCGAAGGGCTTCGGCAGGTAGTCGTCGGCGCCGGTCTCCAGGCCGACGATCCTGTCGACGGTATCGCCGAGTGCCGTGAGCATGATGACCGGCGTCGGCGAGGTCCGGCGCAATGACCGGCAGAAGTCGAGTCCGCTCTCGTTGGGCAGCATCAGATCGAGCACGACGAGATCCACCCGGTCGCGGTCGATTGCGCGGCGTGCCTGGGCCGTATTGCCGACCGCCGTGGCGCGGAATCCCTTCGTCTCGAGGTAGTCGCGCAGCAAGGCCTGAATCTCCCGGTCGTCGTCCACGACGAGTATGTGCGGGCGCTCAGCCATCGTTTGCCTCTGCGACGATGCGTACATGGATCGACGAGGCCAGCATCATACTGCCATGCAGGGAGTGAGACATGTAACGAAATGTTAAGGCATCCGCGGAAGGAAAACTTAACCCGATCGGTGATGTCCAACGGACCATGGCAATCTAGAATGGAGGCCGCGTCATGAAACGGTTTCTCTATGGAATCATCTTTGCGGGCCTGGCAGTCGCAGGCATTCCCGCTCCGGTCCTTGCCGGCGAACCGGTGGGCGATCAGTCGGGCATGAAGTGCGTCAGCCTGTCGAGGATCCAGTCCACCGACATCATCGACAAGCAGCACATCCTGTTTCGGCTTACCGGGAAGGACCTGTACGTCAATACATTGCCGCGGGCCTGTCCCGGTCTGACGCGGGGCAAGCCGTACATGTACCGCACGTCACAGAACGAGATCTGCAACCTCGACATGATCACCGTGCTGGACCAGGCGCCGTTCGGGCTTACGGCCGGTGCCACCTGTGGACTCGGCACGTTCGAGCCGATTGACGAGGAAGGCGTGAAGGAGTTGCAGGCCGAAGCGAGGGCGAACTGGTAGTTCCGTACAGGCGACCCGGTCAGGCTCCCTTGAGTTCGATGATGTTGCCTTCCGGGTCACTGATGTAGATGGACGGCCCCATCCCGAGTGCGCCGTAGCGGGCGGCGACCTCGCCCGGCTCGACGCCGTGGTTGTCTCAGGTATCCGATCAGGGCATCGGTGTCCCAGGGATGCACGGCGAAGCAGACGTGGTCGACGTTCGGTGCGCCGTGATCCGGCGTCGCACCGCCCTGTCGACCCAGTTTGCCGGAGGCGTCGACGAGATCGATGAGCGAGTCGCCGGCGCGCAGCTGCGCGAGACCGATATCGCCGGGGCCGCGTTCCAGTCGACAACCCAGTACGTCCCGGTAGAAGGCGATCATATTTTCGAGATCCGCAACGCGCAGGACGACGTGATCGATACGGGTGATATTGATCGGATTCTGTTCCGGCATGCGGGACATGGTACCGAATTGCCTCTGCGTCCGTCAGTCGCCCTGTTGCACCGGCGGAAATCAGAAGCGATCGAGTCAGAGCGTGTCGATATACGCGATAACGTCCCGCATCGACTGTTCGTCTGAGAGCGCTTCTGCGTTCGGCGCCATCTCTCCGCCGTGGATGTCGTCCATGTCCGCGCCGCGAACGCCGCTCTTGAATTTCCCGAGCTGAGCCAGCAGGTACCAGTCGCTCATTCCCGGCCAGCACCGGGGCGCCCTTTCCCGGATTGCCCTCACCCTTTTCGCCATGACAGCCGGCACAGGTCGCGTAGAGTTTTTCGCCGCGCGCGGTGTCGCCGTCGATCGTGTGGGCAGAAGACTGCTCGGGAAGCGTACCGATAAACGCGACGAGGTCCTGGATCGACTGGTCGGACGCCAGTTTCTCTGCGATCTGCGACATCGTGTGTCCGCGCGCATCGACATCGCTGCCGCCCCTTATCCGGTCGCGGAAATTCTTGATCTGCCGCGCGAGGTACCAGCTCGCCTGGCCTGCCAGTTTCGGCGCGCCCTTGTCCTGGATCCCCTGGCCCTGGGCGCCATGGCAATCCGCGCAGACCTTGAAGGATTCCGCGCCCCGTTCGGCGCTCTGGGCGTGTCCTTGAGAACTGAAAAGAAGGATTGCGATTCCTGCCAGGACGGCAATGTCTTTGCGCATAGATGATTTACCTCCGAATGAGGTGCTGACGGCCCATACGAGCAATTTTACAGCAGAGTCGGGTCCGTGACTCGATCGATGCTAGAATTTCGCGCGGATCCTTTCGCCGGTCATCCTGCGTACCCGGCTCTCGCGCCAGATGATCAACATGTTCGCGGCGATCACGACGGCGGCGCCGGCCAGCACCACGGGCAACGGCCATTCGTCCCAGATCAGCCAGCCGAACAGCGTCGCCCAGACGATGCCGCTGTAGTTGAACACGGTCACTATCGCCGCCGGTGCGTTCCGCAATGCCGTAGACAGCAGGAACTGCGCGGCGGCACCGGACAGGCCGACGCCCAGCAACAACGGGATCTCGGCCGGCGTCGGTTCGACGGCGATGAACGGCAGCGCTATGCCGGTAACCACCATCCCGATCAGGAAGAAATAGAACGTCACCGTCTCCGGCAGTTCGTAACGTCCCAGGTGACGCAGCATCGTCTGCATCCCCGCCTGCAGCAGGGCCGCGGTGAGGGCGATCGCCACGCCTGCCGCGTAGGCCCCGCCCGAGGGGCGCAGCATGATCAGCACGCCGATGAAGCCGGCCGCCACCGCCGACCAGCGGTAGACACCGACCCGTTCGTGCAGGAAGACGATGCCGAAGATCGGAATGAACAGTGATGCCGTGAACAGGAAGGCAGTGGTCTCCGCCATCGGCATCAGCTTGTAGGCGAGGAAGGTCATTGTCAGCGAGGCGGTGCCCAGCACCGCGCGGGCAACGACCCAGCGGGGCTTGCTGCGGATACGCAGCATGTCCCGGCGGCCGAGTCCGAAGGCCATGAACAGGAACGGCACGAGCGCGACGAGGTTGCGGTAGAACGCGATCTCGACGACCGAGTGCCGTGCCGCCAGCAGCTTTGCGAGTACGTTCATCACGGTGAACGCGAGGAACGCGCCCAGCGCCGCCGACATGCCGAGCACGACATGATCTTTGTGCGGGACTGCGGTGCCGGTACCGGACATGCGCGTATATGTTACGGGTTCCCTGCAGCCGGTGCGCGTCTGGGTTTGCGCCCGGGCATCTGCTACGGTGATTGTATGCGGGCGACAGGAGGAGACAGGCGTGGCTAAAAGCACGACATTGCAGCAAGGCGACGCACTGGTGATCGTCGACGTGCAGCGGGATTTTCTGCCGGGTGGCAGTCTCGGCGTCCCCGATGGCGATGCCGTCGTACCCGTCATCAATGCGTATGCGGGAAAGTTCCGGGCGGCAGACCTCCCTGTCGCCGCGACGCGCGACTGGCATCCTCCCGATCATTGCTCCTTCGAGGCACAGGGCGGGCCCTGGCCGCCGCATTGTGTCCGTGACACCGTGGGCGCCGAGTTTGCCGACGCCCTGCAGCTTCCCCCGAATTTCATGCTGATCTCCAAGGCCACGAAGAGCGAGGCGGACGCGTATTCGGGCTTCGACGGCACGGATCTCGCGGAGCGTCTGCGCGCCGCCGGCGTGCGGCGCGTATTCGTCGGCGGGCTCGCGACCGACTATTGCGTGCTCGCCACGGTACGCGACGCACGGGCAGCCGGCTTCGAGGTCGGCCTGCTCGCAGACGCCGTGCGTGCGGTCAACGTCGATCCCGGCGATGGCGAGCGGGCGCTCGAAGAGATGCGCAGCCTTGGTGCATCGACCGTACAATTGCAGGACCTCGACGTGGCAGCATAACCGTATGAAAGACCGGCAAACGCCGCGCTGGCTCACCAGTACGCAGAGCGCGCTTCTGACGGACCTGTACCAGCTCACGATGCTGCGGAGCTACGTGGCCAGCGACATGCATGGCGAGGCGGTATTCGAGTTCTTCGCGAGGCGCCTTCCTGAGCAGCGCAATTTCCTGCTCGCGGCCGGTCTCGAGCAGCTACTCGACGTGCTCGGGACACTGGTATTCGATGACGGCGATCTCGAATGGCTCGCAGAGCAGGGTGTCGCCGATCGGAAACTGTGTGAGTACCTGCGCGGCTTCCGCTTCACTGGCGACGTGCATGCCGTGCCCGAAGGAACGATCGTGTTCGCAGACGAGCCGATCGTGCGTATCGTTGCGCCGTTGCCGCAGGCGCAACTCGTCGAGAGCCGGCTCATCAACCTGATCCACTTCCAGACGCTCATCGCGAGCAAGGCGGCCCGATCCGTACTGGCCGCGCCAGGCAAGTTACTGGTCGATTTCGGGATGCGCCGCGCGCACGGGGCGGAAGCCGCACTACTCGCGGCAAGGGCCGCTTACGTCGCCGGCTTCGGCGGTACGGCCACGGTGCTGGCCGGCCGGACCTTCGGGATCCCGCTGTACGGCACGATGGCGCACTCCTTCGTGCAGGCGCACGATAGCGAGCAGGCCGCGTTCGAAGCCTTCGCGCATTCCTTCCCCGACAACGTCGTATTGCTGATCGATACCTACGACACGCTGCGCGGCGCGCGCAAGGTCGCGGACCTGGTGCCGAAGTTGCGCAAGGACGGGATCGAGGTGCGGGCCGTGCGCATCGACAGCGGCGATCTCGCGAGCTTGTCCGGCAAGGTGCGCGACATCCTCGATGCAAACGGCGCGCCGGAGGTCCGGATCTTCGCGAGCGGCAGCCTCAACGAATACGAACTCGAACGCATCATCCGCGGCGGTGCGCCGATCGACGGCTTCGGAGTCGGCACGGAGCTCGATATCTCGACGGATGCGCCGTATCTCGATTGTGCCTACAAGCTGCAGGAGTATGCCGGTGAGGCACGTCGCAAGCGCTCGTCCGGAAAGGCGACCTGGCCGGGCCGCAAGCAGGTGTTCCGGACCAGCGGGGCGGATGGACGATATGCCGGCGATGCCATCGGCCTGGAGACGGAGGACCTGCCGGGCGATCGCCTGCTGGTGCCGGTGATGCGGGGCGGGACAAGGCTGCAGGAGCCGGAGCCGGTCGAGGCGATACGAGAGCGGACGCGAGCGTCGCTGGCCGCGTTACCCGAGCCGTTGTGCTCGCTACAGCAGCGGGCAGATTATCCCGTCGAAGTCACGCAGGAGGTACGTGAACTCGCGGCCGACATCGACCGTTCGGTCGGATGATCGCGGCTAAAGCCGCTCCTACGGATGCTATTCCATCCACCGCGGTCAAGCAGCACCCGTAGGAGCGGCTTCAGCCGCGATCTGCATTCAGAGCGACAAGCGCACCGGGATTCGCCGCGCGCCGTGGTGCCCGGGTGTGGCGTCGAATTGGCCGGGAATCGATGTGCCGCAGCCGAGGCACGCCCCGTTCGCGTCGATGCTCCACGCGCCGAGCCGGTACCAGTCGCGTTCGATCACCAGCGCCCCGCAGTTCGGGCAATACGTGCTGCCGCCGTCGCTGTCGTGCACGTTGCCGGTGTAGGCGAAGCGCACGCCGTTGTCCATCGCGATACGGCGCGCACGGCTCAGCGTCGCCGCCGGCGTGGGGGCGATGTCGAGCATCTTCCAGTCCGGGTGGAAGGCGGTGAAATGCATCGGCACGTCGGGTCCCAGCTTGTCGACCACCCAGCGTGTCATCGCGTCGATCTCCGCGTCGGAGTCGTTCTCGCCGGGAATCAGCAACGTCGTCAGCTCCAGCCAGGTGTCCGTCTCGTGGCGGATGTATTCCAGCGTCTCGAGCACCGGCGCCAGGTGGCCGCCGCAGATCTTGTGGTAGAAGCGGTCGGTGAAGGCTTTCAGGTCGACGTTGGCCGCGTCCATCGCGCGGTAGAACTCGACCCGCGGCTCCGGGTCGATATAACCCGCAGTGACGGCGACGGTCGCAACGCCTTTCTCGCGGCAGGCGCTGGCCACGTCGACGGCGTATTCGAGGAAAATCACCGGGTCGTTGTAAGTGAAGGCGACGCTGCGGCAGCCGTATTCCGCCGCCGCTTCGGCGAGGCGCTCCGGCATCGCCCGGTCGGCCAGCGTGTCCATCTCACGTGACTTCGACATGTCCCAGTTCTGGCAGAACTTGCAGGCCAGGTTGCAGCCCGCCGTGCCGAAGGAGAGCACGCTGCTGCCGGGATGGAAGTGGTTGAGCGGCTTCTTCTCGATCGGGTCCACGCAGAAGCCGGACGAGCGGCCATAGCTGACGAGCTTGACCTCGTCGTCCAGTCGCTGGCGCACGTAACACAGGCCGCGCTGGCCTTCGCGCAGCCGGCAATGGCGCGGGCAGACGTCGCATTGCAGGCGGCCGTCGGGCTCGCGGTGCCAGTACTTCGTACTCACCACGGTATCGACCATCCTTGTAATATGGCACCGCATCCCCAATAAACAAGCATGTTTTCCAGCCGCCGCGCAATCCAGTGAAGCTCCGGACAGTTCCTTCCTGCATCGCTGCCGACACCCCGTTGGGGACCGAGATCCTGCGGATCGCTCGGGCCTCGATCGAGCACGGCTTCGAGCATGGGGCCCCGTTGCCGGTCGATGGTAAAGGACTTGTACCGGCACTGGCCGAGCCGGCCGCGACATTCACGACCTTGCGCCTCGACGGTGAGCTCCGCGGTTGCTGCGGCAGACTGGAACCCCTCGAACCGCTCGCGAAGGATATTGCCTACTCCGCATACCGCGCTGCATTCGCCGATCCCCGCTTCGTCGCCGTCGTGCCCCAGGAACTCGAGGTCATCAACGTCGAGGTCTCCGTGCTCTCGGCGCTCGAGCCGATGACGGTGATCGACGAGGTCGATCTCCTCGTGCAGCTCGTGCCGGGCGTCGACGGTCTGGTTATCGCGGAAGGCGCGCGACGTGCGACATTCCTGCCGAAAGTCTGGGACTCATTGTCGGAGCCGCGGATGTTCCTGTCCGCGCTCAAGTCCAAGTGCGGGCTGCCGGCCGACTACTGGTCGGACAGGCTCGAATTCCTGCGCTACACGGCGATCTCCTACGCCGAGTCGAGTGAAGCTTTGTCGCGATAAGCCCGAGCAATAGCAGCCACCACGGCCCGATCGCTCGCCGCCGCCGCCCGAACCGCCGCCCGAGCCGCCGCCGGAACCGCCACCCGAACCGGGCGGCGGAGCAGGAGGTTGCACCGACTGTGCAGTCAGCTGCTGTAGCGCATCGCCCGACGCGGGATCGCGCTGTTCGAACTCGACGTCGCCGTCATTGTTCGACGCCAGCATGCCGATGCGAGTATCGGAAACGACCTGCATGCCGCGCGGCGCCACGCTGGCGGTCAGGAAGGCGATCGGGCCGGATTCGGCTCCGCTGGCGGCGTCGTAGGTCCGGACCTCGACGTTACCGTCGCCGTCGGCTGCCGCGACCGCGATGCTGGAACTGCCGGCGATACCCGTCGCATCGTCCATGCCGAGTGGCACCCAACCGGCGTCGAAGACACCGAACCGCGACGTTGCATCGGCGGCTGCGAGCGACCAGGTGCTGAGTTCGGATACGCCGTCCACGTCGGTCGTCAGGACGGCGAAGCCGCCGTCGAGGCCCAGCAGTTCGCTGCGAAGGCTGTCCGCGGACGCGACGTCCCAGTCCTGCAGCACCGTCCCGCCGGACGTCTCGCGCGCCTGGGCGTGCAGCCGGCCGGCCGGATCCTGCCCGAGGACGACGACGGTTCCGGGTGCGGTGGACGCGACCGCGACGGCGTCCATGTCGGCGGTCGCGTCGAAGAACGCGATCTCGCCCTGTGCCGTGCCGTCGGCCGGGTCGAAGCGCCGCACGAGCCGGCGCCCATCGTCGGCCGCGAGGAGCACGAGCAGCGTGTCGCCGCCGGCATCGGATGCCACGTCCGCGTCGACGAAGCGGGCACCGCTGCCGGACACCTCGAAATCGGCGGACCGTGTTCCGGTCCACGCGTCATGCGCGGCCGCCCGTATACCGCCGGCGCCGTCGGTGTAGACCAGCGCCAGCCCGCGGCGATCGGCGGAACCCAGGTTGCGGACCGCCAGCAACGCCTCGGCCTGCGCGGGATCGGCCAGCAGGCCGACGACGGCGATATCGTAGTCGGTAGCGCCGGACTTCACGTACGCCGAGGTCTCGCCACCGGCCGTGTGCAGCAGCGCCATGTCCGGAATCGCGTCGCCGTCGGCATCGCCTACGGACGCCGCGGCCGCAAAGCTGCGCGGATCGCAGACGTCTCCCAACATGTCGCCGTTGGAGTCGAATTGCGAGAGATTGAAGTCGACAGGACAGTTGTCGGTGCTGTCGAGCTTGCCGTCGAGGTCGCTGTCGTCGAGGTCCGGTCGTGTGCCGGTCATGAACTCGACCTCGTTCGTGAGACCGTCTCCGTCCAGATCCGCGCTGCGGTCACTCGCGTCGAGCGGGTCGAGGCCGAAGCGCGATTCCCAGCTATCCGGCAGCGTATCGCCGTCATCGTCGGGATCGGCGTTGTTGCCGATGCCGTCGCCGTCGGTGTCTTCCCACTCCGTCGGATCACCCGGGAAGGCATCGTCGGCGTTGCGTACACCGTCTCCGTCCGGGTCGAGGTCGCCGTTCAGGAGCAGCCTGGTCTGCAGCGAGCCGGCATTGGCGTCGCCCGTCAGGCGTTCATCGGCTGTCGCTTCGGCCTGCAGTGTCATGAGCTCGTCGGCGATCAGCGCACCCTTGCCGCGCGCCGTCACGGTGACGACGGCTTCCACGTCCGATGCGAGATCCCCAAACGAACAGCTCACGTCGGTGCCAGACGTCGAACAGGATCCGGTATCCGTCGACACGCTGTCGATCGCCAGCTGTTCCGGCATGGCCAGCTTGAGCTGGACGTTCGTCGCGGACGGCTGATAGTCGGCGTCTGTGGGGCTGTTGAGTACGTGCAGCGTGTACGTGACGGGGTCACCGCCGTCGAGTAGCGGGTCGGAGATCTCGATCTCCGGGATATCGGGATCCGGGGTCTTCGGCAGGGAGTCGTCCATGTCCAGGCGAAGCTCCACCATCTCGGCGACCGTGAGCGGGAGGTCGAGTGTGGCATCGACGTCGGGCGAGTCGCAGGTCAGTGCGTCAGTCGACGGCACGTCACTGGCGCACAGCTTCACCACGTAGCTGCCGGGTGCGTCGTAGACGTTGTCGGCCACGATCCGGAGGGCGCCGTCGGAGGCGCCGCCCTGCAGTGAGTCGGCGTCGCTGGTCGACACATTGCCGTCGCCCCAGTCGATGGCGACGCGATGGCTGTCCTCGAGGTCGACGTCCTTCAGCACCGCTTCGAGCCGCATAAGGAATCCCACGCCGGCGTCGTTCAGAGGTTCGGCCGAGAGTACCGGCACGTCGTTGACGGGTTTGACCTCGACCGACACCGCTTCCGGTTTGGAGGTGAGCGCCGGCACGCTGGTCGGCGCGTCGGTTGCGACGAAAGTGAACGTATCGGTGCCGAAGAAGTCGGCGTCCGGCGTGTATACGAAGTCGCTGCCGGTATGAGAAATCGTGCCGTGCTCCGGCTGAGTGTCGATCTCGAAGTCGAGCTCGTCGTCGTCCGGATCGAGGCCGCTGAGAGCGAGCGGAATGTCCTCGTCCTCGTTTCCACTGAAACTCAGGTTCGGCGTGGCGAACAGCACGCGATGATTACGGCTGACGGTGATGTTGATCTGCGCCGGGGCGCTTTCGGCCAGTCCGTCGTCGGCGATGAAAGTGAACGAGTCCTGGCCGACGTAGTTGTTGTTGGATTTGTATTTGACGAAAGCCGTCTGGGACTGCGACATCGTCTGGTCGTCGATGTCGGTGATCGGCGTCGTCTCGAAGATATGAGTGAGGTCGTTGTCGGTGTCGAGCAGGTAGAAGAAATTGGAATTGACGGCGACGTTGGTGACGAAGCCGAAATCACCGAGTATGAAACAGCTGCCCTTGCACTTGGATACCGCTTCGCCGGCGAAAAAGCCGTCGGTCGTGAAACGTTGCACGCGGTAATTCTGCGTGTCCGTTGCGTAGAGCACGTCCTGCGGCGACATCGCGATGCCGGTGACGAAATTGAACTGGCCGTGCTGATCGCCGCTGGGGGCCTGTCCGCCCAGCCCGCACAGATCGTCCTGACAGCTGAAACCGATGCTGGTCTGCTGGTCGGTATCGCAGGCGAGAACCGTGGGGTCCAGGTTCTCGGTGCACTTGCCCAGCCAGCCGACGAGTTCCGGCGTCTGTTTTATCTTCGCGCGGTCATCGGAGAGCTGCATGGCACGGAACTTCCAGATGCGGTCCGTTACGGGATCGGAGACGTAGAGATTGTCATTCGAGTCCAGCACCATATCGGCGTAGCCGCCGCCTAGGAACGACAGGTAGGAGCGCCAGGGTTCCTCGGCCGATCCGTCCACGTTGGGGCCAGGCACGTAGGCCACCGGATACAGGCGGCGGTAGTAGCCCGGATCGTTGACGTCCCGCTGTGTCAGGTCATAGGCCAGTAGCTTCGAGCCGTCGGTGGCGTATAGCACGTCGTTGTGGTCGATGGCGACCGACTGCACGCGCTTGTTCGAATCGTCGAATGCATCCTGCACGGCATTGGTTACCTGGTTGATCTCCGACAGTTCGTTGAACCACACGCTGCGCAGTTCCTGCAGATCGGCGCCGAGTTCGATTATGCGCTTGGCCGTACCGGCGGGATGAACCAGCAGGTGTCCCTGATAGTCGATAAACAGATGACGTCCGTAGTCGCCGGGCTGGCTGGAGCCGATGTCGTATTGATTCGCGTATTCGAGTTCGCCGTCCGCATTTGGCACGTAGCGCGCGATGCGGTAGCGCCGATCGGTGTACACGTCGCCGCTGGAGTAGCAATGCAGGTAGCTGTCGATGACGTACATGACGCCGTCGTCATTGACGGTAACGTACACCGGCTCCAGGATCTTCGTAATGTCCGGCTGTGCGCCGGTATCCTCGCAGGCCGCGAGTGCCTCGGTGAAATAGGACGAGTACGTGCCGTCGGGATTGATCCGCTGATGGCGGTGATCGTCGATGAAGAACGGGAACAGCGGCGCGACGAAGAATCCGTGGTCGGGCGTGTCGTCGATGCGGAAGGAAAGCTGGTCGTGACGGCCGTCGAGCACGTCGGTGTCGGACGCGGCGAGGTCGATGCGCGTCTCCTCGAACGAGGTCGCAGCGACGTCGCGACGGGGTCGGCTTCGGGTGCCGTATTGGAAGGCTTCACGTTGATCCACTGCGTCGCGGTCGCCATGTTTCCGGAGTCGTCGGTCGCGGTCCAGGTGACCGGCGTGCGGCCCGTCGGGAACGAGCCGGGTGCGTCGTTCGACACGTCGATGTCGGGATCGGCGACGTCGAAGACGCCGGGCCAGCCTATTCGAGGTCGTTGGACGACATTACTCGAGATCACATTGACGCTGGGCGGCGCCAGCAACAGCGGCGGCCGCGTATCCTGCACCCGTACCTGGATGTCGGCGCAGGTCTCGTTGAAACCGCCGGATGCGCTCGTCGGGCCCGGATCCCGGCCGCACCACTGCAGGTTCGTCGTCTGGTTCACCGGCCAGAAACGCGTGCCGCGCGGTTCGGAATCTATCGCCACCGGACGATCGCACTCGTCGCTGACTTCCAGCAGATCGCGCAGTTCGTCGAAATGGCGGTTCCCGAGTTCGCCGCCCAGGGATATTCGCCTCGAACGGGCTCCGGTTGGCGTGTCAGGCGCACGACCGGCGGTACCTTGTCGAGCACCCAGAAACCCTGCGACTGCCGGTTGATCGCGCCGGTCGGGAAACTTGCCCAGCTCCTGGCCGGTAGCATTTTCGAGTCCGGTGGCGCTGACGTCGAGGCCCAGCGCCGCCAGGTGCTTGGCGATTTTCTGGAAGATCTCGTGGCGCAGGCTCGGCTCGAGGCTCTTCGCCCACTTGAAGGCCGCGTCGTCCCAGACCCGCCCGAAACGCTTCTGTTTCTTGAGCTTGGCCGCCGCCTTCGCGGAATACTTGGCCTCGGCGAAAAACCAGATCGGATCCAGCATGACGTCGAAGATGATGTCCAGCTTGGACTCGGCTTCCCAGGATATACGCGACTTGCCGATCGGAAACACCTCCATCGCCTGGGGCGTGTAATTCCCGTCGATTATGTCCTGGCGGTCGTCGGTGTTCGTGAACAGGATATTCCTCGCCCGAGAGGAACGCGCCGTTTCTGCGCCGGATACCAGGGCTTCGGATCGTCCTCGAAGGCGTAGTTGTCGCGCCGGACGGTCACGTAGGCCCCGGTGCTGTAGTGTTTGATCCGTGGTGGATTGGCGTTGCTGAGCACCGAAGCGCCGTCGTCGAGGCGGCCCCAGTCATGTGGTAGTTCGAGCGTGAACCCGTAGATGTCGTCGTAGTCGAATACCGGCTCCGAGCGCGTGTTCGCTGGCCATGTAACGGAATTCGCAGGCACCGTTGTTCGGCCGCACCACGACGGGTGGCGGCGCATCCAGTACGGGCGGCACGAACTTGAGCTTGATGTTGGTACCGTATTCGGTCAGTTCCGCCGGCTTGTCGTAGGGGGGCGGCGTGACGATGCCAGCCACCAGCGCGATCTCGTGCAGTGTCCTCAGCGAGTCGATCTCCTGCTCGTACAAGTCGTTGTTACCCGCATACACGGCCGGAGCTGCGGCGAGAGCCGTCAGCAACATCGAGGCGAGAAAACGGCGCAGGCCGTCGAGGCGGCGTGTGAGGTGATTCGAGCCTGTCATGGCGGTCTCCCGAAAAAATCCGATCCGTACCCCTCAAGGCGCAAAACTGATGGATTCGTTCGGGAGGTCCGATGCCGGCGCGCGCCGGCCGGCTATCGTGGAAGCGTACCGTAGTCGCGGCGGAGCTCGGCGATCCGGGCATCGTCCTCGCCGAAGGCCGCGGTCAGGTGGAGGTTGCCGCGTCGAATATCGGCGCGGCATCCTCCGGCCGTCCGACGGCGAGGAGGACCAGCCCGTATTCGGCGCTCGCCAGCGCGGCTCCCAGGTGCCCCGCGGCGTTACCGTGAGTCCGATGTCCCTTGCCTGCTGTGCGTACTGGAGTGCCAGGTCCGGCCGCCCGGCCTGCCGGTAGTGCTTTGACATCGCGGTCAGCGTCGGCAGCAGGCTGATGCTGTCCGGACCGTAGATGCCCTCGCGGCCGCTGCAGAGATTCGTCGAACAGCGCACCGGCCTCGTCATACCGGCCCTCGCCGCTCAGGGCCCGCGCCAATTCGCGCTGCAGGCTGGTCCTGGGTCGGACCGCGAGACCTGCTCGGGCGACGTCAGTGCCCGCCTGGCGCGGCTTCGGCCGCCGGGAACTCGCCCGCCGCGTTGTGCGCCATCGCGAGCGCAGCCCGAACAGGACGGACGTCCGGCGCCCCCCGCGTCCTCTTCCGCCGCCAGCGCCTTGTCGAGCAGCACACCGGCCTTGTCGGTATTGCCCTGGATCAGGCTTAGGTCTCGCCGAGATCCATCGAGTGCCCGGGCGTACTCGGGCGACTCCGGCTCCGAAATAATCTCGCGCCAGGCGCCGCTGTTCTCTCGACGCCGCCGGGCTGCGGCGAAACGGCCGGCGGACTCGTATACCAGTGCCTTGATGCGCTCGGCCCAATGGAGCTCGTGGGGATTGGATTGCCAGATCTCCTGGATTGCTGCGTAGGCTTCGTCGACATTCTTCAGCGCCTCGGCATAGTTGCCGCGCTGGGTCTGGATCAGCCCCAGGTTGCCGATGCGAATGACGGAATTCGGGTCCTTGTCGCCGAGGGCCCTGCGCGATGCCGCGACGACCTTGCGGTTCATGGATTCGGCCTCGGCAAGTCGACCGGCGTCGTCCAGTGCGTTGGCGAGGTTGCCGTAGATGTCGATGGCATCGGTTCATCGGTCTCACCGAGCGTTTCCTTGATGGCCGCCGCGCTTTCGAGAGCGTCCACGGCCTCCTGCGTGCGGCCCTGGAATCTGAGCACGTCGCCGAGGCGTGCCATGACGTAGGCTTTTCTCGATCGCGAGTCGCCCGACACTTCGTCGAGCATCGCCAGCGAATCCCGCAGCATGCGTTCCGCTTCGTCGAGTTCGCCGCTTAACCGGAAGGCGTCGCTGCCCTCACGCAAGTTCTCGCTGATCGCGGCCGCGTCGTACGGCAGGCGTTTACGGCGGATCTGCAGTGCCTGCTGCATGAGGTCTTTCATCCGCTCGTAGTCGCCGATGTAGAGGTAGCTGGTGCCCATGATCTCGAGCAGCCTCGCTTGCACCTGCGGCTGATTGTCCAGCTTCCCGATGTCGGCGACGCCGGCCTCGAGGAGATCGCGCGCCGAGATCGTGTCGCCCTGGGCTTTCAAGGGCGACGCACTGGCGAACAGGTTACCGAGGAAGCGCACGACCTGTTCCGACTGCACTGCGGCGACCCGGGCCCGGTCGCGCTGGTGGACGATTTGCACGATCGACACGGCAATCAGGGTGGCGACTGCGGCGGTTACGGCCACTCCGGCACGATAGCGTCTCAGGAACTTCATCGCCCGGTAACCGAAGCTCGCGGGGCGAGCATTTACCGGGCGATAGGCCAGGTAGTTTTCGATGTCGTCTGCGAGCGCCGCCGCCGACGGATACCGGAGTTCCGGTTCCTTGCGTAGCGCCTTCAGTACGATATTGTCCAGGTCGCCCTGCAGGCGCCTGACGAGTGCCTGCAGCGAAGACTGCCGCGCGGCGCCGATACTGCGCATCTCCTCTTCGGCGTAGCCCCGGCCGGTAGGAGGCGTCAGCGCGGCGCTCGGCCGACTGGGGATCTCCGTAAGGATTGCGCGGGCGAGACCGCTGTTCAGGGGCCGGGATTGGTACGGCATCCGCCCGCACAGGATCTTATAAAGCAAAACGCCGAGCGAGTAGATGTCCGTGGCCGTGGTGATGGGTTCGGAACGTACCTGCTCGGGGCTTGCGTACTCCGGCGTCATAACGCCGGTGCCCTCGCGCGTGTGGGCGGCCGTAAAGGCTGCGGCGTTTTCATCGAGCAGTTTGGCGATACCGAAATCGAGTAGTTTTGGTTCACCGTCAGGGGTCACGAGGATGTTGGACGGTTTGATGTCCCGGTGAACCACGAGGTTTCGGTGTGCGTAGCCTACCGCGCTGCAGATCTTCTGGAACAGACGGAGCCGTTCCGGGATCGTGAGCTGCTCTTCGTCGCAATATCGGTCCACTGGCCTGCCGCCGACGTACTCCATCACGAGGTAGGAGATACCGCCGTCCGTTTCACCGCCGTCCAGGAGCCGGCCGATGTTCGTGTGTTCGAGCTTGGCCAGCATCTGGCGCTCGGCGCGGAAGCGCATCAGGAGCGAGTGGTCGCCGTGCCCCGGATGCAAGAGCTTGATGGCTACGCGCTGCTCGTAATGCCGGTCGGCGCGCTCGGCCAGGTACACGTTGCCCATACCGCCAGTACCGATGAGTTCGAGCAGGCGGTAATTGCCCACGCGCTGATCGAATTCTGGCGATGGGTCCTGCATGGCGTCGGCCGCGGCGTCGCGGACGATGCCGCCGATTTGCTCGTCGGGCACGTCGGCGTGCTCTACCAGGGCCTGCACCTGGCGGAACAGCTCGTCGTCGCCGCTGCATGCCCCGCGCAGAAATTCCCGCCGTTGTTCCGGGGGTTGCTCCATCGCGGAGTGGAACAGACTGCGGATCCTGTGCCAGCGTTCGTCAGAGTCCGTCACTGCATTTCCCGTCGTCCTGTCTTGTCAACTGTAAGGCGAAAACGGACCCTCAACCGTTCTCCTGCCGTCAATTCTGCGGCGAATCATCATCCATGTAGTTCCGCAGCCAGGACTTGGCAAGGCGTACGTCGTCGAAAACGGCCGTCTTCGACTTGCCGAGTACGGTGGCCGTCTCTTCGTAGGTTAGCCCGCCGAAGAAGACGAGTTCCACGACTTGAGCCAGGCTTTCGTCGACCCGCGCGAGTTCTTCTACGGCGAGATCGAGTTCCAGGATCGCGGGACCGTCGGCCTCGGAAGCCATGATCGAATCGTTGAAGCGGGTATTGTGCTGGCCACCGCCACGTTTCGCGCTCTTCTTGCGCCGTGCGTGATCTACGAGGACCCGCCGCATTGTCCGTGCGGCGATCGCCAGGAAGTGTGAGCGGTCGTTATAGGCGATCTCTATGTCGGCAAGGCGCAGGAAAGCCTCGTTGACCAGAGCCGTGGCCTGCAGCGTATGCGATGAGGACTCGCCGCGCATCTGGCCGCGCGCCAGCCGGCGTAGCTCGTCATAGACGTATGGCATGAGCTGGTCCAACGCTCCGGCGTCTCCGCCGCGCCACGCATTTATCAGCCGTGTAATCTCGGCCCGGTCCACGGCCTACGCAATTGCCGACAGGTGCCCGGATTTCAGGTACAGCAGCGCACCCTCGCTGCGCGTGAAGGCGTTGTGACGGCTGCCGGGCGGATAGCGTACCCAGGTGCCGGCCGGGTAATCGCCGTCCTCGTCCGCGAACAGCCCCTCGATGACGAAAATCTCCTCGCCGCCTTCGTGCGTGTGCTCGTTGAACGGGGTGTTCGGCGCCCAACGGACAAGGTACACGCGTTCGTCCCGGAACCGATGCAGCGGCAGCACCTCGAAACCGGCCGCATATTCCGTCGGCCAATTGGCCTCGCGCGTGTCAATGACGACACTCGCGTCGTCTTCTTCTTCGAACTGGCGCAGCTTGACGAAGATGACGCAGCCTCGCTCGCCGATGCGGGGCGAATGCGAAGTGCCGATCGGGTTTCTGACGTAGCTGCCGACCGGGTAGGTCCCGCGCTCGTCGCCGAATTCGCCCTCCAGAACGAGAAACTCCTCCCCGCCGCCGTGAACGTGGATCGGGAAGGAGCTGTTCGGCGCGTATCGGACCAGCGAGGTGGCACGCGCGACTTCATCGCCGATGCGATCGAGCATCATTCGCTCGACGCCCGGCGACGGCGAGTCGACCCATCGGTAATCGTCCGGTCGGACGACGACTCGCTTCGAAAAGTCGGCGTTTACGCGCAATGTCAGGAGCCCGTCCGGGCCTTATGCCGGCGTCGGCCAGACGAAATCCGGGCGCAACCCTTCGTATACGGGACGGCCGTCCGCCGGCTTCGCCTCGCCGGTCGATGCGTCGTAGAAGGCATGATAGGTCGCCGGCAGGCTGTCGGGATCGAAGCCCATCAGGTTTGGCACGACCGCGCGTATCCGGCGTTGCTTGTCGTCGAGCATGATCGGCGTGCCGCACTCGGCGCAGATGCACAGCTCCAGCGGCCCGTTGGGGTTCTGGTCGTTGAACGGCACGCGGTTCAGTGCCGCCGGGATTGTCCACCGCAAGGTCGCCGTGGTTGAAGAACACGACGTGCGTGCTCGGCTGACCGGTCACCCGTTTGCAGACGGAGCAATGGCAGATATGGTCGTCCATCGGGTCGGCATCCGCATGGGTGTGAACGTGGTCGCACCCGCCGTCATATTTATGTGCCATGGAGTATCCCCTCTCGTTGTTTTAGATTGCTCGTAACGCCGGATCGCCCTCAATACCAGCCGCTGGTTCCGACGCTCGTGTACCCGTGATTGCCGACCGGAATACCGGCGCTGAGCCCCATGCCGACGTTGCCCGAACAGCCGCCGAGCGCCAGGCAGGTGAGCAATGCGGCACCGGGTAGAAGCGTTGGTTTCAGATGTCGCATTTCATTCCCCTTACATTGGCCGTTTCTGTCGGACCAGCACGGCACCGGGGAGCCGCCGGCCGGTCCCCTAGTCTAGACCAAAATGCCCGGCGCCGGTTCGCCGCCGGGTGTCGCGCTATCAGGCGAGCGTCTCCCGGATGAAATCGACCATGTCGGCGCAGCCGTCGATAAGCGGGTCGACGGCCGGGACGCCGTGCTTCTCGCGCAGGGTTTCCAGGTAGGAGGCCCGGAGATCCGTCAGCAGTGCGGACGTGTTGACCGATATCCCGACGCAACGCGCCAGCGGATTCGTACGGCGCGCGATGCGTTCGTGCAGGTCGATCGTCTCGCCGAGCTCCGGCAGCAGGAAGTGTTCCCAGCCGTCCACGGCCTTGCGCACGGCGTCGTGGCAGACGACGAAACCGTCGGGCTGCGATCCGTGCAGCAGCCCCATGCTGACGGCCGCGTAGCCGGGGTGGAACAGCGAGCCCTGGCCCTCGATGACGTCCCAGTGACCCGGTTCGTTGGCGGGGGACAGTACTTCGGCCGCGCCCGAGACGAAGTCCGCGACGACGGCGTCGATCGGCATGCCTTCGCCGGCGATGATGATGCCGGTCTGGCCCGTCGCGCGGTAGGTCGAGTTCATCCCGGCTTCCCGCAGCGCCGCGTCCAGGGCCAGCGCCGTGTACTTCTTGCCGATCGCGCAGTCCGTGCCGACCGTCAGGATGCGCATGCCACTACGCTTCTTGCCGGTGCCCACGGGCAGGTTCTTCGGCGGTGTGCGCACGTCGACGAGGCGGGCGCCCGAGGTCTTCGCGGCCGCGACCATGGCCGGGTCGTCGGCGAGTTTCGCGTGCATCCCGCTGACGATATCGATGCCTGCGGCCGCGGCCTCGCACATAACCTCCGTCCAGCTGTCGGGCACCATGCCACCGATGGTGGCGACGCCGATGATCAGGCTGCCGACGCCGTTCGCCACGGCGCTCTCGAGGTCGAGTTCGGGAACGCCCAGGTCGACCGCGGCATCGGAGAAGCGAAGCTGGCCCGCGACGGCCTCCCGCCGCCAGTGCACGATACCGAAACCGGTCTTGGCGTAGTGCCGGTCCGTCTCGTCGCCGACGAGCAGCAAATAGGGTTTCCTCAATTCGATCTTTGTAATGTCAGGCATGGTCAGTGAATATCCAGGGGAGTTGCGCGCCGGCAGCCGGCACGGGCGATTCTGTGCTTGGTCCGCCTACAAGGCCAGCAGCGCGGTGATGCCGACGCCGATGAACGTCGCGATCGCGTAGCCGAACATGCCGACCAGGATCCCTGGCGCGACCAGCGGTTGCCAGCCCTTGCCGGCCGCCAGCGCGGCGGCCGGTGCGGGGCCGAGGATACAGGCGTTCGAGGCGATCATGACTTCGGCGAGGTCGAGGCGGAGCAGCCTGCCGACGACGACGAGGATCGCGAGGTGCACGCTGACCATGACGACGATGAACATCAAGATGGGCAGCGCCGCGCCGACCACGTCGGCGAGGCTCGCGCCGGCGCCGATGCAGACGAAGAACAAATACATGAACAGCGTACCAATCTCGAAATCGGCGGTCACGTGGCGGACGAGCGGCGTCGCGAAGTTCGCGACCAGGAGCGAAAGCACCGTGACGACGAGGATATACAGCGACCCGAAGGCAAACAGGTCGGTCAGCCATCCGCTCACCGCGCAGACGATGAGGCTGATGGCGAGTCCGTTGGCGGCGCGCGGGAGACTGAACGGCTCGGATTGCGCCGGCGTGGCATGGGATTCCTCTGACCTGTTCTCCGCCTCCTCTCCGATGAACCGGGAGGGCATCGCCTTGCGTACGAAGCGCAGGGCGGGCAGGGACATCAGCGCCACCAGGAAGAACACGGCGCCGACGGCGTCGGCCGACAGCCCGGCCGTGTAGACCGATGCGTGCTCCTCCAGGCCGACGGCGTGTGCCGTCGCGACGTAGTTGAGCGAGCCGCCGATGTAGCTCGACGTGATAGTGCCCGCGATCTGTGGTTCCAGCGGCCCCATGTCGATCACCGACGCGCCGACGAACGAGCCGACCACGGTCGCGACCGTCGCGACCAGGAAGGCGACCAGGGTCGGGCCGGACTCGGAAAATATGGTCCTGAAGTCGGCCCTGAGCAACAGCAACGGGATGGCGGCCGGTACCAGGTACTGTGCGACGCCGTCATACAGGGGGGCTTTGTGCGGGATGATGCCGGCATTGGCGAGTGCCATCGCGCAGGCGAGCAGCACCAGCGGGCCGCCCAGCTGTTGCCCCCACCGGCGGCGCTCGGCCCACATGCCGAACGCCACGATGGCCATGATGACGGCGCTGAGCGCGAACGTCTGGTCGGCGTCGATCAACGGATTGCCTCCTTCACCGAGGTACTACGGTACCGGCGAAGTGCGCCGGAGGCCAAGCTCGGTATCCCGTCCGCCCGTGGAACTGCGCGAATTAACCGGACGGGACCCCGGATCAGAACCGGGCGCCGACCGACAGGCCGATGTTCCGGGGCCGGATCACGCCGAGCCCGATGGCCCCGTTCGGCAACGCGCCTTCCGTCCCGATGCTGGACACGCCGAACTCGTTCGTCAGGTTCTTGGCATACAACTCGACGGACCAGCGTCCGCTGTCGAGGCCCGCCCGCACGTTGATCGTCGTGTAGCTGCCTGCCTGCCGGAGGCTGCCGTCGGTGGCCCGGTTGCCGAAGGCCGCCGGGCGGTCGCCGACGTAACTGACCAGGCCGCCGACGTACGCCGTCTTGTCGCCCGACACCGGCCATTCGTAGTCGGCCAGCAGGCTGTAACTCCAGTCGGGGACGAAGGTCAGCGGATCGCCGTCCATGCCGCCGACGATCGGATCGGTGTCCTGCGTCAGGTAGGCGTCGGTATAGGCGCCATTCAGTCCGAAGGTCAAGCCGTCCGTCGGGCGGACGGTGGCGGTGAACTCGAAGCCCTTGCTCTTGGCGGTTCCGCCGTTCGCGTTGAGTCCCACGCCGTTGATCACGGCAAGGAGCTGGATGTCCTCCCAGTCGAGTTCGTAGACCGTGAAATCGAGCCCGAAACGGCCGTCCGCCGCGTCCGCCTTGAGGCCGAGTTCGTAGCTCGTCAGGCTGTCCGAATCATAGGATCCGGGCGTGCCCGGAGGCGTGCCCGGAGGCAGGACGTTGGGTCCGCCGGGCCGGTAACCCGTCGCGACCCGCGCGAAGAGCGACAGGTTGTCGTTGACCTCGAACCGTGGCGCGATCGAGTAGGTAAACGGGGACTCCGACGAGTTCGCTTTGTCGTAATTGATGGTCGCGCCGAGCAGCGCGCCTTCGAGCACCTGGGACGCGTCCTGTTCGTCCTTGCTGGAGCGCCCGCCGAAGGACAGGTCGAACCGCGGCGTGATGTGCCAGGTTGCGTTGGCGAACAGAGCATATTCCTTGTAGTTGGACGGCAGCCTGGCTTGCACCAGTACGGGAATGTCAGAGGCGACCGTCTCGGTGCCCGCCTCGACGGCGAGTATCGCCTGGGGATCGATGCCCGAGTCCTCCTTGGTGTAGTACAGGCCCAGCAACCACTCGAAGGTGTCATCCTGGTCCGACAACAGACGCAGTTCCTGGGTGAACTTGTCGGTGCTTGTGACCTGCTCCTGCACGGCGCTGAGCGGCCGTGTCGCCGGATCGCCGAAGTAGAAGGTCGCCGCGGCCGCCGTCGGCACACCGAGCAACTGGGTGTTGGCCGCGATGTCGTCCTGGAAGTCCTCATCGAACGTGCTGTAACTCGTCACGGATTCGAGGCTGGTGCCCCCGAAATCCCAGTTCAGCGTCGCGCTGTAGATCCGGTACTCGATGTCGGTGTAGTCGAGTTGGTATCGCGACCGGACCGGATCGCTGTGCAGCGGTTTCAGTGTCACGGGATCCGCGTCGACGATGTCGGAGGAATCGCTGTTGAGGTTCTGTAGCAACACCATGAGGTTCATGGAGAAACGGTCCGATGGCCGGAACAGAGCCTGCACTCGCCCGCCGTAGGAATCCACGGAATTGATGTTCTTCTCGACGCGGGTCCCCTGTACGACGTTGACGTTCGGGTCCGTGAGGCTGGGGATGGGGTTGTCGCCAATCGAGTCGATGAAGCCGCCGTCGTGACGATAGAAGCCGGTGGCGCGGAGTGCCAACCGGTCACTTACCGGCACGTTAACGACGCCGGTCAACGCGTACCCCTGATCACCTCCGGAGGCATTCTCCAGCGACGCCTGGGCCCGGGCTTCGAACGCCTCCGTGGTCGGGGCATTGGTGACGTATTTCATGACGCCGCCCAGCGAACTCGCGCCGTACAGGGTCCCCTGCGGGCCGCGCAGCACCTCGATGCGCGCCAGGTCGAAGGTATCGAAGTCCCCGGAGAGAACCGCGGCATTCGCGAGGCCGCTGCTCGATCCGAACGGCACGTCATCTACGTAGACGCCGACCGTGGTCGCGACGCCGCCGGTGTTGACGCCCCGCAACGTGAGCCGGGTGATGCCGCGGGTTCCCGAGGTAAGGCTGAGGCCCGGCACCATGGCGGCGAAATCCTGGAAGTTGTCCGCCTGCTGTTGTTCCAGCATGTCGCCGGTCAACACGCTCACCGACAGCGGGACTTTGGCGAGCGCCTCGGAACGCTTCTGAGCGGTGACGACGATCTCTTCCAGCGGTGCGGCTTCCTTTTCCTGGGCCATGGCCCGCGGCGCGTAGCCGGCGGCAAAGCAGGTCGCGACCATGATGCTCATAGCCGCTGCAATTCGGGTATGCAGTCTGCACATTTTAGTATCCGTCCAGTGAGGAATGGGCCGGGGTGCCCCCTGCAACCCCGCGCGCGACATACGCGATCGATATTAACGGGGACCGCGCAAAAACCAGTAGTCAGATACGGCGGGCGACTATGCAGAAACGGTGGCTGGCGCCAGGCGCCCGGGGCGTTGCGACGCGCCGGAATGCG
Organism: uncultured Gammaproteobacteria bacterium; assembly: GCA_963777675.1. Classification (GTDB taxonomy): domain Bacteria; phylum Pseudomonadota; class Gammaproteobacteria; order Steroidobacterales; family Woeseiaceae; genus UBA1847. The sequence goes on along the minus strand of CAVZRD010000009.1, from coordinate 598,268 downwards.
GGCGGCTCAGGTGCTGTTGACGCGCCGCCACTCCCTCGGCGTGTGCCCGCAATGGCGGCGGAACGCGCGCGAGAACGCCGAATGGTCCTCGTAGCCCACGATGTTTGCGATCTCCGAAATCGAGTGGCGGTTCTCCCGCAACAGGAAGCGCGCGGCCTCGATGCGCTTGTTGAGGCAGTACTGCAGCACGGTCGTACCGTTCATGGACTTGAACCCGCTCTTCAGGCGCGTCTCGGAGATGCCCAGTTGCCGCGCGAGGTCGGTCAGCGACGGCGGGTTCGCGTATTCCATGGCCAGGATCGTACGGGCGCGACGGATCTTCTCGCCGCAGGGCTGGTCGAGGTCGACGAGGTCGCTGTCGCCGAGCGTGCGGCTGTTCTTCAGGATCTGCAGGCCGATACACAGTAACTCGTCGAACTTGGCGGACATCCAGTGACCGAGCAGGGAACCGGACACGGGCAGATGGAAACACGACCAGATCGAGTCGCGGTGGACCTCTTCGAGGAAAAACACTCGCTGGCGGGGTTTTCGGTGGGTGCCGTCGAGGAGTTCGGTCAGCCAGGCGGGGAATTCGTCTTTCGACTCCCCCAGCCGTTCCAGCAGGTTCGACAGCGTCGTGTAGACGACGACGTGGCGGATCTGGGTGTTGGTCTTCGGGACGCGATAGGTGATCTCTTTCCTGGGCAGGGCGGAGACCAGCAGCGCCGGCCCGAGGTCGTGAACGTTCTTGCGCTTGCCGAGGTACTCCGAGCGTTTGACCGTCGAGACGAACTGGAAACTGATGAGGTCCGACACCTCGTTGTGGATCACGATCGGCCTCTGCAGAAAGGCGTCGTTGATCTCGATCATCCTGTCTGCGTCGATGCGGTAACACGCCGAACCTTCGAAGCCGGCCGTCGACAGGTCATGGATGAAATTGTGATCCGGAGTGGATTCGAACGCCGTAATACGCTGCGCGTTTGCGAACAGGGCGCCCAGCCGCGCACGTGACAGACTTTCCGGATCGAAGCTGTCGTCGACTTCGAGGTAGTATTCGTCCCCGTAATGCATGCACTCTCTCCGCGGCTGCCACGGCGGGGCCGGATATGTGCCGCTTCTGCACATTATGGTGGCGTATCGGCCTAACCTGCAAATAACGGGCAAGGCTATGATTCCGGAGTCGAAAATCACGGCTTGGAAGGACGGGCACAGTATGAACAAGTCTCTCGGGCGGATCGGCGCCGGCATCTTCTCTCTTCTGCTCGCGGTCACGGCCGCCGCGGAGCCGCCCAGCGTCGACGATCCGGCCGCGCTGGATGCCTTCGTGGACGGGCTCGTCGAGCCGATGATGGCGGCGAACAACAGCCCGTCCGGCGTGGTCGTGATCACGCACAACGGCGAACAAATCTTCGCCAAGGGCTACGGATTCGAAGACGTGGCGAAGCAGATTCCCGTCGACCCGGCCCAGACATTGTTCCGGCCCGGGTCGGTGTCGAAGCTGTGCACGTGGGTGTCGGTGATGCAACTCGTCGAGCAGGGCAAGCTCGACCTCGACACCGACGTCAACACGTATCTTAAGAACTTCCAGATCGCCAAGACCTTCGACAAGCCGATCACGTTGCGCGACATCATGACGCACACGTCCGGTTTCGAGGACGGCGCGCTCGGCTACCTGATCATTACCGATCCGGACAGGATCCTCCCGCTGGACGAGTCGATGAAGCGCTACGAGCCGGAACGCGTGAACCCGCCGGGCACGCACACCGCATACTCGAACTACGCCACGTCGGTCGCCGGCCTGATCGTCCAGAACGTCTCGGGGACGAAGTTCCAGGATTACGTGCAGCAGCACATCTTTGATCCGCTCGGCATGCAGCACTCGACCTTCATCGAACCGCTGCCGGCAGGGCTCGCGGAGCACATGGCAAAGAGTTACAGGGCGGAAGCGGGGCGCTTCGTCGAGAAGCCCTTCGAGATCATCTCCAATTTCGCGCCGGCCGGCGCGGAATCCGCGACCGCCACCGACATGGTCCGGTTCGGGCAGGCGATCCTGGATGGCGGCGAACTGGACGGGAGCCGGATCCTCGGCGCCGATACGGTCAAGCTGATGCTGACGCGCGCGTTCTCCCACGACGATCGCCTCATGGGCATGGCACTCGGCTTCTACGAAGAGGAGCACAACGGCGTACGGCTCGTCGGTCACGGCGGCGACACGCAGTATTTCCACTCGTACCTCGGCATCGACCAGGTTCACGATCTGACGTTCTTCGTCAGCTTCGGCGCCTCGGGCGGCAGCCGCGTGCGCAGCGCGTTTACGCCGGCGTTTTACAACGAGTTCTACCCGAAGCAATCGGAACGGCCGGTGCCGCCGGAGGGCTTTTCGAAGCGTGCCGGTAAATACGCCGGCAGCTACGCGTTCTGGCGCAGCAACTTCTCGACGATCGAGAAGGCGGCCGGCCTGACGAGTGCCGTCAAGGTCGCCCCGACCGCGGACAATACCCTGGTCGTCAGTTTCGGCGGCGGCGCGAAGCAATATGCGGAAGTCGGTGACAACCTCTTCCAGGAACTCTCGCCGGAGATTTCCCTGGTCGCCGGCATCAGCCCCAGGCTGCTGGCGTTCCAGCAGGACGACAGCGGCGCCATCACGGGCTTCGTCATGGACGGATTGCCGTTCATGTCATTGCGCAAGCTGCCGTTCTACGCGACACCCAACTTCAACCTCTCCCTGCTCGGACTGTCGTTGCTCGTCTTCCTGCTGGTCGCATTGCGGCGCTGGTACCAGCGTGCCGCAATCCGCGTCCTGGCGCCGGCGGACAAGTCCGCGGTCAATGCCGGTTTCTACGCGGCCGCGGCGAACCTGCTGGTCGTGATCGTGGGCGTCATCGTCATCTCGATCGAGAAGGACTCGCTGTTCACCGGCATCCCGCTGCTGTTCAAGCTCTGGCTGGTTCTGCCGATCATCGCGACCGTCGCGGGCCTGTACCTGCTGTATTGCGCGGTGCTCGCCTGGCGCGAGGGCTTGCTGGCCGGCAGGTGGGCGCGGCTCCGCTACACGTTCGTGACGGTCTGCGCGCTGTTCATGTGCTGGTTCTACTATTTCTGGAACATCCTGGGCTTCCAGTACAAATGAGCGAAGCACGACAGGTGACGGCGTCTGCGGACGCCTGGAAGTTCCGCGAACCGTTCCGGATCACGGGCTACACTTTCACCGACGTGGACCTGTTGTACGTCTCGATCGCGGAGAACGGCAGCAGCGGCCGCGGCGAGGCTGCCGGCGTCTACTACCTGGAGGAGACGGGCGAGAGCATGCTTGCCGATGTCGCGTCGGTGAGAGAGGCGGTTGAGGCCGGCGCGGGGCGCGAGGAGCTGCGCAGATTGCTGCCCCCCGGCGGCGCGCGCAATGCGCTCGATTGCGCGCTCTGGGACCTGGAGGCGAAGCGTCGGAACAAGACGATCTGGGAACTCACCGGGATCGAGCCCGGTTTGACCCGCAGCGTGCTGACGATCGGGATCGGCACGCCCGACGAGATGGCCGAGGCGGCACGGACGCTGGACAGCAACCGGATCAAGGTCAAACTCGACGCAACGACGCCGGTCGAACGGCTGGCCGCAGTGCGCAAGGTCCGTCCGAAAGAAGAGATCATCGTCGACGTGAACCAGGGCTGGTCGTTCGATCAGTTGGTCGAGGTCGCGCCGCAACTCGCGGAACTCGGCGTCGCGATGATCGAACAGCCCTTGCCCCGCGGCGGCGACCAGGCGCTGGAGGGCTACCAGTCGCCGGTACCGCTTTGCGCCGACGAATCCTGTCTTTGCGTCGACGACTTCGAACAGGCGGCGCGCCGCTACCAGGTGATCAACATCAAGCTGGACAAGACCGGCGGACTGACCGAGGCGCTCGAACTCGCCGGGCTCGCACGCGCCAGGGGCATCGACCTGATGGTGGGCAACATGATGGGCACGTCACTTGCGATGGCACCGGGTTTCGTGGTCGCGCAGCTGTGCCGCTTCGTCGATCTGGATGGCGCCCTGTTCCTCACCAAAGACCGCGACTATCCGATGTCCTACAAGCATGGCGTCGTGTCCGTGCCCCGCAGCGAGTTGTGGGGCTGACGGCCGGCGCGGGAGTGAACGACTCACTGTTCAACCGGGTGATTCTGCCCGGCTTGCTGCTGCAGTCGATCGTCGTCGGGGGCGGTTACGCCACCGGGCGCGAACTCGTCGAATTCTTCCTGAGCTCCGGGCCCCTGGGCGGCCTCTCGGGCATGGTGGTCGCGACGATCCTGTTCAGCATCGCCAGCGCATTGTGCTTCGAGTTTGCCCGGTTGACGCGGAGCTTCAATTACCGGAGTTTCTTCGGCGCACTGTTGGGCCGGGGATGGTTCCTGTACGAGATCGCTTATGCCGTGCTCGGCCTGCTCGTGCTCGCGGTGATCGCGGCCGCGGCCGGCGAGATGATCGCGGCACACTGGCACTGGCATCGCCTGGCCGGCATCCTGCTCCTGATCGTGCCGATCGGGTTACTGGTCTTTCGCGGCTCCGCATTCATCGAGAAAGTGCTGGCCGCCTGGTCGTTCGTGCTCTATGCGACCTACGTCGTGCTCGTGGCCCTGTACCTGCACCGCTACGGCGGTCAGCTCTCGGAGATCTACTCGGCGGCGCCCGCCGCGCCGGGCTGGCTCGGCAAGGGCGTCAAGTACTTCGGCTACAACCTGGCAGTCATTCCGCTGGTGCTGTTCTGCGTGCCGCACATGCGTTCGCGCGGGGACGCGATCGCGGCAGGCGTGCTGGCGGGGCCGCTCGTCATGCTGCCGGCGGCGATGTTTTACGTCGCGATGTCGGCGTCCTGGCCGGAGATCGCGGGCGCCGCCGTGCCGGCGGACTTTATGCTGCAGCGGCTGGATCTGCGCTGGCTGCAAGTCGTCTTCTATATCGTCGTCTTCGGCACGTTCGTCGAGACGGGCACGGGTTTCATCCATGCGCTGAACGAGCGCATCGAATTGAATTTCGTGGCCCGTGCCGCGCACATGCCCGGCTGGCTGCGCCCGGCGCTCGCCGCGGGCGCGCTGGCGTGTGCCGCTGTGCTGGCGGCGCGCTTCGGAATCATCGATTTGATCGCGAAGGGCTACGGCACATTGACCTGGTTTATCGTCGCCGTGTTCGCGGTGCCGCTGGCCACGGTCGGCCTCCGGACGATCGTCAAATCCAGCGGTGCGGCGGCGCCCTCCGGGAGCGGCACGAACTGACTCCCCGAGCGGGGAAGAGAGGTACCCGATGCAGAGAATGAAACGGATCGTGAACGGGTTGCTGGTCGTCGCGACGGGTCTGGCGATCGCCACGCGCGCCATCGCGGCACCGCCTCCGGCCGCGGCGATCGATGCGTCGATCGAGCGGGCCATGAAGGAGTTCGACGTGCCGGGCATGGCGGTCTCGGTCGTGCAGGACGGCAAGCTCGTTTACGCGAAAGGCTTCGGCATCGTCGAGGTGGGCTCGAAACGGCGCGTCGACGATCGCACCTTGTTCCAGATCGGTTCGGTATCGAAAGCCTTCACCGCGGCGGCACTGGCCATCCTGGTCGACGACGGTAAGCTGGACTGGGACGGCCGGGTGATCGACTACCTGCCGGAATTCCGCATGCAGGACCCCTGGGTCACGCGTGAATTCACGGTACGCGACCTTCTGACGCACCGCAGCGGGTTGCCGCTCGGCGCCGGCGACCTGTTGTTGTTCCCGGACGGCAACGCGACCGTAGCCGACATTATCCACGCGCTGCGGTACCTGAAACCGGCGACCAGTTTCCGCTCGCGTTTCGCCTACGACAACCTGATGTACATCGTGGCGGGCGAGGTCGTCGCCCGGGTTGCGGGGACGCCGCTCGAGGACTTCGTCGAGCAGCGCGTACTGGCCCCTCTGGGGATGGAAGACTGCGTCGCATCGGCCAATCGCGCACCGGCGGACGCGGTGGTGGCGACGCCGCACATTCTCGTCGATGGCGAACTCGTGACGACGACGTCGCGCGTCCCCGAAACCGCCGCGGCCGCGGGCGGCATCACCTGCAGCGCCCGCAGCATGGCGAAGTGGATGACGTTCGTGCTCGACGGAGGCGCCAGGGTGGACGGCAAGCGGCTGATCAGCGAGGCGCAGTTCGCGCAACTCGTCGGTCCTGTGACCCTGCTGCCGGTGGCGCCGTATCTAGAGGAACATGCCGGCAGCAGCATGAACGCGTATGCGCTCGGCTGGGGAATCTCGACCTTCTACGGGCAGCCGATCTGGTCGCACGGCGGCGGCGTCTGGGGCATGACGACGTTCATCGCGATCCTGCCCGAACAGCACCTGGCCGTGTTCGCGAGCGGTAACCAGATGTCCGTGGCGCCACATGCCGTCGTTTACGACATCCTCGACCGATTCCTGCGCGGCTCGACGCCGGCCGCCGGCCAGGACTGGGTCTCCATCATCGCCGATACGATCCACGAGCGGCGCAGCAAAGCCGACGAGGCGGTCGCCGCCGCCCGGGACGCTCGCAATGCCGACAGCACGCCGAGCCTGCCGCTCGCCGACTACGTCGGCACGTATCGCGACGACTGGTACGGAGAGATACACATCTCGCTCGCCGACGACGGACGTCTCTGGTTCGAGTCCGACAGGAATCCGACGCTCGAGGGGCCGCTAGAGCATTTCCAGTACGACACGTTCATCGTGCGCTGGACGGACCGCCGGCTGCACGCCGACGCCTATATCACGTTCTCGCTGGATGCGGCGGGCAAGGCGGAACGTGTCCGGATGAAAGCGGTATCGCCGGCGACGGACTTCTCCTTCGACTTCCGCGACCTGGACCTGCGGCGCGTGGAGTGAGAGCGGTTCCGCGCTCGTTTCAGCTGCCTTCGATCGTCGTCACTCCTCGGCGGTCTCCAGGCGGCGCAATTCCGCGATGAAGCTGCGGCGGCCGCCGGTGAGCCGGAGCGCTTTCCAGACGGGCCACAGCCGTCGCACGCGCTTCGCGAACTCGTCGCGGTAGTACTCCTCGTCGAGGAAACCCTGCTGGTACTGGAAGTGCATGTTGTCCCAGTGTGCCTGCTGGGCGATGTGCCACTGCCGAAGCCGCGTATGTTCCTCCGGTGTCAGTTTTTCCAGCGCCGCCAGGTCCTCCGGGTAACCCGCCGCCACGGCCTTGTGGATGATGCCGCCGATCTCCGACGAGGCGGCCCGCACCAGCATGGCCTGTAGCGCATCCGAGCGCACCTGGTAGGTCTGCGCCAGCGCGAGGCGCTGCGACACCTCGAGCGAGTGCGTGTTCTGCCGTACCTGCACCGCCAGGTATACGAGGGTTGCGATGACGCCGATGGCGCCGAGGAATTCGCCCAGCGCGCCGAGTTCCATGATGGTCATGACCGTGATCTCCGCCGAATAATTTGCACGGCGCCATTATCGCGCACTTGCGGCGGCGCGTAGAATGCGCAGGACCTAACGGGTTTCGATATGGGCAGATCCATCATCATCATCGGCCTCGTCCTGGTTGTCGTCGGCGCCCTGATGCGCTACGCACCCTGGGCCGTGAGCTGGTTCGGCAAATTGCCGGGCGACATCCGTTTCCAGAGCGGCAACACCCGCGTGTTCATACCGATCACGTCGATGATCATCGTCAGTGTCGTGCTGACGCTACTGGTCAATTTCTTTCGACGTTGACCGCCTTCAGAAAATCCACCAGCCGTCGTCGTCGAGATCCTTCTCGCAGCCCTTGAGTTGGGCACCCCACTCACGCGCGCGGTACTCGACCCGGCGCGCCGTGTCCTTCAGCTTCCGATCGTGTTTCCAGGTCCCTCGCTTCCAGCCACCCTGGCCTTCGTGATAGGCGAGGTACTGGTTGTACGGGTCCCACTTGGAGATGCCGTCGAGCTTGTGGGACTGGTCGGTGTACCAGCCGACGAAGTCGATCGCGTCGCCGAAATCGTCGCGGTCGGCGAAGCGATGGCCGGTGTCACGCTTGTAGCGGTCCCAGGTACTCTCGAGCGCCTGCGCGTAGCCGTACGCGTCGGAGGGACGCGTCCACGGGATGAAGCCCAGGAGTTTCTTCCGCGGCGGCTTGGCATCGAATTTGAACGTCGATTCCTGGTGGATGATCGCGAGCTGCACGTGGATGGGAGTACCCCAGCGCTTCTCCGACTTCTTCGCCTCTTTGTACCACTTCCCCTTTTCCTTGAAGATCGCGCAGATGTTCTCGACGTTGGTCGGGGGCGTCGTGCCGCAGGCCGCGAACAAGACAAAGCCGGCCAGCAGCAGTGCTGCCAGTCGGCGATCAGTCATCGTCCGCGATGATGACTCGGGTGCTCGAGACCAGCTCGACGTGCTCCTCCTGCGCGGAGCGGCTGCCGAGGTGGACGAGGAACGACTCGTCGACCTCGGGCAGGCTGTCGTCGATCAGCGGGATCAGCAGCGTCGCGGTATCGCCGCCGTCGGTGAACACCCGGGCCGGCCGTTCGGTGGCGATGTAATCCTCACCCGCCACGGCGGACTTGTCGCTCGTCCACCAGTAGACGGGCGTATCCGCGGCACCCGAACGCCGGACCGTGATGGTCGCGACGCCGTCGCCTTCCGATACGCGGACCTCCGACACGCGTGAATCCGTAGGCAGGCCCTGGCGGCGCCGCATCGGCCGCATCCCGGGCGTCGGCGACCGCAGGCGCTGCCGGCTCCGCGGCGGGGGCAAGCGTCCCCGACGAATCCGGCGGCGGGCGGAATCTCGATCTCCGCGATCGGGGTCGGCGCCGCGGTCGCGACCTTCGGCGGCGTCGCCACGGACGGCGCGGGTTCCGAGGTAGTCGGTGTCATGCGAGGAAGCGCGGAGTGCCTGTCCGGGCATCGATCCAGGGGAGCACGATGTCCATCCACCTCGCGAATTCCCGCTCGGGCTGTCCGAAGTAGTACCAGGCACTCAGGCCGAGGAGGGCGAGAAGCAGGATCGGCAAGAGTACTCGCCGCGGACCGTGCTCCTGCTGCCGCATCGGTTTCGGCGCCGGCACCGCGTACACCGGCGGCAGTTCGGGTTCGACGGCCGGCGCGGGCTCGGCGTGGGCGGGAACATCGTCTACCGGCGGCAGCTCTTCGGTGCCCGTGTCGCCGAATTCACGCAGGAACTCTGCGACGGTCGGCGTCCGTTCCCCGGCACGCAGCGACAGGCCGCGACGGAGAGCCTGCCACTGGCGATCCGGTAACGACCGTATCCGTGGCGGTTCGGCGCCGGCTACGCGATCGCCGGAACGAATCTGGAAATCGAAGGGATGCCGGCCCGACAACATCTCGTACGTCAGGCAGGCGAGGCCGAAGACATCGTCGCGGACGTCGGGATTCGCCGCGCCGCCACCTGCGGCCAGACCCTTGACGGGCATCTGCTGCGTCAGGATGGGCGCGATGTCGAGCAGCTTGACCGTGTGGTCGAAGGTGACGAATACGTTGCCGGAGGTAACCTCGCCATGCACCGCCGAATGGGAGTGCAGGCACTCGAGTGCCGCAGCGACGGCGCGCACGACCGGCAACGCGTCCTCGAGCGGCAATTTTCCGGCGTCGGCGAGAATGGATCTGAGCGAGGTGCCCTGGAGAAGTTCCATGGCGAGGAACGTGCAGTGCGCGTCGCGGCCGAACTCGAATACCCTGACGATGTTCGGGTGCGGAGGAGTCTCCAGCGGGCCGTAACCCCAGCCGAGCTGCTCGAAGAGTTCCTCGTCCAGCAGGCTCCGCTCCGGGAGCACCTGGAGCGCGACGCGCCGCTCGCCGCCCGAATCACGCTGCCTGCCACCGGCAGCGGCATGGATCTCGCCGAGCCTGCCATGTCCGATGCGCTCCTGCAGGAGGTAGCGACCGCCGAACAGGCCTTCACCCGGTTGGGGCGGGCGGGCGTTGTGGACAGCGTCTGCCGGGATCATGTCGGACAAGTCTACGCTACCGAGGCGGAGATTTGTCCCCCGGGCTTTAGTTGCATTTGCCACAGAATCTTTGCCGTCTGTCCTATCATCTCCGTATGGTGCGCAGACGATATCCACGGTCTCGATGGCGGCGCTGGATCTACCGTTTTGCGATCGCGGTCGGCGTCGTGCTGGTACTCAGCTTCGCGCTCGTGCTGCCGCTGCGCTGGCTGGAGCCGACGACGACGGCGTTCATGTTGCTGGACGACAGCGGCCGCGAGCCGCTCGCGCACGAGTGGGTGGCGTGGAATCAGCTGGGGACGGCGGCGGCGCTCGCAGTCGTGGCCGCGGAAGACCAGAAGTTCGCCGACCACTTCGGCTTCGACGTCGGCTCGATCCGCGATTCGATCGCCGACGCGGAGGACGGCGGACGGCTCCGCGGTGCGTCGACGATCTCGCAGCAGACGGTGAAGAATCTGTACCTGTGGCCGGGCCGCAATTTCCTGCGCAAGGGACTCGAAGCCTGGCTCACGGTCGTCGCCGAGATCTGTCTGCCCAAGCGGCGCATCCTCGAGATCTACCTGAACGTCGCCGAGTTCGGCCCGGGTATCTATGGCGTCGGCGCGGCCAGCGACTACTACTTCGGCAAACCGCCGTCGCGCCTGACCGATGCCCAGGCGGCGTTGCTCGCGGCGGTGCTGCCGAATCCGCGCCGGCTGCATGCCGACCGGCCGTCCCGGTACGTGCGGGAGCGGCAACGCTGGATCGTCGCGCAGATGCGCCGCCTGCGCCGTGAGGAATGGCTCAGGCGGCTGTAGCCGTAGCATCCGCGCTTAGTTGTTCGGCGCGCCGTCCGAGATCCACTCGCGGATCTTGTCGATCGTGGCCTGGCTCAGGAACGGACCGCCCTGCGGCATTCGACTACCCGTGATGCCGGGTCCGCCCTCGAGCTTGCGGATCAGGTAACTCGCATCCGGATCGCCCGGATTCACCCGGAGCAGCGACCCCTGCTGGATACTCGTCATGTTGACCAACGCCCCGTAACTGTCGGCTGCGGTGGACAGGTTCATGCCGGACGGCAGGTTGCCGCTCGTCGGGCCGGTATGGCAGACCGAACAGATCGGGCCGAACACCTGGTCCTGGATATCGGCGAAGCTGACCGGCGCCGCGTTGTCCACGGTCACGTCGACGGCGGCGGAGACGCCGATGTTACCGGCGAGGTCTTCCGCTTCGGCCGTCAGAGTGACGGTACCGTTCGCCGCGGTCGTTGTATCCCAGTTGACCGAATACGGCGCCGTTGTGTCGGTACCGATCAAATTGGCGCCAGCCAGGAATCGGACCGAGGCCACGCCCTGATCGTCGCTGGCATCGGCCTGGAGCACCACGGTTCCACTGACGCTCGCTCCGGGCGACGTGAGTGTCACCGTCGGCGCCAGTCGTCGAAAGCGGCGGCATCGGGCGGCACGATCTGGCCGCGGATCTCGCCGGCCGGGTTCGCCGGCGTGGTGACCAGTGCATACAGACGGCCGGCGCGGTAGGCGGAGAAATCTGCTGCCGCGAGGGGCTCGCTCATGGCGGACCACTGCGATACGAGTGCCGGCGTCTGCTGCAGGGCAAGGATCTCGTCGCCGTTCGTTCCAACGCCGCCGACGCGGATGCCCGCCCCGGACGCATCGTCGGCGCCGGTCGTATTGACGAACGCAACGAAGCGCCGTGTGTGCAATTCCGTCGTCGTCGCCACGTAACCACCGGCGCCGGTCACGACCGGGGGCGCGACCTGATCGCCGGTGAGTTCGCCGAGCACGACCTGGACTCCGCGCGGGGCGAACTGAGCGCGGATCTCGCCGGCCGCGTTCGCCGGCGTATGCAGGTTGACGTACAGGCGTCCCTCAAGGTAATCGATGAGTCCCGTGGTATCGAGCTGTGCCTCCGTCACGGACCAGTGCCCGGTGTCGCCGGCGTCCTGCGCGAGCGGGACGAGCACGCCGCCGCTCTGCCCCGCATAGCCGCTGTGGACGTGCGAGGCGGTGGCGTCGTCGGCGCTGCTCACATGCAGGTGGACGGTGATCACGCCGCTGTCGCGGTCGACCGTCGAGGCGGCGATGCCGCTCGCGGCGCTGGCGACCGCCGGGACCTCCTGGTCACCGCCAAGCGTGCTGAAGAGTACTTCGATCGGCGGCGGCGCGAGCTGACCACGGATCTCGCCGTCCGGGTTGGCGGGCGTGTGCACGTTCACGTACAGCCGACCGGCCTCGAATGCCGCCAGCTGATCTGCGGTGAGAGTGACGGCGTCTGCCGACCAGTGCGAGACGTCGCCCGCGTCCTGCACCAACGGGATCGCGACGGCGCCGCTCACACCGGCATAGGCGTCGTGCAGGTGTGCAGCGGTCGCGTCATCGGCACCCGTCGTGTTCGCGTGTGCGACGAGCGTCATCTCGGCCGGGTCGACGGTTACCGCGAAAGTACCGCCAGCGGTCGTGCTCACGGGCGGGACGACCTGGCTCCCCTCGAGCCGGCCGTCCGCGAACAGGATTCCATCGGGGATGATCTGACCGCGAACCTCACCGTCGGTATGCGCCGGCGTGTGTACGTTGACGTAAGTTGCGCCGGCGAGCAACGCGTCCATCTGCGCGGCATCGAGCGTCTGGTTTTCCACGGACCAGTGTGCCGGATTCGCGCCGTCCTGCATGAGACCGATCTGGACCGGACCGTTCACGCCGCCGTATGCGCCGTGCAGGTGCGATGCCGTGGCATCGTCGAGGCCGGACGTGTTGACGTGCAGCGTCATCGACGATGCCCCTTCGTCGAGCGTCAGTGCAGCGAAAGCCGTGGCACGGGTGTCGATCGCCGGCACTTCCTGCTCACCCGTCAGCTCGGTGTCCAGGACGACGATTCCGTCCGGCAGGATCTGGCCGCGGACTTCACCGTCGGGATGGGCGGGACTGTGGACGTTCACGTAGAGCCGGCCCGCGGCGAAGGCATCCAGGCCCGCCGCATTCAGCACGCCGTCTTCGACGAACCAGTGACCCGGATCGGTAGTATCCTGATTCAGCGGGACGAGGACGGCACCGGTATCTCCGGCGTACGCGTCGTGCACGTGTGCCTGGGTGGCGTCGTCGAGGCCGGTCACCCGTGCCTCGACGACCAGTGCGCCGCTCGCCTGGTTCAGTGTCACCGCCGCAAGGCCGCCGGCGGGGGTGTCGACGCGGGGCACGGAAGCAATCCCGTCGAGCGTCGTGAATCGCAGCACGAAATCCTCGGGCAGTATCTGGCCGCGGAGTTCGCCGCCGGGCGCTGCCGCCGTGTGCACGTTGGCGTACAGCGCGCCGGCGAGCAGGCGTTCGACCCCGGTAGCGTCGAGGCTGGTGCCGGCAGGTACCGTGAACAGCGCGGGATCCGTGGCATCCTGGTCGAGCGGGACGAGCACGTCGCCGTTCGTGCCGGCGAAGGCGTCGTGGATGTGCGCCGCCGTCGGCGTGATGCCGCTGGCGGTAAGCGTGCCCGAAATCTCGCCGCTGACGAGATTCACCGTAAAGTCGCCCTGCGCCGAGCCCTGCGAGGTTGCGGGCGGTACCTCTTCGGCACCACTCAGGGTCACGGCGAATTGCACCGAATTGCGGACGGTCACCGTGATATCGGCCGATTGCGCTGTATTGCCGGCGGCATCCATGGCCTCTGCATGTATGACGTGATCGCCGTCGTTCTCAGCGCCGGTATCCCATTCGATGCTGTATGGCGCCGCACTGACGCTGCCCAGCATGACACCGTCGACGAAGAAACTGACCCCCGTGACGCCGGTGTTGTCACTCGCTGTCGTACTCAACGTTACGATGCGATTGAGCGTGGAACCGGGCGGCACCGTGACTGCAGCGACTGTCGGTGCCGTCGTGTCGGGAGGCGGTTGTTGCGGCTTTCGATTGCCGCCATAGCCGGAGCCGCCACATGCGGTCAAGGCGATCGCTGCGGCCAGCACGACGAAAATGTTGGACGATCTCGGGGCGCTCTTCATGGACCTCTTCCTGGCGGTTGTGTTGTACTCGTCCTGCTCGATGGAACAGGTGTCTTTTTCCGTGGGTAGGCCGGGGGCAGGAGAAGGTTCAATCGGTGCCGACACCGTCGATTCGAATTCCGGTAGAGTGAGCGGGGATACCATGGGCGGACAGATCCGGTGACACATCGCCGCAAAAACCTTCGCGACCGCCGCAGGCGTCCCGGACCGGCCCTGGTGCTACTCCTCGGGGTGCTTGCCGCCGCCGTGGTATGCCGACCTTGTGCGCTGGCGGGCGAACTGTCCGGGATCGCGACATTGACGAGTCAGTACATCTACCGCGGCCTTGCGTCGTCCGACGGAAACCCCGCGGTGCAGGCCGGGCTGGACTACGAAACGGACTCGGGATTCTTCGCCGGTGTCTGGGCGAGCACGGTCGATCTTCCCAGTCCTGACGGCAGCCGCGACGCGGAATTCGATTACTACGCCGGCTATCACTATGCGCCGGATACGCCGCTCTCCGTGGCAGTTTCGCTGGCGCGCTACACGTATCCCGGCAGCGATGCCGATCGCACCTACGACTACACGGAGGCACTGGTCGCCCTGACGCTTCGCAAGCGCTATTCCATCGAATTCGGTTACAGTGGCGACATCTACGGCCGGGATGCGATCGGGCGACATCTCGAGTTGCGCGCGGACTGGCCCCTCGAGAGCGCCTGGGTGATCGACGCCGGCGCAGGTCTCAGTGATCTCGAAGACCTGGGAGCGTCGCGGTTCGCGTACTGGGACGTCGGCGCATCGGCACGCTTCTCGCGCCTGACGGTCGATCTCCGCTGGTATGACAATCAAGCGCCCGGCGGCTACTTCGCTTACCTGTCGGCAGGATCGCAGTTCGTCGTCAGCCTGTCGGCTTCATTCTGATCCTGCACCACCCATGGACGATGTCTGTGTAGCGGCCGTCTGGTCGCGGCATCCGTAACGCTGCAAGAGCTCCGCGAGCGCGCGGCACGCGTTGACCGAGGCATCCGATCCGGCGCGGCTGTCCACCAGCAGCCGTCCGACCTCGCCGCGGCTCAGGTCCGGCCGTTTCGCAAGCAGCAGTGCGACGATGCCCGATACGTGTGCGGCCGAGAGGGAACTGCCGGACTCGTAGTCGAACCCGCCTCCCGGTGTTGGTACCAGTATCTCGTCGCCCGGTGCGACGACAGTCGCAGCGTCCGTCGGAGCAGCACCTGCCACGATGACGCCGGAGACATCGGCCGGGAATCCCGTTTGTGGCGACTCCTGTGCCGCCGCGACGACGATCATCCCGCGTGACAGTGCGACGCCGACCAGCCGTGCGAGAAGTTCATCGGGCGGTCCGCCGAGGCTGAGATTGATGATCTCGGTACCCGAATCGACCGCGTAGGCCAGCGCCTTCGCAAGCGTGAAACTGTCGCAGACGGCTCGCG
Source organism: uncultured Gammaproteobacteria bacterium (assembly GCA_963777675.1). Lineage (GTDB taxonomy): Bacteria > Pseudomonadota > Gammaproteobacteria > Steroidobacterales > Woeseiaceae > UBA1847. The sequence continues at coordinate 582,957 of CAVZRD010000009.1, read as the reverse complement.
CACGGTCGTCCGTATACCAGCAGGCTTTCAGTACCGTGAGGCTGGCCGACGGCGCGACACCGACCATGCCGACGCCGTTGTCGGCCGCGGCACCGATCACGCCCGCGACCGCCGTGCCGTGCGCATCGGTGTCGAATTCGGCTTCTCCGGAGCCGACGAAGTCGACGTGTACCTTGATCTGCGATACGAGTTCCGGATGCCGGACGTCGGCACCCGTATCGATGATCGTCACGCTCGCACCGCTGCCCATGGACCAGACGTGCGCCTGGCCGAGCTCGAGCGTGTCCACGCTGTGCTGCAGCCTCGCATACGGATCCACTCGGTCTGCGTCCACCGCGCCGGATACCTGGAATACGTTCAGGAGCTGGGCGGATTCGACTTCGGGTCTTTCTCGCAGGCGTTGCAGCAAGGGTTGCACATCGACGCCCTTATTCACGGCGAATACCAGGCAATGTACCTTGAGCGGAACGATGGGCCATTCGTCGACAACGCGCAGGTCGAAATCCCGGGCGACACGTTCCGCCGCCCGCTTGACGTTTATCGAGACGAGATAGGTCGACGTTCTGCGGCTGTAGCCGGGTCGCGGCGGACCGGCATGGGCCGCATTGCTCAGGCCGGGATCGGCGAATGTGACGAGTATCTGCGATCCGTCCGAATCTCTCGCCTGCGCCGCGGCCGGAAATGCGACGAGCACGAGAAGCAGCAAGCAGTTCGGTTTCATTTCTCCTCGTCGCCGCTCACCGGCTGTACGAACAAGACGCCGGGCGCTCCATGCAACGCGGCAACGATCGCAGCGCGATCCGTGGGAGCGGTGTCCTCGGCGAAACGCAGCGTGTACACGCCGCGCGCGGACGGCCCCGACGCGATACTCAGAGGCGTACTCTCGAGCAGAGCAGAGATGGCCGCAGCATCGAGTGTCGGGTCGAATACGATACGAACGTAGTGACCGCGGGGCAGGACCTGCGGTTCCGTGAGTGTCGTATATTCCGGCTCGGTCCCTTCCAGTTGCGGCCAGAACGCGACGAGGGCGACCAACGCAGCCGTCTGTGCGAGGAAGGCTACCCGCCAGGGATTGCCGAGCCAATCGCGCAGCTTCGCCAGCAGCAGGCTGCCGGCCGTTTCGCGGGCGACCAGTGCATCGATCCGCGCATTGATGCGGCGCATGTCGGGCGCAGCGGACGTGTCGGGACCGTCCACCGGCACGATCGCAGCGCGCAGAGTTTCGAGCTGCGCCAGCTCGCGCCTGCAAATTACACAGCTCGTGGCGTGATTGCGCACGGCTTCGCGTTCGCCCGCGGCGAGCGAATCGTTGACCAGCCAGGGCAGCAATTCGGCGGCCGTGTCATGGGACATCATTTCAGGCGCGGTCACGTTCATCCTCCTTCGCGTCGCCGGCCAGTATCGGAAGCAGGTGCTTCAGTCTCCGCCGGGCGTGGAACATGCGCGTTTTCACGGTGTTGATCGGACAATCGGCAATTTCTGCGATCTCCCGATACGAGAAGCCGCAGAAATACGTCAGTTCCAGGACCTGCCGGTGGTCCGCACTGAGTCTGGCGAGTCCGGCGCGCAGCAAATCCGAGTCCTGGGAAGAGCCGGCCGCCACCGCGTCGGCGTCAGCGGCCCGGTCCAGAGGCGCCTGGTAGCGTCCTTCCTTGCGGATTGCGCTCATGGCCTTGCGGTATGCGATCCCGAATATCCAGCTCGAAACGGCGGACTGGCCGCGGAACCTGCGCGCGTCCTTCCAGACCACGAACATGACATCGTCGACGATCTCGTCGGCGAAAACCGGATTCGGGAGCAGACGCCGCAGATACCCGTGCAGACGCGGATGATAGCGCCGATACAGTACGGCAAAGGCACGCCGGTCCCGCGCCCGGACGGCCGCGAGTAGCGTGCGGTCCGCTGCGGTCTCCGTGCCTGCCCCGGACTCGCTGGAATGTCGTGGCGTCATCTGCGCTGCCATCTGCTGGCCGACTTGAGTAATTATAGGTCGCCCGCGGGCCGAATAAGGTTCAATTGAACCGGAGGCGCCCGCGCGGCGACCTACCGGGCATGAACAGAACGCCAATCCGCTCGGCCGGCCCCGTCCTGCCGCTGCTCCTCCTCCTGTGTCTGAGTGCATGCACCGCCGGCGACGGCAGCGGTCTCAACGTCGCGGGCCGACCCCTGGAGGAAGGCGGTGACCTGCCGCTCGCGCCGACGCTGGATTCGCTACAGGCAAATGTATTTGACTCGTACTGCGTCGTTTGCCACTCGGGCGCGAGCGCCCCGCAAGGATTGCGGCTGGACGCGGCCAGCAGTTACGCCAGCCTGGTCGGCGTGCCGAGTCAGGAGGTAGGTGCTCTGCTGCGCGTGGAACCCGGCAATCCGGACGCAAGTTATCTGATCCGGAAACTGGAAGGGACCGCGACGGAGGGCGGGCAGATGCCGCTCGGCGCTCCGCCGTTGCCACAAGTCACCATCGACTTCGTTCGCCAGTGGATCACCGAAGGTGCACAGCCAATGTCGGCCGGGGCGACCGGCCCGCGGCCGATGGTCGTCTCGCTGAGCCCGGCGGCGGGAAGTACCGGTGTCGAATTTCCGACGCATATCGTCGCGGCCTTCGACCGCGACATCGATGCCTCGACGGTCAATGAGCTGACCTTCACTCTGACGCGCAGCGGCGGAGACGGTCGCTTCGGGGATGGCAACGAGATCCCGGTTTCGGCGCCGGTATCGCTGTCGCGGATGAATCCCCGCTTGGCGATCATGGATCTCCGCGGCGTCGAACCGATCGACGACGTGTATCGCATTTCGCTCGAAGGTTCCGGGCCCAATTTGATCCTGAGCGTCGACGGAGAATCTCTCGACGGCGACAGCACCTCGGAATTCGAAGTGGGCAGCAGCCATATGATCACCGTGGGGGCCACGCGATGACGCTGACCCGGACCTGCCTGTCGCTCGCCTTCGCTCTCCTCGTATTCGCAGTTCCTGGGCAGAGTGCACACGCCGAGCCCTACCTCGCCGTACAAAAGGGCATGAAATGCGGAAGCTGCCACACCTCGCCTTCGGGAGGCGGCAAGCGGACACGATACGGCGATCTCTACGCGCAGACCGAACTCGCCGCGCACAAACTGGACATGGGCAAGCTCTGGACTGGCGAGTTGGGGCGGTGGCTCGCGCTGGGCGGCGATGCGCGCGGGGGCTGGGATCGGGTCGACGTGCCGGGCGAGTCATCCAGCCGGGAGAAGGGACTCGAAGAATTTCTGGCCTACGTCGAAGTCCGTCCGTTACCGAAGTACCTGACGCTTTACGTCGATGCCAGGTTACGGCCGGACGATCCCCTGGTCCGAGAGAAGTACGTCCGGCTGTCGATGCCGGACGGAAGTTGGGCTATTCGGGCCGGCCAATTTTTCCTGCCGTACGGCTTTCGCCTGCAGGATGACGAAGCATTCATACGCCAGGTCGGCGGCATCAATTACAACACGCCGGATACAGGGTGGGAGATCCAATACGAACACGACGCCTGGACGGCTCAGTTCGCTGTGACGCGAGGCACGGCCGGCGGTCCCGAGATCGATTCCGGCAAGCAATACAGCCTGCGCGTCAGCCGCGTGATGCCACGCTGGCGCCTTGGCGGCAGCTTCAACTACAACGACTCGACGGCGGGTGACCGCCAGATGCAAAACGTGTTCGCCGGCCTTCGGACCGGGCCTGTCGTCTGGCTGGCCGAGCTCGACTACATCATCGACGATGGCAGTCCGACCGGCCGCCGCGGGCTCTGGGCGAGTCTCGTCGAAGCGAACTACGAATATCGTAAGGGGCACAATCTCAAGGCAACGTACGAATGGTTCGACCCGGATGACGATGTCTCGGAAAATGAACGCACACGGATGAGTCTCGTGTGGGAGTATTCGCCGATGCAATTCGTACAGACGCGCGTCGGCTACCGGACCTATGATGGAATCCCGCAGAATCCTGCACAGAACAGGGACCAGGTCTTCGCCGAGTTGCACGTATTCTTCTGAAGTTTTGCTGCGGTCATTTCCGGAAGTCGTCCGGGTCGAGGTCGTGCTTGCGCAGCAGTTTGTAGAACTCCGAGCGATTGCGCTCCGCCAGACGTGCCGCCTGCGAGACGTTGCCGTCGGTGGATTGCATGAGGTTCCGCAGGTATTCGTATTCGAACTCGTCCCTGGCGGCAGCGAACGGCGTCAGTCCCTGCACCTGGTCTCGCAAGGCGTGGTCGACGAGGCTTTCGGGGATGAGTGCCGAACGGCACAGCACGACGCAGTTCTGGATGACGTTGGCGAGCTGGCGAACGTTGCCGGGCCAGGTCGCGGATAACAGGCGCCGCATGGCCCCGCTGCTGAAACCGGTCGCTACCCCGTCCGTCGAGAATTGCCTCAGGAAGTGGTCGGCGAGCAGGGGGATGTCTTCGCGGCGCTTCGAGAGCGGCGGCAGAGCCAGCCGGACGACGCTCAATCGGTAATACAGGTCGTCGCGGAATTGCCGGCGCTGGACCGCCTGCTCCAGGTCGTGGTGTGTTGCCGCGACGACTCTGACGTCGACCCGCACATCCCGCTCTGCGCCCAGCGGGCGGACGGCCCTCTCCTGCAGCGCCCGCAGCAGCTTGGCCTGGAAGGCGAGCGGCATGTCGCCGACTTCGTCGAGGAACAGCGTCCCGCCATGCGCCTGCTGGAAGTGTCCGGTCCGGTTACGATCCGCGCCCGTGAACGCACCCTTCACATGACCGAAGACTTCACTCTCGAACAGCGTTTCCGGGATCGCGGTGCAGTTCACCGGCACGAAGGGACCGTCTCTGCGATTGCTGGCGGCGTGTATGGCGCGTGCCAGCAACTCCTTGCCGGTACCGCTCTCGCTCTCGATGATGATGCTCGCATCCGTAGCGGCCGCGAGCTCCGCCTGCTTCAGGAGCGCTTCCATGGCGGCGCTTCGGGTCAGAATCCCTTCTCGCCATCCCGGCACCGCGCTGTCGCCGTCGCCTTCTGCGGGCGGACGGCCGCCGACGGCAATCGCCTCTTCGAGGCAGGCGATGAGCTCTTCGTCGTTAATCGGCTTGGTGAGGAAGGCGAACGCCCCGTTCTGCGTTGCTTTCACGGCGTCCGGTATCGTGCCGTGCGCCGTGAGCAGGACGACGGGCAGGACCGGAAAGCGTTTCTCGATCTCGTCGAGCAAGCCCATGCCGTCCATGTCGTCCATCTTCAGGTCGCTGATTACCGCGGACGGCTGCGTGCTGCTCAGGCTGTGCAAGGCCTCTGCGGCACCGGTCGCCGTCCGCACCGCGTAGCCCGCGCGCCCGAGCCGTATCGTCAGCAATTGCAGCAGGTCTTCGTCGTCATCGACGACGAGCACGGTGCGCCGGCTATTCATCGGGCAACTCGTCCATGGCCTTCTGGCCTTGTGACATCTCGGCCTCGATCGACTTCAGCGCCTCGAGCTGCGATTCGAGTTCACGGACCTTGCCCTGCAGCGCTTCGAGCTGCGCTTGCTGCTCCGTGCCCTTATCGAGGCCCTCCTCGAGCTGATCGATCTGCTTATGCAGGAGTTCGATCTGCGCGTTGCGTTGCTGGACCTGCTGGCGTGAAGCCTCGAGTTCGGCCTCCACCGTGATCTGGCGGTTGACCAGGTCCCGCAGCGCCGAATAGGGACCGTCGTCGTCTATTTGCTCGAGCAACGAGCGGCCTGCCCTGACGTCGTGTGCCTCGGAACCGGGACGGCTCAACAGGTAGGCGAGCTGCAGGCGCGTAAGGTCGTCCGGCGAAGTGCTGTAGTGCTCGTCGACGCTCGAGATACGCGCACCGAGTTCCTGCGGGGACAGACCGTCGACTTCGGCCGCGAAATTGGCCCAGTCCGACACGATGGGAGGAGTGGACGCGCACGCGCCCAGGGTCAGCAGGAAGGCCAGCGCCAGCTTATGCCCGTTCATCGTTCACCTTCCGTATCGTCAGCCGAAAATGCGCGCCGCCCGGAGAATCGATCAGGCGGATATCCCCGTAATGCTGCAGTGCGTACTCCCGGGCGATAGCAAGGCCCATCCCCGTACCCGCGACTTTCCAGTCGTGTGGGCGCGGGCCGGTGACGAACCAGTCAAAGATCCTCGGCCGCAGCTTTGCCGGAATCCCGGGGCCGTTGTCGCATACGTCGAGTGTCACCTCGTCGGGATCGTCGCTCAGATTCACGCCGATCCGGCCCCCGTCCGGTGTGTATTTGACGGCATTGGACAGCAGGTTGTCCACGATGACTTCCAGACGCCGCGGACTGCCAGTAACCACGGCCGGTGCCAGCGCCCGTTCCACGGTGATCGAGCGCGATCTGGCCGTCAGCGCGTACCGGTCGAGCACGGAATCGACCAGCAGGTCGAGCTGAACGGTCGCATCGAGGCGATCGTCGCCGGAGTCGCCCTGCGCCCCGTAGCGAAGCAGTTGTTCGATCATCTGCTGGAGCCGCAGGCTGTTGTCGCGCAGCACGTGCGTAATGATGTTGCGTTCCGAGCCGGCCTCCGAATGGTCGTCATCGATCAGCAGCTCCGTGCTCTCGCGGATGTTGGTCAGCGGGGTCTTCAGTTCGTGGGAGACATTCCTGAGGAACCGCGACTTCTCGGCCTCGAGTTCGAGCAGACGCAATCGCAGCCATTCGAGCCGTCGGCCGAGCTCCTCGAGGTCGCGGGTGCCGACGATCCGTACGCTGCCGGCAAGGTCGCCACGGCCGAGCGCATGGATACTGGCGTCGATCTGTCGCAGCGGACGCACGATCAACATGACGAACAGGCCGGCGAGGGCCACCGACAGCGGGATCACGAGTACGGCCTGGATGAGCAGCGTCCGGCGCAGCTCGCGCGCCTGGTCGGGCATCGAGTTGGCCAGTTTGCGTGCCATCGCATTCTGCTGTTGCACGACGTCGAGCACGGACGCACGCAGCGCGTCCATCGAGGCGTCGAATTGTTCGGTCGTCGCGCCGTGGTCGATCGATTGCACGATCGTGTGGGTCGCGGCCTCCAGCTTGCGGGAATCGGCGAGGCGCGCGCGCATGTCGGGATCGATAGTGCTGTTGCCCAGGCGCTGGTAAAGATTCAGGACCTCCTGGCGATTGTCGTCATAGATATTCCGGTACGACGGATCGTCGATTACGAGCAGTTGGCGCGCGCTGCGCTCCATCGCGGTAACGCTGTCGACCAGCGTGCGGCTCACTGTCGCGTTCTCCTGTACCGTAACGAGCGCGCTGCGGCTGTCGTGCGCGAGCCGGTTCACCTGGACGACGGCAGTGATGATCGCGCCGGCCAGCGGTGCGGCGACGACGAGGAAACCGATCAGTACCAGCCGGAACAGGGTCGGCGACTGGATGCGTCTCATGGCGACTGCCGCGAGACGGCCGGGCCGTGGGCAGGGGTGTTGCCGATCGGTAACACCCCCGGGCGTCGCACCCAGGGCCTTGTTTCTCTTGGGATACCGACCGCATGGCGCGGCAGCAGCTGTGCGGAGCAAGGATGCAGGTGTATGCGATCGGTCACAGGGCGATGCCCGTGCCGGTATGGCCCAGCTGACCTAAGTTCCTGATTCCCCAACATTGTCCCAATCTGGCACGGCAATTGCTGCTAATGCTTTGACACGCAAAACCGTGTCGCAACTCAACGAGTCAGGAGGAACTTTACATGAGTAACAGAAAACCCGCGTTTCTCACCGCAATCGCCGCCGTCACGGTAGCGCTGGCCTGTGCCGCGTATGCGGATGACCAGATGTCGAGCGCCAAGTCGTCGGATCAGGACATGAAGCCGCAGAAGGCGGAATTCACGGATATCGACGTCAACAAGGACGGCGCTATCACGTCGCTCGAGGCCAGCCAGAAGAATCATTGGCTGTCCAAGAACTTCAACACGATCGATACCAACAAGGACGGGCGTATCAGCAAGGCAGAGTACGACAAGGCGCTAAGCTGATCGCAGCGCAAATTCCGGGTGTCACTCGGTTGAGACTGAGGAGTGACACCTGGATATTGTCAACCGCCATCGGGCTCACCCAACAAAAGGAGGCGAAGACTCATGAAGAAATATATCGGGCTTGCTTCTTGTAATGGCGCTGACCGGTGCGCTCTACGCGGCACCGGACCTGGCGAATTCACCGGATAAACCGGACCCCGCGACAAGCTCCGGCGAGAACGCGAATGGTTCCGGGGAGTTGACCGATGCAGATCGCGTCAAGCTCGAACACATGGCAAAGGAATCGCTTGATGCGCTGTTGGCCGAGAGTGCCGCAGCCAGACAGCGATATCAGAAATCCGAGCTCTATGCCGTGTTCGATACGACCAAGGTCGGCGCGTTGGTGACCGGCGCCGGCGGTTCAGGCGTCGCGGTCGACCCCGGCAACAACCAGTGTACCTATATGCACATGGGTGCCGGCGGGCTCGGCCTGGGCGCTGGCATCCAGCAATACAAGCTGGTGTTCCTGTTCGCGGACCACGACACGTTCAAGCATTTCGTTGACGGAAGTTGGGACGGCAACACGACGGCAGAGGCCGTCGCGGGCAAAGCGGCCAAGGACGCGGTGTCCAACTTCGCGGACAAGACGACGGTATACCAGGTCAACGACAAGGGCCTGGTCGCACAAGCCGACGTGACACTGATGCGGTTCTGGAAGGATCACGACGCACCGTCCAATGAATCAAATACACTTCGCTGTGCAAGTTGACGCCTGAGCAAAAGGCTCCCGATCCCGAACCCAATCCTTTGTTCAGGCAACTGGGCCGCCGCAACTGCGGCGGCCGTTTTTTTGCGACTACGTGACCGTCTACTGCCAGATCCGGATGCGTTGATCCGGCGGCAGATACATCTTGTCGCCTTGCTTGACGTCGTAGGTCTTGTAGAAGGCATCGATATTGGGCAGCACGCCGTTCACGCGGAACTCGTCCGGCGCGTGCGGATCGGTCTTCACCAGTAACTCGATCAGCTTCGGGCGCCAGAGGATGCGGCTCGACTGCGCCATGCCCAGGAAGAAGCGCTCCTCGGCGGTGAAGCCGTCGATGACCGGCGGCTCCTTGCCCTCGAGCGAAAGGTAGTAGGCCTTGAGCGCGATCCCGGTGCCGCCCAGGTCGCCGATGTTTTCGCCCAGCGTGAATTCACCGTTCACGTACTGCCCGGGCAGCGCTTCGAATTTGTTGTACTGAGCGACGAGGCCCTTCGTGCGTTTTTCGAATCGCGCGCGGTCCTCGTCCGTCCACCAGCTCTTGAGATTGCCGTCGCCGTCGTACTTGCTGCCCTGGTCGTCGAAGCCGTGGCCGATCTCGTGTCCGATCGTCACGCCGGCGGCGCCGTAGTTGTACGCATCCTCGGCATCGAGCTGGAAGTTCGGCGGCTGCAGGTACGCCGCAGGGAACACGATCTCGTTCAGTCCCGGGTTGTAGTAGGCGTTGACTGTCTGCGGCGGCATGTGCCATTCCTTGCGGTCGATCGGCTTGCCGAGCTTGTCGATCTCATATAAGTGATTGAACTCGCGGGCGTTGCGCACGTCCTGCACGAGCTGGTCCGCCGAGACTTCCAGGGTCGAATAGTCTCTCCATTCGTCCGGATAGCCGATCTTCGGCATGAACTTCGAGAGTTTGTCCAGTGCCTTGGCCTTGGTCTGGTCGCTCATCCAATCCAGCTTCTTGATGGAATCGGCATAGGCGGCGAGCAGGTAATGCACCATCGTTTCCATGCGCTCTTTCGCTTCCGGCGGGAAGGACTTCTTGACATACAGCTGACCGAGCAGCTCGCCGACGTTGCCGTTCATCGACTGGATCGCGCGCTCCCAGCGCGGCTGCTGTTCCTCGCGGCCGTACAGGGTCTTGCTGTAGAAGTCGAACTGTGCGTCCACGTATGCCTTCGGGAGGTAGGTTGCGAACGCGAGGATCGTGTCGAGGCGCAGGTACTCTTTCCAGGTATTGATGTCCGTGTCGACGAACAGCTTATTGAGCGCCTTGAGATAGGACGGCTGAGCGACGATGACGTAATCCTGGCGGCCCGAACCGATGCCGGCGAAGTAATCATCCAGGTCGAAGTTCGACAGCAGCTCGCCGAGTTCGGCGTCCGGGGTCTTGTTGTAGACCTTGTCGGCGTCGCGATTGTCCTCTTTCTTCCATTGCTTGTCGGCCATGGCCGTTTCCAGCGCCATGATCCGGTCCGCCGCGGCGTCGGCATCGTCGTAACCCGACATCGCGAGCAGCTTGCTGACTAGGGCCACGTAGCCATTGCGTAGTTCGATGCCGCGCTTGGAATCGTCGAAGTAATAATCCCGGTCCGGCAGGCCAAGACCGGATTGCACGATGAAGATCACGTACTTCGTCGAATCCTTGTCGTCCTGGTTGATGTACAGGTTGAACGGGCCGTCGATGCCGATGTCATTGTTCTGGCCGAGCCAGCGCGCGACATCGTCGTGTGTCTGCAGTGCGTCGATCTGGTCGAAGAGGTCCTGCAGAGGCTTCAAACCCAGGGATTCCACGCGCTCTTCGCCCATGTAGGCGTTGTAGTAGTTGCGGAGTTTCACGGCGGCTTCGTTGTCCGATACGTCGGCCTGCAGGCCGTCGACGATCGTCTTGAGCGTCGCCAGGCTGTCCTTGCGCAGCGTCATGTAGCTGCCCCAGCCATACTGGTCTGGCGGAATCTGGGTCTCGTGGAGCCAGGTGCCGTTGGCGTACTCGTAGTAGTTGTCCTGCGGTCGTACGGACTTGTCCATCCCGGCAAGGTCGACGCCGGATTTCAGGGCGGCGGCCGGGGCAGCGGCATTCGGCGGCTCGGGCTCCTTGCCGCAGGCGGTGAGCAGGACGACCGCGGCCAGCGCGGAGAGCAGTAATTTCATGACAATTTCCCGTGGTTTTTCGATAGCCGGCGGGGCCAGCGCGGATTACCGTATTCTGCCATCCGCGGCCGTGAAAGTCGCACGGGGTAAATAACGATCTGGAATACCCGGCGGGTCGCAGGCCGCCGGCCGCGGGTCCTCTATAATGCCGTCGCTATGGTAAACGAGCATCTGCCGACCGACGGCCGCAATCAGGCAGGCGAGGGCGCGCTGCGCCGGCGCGCCTTTGTCGTCATTTTCCAGTCGCGTACGCCGGCGGGAAAATTGTTCGACGTCCTGCTGATCGCCGCCATCCTGTTGAGCGTCGTGGCGATCATGCTCGAGAGTATTTCGGACATCCGGGCGGTCCATGGAGGCACGCTCCGGGTGATCGAATGGGGATTCACCCTGTTGTTCACGGTCGAATATTTCGTGCGCCTATGGTGTGTGCGCAGCTCGCGTGTCTACGCGACGAGTTTCTACGGGATCGTCGATCTGCTCGCCATCCTGCCGACCTACCTGGCCCTGTTCGTGACGGGTTCGGGATATCTGCTCGTGATCCGGATCCTGCGCATATTGCGCCTGTTCCGAATCCTGAAACTGGTGCAATACGTATCGGCCGCGGACACGCTCGTGGAGGCCATGACGCAGAGCTGGCGCAAAGTCCTCGTGTTCCTGTACGTGGTCGTTACCATCGTCGTGCTGTTCGGCGCGTTGATGTTCGTGGTGGAGGGGCCGGAGAACGGCTTCACGAGCATCCCGCGCGGCGTCTACTGGGGTATCGTGACGCTGACGACCGTCGGTTTCGGTGACATCACGCCGCAGACCGCGCTGGGCCAGGTGATCGCCTCCATCGTGATGATCATGGGTTACGGCATTATCGCCGTGCCGACCGGCATTTACGCCGCGGAATTGCGCGACGTGATGACGCGGCGTCGTACGTCCAAATCGTGTCCGGAATGCAGCCGGGCCGGACATGCCGACGACGCCGCATTCTGCAAATATTGCGGAGCGCGGCTGGCCGCGCGAGCTACGGCGAACGACTGATCCGGCGACCCGTTACGCCGGCGGGATCCTGGTTTCCGAACCGTCGGCTGCCTCGTAGGTGCGCCCGAAACCGGTCAATGCGGCGATCAGCATGACGGCGGCTAGGAACCAGCCGTGCAGGACGAAACGCCAGACCTCGGTCGGCGGTACCGCGTGCACGAAGGCATACTGAGATTCCAGTGTGCGGATCGTCTGGTAGCCGATCAGCACGCCGCCGCCCCACGGGAAGATGTAACCGAGCGCCGAACTGACGGCGTCGAGCAGGTTGGCGCGGCGGTAGGGGTGCAGTTTGAAGCGCTTGCCGAGCTGCGAGATCACCGGTGCGGCGGCGATCTCCGCGGCGGTGTTGATCGTAATGAAGACGTTGAGCGAGAACACGATGCTCCACATCGCCACCTCGGCGCGCGCCACCGAATCGCGTGCCAGGCGCTTGAGGGCATCGATCATCGCGTCCAGCGCGCCGCCCAGCTTCATCAGGTGCCCGGCGGCGACGATCAGCAGGATCAGCACCGACAGGCCGATGTAGCCCGCGATGCCGTCGACCAGCGCCCCGCCGACTTTTGCCTGCGACGGATTGATAAAGAGGATGTCGTGCGGCGGCGCGAGCCCGAGCAGGAGTTCGAGCGCGACGGCCGACAGGATCCCCCAGGTTAGCGCGACGAGGATGTGGCGGCCGGTCAGCGCCAGGAAGATCACGAACGCGAACGGTATCAGCAGCACGAGGCCCTCCGGGGATAACGACTCGGAGAGAAGATCCGTCGCACGGGCGGGGTCGACGACCGTGCCGCTGCCGCCGAATATCGTGAAGATGACGAGTGTCGGCACTGCAGCGATCAGCGCGTACTTGACGCGTGAGCGCACGACGCCCGGGATGTCGGTCTCCTGTGTCGTCGCCGAGACGACGGTCGTGTCCGACACCGGCGCGAGGTTGTCGCCGAATGCCGCACCGGACAGGATTGCGGCGAACAGCCAGACCGGGTCAGCGCCGAGCGCCACGCCGGCGGGAAACATCAGCGTGCAGAACGCGACCGCCGTGCCGTAACCGGTGCCCACCGCCGTGCTGAAGGTCGCGGCGAGCAGAAACGTTGCGCCAACGAACAGGCCGCCGGTCGCGTGCGATTGCCCGCCGAGCCAGACGAGTCCGTCGACGAGCCCGCCGACGCGCAGGACCTGCGCGAACATCCCGGCCCAGAACCAGGCGATGATCGTGACGCCGGCGATCGGGTTGGCCATGCCGGCGAAGATCGCGTTCGCGTAGTCGGCCCAGGGGCTGCGGCACAGCAACATGCCCAGCGTCAGTCCGCCGACCATGCCCAGGATCAGGCCGCGCTCATCGGGCGCGCCGGCCACCGAGATCGCGACCGCCCAGGCGACGAAGAAGAGCAAGGGCACGGCGGCGCCGAAGCGCCCGCCGAAGAATTTCAGTTCATGTTCCATGCAGACCTCCGGAATCCGGTTCATTGTCCCCCAGCGGCTTCCCCCGTGTCACCGCCGCTCGGTATGCTCACAGGTCCTCTGACAACCGGCGCAGCAGTACACGTCCCTGTGCCGCGTGACGGGGGCTGTTCACGAGCCCCGAATCCACCAGCACCAGCCCGAAGAAGACTGCCCAGGCCTTGACGCGGTCCAGCGTATGCTGATCGGGCCCGTAGAGCGACAACAGGCGGTGCCGGTCACCGGCGTCGTCGAACAAGCTCCAGGCCACCGCGAGGTCGGTAGCGACGTCGCCGGCACACACGTCTCCCCAGTCGATGACCGCGCGGATGATCCCGTCGCCGGCCAGCACGTTCTGCGCATGCAGGTCGCCGTGCAGCCAGCGCCGCTCGGTCGCCTCGGGAGCCGCCAATCCCCGTTCCCATGCCCGTCGTAACGACGCCGAGACCAGGTCCGTGTCGGTTTCGAGACGTGCCATGCGCGCAATCGTGCGTTCGTGTTGTACGACGAGCAGTACACCTCGCAGCGGGTTCACCGGCGCGTCGTCCGGTGCCTCGCCGTGCAGCGCACACAGAAACCCGGCGAGTATCTCGACCTGATCGGAATTCACGCGCGCCCGATCCGCGGTTTCACCCTCGAACCACGGCACGATGCTCCAGTGCCACGGGTAGTCGGCCGCGGGGTGCCCGGCGTAAAGCGGTGCCGGCACGGGGATCGGCAATCGACCGGCGAGCGCCGGCAACCAGCGTTGTTCCTTGAGAATCAGGTTGGCGCCGATCCCGCGCCTCGGCATGCGCACGGCGAACTCGTCGCCCAGGCGAAAGATCTCGTTGTCCCAGCCGCCGTCGACTCTCGCGAGCGGCAAGCCTGTCGAGTCGGGAAACTGATCGTCGAGCAGAGCCCGCACGAGGCTTTCGGTGATCGCAAGCTCCGCGTCCGGTCTACCGCGCATCGCCGTGCCGGTCGGGTGCCGCTCCCGGAACGATCATTGGGGCCGTTCGATGCCGAGGTAGACGGTGCTCCACAACTGCGCGGCGTTCGATTCGGTGTGGTGTTCCGCCAGCCCGCCGAAGGTTTCCAGGCGCCAGGCGCCGTCGGCGATCGACCAGGACCAGAGTTCCGCGGTGCGGCTGGCGTTCGTCGAGGCGATCACTTGCCACAGGCGCTGTTGGGCTTGCGACAATAAAGTCCGCGTCGCCGATGGAAGATCGTCGCGCTGCAGCTGCCTCGCGAGCCCCTTCGCGAGCATCGCCTGCTGCCAGGACCAGACCACGGTGCCGTGATAATGGTCGCGCGTGAACAAGGCCTGCACATCCGCTGCGGCGTGCGCCGGGTTGGCGACGACGAGTCCGACCGGCGTCAGCAGGCCGGCGGGGAAGGGCAGTGTCGTATCGAGTGCCCAGCGCTCGAGATCCCCAGGCGGCGGTTTGCCGAACAACATCGCGAGCGCGACGTCCGAGTGCTGCACGCGGACGGGATCGCCCCGCGAATCCAGCGCCAGCGCATCGAAGTGTTGCCACTCGGCGCGTTGCGGGGCTGCCAGCTGCGCGAGCGCATCCAGCGCCGGTTGTGCGGGGACGCCGATCTTTGTGGCGTAGTCCGATAAGTCCTGCACGGCGTCGTCGTAGGGCACATCGACGTCGAAGAATGCGGGCGCCTCGCGCATCCAGGTCCCGGCCATCTCGCCGGCGTCCGCGAAGCCGTCCGTATCGGATTCGTATTCGGCGATCACTCCGCTCGCATGCAGGCGCTGGATTGCGTCGAGCGCTGCCGGCACGAGCACCGCGTTGACGTCCCACGGCACGCGGCCGCCGCCGAGCCCTTCCTCGCTGTCCCGCCAGTCGCCGGCAGGCTCGCCGGGCTTCAGCGCGACGAGATGTCCGGCCGTCGGAGACAGTGCGAACGGACGGGCCGCCGCGAGCACGTAGCGCAGGTTGGCGACGAGCGCATCCCCGTAAATGCGCCCCCCGGCGGACTTTCGGCGCAGGAATCGTTCCGCGCGTTGCGTCCCGCCGGGCCGGTCGAGCAGGTAGCGGGCGGCGATCGGCGCGAGCATGAGGTTTTCGTCGATCATCCGGTAGTCGTAGATCGGCGTGTCACTCACACCGTCGCCGGCCGCGACATGCCGGAGTATGGCGTACTCGCCGATGTCTTCTTCGTGCGCCACCTCGCCCTTACCGCTGAGGCGCTCGAGCACGGAACCGATGCCGGCCTCGATCACCGTGTCGGTCAGCACCGGCATCATCAGGCGCAGCGACAGCAGCGTGTCGCGGCCGAAGTAGGTGCAGAAACGCCACGACCCGGCGAGCAACTTCTCGCGGTAGCTGAGGAAGGCGAGCACGTTCTTCGACAGCGGATCGTCGGCTGCCCCGGGCAACAGCAGCTCGTCCGGCTCGATCGGCGTCAACGGCGGGTCGCCCGTGAGTGCCACGATGCGCAGGTGCAGCGGCCCGCCCTCCGGCGGCACGAACGTCACCGGCGAGTCCGCGCCGCCGGTGAGCTTGCCGTTCAGGACTTCGACCTCGAGGCTGTAGCCGGCGCCGCCGTCCAGCCTCTGCCGGCGCCAGGTCGCGGTGTTGCCGTCGACTCTCACCGGCGTCTCAATACCGGAGGGGATTTTGCGCGTGTGCAGGTAGTCGCGGATCGTGCGCACGCTGCCGAGCACGGCCTCGTGCACGCGGATGGGCCCGGTGTCGGCCAGGATCTCGGCCTCGATGCCGTGCAGCGCGCGGCGGCCGGAATGATGCTTCGTCACGCCGCGCACCGTCCTCACCCCGGTCCACTCGGTGGCGGTATCGGCCGGTTCGAACCACAGGCTGACGCCGCTGTTGCCGGCCGGAAAGGCGACGACGAGGCGTGGCCGGGTGCCGGAACTCAGCACGGCGTGAGCCGACACGGGGCCCTGCCGATAGAAGGTGTTCAGCGTGGCGCCGTCACGGATCGAGAATTCCAGCGGGGCGGGCGCATCGCCGGACGTCCCTGCGGCCAGCGCCGCACACGCGCTCAGCAGCAATGGCAAGGCCATGCGCACGGGTGTCCGGATTGTCGATGCGGGCATCGTGCCGCTCCAATCGGATCGGAAGTGGCTATTATGCGGGTGGGAGGGGAAAAGATGAAAAACACTGCGTATCTTTCGCTCGCCGTCGTCGTGTGGCTGATTCCCGTCGTATCTGCGGCGGATTCGGCGTTGCCGCTGCGGCCGGTGCACACGTTTTCGATCGTGGCGCGCGATGCCGACACCGGACAACTGGGCGCGGCCGTCCAGTCGCACTGGTTCTCCGTGGGTGCCGACGTGATCTGGGCCGAACCGGGCGTCGGCGCCGTCGCCACCCAGTCGTTCATCGAGCCGAGCTACGGACCGCTGGGGCTGCAACTGATGCGGGCAGGCAAGACCGCGGACGAGGCCCTGCACGCACTGCTCGCGGTCGACGAGCACCAGGACGTGCGCCAAGTCGGCATGGTCGATGCGCGGGGCAACGTCGCGAATCACACGGGCGACCATTCGATCGAGGAATACTGCAACATCGAGGGCGACGACTACACTGTGCAGGCGAACCTGATGTGGAAGCCGACGGTGTGCAAGGCGATGGCGGCCGCGTTCGAGAAGGCCGGCGGCGATCTCGCCGGGCGCATGATGGCCGCGCTGGACGCGGCGCAGGGCGAGGGCGGGGATATCCGCGGCAAACAGTCTGCCGCCATCCTGGTCGTCGAAGGCGATACGTCGACGCCCGCGTGGGGCGGGCGCGTGTTCGACCTGCGCGTCGACGATCAGGCCGCGCCGCTGGTGGAGCTGCGCCGTTTGCTGACGCTGGCCCGCGCCTACCGGCTCATGAACGAGGGCGACGGACACATGGCCGACGGTGACGTTGCCAAGGCGATCGCCGCCTACAGTGCGGCCGAGGCACTGGCGCCGGACAACCACGAAATGGTGTTCTGGCACGCGGCGACCCTGGCGGCGGACGGGCGCGTCGACGAATCGTTGCCGTTGTTCCGCAAGGCGTTCGCGATGTGGCCGCGCTGGCGCGAGCTCGTGCAGCGGCTGCCGGCCGCCGGCCTGCTGCCCGACGATCCGGCGCTGATGAAACGCATCCTGGCGGTCGCGCCGCCTCCGCAGACCTGAGCGTCGGGATCCGGCCGCGACACGGCACAATAACTTACTGTACATTCGTACAGCCCATGATATAGTCTGCCAAAACCTCCTCGGCGCGTCGCATGGCCCTCGACACCTTCCACCCGGCCGTAAACGCCTGGTTCGACAAGCATTTTCCCGAGCCCACGCCGGTGCAGGCCGAGTCCTGGCCGGCCATCGCGCGGGGTGAGCACACGCTGCTGGCCGCCCCCACCGGCTCGGGCAAGACGCTGGCCGCGTTCCTCGCCAGCATCGATGCGCTGGTAAAGAAGGCCTCGAGCGCGGACTGCCCGACGAGACGCGTGTCCTCTACATCTCGCCGCTCAAGGCGCTCTCCAACGACATCCAGAAGAACCTGCAGTTGCCGCTCGCCGGCATCCGCGATTGCCTGCTGGAGCACGGCCTGCCGGACGTCGACGTGCGCGCCTGGGTGCGCACCGGCGACACGCCGCAATATGAACGGCAGAGAGCCGCGCGCACCCCGCCGCACATCCTGGTCACCACGCCCGAGTCGGCGTATATCCTGCTGACGAGCGACTCCGGCCGGCGCATGCTGTCGACGGTGCGCACGGTCATCGTCGACGAGATCCACGCACTCGCCGGCAACAAGCGCGGCGCGCATCTCGCGCTGTCCCTCGAGCGCCTTGACGCGCTGACGCCGCAGGCGCTCACGCGCGTCGGTTGTTCGGCGACCCAGAAGCCGATCGAGGACATGGCGCGATTCCTGCTCGGCGCACGCGGCGAACACTGCAACATCATCGACACCGGCCACGTGCGCGATCGTGACCTCGCGCTGGAACTCCCCGGCTCGCCGCTCGAAGCCGTCATGGCGAACGAGGTCTGGGCAGAGATCTACGATCG
This sequence comes from uncultured Gammaproteobacteria bacterium, assembly GCA_963777675.1. Lineage (GTDB taxonomy): Bacteria > Pseudomonadota > Gammaproteobacteria > Steroidobacterales > Woeseiaceae > UBA1847. The sequence goes on along the minus strand of CAVZRD010000009.1, from coordinate 564,681 downwards.
CCTCGCGCAGCTCGTCAACGAACACAAGACCACGCTGGTGTTCGTCAACACGCGGCGCCTGGCCGAACGCGCGGCGATGCATCTCGGCGAGCGCATCGGCGAGGAGAACGTCACCTCGCACCACGGCTCGCTCGCGAAGGAACACCGCCTGCATGCCGAGCAACGGCTCAAGGCGGGCAAGCTCAAGTGCCTGGTCGCGACGGCCTCGCTGGAACTCGGCATCGACATCGGCGACGTCGATCTCGTCTGCCAGCTCGGCACGCCGCGCTCGATCGCCGCGTTCCTGCAGCGCGTCGGCCGCTCCGGCCACGCCGTCGGCGCGACGCCGAAGGGACGGCTGTTCCCGCTATCCCGGGACGACCTGGTCGAGTGCACGGCGCTCAAGCACGCGGCGGAGAACGGCGAACTGGATCGCATCCACATCCCGGCGCAACCGCTCGACGTGCTCTCGCAGCAGATCGTCGCCGAGGTGGCGGGCGCGGGCGAATGGGGCGAGGAGCCGTTGTACCGGCATTTCCGGTGTGCCTGGCCCTACAAGGATCTGGACCGGGCAACGTTCGATGCCGTCGTGCGCATGCTGGCGCAGGGCTTCTCGACCCGGCGCGGACGGCGCGGCGCGTATTTGCATCACGACGCCGTGAACGGCCGCCTGCGCGCGCGCCGCGGCGCGAAGCTCACGGCCGTGACCAACGGCGGCGCGATCCCGGACCAGTTCGACTACGACGTGGTACTCACCCCCGAGGGGCTCAAGGTCGGCACGCTGAACGAGGATTTCTCGTTCGAGTCCCTGCCCGGCGACATCTTCCAGCTCGGCAACACTTCGTACCGCATCCTCAAGATCGAGCAGGGCAAGGTCTACGTTGAAGACGCGAAGGGCGAGCCGCCCAACCTGCCGTTCTGGATCGGCGAGGCGCCGGGGCGCACCGACGAATTGTCGGCCGCCGTCTCGCGCCTGCGCGGCGCGGTCGATGCAAAGCTCGATGCCGGCATGGAGTCGACGGTGAACTGGCTTGTCGCGGACTACCGTGTGCCGCAGTCCGCGGCCGGGCAACTCGTGCATTACCTGGCCGGCGCGAAGGCCGCGCTCGGCCTGATCCCGACGCAGGAGCACATCGTCTTCGAGCGCTTCTTCGACGAGACCGGCGACATGCACCTCGTCGTGCATTCCACGTACGGCTCGCGCGTGAATCGCGCCTGGGGGCTCGCACTACGCAAGCGTTTCTGCCGCAAGTTCAACTTCGAACTGCAGGCCGCGGCGCTGGAGGACAGCATCATTCTTTCTCTGTCGGCGACCCACAGCTTCCCGATCGACGAGCCGGCGAAGTACCTGAATTCCGCCAGCGTGCGCGACGTGCTCGTGCAGGCGCTGCTCGCCGCGCCGATGTTCCCCACGCACTGGCGCTGGGTGGCGTCCATTGCCCTGGCCATCCGCCGCAACATCAACGGCAAGCGCGCACCGGCGCCGTTCCAGCGTAACGACGCAGAGGACCTGGTCGCGATTGTCTTCCCCGACCAGATCGCCTGCGCCGAGAACATCACCGGCACGCGCGAGGTGCCGGACCATCCGCTCGTGAACCAGGCGGTCGACGACTGCCTGCACGACGTCATGGACTTCGACGGCTTCGTCGCGATGCTGGAGAAGCTCGAAGCCGGCGAGATCGAGGTCATCGGCCGGGACCTCAACGGACCCTCTCCATTGGCGCAGGAGATCCTCGGCGCGCGGCCCTACGCCTTCCTCGACGACACGCCGGCCGAGGAGCGCCGCGCGCTCGCCGTGCAATCGCGGCGTTACATCGATCCAAGCGAGGCAGCGGATCTGGGCCGGCTGGACGCGGCCGCGATCCGGCGCGTGCGCGAGGAAGCCTGGCCGGAGCCGCGCTCGGCGGACGAATTGCACGATGCGCTTTGCGTGCTCGGCTTTGTCACCGACGCCGAAGGCGCGCGCGGCAACCGCGCGACGGCGGACACCGATCTCGACTTCGGCTGGGGGCACCTGTTCGAACAGCTCGTCGTGGATCGGCGTGCAACGGTGCTGGATTCGGGGAGTGCGAAGCTCTGGGTCGCGGCGGAGCGGCTCGCCGAGTTTGGCCGTATTTACGACGTTCCGGCGATGTCGCCGCGGATCGACGCGGTGCACACGCATTCCGAGGCGATCGCGACACGCGAGGATGCGCTGCGCGAACTCGTCCGCTCGCGGCTCGAAGGCCTGGGGCCCGTGACCGCCGAGCAACTCGCCGCACCGTTGAACGTCGCGGTGCACGACGTCGATGTCGCGCTGCTCGCGCTCGAGCAAGAGGGTTTCGTGATGCGCGGGCGGTTCACGGAGCAGGCGAAGGCGCCGTCCAGTCCCGAGGAATGGTGTGAGCGGCGGCTGCTGGCACGCATCCACCGCCATACCATCAAGCGGTTACGCAGCGAAATCGAGCCGGTGTCGGCGGCCGACTACATGCGTTTCCTGTTCCACTGGCAAGGCCTTACCGACCGGGCGGAAGGACCGGACGCGCTGACCGCGATCGTCGAACAACTCGAAGGCTTCTCCGCCGCGGCGGGGAGCTGGGAGCGTGACATCCTGCCGGCGCGGCTGGACCTGTACACGTCCGACCTGCTGGACACGCTGTGCACGACGGGCAAGAGCGTTTGGCTACGCCTCGCGGTGCGCGCGGCGAACGGCGAGAAACGCACAGGGCCTGTCAGGAATGCGCCGATCACGCTGCTCGACCGCCAGGCCGTGCCGTACTGGCGCGATATCGCGCCGCTGCCGGAATTATCAGAGAAGAACCTGACGGCGGGTGCGAACAAGGTGCTGGACGTCTTGAGGCAGAACGGCGCCTCGTTCTTCATCGACCTGGTGCAGGCGACGGGCCTGTTGCGCACCCAGGTCGAGGACGCGCTGGGCGAGCTCGTGAACTGGGGGCTCGTTACCTCCGACAGTTACGCCGGCCTGCGTGCCCTGGTGACGCCTTCGAGCAAGCGCCCGGGCTACACGAGGCGGCGAGGGCGTATGCCGGCCGCATCCGGTTTCGATCGCGCCGGCCGCTGGGCGTTGCTCAACTCCGGCATCGAGGTCGACCGCGGCGAGGCGCTGGAGCACGTCGCCTGGGTCCTGCTGCGCCGCTACGGCGTCGTGTTTCGCAAGGTACTCGAGCGCGAGACCAACCTGCCACCCTGGCGCGAACTGTTGCGCATCTACTGGCGCATGGAGGCGCGCGGCGAGATCCGCGGCGGACGCTTCGTGCAGCAGTTCGCGGGCGAACAATTTGCGCTGCCCGACGCCGTCGCCGATCTGCGCAATATCCGCAACCGGAAGCCGGGCGGCGATCGCATCGTCGTCTCCGCGGCGGATCCGCTCAACCTCGTCGGTATCATTTTGCCGGGCGCCAAGATTGCCGCTGCACTCGGCAACCGCATCGTGTTTCGCGACGGCGTCCCGGTCGCTCTGCAGACCGGCGACGAGATCCGGGCGGCCGGCGGCGGCGAGGTGGATATCGAGTCGCGGACGATGTTGCTCGGGAAGCGGAAGCCTGCGTCGCTGATGAGATCACCGGGCGCTAGGTACTGAAATCAGGCCACGCGGCGGGTTCTCACCCTCGAGTAGAGACCTGGCAGCAGCGCAAGCATTACCGCAGCGCCGAGCAGCGACACGGATTCGATCGCATCCGGTTTCAATACCATGATTGCCAGCAACCCGACGACGAGCCCGGTCCGGATGTGCAGCGATCCCCACAGCGTGCCCCAGAGCGTTTCCGGCAGCGTATCGGGGGAGCTGAACGGCTTCGCGTTGACGGCCCCGGCCAGGCGCTCGAACGCCTTGGCACTCATGAATTTCCCGGTGAGCGCAGCGGCCACCACGGCGATCAGCGAGATATAGACCCACGGAATTCCGCGCCATGCCGTAAACGTCCAGTAGAGCGCCGGGACCAGTATCAGCAGGACGGACGGCAATCTGAGCCGCGGCAGGATCGAGCAGACGTCGATCCACTCTGCCGCCTGTTCACGGCTCGTCGAACTTTGAAGCCTGGACAGGCAAAGCCGTTCGAAGGCCAGCACCACGAACAGGCCAATCGCCCCCAGGATGTGGCAGAACACCAACACTGCATTCAAGAACATGTGACACCTGATGTTTCGAAATCGGGAGCACTGTAGACACGCGCGACCCGGCAGAGTTGCGGCTCCGGCTCTGCCGCGCAATCTACTGCGCCTTCAGCATCAGGTCCCTGAAGAACCGTCCCTGTTCACTCGGCGTGAAGTCCCAGTCCTCGATCAGCACCGGCGACCAGTCCGGATTGAAGCACCAGGCGATCCAGGATATGCCCTTGTTCTGCATCATCGACGACCGCTCGCGGCAGGAGAGCAATCCGAATTGCAAGGCAAGCGCCGCCAGGGAAAGCAATTTCGGCAAGAAACTGCTCAACAGCCTCGGCAACCAGAAGGAGGAACGCGTCCCGGAAAACGAGAACGTCCTGCAGCGGATGTTCCACGCACGCGGACAGGGTTGAGAGTGACGGCCGGTCTGCGGATCAGCCGAACCGGATCTTGACTCGCCCGCGGCTCGCCCCGCGTTTGTTCCCGGCCTTGAGAGTGTAGTTGACGGCGACCCGTTTACCCCGCATCGCCGGGTTCACCGCCAGTCTGAGCGCGCACTGGAAGGCTTTGCGCGGCCGGTTCGGGGCGAGGTACCCGAGCGGGGCGCGGACGATCGTCCCCTGTTCCCGACGCTCGACGACGGGGTAATCCATGAAGTCCGCCTCCAGCGCGGTGCGCTTGCCGTGCGGGTCCACGTAGAGGTGATCGGCAACCTCGAATCCGTCGAGGCGAGGGAACGTGAGCAACAAGCGTACGTCGTCCAGGCCTTTTTCCTCCCGGCTGCGGATCGTCAGGTTGAGCTTCACGGCTTGTTCTTCGAAGTAATAGTATTCGTCGGCCTCACCGTGCTTTGCGCCGGCGTGTTCGTGTATGTTCCACAACGTGGCCGTGCCGCGCCCGTCGAATTCGATGTCCGAGCCATGATGGCTCACGTGCAACAGGCGCATCAGCTGCGTGTTGATCGTGCCGAACTTCTCCTTGACCTTGTCGCGCCAGTCCAGCGTCTGCCGGACCTTGTCCTGCGACCGGGCGGAAGGCGGATTCGACGCATCGGGCACGTCGAGTTCGAGCAAATCCTCGTCGCCCTGGTCCCCGAAGCCGACCGCGACGTCCCAGAAATTCTGTTCTTCGGCACGGCACCGGATGCGCTCGAGATCCAGCGGATGCGCCAGTTGAATGTCGATGCCGTTGCGTACCCAGGACTGGCCCTTGACCAGCCCACCGGAGGAATCGCGGCGCACGGCGTACGGTGGCCGGTCGCAACCGTCGACTTCCAGTGCGCCCACGAGCTTGCCTTCGAACTTGTCGAAAACGAAGGCAAGGTGAAGGACCGGATCGATCAACGCCGAAACCAGCCGATGGGCCTTTTTCAGTTCGGCGAGCGTCTTGTCGGAAATGCCGACGACACGACTGCCCCCCATCCCGGCGCGGTTGACGCCGAAGACCAGGTAGTGGGGACCCGGCATGTCTTCGTTGGCCAGCGCAATGACTTCCCTGACCAGTTGTTCCCTGTCGACTGCTTTGAAGGGATCCGGAAACACCAGGTTTCCGGGCCTGCCCGGTTGCTGCAGGAGCTGTTTCAGAAACACGGCGGTGTACAAAAACAATAGAGAAATCAAGTATAAGCCGGCCCGCAGCCACCGATATAGGACCTTCGTCCCAGTTTCGGTAGTTCGCCGCGCCGCCGGGCCTGCCGCGAAATCTACTCCGCCTTCAGCATCAGGTCCCTGAAGAAACGTCCCTGTTCACTCGGCGTGAAATCCCAGTCCTCGATCAGCACCGGCGACCAGTCGGGATCGAAGCACCAGGCGATCCAGGATATGCCCTTCTTGTCCATGTACTCGGCGATCATCGGGCCGTAACTGCCGTCGTTCTTGACCGGGATGTGCGCGCCGTATCCGTCCGGGCGTACCCAGCCGATCTCCGTGAGGATCATCGGGTACTTGTCGGCCACGAAGCCCCAGGCCGACTCCCACGCCGCGAAGAAGTTCTCCTTGCTCGGTACCGTGGGGCGTTCCTTTTGCGGGTACGGATGCGACGCATAGGAGACGCCCTCGCGCGCGATCGGCGCCTCGCGCACCTCCCGCAGGTCATAGGCCCAGTCGAAGCCGGCGACCAGCGGGATCGTGTCGCGGTCCTGTTCCCGGATCAGGTCGATCGTGTGCTCGTTCCACGCTTTCCACTCGCCCCAGTTACGCTGGCCGAACTTGCCGCCCCCGGTCGTGGGTTCGTTGAACAGCTCGTAGACGGCGACTGTCGGCACGCCCCGGTAGCGATACGCGATGTCCTTCCAGAACGCCAGCGTCTCTGCATTGGTCGTCTCGTACATGTCGCTCTGGAATTTCTCGGCCGGCAGGTAACCGATCGAATGCCAGTCCACGATGACGTATAGGCCGAGTTCGTTGCACCAGCGGATGGCGTCGTCGATGAGCCCGAGATAGGTCTCCTCCCCACGCTGGCGCCAGGCACTCGGATGCACCGGCAGGCGCACGGTGTTGGCGCCCCAGCCGCGAATCTCTTCGAACAGGCGCCGGTCCCAGTGGCCGTCGGTGACGAGTTTGGACGGGTCCGCGATACTGACGCCGCGGAATATGAAGGTCTTGCCGCTGGCGTCGACGAAACGATTGCCTTCGACGCGGATGACTCCCTGCTTCTCTGCGAGGGAATCCTTGTCGAATCGGGCGAGATCGGTCCGATCCTGTGATGCTCCGTCGGCGCATGCGGCGGCCGGAGCGAGCAGGCAAAGCGTCAGTACTATCAGTGTGCGCGGTCGATTCGACATTTTAGTTCCCCTGATTTCTCTAAAAATGAGTCCACAATTCGAAAATCGCCGTGCCGGCGAAGGTTCCCAATGCGTAGCCGAGCACGCCGACCAGCACACCCGGCGTGACGAGGTCGTGCCAGCCGCGTGCGGCCGCCAGCGCCGGTGCCGTCGTCGCACCCAGCACGGCCGCGTTCGAGGCCGTGACGAGCTCGGGCAAGGTCAGCCCGAACAGGCGTCCGACGACGAGCACGATGGTGAGGTGCACGGACAGCAGGATCGTGACCAGAAGCACGAGCAACGGCGCGATATCGATCATCGCCTTGATGTCGGCGCCGGCGGCGATCGCCGCGAAGAACACGAACGCGAGGCCCACGCCGAGGCGGAAGCTGCCCGCGAGACGCTGCATCCACTGCGGGAACGCCGTCGCCGCGGCGACCACCAGCGCCGTGATGATCGCGTAGCGCAGCGCGGGCATGCCGAGGGCATCGGTAATACCGTCGCCGACGGCGACGAAGGTGATCGCCGCCGCGAGCGACAAGGTCAGCGTCGCCGCGCTGACCTCGCCGGGTGCCTCGGTTTCGACCGGCTCCTCGCCGTGCTCATGCCGACCGAATCGGCGCGCCAGCCAGTGCCATCCCGGCAACAGCGCCAGTACGCTCAGGAACAGCGCGCTGAACAGGTTGTCCGTCGCCGTGGCGGCCGAGAAGAACGAGGCGTCCGAACTCAGGCCGGTGATCTCGCCGAGCGCGGCATAGTTCACCGAACCGCCGATGTAGGTTGACGTGAAGAGTCCCGCGATACCCGCCTCGCGCAAGCCGGGGTCGGTGGTCGCCAGGGGCGCCAGCGCATCGAGGTGCAACACGCTCGCCGCGACGAGCACGCCGGCGATTGTGCCCGCGCTCGCGAGCAGGAAGGCGCCCGTCATGCGCGTCGTCTCGAACAGCATCTTGCGCAGGTCCGCCTTGAACAGGAACAGCGGGATGAGTACCGGCACGAAGTATTCGAAGACGAAGTCGTACGCCGGTGCCGAGTGCGGCATCAGCTTCAGATTCGTCGCGGCGATCGCCGCGAGGATCGCGATCACGGTGCCGGTCAGGTGAGAGCCGACTTTCGTCTTCTCGGCCAGGAACGCGCCGCCCGCGATGACGAACAGTGCGGCCATCAGGGCGAAGTCGTTGTCGGGGCTGATCAGCGTCATGGTCATTCCGGGGACAGTTTACCTGTCCCCGGAACGGCCGGCCTCACGCCGGGATCACAGCCGGATCGGCAGGTTCCTGACGCGCTTGCCCGTCGCGGCGAACACCGCGTTGCCGATCGCCGGTTGCACCGCGATCAGCGGCGGCTCGCCGAGACCCGACGGGAACTCGGTGCTGTCCATGAACTTGAGGTCCAGCTCGGGCACGTCCGCCATCCGGAGCGGATGGTACGTATCGAGGTTGCGCTGCTTGACCTGGCCGTCCTCGAACTGCGCGGATTCGTGCAGCGCCATGCTGACGCCCCACAGCGTCGCGCCCTCGGCCTGCGCCATCGCGCCGTCCGGATGCACGACCGTGCCGACGTCCAGCGTCTGCCAGATTTTCTTCACGGTGACCGCTTTCGACTTCGCATCCACGGCGACGTGGGCGACGCAGGCCGTCCAGGTCGGCATGTCCCGCTCCTGGCCCTGTGCCACGGCCACGCCCATGCCTTCGTTGGCGGGCATCTCCCGGCCCCAGCCGGAACGGTCGCGGACGTCGCGCAACGCCGCGGCGAGGCGCGCCGCGCCGCCGACCGCGTTGGGCGCGGAACCGGCGTTCCTGCCGGCGCCGTCGAGCAGGGACAGGCGAAATTCGACCGGATCCTGGCCGAGCTCGTGTGCGATCTCGTCCATGAACGTCTCCACGCCCCAGCCGATCCAGCCCGGACCGACCGCGCGCAGCCAGCCGGGCAGGAAGGTCTTCTGCGCGAGGTCGTTGTTGATGGCACGTACGCGATGACTCGGCAGCGTGTACCAGTGGTCGGCGCCGTTGACCGCGAACGGATCGAACTTGCCCTTGCCGTCGACGCCGTCGCCGAGGAAGCCCGGTGCCATTGCCTGTGTCGGCCAGCCTGCGCAGGCGGCGTGCTCGATGCCGGTCAGCTTGCCGTCGGCGTCGAACGAGGCGTCGAATTGCTGCACCGAGGGCGAGCGGACGCAGTCGAAGCGGACGTCGTCGGGACGTTCGAACACGAGCTTGACCGGCTTGCCGAGTTGCTGCGCCGCCAGTGCCGCCGGGATCATCGGGTCGCCCCACAGGCGCCGCCCGTAACCGCCGCCGAGGTAGTACTGGTGGATCACGATGTCCGTCTCTTCCATGCCGAGCGCTTTCGCCAGTACGGGGATGATCAGCGACTGCCACTGGTTGCCCGAATGGATGTGGCACTTGCCGTCGGCGAACTCGACGAGCGCGTTGGCGGGTTCCAGCGTGAAGTGCACCAGCGTGCCGGTGTTGTACGTCGCCGAGAGGGTCTTCGCGGCGCCCTGGCGGGCCGCCTCGACGTCGCCGATGTCGACGAACAGCGTGCCCGATTGTTTCTGGGCGGCCAGTGTGGCGCCGGCATTGAAAATATCGGCTTCGCTGACGTCGGCGGTCGGTCCCGGCGTCCAGTCCACGGCAACCGCCTTCGCGGCCTTGATCGCCGCGGGGTAGTTCTCCGCGATGACGACGGCCCAGCCCTGCAGCACGTCGCTCGGGTCAGTCAACTGCAGGGTCTGCAGGTAGCCGGGGACGGCCTTCGCGTCCGAATCGTCGATGGAATCGATCTTGCTGCCATAGCGCGTGGGCGGGATCAGCGGATGCGCGAACACCATGCCGGGTAGTTCCGCGTCGATCCCGTACATCGCCGAGCCGTCGGACTTCGCCGGCACGTCGAGCGCCTTGGCGGGCTTGCCGATCAGCGTGCGTTCGCCGGCCGGTTTCACCGGCATGGCGCCGAGTTCGTCGTCGCTGAAGGTGCGGCTGACGTCGCCCTTCTGCACGATCTCGCCGAAGCCGATCGAATTGTCGCCCGCGGAGACCCGGCCGTTCCCGACCGTGCAGCCCGTCGGATCGACGCCGAGCAGCGCCGCACCGGCGTCACGCAGTACGCTGCGGCCCGCCGCGCCGGCCTGCGACAGCATCTTGAACGTCGTGTGTACCGACCAGGAACCGCCGGTGACCATGTAGCCCCACTTCGGGTCCGAGTCGACGTGCTTTATCGACACCTTGCTCCAGTCGGCGCCGAGTTCGTCGGCGACGATGCGTGCCAGCGCGGTGCCCACGTGCTGGCCCATCTCGGCCTTGGCGATGTTGATGAGGACGGCGCCATTGCCGTCGACCACGTACCAGACCGTCGGTGAGAAACGGGAACTCGCCCCACTGGCGGCCATGTCTCCGGCCGCCTCTTCCTTGCTGCAACCCGGCAGGACCATGCCGAGGCCCATGACGAGGCCGGCACCGGCACTCGTCGCGATGAATGTGCGGCGCGTCAGGCCGCCGCGGATTTCTTCGGCTCGCATTGCCATGACTACGCCCTCCCGCCGCCGGCGGCGGACTTGATGGCACTGTGGATGCGCTTGTACGCCATGCAGCGGCAGAGATTGCCGTTCATCGCCGAGGTAATCTCGTCATCGCTCGGCGAGGGATTCTTCGTGAGCAGGCTGGCGGCCTGCATGATCTGGCCCGCCTGGCAGTAGCCGCATTGCGGTACCTGGCCGTCGACCCAGGCTTTCTCGAGGGCCTTGCCGACCGGCGTGTCCAGGCCTTCGATCGTCGTGACCGACTTGCCGGCCACGGTACTGACGGGCGTGACGCAGGAGCGTGTCGCGGCGCCGTCGATGTGCACGGTGCAGGCGCCGCACAGGGCGATGCCGCAACCGTACTTGGTGCCCTTGAGCTTGAGTTCGTCCCGAATCACCCACAGCAATGGAGTGTCGTCCGCACTGTCGGATGAGACGGACTTGCCGTTCAGTTCGAATTCGATCACGTCGATACCCCCTGGAATATTCCCGGTTGTGTGATCTCATTCTAGCAGGCCGCTGAAAAAGGCTCAGGCGAGTGCGAGACGAGGCCCTCTGTAGCGGCTTACGGCATCACCAGGGTTGGCGCCGGCGGAGTTTCTCGGGCACTTGCGGCCGGACGACGCAGAACGCCATCCCGGCCGGGTCCTCGAGCACTTCCCAGCTCTTGATCCTGTACTTGCGCTTCGCGCCCGCGGCCTCGAGTCGCGCAACTTCCGCCGCGACCGAGTCCGACTCGATGTCGAGGTGGACACCCGGATCTTTCTCCACGCGCTGCACGAGCACGAGCAGGCCGTCGCTGGCCCCCTTGAGCGTCGTATAACGCTGTCCCTTGCGCGGTGCACGTGGCGACCTTGCGCCGAGTGCCCATGCCCAGAACGCCACGCAGGCCTCGTAGTGTTCCGGCAACACGTCGATGACCAGGCCGGCCAGGCGGCTTCGGTGTCCCTTGCTCTTTCGCGTTGCCATGACGGCTCCTCCGAAGGATGTAACCTTTATAATTTGTGTTGAAGGTTACACGCTAGAGCATTCCGTATAACCAGTCAATGGGCTTATACTGGTTACCATGCGCATTCCCGAATCCATCCGATCGATCGAATTCGAGGGCGGCCATCCGGCACTCGATTTCGTCAATACGGTGCATGCCTGGAACGCCGCCGAACCGCGGGATTTCTGGTCGACGCCCGCCGAACTCCTCGCCTGGCACCAGCACCGCGGCCTGCTCGCACCCGGGACCGCCGACGCCTTCGCGCGCCTCGCGCCGGCCATCACCCGCCGCCTGCTCGGCCAGGCCCGCGACGCCCGGCGTGAACTGCATCGATTGTTCGCCGGCATCGCCGCCAACGGCCGAACAGGAAAGGGGGCGTTGCGCTGGCTCGACGATGCCCTCGCAGCCGTCGCGGGATTCCGCCATCTCGAGTCGAACGGCGAAGGAGTGAGCTGGGCGATACGGCCCGATCCGTCGAAGCCCGCGAGTCTGCTGGCGCCGGCACTGTTCGCGGCCGGGGACCTGCTGACGACGGCACACTTCGAGCGCATCAGGGCCTGCCCGCCGCCGGACGGTTGCGGCTGGCTGTTCCTCGACACGTCGCGCAACGGGCGCCGGGTGTGGTGCAGCATGAAGACCTGCGGCAACGCCGCCAAGGTCCGCCGCTTCCGCGAGCGCGCGCAGGGACCGGGCTGACCTCGCCGCTTGCGTCAGTCGACCCGCAGCAGCAAGCCCTTGAGGTAGAGGCTCTCGGGGAAGTCGAGCAGCACCGGGTGGTCCGGCGACTGGCACAGGTGCTCGACGATCGATGTCCGGCGTCCGGCCTCGACCGACGCACTCGCCACCACTTTCTTGAACAGGGCGGCGTCCACGTTGCCGGAGCACGAGACGGTCGCGAGCACGCCGCCCGGCGCGACGAGCGCGAGGCCGAGCCGATTGAAGTCTGTGTCGGCGCGCGTGCCCTTCCTGGGGTCGCCGGCGCCGGATCGATTCGTCCCGGCCTTCCTTCAGCGTCACCCGGCATACCGATGCCGCGTTAGGACTTGCCTCGCGAAGTTTCTCGGGGCTGTGTGGGCTCAAGGGACCGACCGGCCCTGGCGCGGGAGATTTCCGGTGCTGGATTATATCGCCGGCAAGTACCCGCCCACCGCCTGGATCGGCGCGGCACGGCCATCCACAGACACCCAGGCAGCGATAGCGTACCGCTCCGCGGCGTCTCGCTGCGCCGGCAGTTTGGCGATTCCGGTGAACTTACCCGACGCGCCGGAAAGGGCCGTAGTGTCGAGGCCGAGCACGACGAAATCGTGGTGCAATGTCCTGCCGCGGTTTTCACCCGCCCTCACAACCGACTCGAGACCCATGCCCAGCAACGCGACATGCAGGACGGGACTCGCAACGCGTTCGTCCGCCGTGTCGAAATGCGCGCGGACGTTCCTGCCGTCGATACGCAGGATCAATTGGCCGGCCTTGCGGCCGTTTCCCGCGACCGGTCTGCTGTTGTGCCAGCCGAGCCAGGCTTTTCCATCGACGAATACGCCCGGTGTGTATACCGTGCGCGCGCCGCCTTCGCCCGCGAGTTCACGTTGCCGTGCCGACCAGGCGGGCGCCGCAAAGCGATCTTTCCAGCCGATGTAGTCCCAGTAGTCGACGTGGAACGCGACGGGGACGAAGTTCGCCCACAATCCACGGTCACGTGCGAGCCCGCTCAGCCATCGGTCGGCAGGCGGGCAACTGCTGCAGCCCTCCGACGTGTAAAGTTCGAGCAGGGGGGTCTGCCGCTCGCTGCTGGTCAATACGGTGCCGCCGTCATCCGCGCCCACGGCGATCGGCAACCCTGCCAACAGGGCGAGAAGAGCCGGCGCGAATCGGCCTGCCGACATCCGGATCATTTCTCTGCATTGCGTAACCACAAGTACTACGACCTGTGCGATGGCACATTTATTACCGGGCAAGACAGTTTGTCAGAAGATTTGACAAATATTGTCTCCTTCATTCTGAAGTCCCGGAATTTCCGTAGCTGACACCACCACACAATTTCGCAATGACCATAAGAAAGTCCATCATTTAGTCATTGAGTCCATTGTTGAGGCGTCGTTCCGCGTGCCAGCATAAATATGAGAAGTAGAGAACCCATATTCACTCCAGAGGTAGAAATGGGCGCGATTCGCAGGTGGCGGGTCGCCGGTTCGGGGGGACTGTTCAGATGGACAAACCGGAATTTAGTCCGGGTCAATTCACTGGTCGCCAAGCCTTGCGTGATTCGTCGCTGCACGCGATGTGCGCCTGCGCTCCTGTCCCGGAACACCGCGCGCAACACTCGAAATCGGTGAGTCAGGAGAGATCAAATGAAACGTAAGAACGATACGAAAGGGACGTGGACGATTTCGCCGTCCGAAGCCAGGGGGCGCTTTCCATCGCTGATCGTGCTCTGTGCGCTGGTCGCCGGTATCCCGGCGCTGGCCCAGGATGACAATAGTGACGACAAATCCGCGGACAAGGTCGAAGAGATCGTCGTAACCGGGCAGCGGCAGCGCATCATGTCGGCGCAGGAAGTCAAGCGGAACGCCGAACAGATCGTTGATTCGATTGCTGCCTCGGATATCGGCGAACTGCCCGATCGCAGCGTCACCGAAGCGCTGCAGCGCATTCCGGGCGTCGCGATCACGCATTTCAAGACCCTCGGCGATCCCGAGCACTTCTCCGCCGAGGGTTCCGGTGTGATGGTGCGGGGCCTCACGATGGTGCGCAGCGAGATTAACGGACGCGACAGCTTTACTGCCGATGGCGGCCGCGCGTTGAGCTTCCAGGACGTGCCGCCGGAGTTGATGCAGCGCGTGGACGTCTACAAGAACCAGAGCGCCGATCTCATTGAAGGCGGCGTCGGCGGCACCGTCGACCTACGTACCAAGATCCCGTTCGACTACGAAGGTCGCGAAATCCTGGTGACCGCCGAGGGTAACTACGGCAACTTCGTCGACGAGTCCAATCCGGCTGCATCGGGCCTGTACAGCGATCGCTGGCAGCTGTCGAACGGAGGGGAGATCGGGGTGCTCTTCGATCTCGCGTACTCCAAGGCGGCAACGCGCACCGACGGTGTCTATGCGCGCGCATTCTTCCCGCGTACCGACCTCGTCCCGGGCGAGACGGTCTACGTTCCCCGCGGCGCCGACTGGCGCACCTACGAGTTCCATCGCAAACGGCAGGGGGCGTACGGTGTGCTTCAATGGCGCGTGAACGATGCGACCGAGATGTACTTCCAGGTGTTCGACAGTCAGTACAAGGAGCATTGGGACGAGAGCTCGATTTTCGTGGACAACTGGCCGCCGGATATCATCCCGGCCGCCGGTACCGAGTTCACCTACGACTCCAACAACCGCTTCGTCAAGGGACGGCTGGATTCCGTGACCGGGGGCATCCCGATGGGGGCAGCGGCGCGATTCCAGGACCGGGATTCGCAGACGACCGACTACTCCTACCATCTGAAGTGGCAGCCGAACGACCGCTGGATCCTCGGACTCGACGCACAGTACGTCAAAGCCACCACCAACGGCCTCGATTCGACGGTCGCCTCGGGCGTGGAGCTCGACTATCTGGATGTGGATCTCACCGGAAGCCGGACCCAAATGCAGACCAACCAGGCATTCCTCGGCGACCCGTCGAACTACTATCTTGCGTTCACGATGGACAATCGCGTCGACAACGAGGCCGACGAGAAGGCACTGCGGCTGGACGCCGAGTACCTGACGGACTCGCGCGTGTTGAAGTCGTTCAAGTTCGGTGTGCGGCTGACGGATGCGCAATCGGATAATCACGACACCAGCTACGACTGGCAGCCGATCTATCAGCAGTGGATGCGGTGGTGGGCTCTTGACGGCGTCGCGCCGATGCCGCAGGCCAATACCTCGGACCTGGAATTGATCGACCTGGACAATTTCTACCGCGGCCAGGGCGCCAATCCGGGCGTTTTCTTCGCTCCGCTCGTGAGTCTGGCGGCAGCTTTCCCGCAATCATTCCTCGACCTTCATCAGGAAGCTGCAGATTCGGGCAACTACCTGTGCTGCTACGGAGCGATCTCCATCCGCGACATCAACGATCCCGCGTACGCGAACCTTCAGAATGAGAAGACGAAGGCGGTCTATGCGATGTCGTATTTCGGCTGGGACAACCTGAAATTCCCGGTCAGCGGAAACTTCGGCGTTCGAATCGTTCGAACCGAGATGGATACGTCGGGCAACGTCGTCTACCCGACCACGCAGACAGACATCAACGGAGGGCAGGGCTTCTATCGCGATCCGGAGCCCCGCGCGATCAGCAACAGCTATACGAACGTGCTGCCGAGCTTCAACCTGCGAATAGAACTCCGGGATGACTTGCTGCTCCGGTTTGCAGCCTCGCGGGCGATCTCGCGACCCGACTTCGGCCAACTGCAGGCCTACCGCGGCCTGAGTGCCGCTCTGCCCAACGGCGTCGCGCTGGACGACGGCCCGACGCTGGACGACTTCATCCTCACCGCGGACCTGTACGACAACCCGTACCTGGAACCGGTCGTCGCGGACCAGTTCGACCTGTCGCTGGAGTGGTATTACAGCGATCTCGGCGGGATGGCGCACATCAATTTCTTCTACAAAGACATCAACGACGTCATCGCGCGCACTTTCGAGCCCGAGGTTTACGGCGGCTTCACTTACACGGTCTCGGAACCGACCAATAGCGGCTCAGGGAGCATCAAGGGCTTCGAGATCGGGGTGAAGAAGTTCTTCGACAACCTGCCGAGCCCGTTCAACGGACTGGGTCTGGACGCTACGTACACGTATATCGACAGCACGCTGGTGCTGCAAGACACCGCCGGACCGGTAGATACCGACTTCACGACGGACTTCGGGACCTTGGCCTTCCCTGGGATCTCGCAGAACGCGTACAACCTGATGGCCATCTACGAGAAAGGCCCGATCGCTGTGCGTCTGGCCTATAATTGGCGCAGCAAGTTCCTGATGGGGGTCGGCCAGAACGGCTTCAACGGCGATGTCAACGGCATCTGGCGCCTCCCTGTGTACAACGACGACTACGGCCAGCTTGATGCCTCGCTTGACTATCGTCTCAACGACAAGTTCCTGTTTAGCCTGCAGGCGATCAATCTGGGCAATTCGGAGACGACGCTGATTGCGGCCCAGAACGCCGCGGGCAATCACTACAGTTCGTATGTCAATGACACTACGTATATCCTCAGGATGAGCATGAACTTCCGGAACTAGGTTTTGACGCGACTGCGACGATTCATCCCCGTACTCGTCGCCCTGCTCTGTGCCCCGGCATCCGCCGGGGCACAGCAGCCGGTGCCGGAACTGGTGTCGCAGGACGGGCGCCATGCGCTCCTGGTCGACGGCGCGCCTTACCTGATCCTGGGTGCGCAGACGAACAATTCGTCGAACTATCCGGCACTGCTGCCGAAGGTCTGGCCGGCGATCGAGCGGCTGCACGCCAATACGCTGGTGATCCCCGTTGCCTGGGAGCAGGTCGAGCCGAACGAAGGCGAGTTCGATTTCGGATTTGTCGATACGCTCATCGGGCAGGCGCGCGAACATGGCGTCCGGCTCGTCCTGTTGTGGTTCGCGACCTGGAAGAACAACTCGCCGAGCTATGCCCCGGAGTGGGTCAAGCTGGACAATCGCCGCTTCCCGCGCGTGATCGCTGCCGACGGCAGGACCCTCAACTCCTTGTCTCCGTTGTATCGCGGTACGCTCGAAGCGGACAAACGGGCTTACGTCGCGCTGTTGACGCATCTTGCGGCGACCGACAAGCAGCGGGCGGTGATCATGATCCAGCTCGAGAACGAAGCCGGCACCTACGGTTCGGCGCGGGACTTTTCCGCCACGGCCGAAGCGGCGTTTCATGGCCCGGTGCCCGGGGAGTTGATCGCAGCGGCCGGCCGTGCGCCGGGCGACTGGCGCACCGTGTTCGGGGAAGATGCCGACGAGTATTTCCACGCCTGGCATATCGCACGCTATTGCGGCGAGATCGCGCAAGCAGGCAAGGACGCGTATCCGCTCCCCGTATACGCCAATGCCGCTCTGCGCAATCCGTTCGATCCGGGCAAGCCGGGCAACTACGAGAGCGGCGGGCCGACCGACAACGTGTTGTTCGCCTGGAAGGCCGCGGCGCCCGCCATCGATCTGCTCGCGCCCGACATCTATTTCCGCGAGCACAACACGGTGACGCGCGTCATGGACCTCTACGCGCGCGCCGACAACCCGTTGTACGTCGCCGAGATCGGCAATGACCGGGTCTTTGCCCGTTACCTGTTCGCGGCACTGGGGCGGAACGCGATCGGCTTCACGCCGTTCGGTATGGACTACAGCGACTATTCCAACTATCCGCTCGGCGGCGAACATATCGACGAGTTGCTGCCGTATTTCGCGTCGGTCTACGAACGCTTCGCGCCGGCGAGCCGCATCTGGGCCCGGCTGTTGTTCGAGCACCCGGCGTTCGGCGCCGCAGAGCCGGACGACCCGGCGGACGGCCACAGCCAGAGCCTGGACCTGGGCCGCTGGACGGCCGAGGTGAGCTACGGTCGTCCCATGTTCGGGAACCCGCCGCCGCCCGGCAACGATCCGCCGTCGGGCGGCGTGCTGATCGTCGAGCTCGGCGCCGACGAGTTCCTCGTCACCGGCCACCGGGCGCGTGTCGAATTCCATCCGGCCGAGCCCGCTGCCGGCAAGGCGCCGATCCTGGCCCGTGTCGAGGAAGGCCATTTCGAGTCGGGACGCTGGAGATTCGAGCGAGTCTGGAACGGTGATCAGACGGACTGGGGTCTCAATTTTTCGGCCGAACCGCACCTGCTGCGGGTCCGGCTCGCCAGCTACGAGATCGAGGAGTGAGCGACGTGCAAATCGGCAAAGGGCCGCATCCCGCGGTGATCGGCATCCTGGCGGCGTGTCTCGTGTGTGCCTGCCAAGGCAGGCAAGCACCCCCGGCGGCGAACGATCAATGGCGCCCGACCGCCGATGGTGCCGTCGTGGACCTCGGCGAGGGGGACTTCCGAAAGCTGCGCCTTGCCGTCGTCGACGACGGCATCGTACGGGTCACGGCGACGCCGCAGCAGGATTTCTCGAATCTGCCGGATACGCTGATGATCGTGGCGGCGGACCCTGCGACGCCGAAATTCCGGCTCGAAGAGCAAAACGGCGAATTGCACCTGGCGACGGAGGCACTCACGGCGATCGTATCGCTGAAGGACGGCAAGGTGCGTTTCGAGGACGCCGAAGGAGCGACGCTGCTCGCCGAGGCCGACCGCAGCCTGGCGCCGGTCAGCGCGGATCCCGGCCCGGTCGACGAGGATTCCTACGCCTTGCGCCAGCAATTCGTGCGCGATTCCGGCGAGGGAATCTACGGCCTGGGCGAACAACAGGACGGCCGCGTCAACTACGCGGGTCAGAACGTCGAGCTGACCACGGACAACATCGAGATCGCGATCCCGTACCTGGTCTCGAGCAAGGGCTACGGCCTGCTCTGGAACAATACCTCGGTCACCCGCTTCGGTGCGCCGGAAGCGCCGAAGCCGCTCGCGGCGAACTTCGAGCTGTACGACGACGACGGTGAACCGGGCGGCCTGACGGCTCGCTACTACGATGGCGATAAACTGCTCCTCGAGCGCGTGGAACCCGATCTGAACTACCAGTTCCTGGTCCGCGCAGGTCAGCGCCAGGTGCCGTTCCCGAAGGAAGCGCGGGACGCACAGCAGCTGCGCATCGAGTGGCAAGGCAGCATCGTTCCGAAGGCGAGCGGCGTGCACGAGCTCAAGATGTATTCGAGCGGTTATGCGAAGCTCGTGCTGGATAGCAACACGCTGCTCGACCGCTGGCGAGTGAACTGGAATCCCTGGTACCACAACGCCGAGGTCGATCTCGAGGCGGGTCGCAAGTACACGCTGCGGGTGGATTGGACGACCCAGGACGGCTACTTCCGCCTGCTCGCATACCGGCCGCGTACGGAGATCGAGGCCGGACGGATGTCACTCGCCGCCGAGACCGGCAAGGCGATCGACTACTATTTCGTCGCCGGCGGCAACGCCGATGCGGCGATCGCCGGCTACCGCCGCCTGACCGGCAAGGCGGTGATGCTGCCGAAGTGGGCGTATGGCTTCTGGCAGAGCCGCGAACGCTACAAGTCGCAGGACGAGCTGGTCGGAGCGCTCAAGGAGTACCGCAAGCGCAAGATCCCCATCGACAACATCGTGCTCGACTGGTTCTACTGGCCGGAAGATGCCTGGGGGAGTCACCGCTTCGAGCCGAATCATTTCCCGGATCCGCAGAAGATGGTGGATCAGGTCCATGCCCTCGATGCCCACATCATGATCTCCGTTTGGCCCAAGTTCTATCCGACGACCGACAACTACAAGGCACTCGATGCTCTCGGTTGCATGTTCAACAGGAACATCGAGGAAAAGAACACCGACTGGGTCGGCCCGGGCTACCTGGATGCGTTCTACGACGCGTTCGACCCGCGCTGCCGCGACCTGTACTGGCGCCAGGTACGGGATCGCCTGAACGTCCTGGGCTTCGATGCGTGGTGGCTGGACGCGACCGAGCCGGACATGCTGTCGAATCTGACGTTCGAGAAGCGCAAGTACCTGATGACGCCGAACTCGCTCGGCACCGGCGCGGAGTATTTCAACGCCTACGCGCTGCCGCACGCGCAGGCGGTGTATCGCGGCGACCGCGAGGCCGATCCCGACAAGCGCACGTTCATCCTGACGCGTTCGGGCTTCGGCGGCATCCAGCGCACCGGTGCCGCAGTCTGGAGCGGCGACGTCGCGACGCGCTGGTCGAATCTGAAAGAACAGATCGCGGCCGGCATCGGCACGAGTCTCGCCGGGATGCCGTACTGGACCTTCGACATCGGCGGCTTCACGCCCGAGGACAAGTACAAGGTCAACGACGGAAATACGGTCCTGCGCACGTCCGACATGGCGTCGGAATATCGCGGCGAGTGGCAGGAGCTGAATCTGCGCTGGTTCCAGTTCGGCGCCTTCGCGCCCCTGTTCCGCAGCCACGGCCAGAGCCCTTACCGGGAGATCTACAATCTCGCGGAGGAGGGCAGCGAGGTCTATCGGAGCCTCGTTGCGGCCGTCGAGCTGCGCTACCGCCTGCTGCCGTACATCTACACGCTGGCCGGCGACGCCTGGCTGGATGACGGCACGCTCATGCGCGGTCTCGTGATGGACTTCCCCGGCGACGAGAACGCACGCGACGTCACGACCGAGTACATGTTCGGCCCGGCCTTCCTCGTCAGCCCGGTCGTCGAATTCGGCGCGCGCAGCCGCTCCGTCTACCTGCCCGCGGGCAGCGACTGGTACGACTTCTACACGGGCACGAAGCTTGCCGGCGGCCGCACGGTCGAGGCCGACGCCCCGCTCTCGCACATGCCGCTGTTCGTGCGCGCCGGTTCGATCGTCCCGACGGGCCCGGCGATCCAGAACACGGCAGAGAGCCTCAACGCACCGCTGACGCTCAACGTCTACGCTGGCGCAGACGGCCGCTTCGAGATCTACGAGGACGATGGCGTCAGCTACGACTACGAAGACGGGCGCTATGCGCGGATCCCCATCCGCTACGACGAATCCGGCGGCACGCTGCTGATTGGCGCGCGCATCGGCGGCTTCGACGGCATGGCCGCGACGCGCGAGATCGGCGTGCGCTGGATCGACGGGCCGTCCGCGGATGCAGCCAATTTCGACGCCGAACCCGACACGAAGATTGTCTACAAGGGCGATCCCGTGACGGTAAAGAGGAAACCGGATTGAGCGGCGTCGCGAAAACTTCATGAACCTCGTCTAATATTGTTCGTATACGACAAACGACGCTGACCGGCCTGCGTACCGACCCGCCGCCAGCCCCGCTTGCCCCGAGGAGTTCCGCCATGACCGACCGCGCCCGCCGCCTGCCCCTCCTGTTGATCGCCGCCCTGGCAGCCGGAATCGCCCAACCCGCCGCCGCGCAGGTGTTCATCAACGAGATTCACTACGACAACTCGGGCACCGACACGGGCGAGGCGATCGAAGTCGCCGGGGTCGCCGGCACGGACCTCACGGGCTGGTCGATCGCGCTTTACAACGGCAACGGCGGCGGCGTCTATGGCACGCAGGCTCTGTCCGGCGTGCTCACGAACCAGCAGGGCGGCTTCGGCACGACGGTGGTCCAGATCAGCGGCCTGCAGAACGGTTCACCGGATGGCGCCGCACTCGTCGACGACACCGGCACGGTCGTCCAGTTCCTGAGCTACGAAGGCGTGATCACGGCGACCGACGGCCCGGCGCTCGGACAGATCAGCACGGACATCGGCGTCGAGGAAGGGAGCTCGACCGCGGTCGGCGATTCGCTGCAGCTCACGGGGACCGGCAGCGTGTATACCGACTTCACCTGGGCGGCGCCGCAACCGAACACGTTCTGTGCAGTCAATACCGGCCAGACTTTCGGTGACGGCAGCCCTGGCGACGGGATCGATCCATGCGCGACCGGCGGCGGTGACGGCGAGCCGAGCAATGCGCCGCTGGTCATCAACGAGATCGACTACGATCAGCCGGGCACCGACACGTCCGAATTCATCGAGCTCGAGAACGTCAGCGCCGAAGAAGTCGCATTGGACGGCGTCACCGTGCAGCTGATCAATGGCAGTAACGACACGCCTTACGCGACATTCGTGCTACCGGACGCGGCCCTGGCTCCGGGCGCGTTCTTCGTGATCTGTGCGAATCCGGCATCGACGCCGCATTGTGATCTCGACGTCAGCCCGGACACCAATCTCATACAGAACGGCTCGCCCGATGCGGCAGCGATCCTGCGTGACGGCACCGTCATCGATGCGGTCAGCTACGAAGGAGACGTGCCGTCGTATGTCGAAGGCAGCGGCAGCGGTCTCGAGGACTCGGGCTCGATACCGTTCGTCGGCATTTCGCGCCATCCGGACGGCGTGGACACCGACCGGAACAACGTCGACCTGAGCCTGCGCTGCGCAACGCCGGGGGAACCGAATTCTGACGCCAGCTCCGGCTGCACGAATCCGGCGCCGCCCGTCGGCCCGTACGAAATCTACGAGATCCAGGGTGCTGGTGACGCTTCGCCGTTCGCCGATCAGAACGTGATCACCGAAGGCAACATCGTCACGGCGGTCGGTCCGGACGGATTTGCGATGCAGACACCGGACGAACGCGCCGATGCCGACGTGAATACCTCGAACGGCATCTTCGTTTTTACCGGCAGCACGCCGACCGTGTCGGTCGGCGACCTGGTGAACGTGACGGGGGCCGTGACGGAGTATTTCGGGCTTACCGAGTTCTCGGGCAACCCGACCGTGACGATCACCAGTGCCGGGCTGCCGCTTCCGGCGCCGATAGTCTTCGATGCACAGACGCCGAGTCCGGATCCGGCCAACCCGTCCTGTACCATCGAATTCGAGTGCTACGAGGGCATGTACGTCGTCGTGCCGGACGGCACGGTGACAGGGCCGAACCAGTACTTCTCCAGCGACCCGGTCGCCGAGGTGTTCATCACCGCCGCGCCGGCACGCACGTTCCGGGAGCCCGGACTCGAGTATCCCGGCATGGCCGGGCTGCCCGTCTGGGACGGTAATCCCGAGGTATTCGAGCTCGATCCGGACAGACTGGGGCTCGACAACCGAAGCATCCCCGCGGGTTCGTCGTTCTCCGCGACGGGCATCGTCGGTTTCGAATTCGGCGACTACGAACTCTGGCCCACGAGCCTGTATGTCCAGCAAACGACGATTCCGCGGCCGGTACGTCAAAGGCATCTGTTCGAGACCACGGTGGGAAGCCTCAACCTCTACCGGCTGTTCGATGACATCGATGACCCGGCCGGCACGGATGCGATGGGCGAGCCGACCGACGACACGGTCGTTTCCACCGAGGAATACCAGCGGCGCCTGCAAAAGTTCGCACGCTACATTGTCTACGACATGAAGGCGCCGGATATCCTCGGCGTGCAGGAAGTCGAGAGCCAGAAGGTTCTCCAGGATCTCGCGGGCGCGATCAATGCGATCGACCCGTGGGCGCAATACGATGCGACGGTCATCGAGGGCAACGATATCGGCGGAATCGATGTCGGGTTCCTCGTTCGTCGCTGGCGGGTGCTGGTATTCAGCATCCAGCAGCTCGGCGCAGACGAGACATACATCAATCCGGAGGACGGCAGCGAGGACCTGTTACACGACAGGCCGCCGCTGTTGCTGACGGGCTGGGCCGGATTGACGCCGATCAACGTCATGGTCGTGCACAACCGGTCCCTCGGTGGCATCGAGACCGAACGCGTGCAACTCAAGCGACTCGCGCAGGCCGAATCGATTGCGCAGAAGGTACAGGCGATTCAGGGTAAACGCGGCAGGGGCAAGCTGGTCGTCGTGGGTGACTTCAACGCCTACGAGTTCGGCGACGGCTACGTCGATGCCGTCGGCACGATCCGCGGCGACTTCGATCCGGCCGCGAGCCTGCTCTCGGGCGAGGACCTCGTGCAGCCCGACCTGGCGGACCAGGTGCTGTCACTTCCGCTTTCACAGCGGTACTCGTTCGTCTTCGACGGCAACGCGCAAGTACTCGACCACGCGCTGACGACGCATTCCCTTGACTCGCGTATCCGCGGCATGCAATACGCGCGCGGTAACGCCGATGCGCCCGAAGACCTGATCAACGACGACACGACGTACCTCCGATCCTCCGATCACGACGGACTGGTGTTGTACATCTATACGGGCCCGGGCTGGTTCTAGCAGGCTGTTGAAAAAGCCTCAGCCGGCGCGATCCTTCGTTGCGAAGGGGCTCAAAATGCTCATGTATTCGTATATACACTGCGCTTTTTCGCCCCTTCACGCCTCGTCTCGCACTCGCCTGAGACTTTTTCAACAGCCTGCTAGGGTTCCGGCGTCGGGTCGCGACCCGTGCCGGCGGCGGGGAAGCGCAGAGTGACGGTCGTGCCTGCGCCCACCCCGCTGTCGAACCGCAATTTCCACCCGCATTGCCGGCAGATGCGGTCCACGATGTGCAATCCCATGCCCCGTCCGGCTGCCTTGGTGCTGAAATTGCGCTCGAAGATGCGATGCCGGTCGTCCGGACGGATGCCGCTTCCGGTATCGCGGATCGTCAGCGTGTCATCCTGCAGCAGTACGGACACCGAGCCGTGCTCCGTATTCTCGACGGCGTTGCGCAGCAGATTGCTCACCACGATGGCCGGGAGGCTTGGCGCAACGCGAAGACGCAATTCGTTATACGCCTCGAAGCCGAAGGCAATGTCCCTGTGTTCGTAAAGTATCCTGAAGTCGGCGATGAGCTGCTCGACCAGTTCACCGAGTTCGCAATTGTCGGCGGTCGACTCGAGTCGGCCGGGCTCACGTGCGAGGAACAGGAGCGCATCGATGAACTCCCGCATTTCGCGCCCGGCGCGCTGAATGCGGGCCACGGCACGCGCAGCCGTCGGATTGAGCCCCGACTGTTCCTGCAGCACGTCGGCGGCTCCCTGCATCACGGCGAGCGGCGTCCGCAATTCGTGGCTCGCAGCCGAGGTGAACGATTGCTCGCGCGCAACGAGGCCATCCAGGCGTGACATGAATCGGTCGAATGCGCGCGCGATGTCCTGCACTTCGGCGCCCTCGAATTCGCCGGCGATGCGCACGTCGCGCTGGTCCGGTTCGAGTGCCGTGACGCGCGCGGCCAGCTTCGAGATCGGCGCGACGATCTGCCGGGAGGCCCAGTAGCCGAGCCAGACGGCGCCGGCGCAGACGAGCACGACTCCGGCGACGAGTATCGCAATCATCCAGCGTTCGCGTTCTTCCCATTCCGTGATGTCGTAGGAGACGTAGTAGTGCCGGCCGGCTTGTTCCGCGACGAGGATCTGATAGCGGCGCCCGCCGATCGGCACGCTGTGGTAGTCGCCCGGGGCGAGTGCTGCGAGCTGCGGTGGGAGTGCCGGATTGTCCTTGCCGGCATATGCCTTGAGCAAAGCGCTTTCCACTACCGTCTGGCGTGGATCTGCGTTCGAGAGACGCTGCAACGTGGCCAGCTCGTGCCGCACCTGCTTCTCGAGCACGACGTCCTCGAGTCCCTCGCTGGAAAGGTAAACACCGAGCCCGAAGAAGGCGCATCCCGTTCCGGTCACTGCGAGGATGGCGAAGATGATGCGCGCGCGAAGATTCGTCCGCCAGTGCCTGGCGAGCCTCATTCCGGTGCCGCCAGCCGGTAGCCTGCACCATGCACGGTGTGGATCAGCTTCGTCTCGAACGGCTTGTCCACGATGTTCCGCAGGTTGTGGATATGGGCCCGCAACACGTCACCGGCCGGAGGGTCGTCTCCCCACAGCGCGAATTCCAACTCGCGACGCGTGACGACGCGATGAGTGTTGTCCATCAGGAGCTTCAGCAACCTGCGCATCGTAGGATTGAGATCGAGTACGTTGTTGCCGCGCTTCGCAATCAGTGTATCGGGGTCGAACTCAAGGTCGGCTATTCGGGAAACCCGGGAGACCGAGTGCCCGCTGCCCCGGCGGTGTAGTGCCTCGAGGCGGAGTTCGAGCTCCTTCATCGCGAACGGCTTGACGAGATAGTCGTCGGCGCCCGCTTCGAAGCCCTCGACCTTGTCCGCGAGCTGATCGCGAGCGGTCAGCATCAATACGGGCGTGGCTTTCTTGCCTTCTTCCCGCAGCTTGCGGCAGAGTGTAATGCCGTCCATCGCGGGAAGCATCAGATCCAGCACGATGACATCGTATTCCCCGGTGACGGCGAGGTGCAGCCCGGTGATGCCGTCGTAGGCAAAGTCCAGTGCATGGCCCCTGGGTTCGAGGTAGTCACCGATATTCTCGGCGATGTCGCGATGATCTTCGATAACCAGAACGCGCATCCGGCGATGCTCCCAACCACCTGTCGGCAAGGGTCCCGCATTCCTGTTCACGGCCATGTCATGCAATTGTAAAGAGAATGTCAATGGCGGTGGGTAGGCTGGCTGCCCGCGGCCCTGACGGACTGCGCCGCGGCCCTGCGGGCGGCGGAACTTGCGCAACGCGGCATTCAGGTTCTCTTGACGTTTTGTTGACGGCCCGTCCCTCAGTATCTCCGGGAGCCGAACGGGCTTCGGCAGATGAGGTCGTGACATGATGAATCGAATCCGCGCAATTCTCTTGCTGGCCGCATTGGCGGCAGGTCCGGTACTCGCATGGGATGCACTCCCGGCACAGGCGCCTGCACCCCCCGACAATCCGACGACGATCCCTAAGGTCGAGCTCGGCAAGATGCTGTACTTCGATCCGCGGTTTTCCGCGACAGGTACGGTGAGCTGCTTTTCCTGCCACAACGTCATGGAAGGTGGCGACGACCATCGTCCCGTCTCTATCGGCGTTCACGGCCTGAAGGGCGGGCGCAACGCGCCAACCGTCTGGAATGCCGCATTCCTGTCCACACAATTCTGGGACGGCCGTGCCGCCTCGCTGGAAGACCAGGCCAAGGGCCCGGTGACGAACCCCGTCGAGATGGGCATGACGGACCTCGAGACGGCCATAGGCCGCATACGCGCGATCCCCGGCTACAAGCCGTACTTCCAGGCGGCTTTCGGCGAAGGTGAAACCGTCACGATGGACAACGCCGCAAGGGCGATTGCCGCCTACGAGCGCACGCTGATCACTCCTGCCAGCGCATACGACAGATTCGTGAACGGTGACGAAAATGCGCTGTCGGCGCAGGCAAAGCGCGGCATGCAGACTTTCGGCGAAATCGGTTGTGCCGCTTGCCATGCGGGTGCCGCGTTCGCGGGGCCGACCTTGCCCTCCGGTACACCGGTGCTCATGAAATTCCCGACCTTTCCGGACAGCGTGGATCTCTCGGCTTACAGGCTGCTCGACGACCCGGGACGCTATGCGGTGACGGGCCTCGAGGCTGACAAGCATCTCTGGCGCGTGCCCACGCTGCGGAACCTGATCTACACGGCGCCGTACTTCCACAACGGTGCCGTGAAATCGCTCGACGAAGCTGTGGCGATCATGGGCAAGGCGCAGCTGAACCGCGCGCTCGAACCGCAGCAGGTCGCCGACATCGTCGTGTTCCTGCAGTCGCTGACCGGCGAGTTCCCGGCGCAGACGATGCCACGGTTGCCGCCGACGCCGGGCGACCTCCTCGAATAGGGATAGGGAGAGCGGAATGAGTGAGAAAACGGATTCGTTCCAAATCTGGGACCCGGTCGTCCGAATCGGGCACTGGATCCTCGTGATCGCATTTTTCGCGGCGTATTTCACCGAAGACGACTTGCTGACGCAACACGTGTGGGCCGGTTATGTGGTCGGGCTGGTAGTCGCGGTGCGGATCATCTGGGGGTTGGCCGGCACCCGGCACGCTCGCTTCCGCGATTTCCTGTATTCGCCGGGCGTCGTCCTGCAATACCTGTCCGGACTGATCCGCTTCCGCGCCGAGCGCTATGTCGGCCACAGCCCGGCCGGCGGTGCGATGGTGATTGCTTTGCTGGTGGCGCTGTCGGGCACGGTGTTCACCGGCCTGGCCCTGTATGCCGTCGAAGAGGACGCGGGACCGCTGCAGGGAATCGTTTCCGCCGCAGCATTGCCGCCCTCGGCGCCGGCGCTCGTGTCGGTCGCCCGGGCCGACGCGGATGAGCGAGGCGAGGCGGAGGAGGGCAACGAGGGATCCTGGGAAGAGCTGCACGAGTTCTTCGCCAACCTCACGCTGGCGCTCGTCGTCGTGCATGTGCTCGGCGTCGCCCTGGCGAGTTGCGTGCACCGCGAGAACCTGGTCGCGGCGATGTTCAGCGGTCGCAAGCGGGCCGCGGAAAGATCCGGTCGAGATGGCCGCTGACGTAGAAGAAGGTCGCGCCGCCGCCGAGCAGGTACAGGTGATACGTCGCGAAGCGCCAGAACAGGAGCACGATACCCACCATCGGTAGCGGCACGAAGTAGCCGAGTATGAGCGCGGTGGCGACTTCGACGCCGCCGCCGCCGCCCGGCAGGAACAGGACCATCGCGAACAGGAACAGCAGTCCCTGGATCACGACCAGGGGGAACGGATTCTGGGGTGTGCCGAACGCGAGCAGGATGAGCGGGAGCACGCCGTAGCGGCATAGCCACTGCACGCTGGCGAGCCCGAAATTGGCGAGCAGGGCCCAGCGCCGCTTGCGAAACAGGAATCGCGTGATGAGCCAGCTGCGGCGCAGCGATCGCCGCAGTTCGGAACGGAAGGCGCGGAAGCGCCCGGGCCACCTTCGGCGACGGCCGAACGGAATCGCGTGCGCGATGGCATGGATCACACGCGCCCACATCCCGGACTTGAAGAATAGTACGACGACGACGGCGCCACCGAATACGAGGATTGCAGCGAGCGCAAGATGCGGGGCGGAGAACGCGGCCAGGAGCCCGGCAAGATCCTTGTCGCGGAAGAGGAAATACACCGCGATCGGCGTGAGGATGCCGAAGAACATCAGATCGACCGCGGCATCTGCCGTCATCATGGATGCGCCCGTCGTGAGCGGGATGCGGGCCTGCTTCAACAAGTACAGTCGGATCGCGGCGCCGCCCATCCCGGCCGGCGAGGCGGCGATCCCGAATTCCATGGACAGGGACACGCAGATGGACTGGAGGTAGCTGAGTCGATGACCGAGTGCTCGCGCGTTCACATAGATCCGGCCGCCGTTGCACAGCCAGGCGACAAGCACGGCCCCGAGGACGACCGGTGCGAAGCGCCGGTCGAAGTCTGGACAGATAGCTCCAGGTCTCCGGCTTCACGGTGAAATAGAGGACCAGCACCGACGCCAGCACACAGAGCACGGCACCCTGCAGGCCGAGCCTCAGGTATCGCCCGAAGCGCGGGCGCGGCGTCGCGGCGATGTCGTTCATCTCAGCCGGTGGCCAGGGCGAGCGGCTTGCGTGCCGCTTCCGGAATCAGGTCGCGGTAGGTGACCGCGGTCCGTGCCTCGAGCGCGGACTCGAGTACGGCGTAGAGCTGCGCCTCGACGGCAGGATGTTCGAGATCCACCGGGTGCACGGCGAGGCGGAGCAGCGGCTGATTCCGGTTCCAGCGCAGGAACAGCGGCACCCACAGCCGGGACGCGACGCGGCGCCATGCGCTGCGAGAACTGTAGACGAGTGTCGGCGCGGGCAGTGACTCCCCGCTCTGCAATAATTCGACGCGATCCCAAAGCGTCTGATACAGGAAGCCCGCCCTGACGAGGACCCGGCGTGCCGCATCGCTGATTAGCCAGGCGGGCGCGGTGAACCCGTATACCGGCAAGCCTGCGCTGCGGAAGAGCGCCAACCCGTCGGCAACCGCCCGTTCGGCTTCGGCTTCGCTGAGGTGGTGGAACTCCCCCTCTCCGGCCGTATAGATGCGGCCGGTAACCTGCGCCCTCAGGCCGCTCGCGATGCGCTCAGCACGATGGGCGTTGCCGTGCAGGCAGAGATCGTGGCCGGCGGCGGCGAGGTCGCCGAGCCAGGCCACGAAGCCAGGGTCTTCGGTGAAGGGCGGGTGGCCGTGGAAGCGCGGCACGATGAGCAGCGAGATTGCGTCGACGCCGAGCGTGCCGCAGCGCTCGATGAAGCGCCGACAACGATCCCGGGATCCGGGATGCAGGTCATGGAAAGAGACGATCAGACGACGGTTTGCGTGCTTCAATTCACCACTCGCATCGGGTTTCGATGTGTCTTGAACTCGTGATAGATCGTGGCGACCCACACGGGTTCGTCGTGCACTTCCCTGAACTTGGTGATTTCCTTGCAGTCGACGAAGCGAAAGCCATAGCGCTTGAAGATCTTCTCGTCCCGGCGGTCCTTGTAGACTTGCATCTGACCGTAAACACCTTTCATTCCGAGCCGTGCCACCTTGTTCATGAACGGGAAGATGAAGCGCCGTCCCCAGTAGCCGCTCCGATACTCCGGCAGGATGTTGATGTGGAAATGTGCGGCATTCGGGATCGACACCGGCGTCTCCCGGGCCGCGCGAAAAATGAACCACTTCAGATATCGGAGCGAGGCACGGTCGTAACGCCCCGTCAGGATCCTGCCGAGGACTTTGGGCACGGTCCGGGTCAGCACGAGCCAGAGCTGCCTGCGGGAGCAGCGCCGGTGATCGAGGCCGCCGAGAAGGTAACCCACGATGCGGCCGTCGTCTTCGGCGACCAGCGCATTTTCGGGTTCGCAGTCCGTGTAATAGCGCGTGAAGAAATCGGCGAAGGCGTCGCGATCGGCGAACACCGGGTCGATCGGCTCGCCCATGAAACCCGTCTCGCAGCAGATGTCGCGTACCGCTTGCCGGTCATCAGGTGAGTATGGCCGTATTTCGAGGCTCATTCGGATCTGCTGCCGTCTATACGGAATGATCGAACCGAGCGAAAGCCCGCGACGGATTCTCCGCGGGCTTAGTGTAGCCGATTTTGTCCGCGTTCGCGGCAGCCGGGCCGGGATCCCGTGGTCAGGTCGCCGCGTCCTGCCGGTACCACATCGCCAGGAATGAGGATCCCGAATTCGTCAGACGGTAGTTGTCGTAGCCGTCGGTGGAACCTATCACGTCTTCGAGCATCCTGTTCCCGCTGAGCTTTTCCAGTCGGCGCTGGATTTGTGCAGGGCGCATTCCGAATTCTTCCGCGAGGTCCGGAGCTGAAATCGCGAAGCCCGGACCCCGATCCGACACGGAGCGCAGCATGGCGATATCGACCTCGTCCATGTCGATGTCGGGAATCACCATCATGCCCGCATTCGTGCGGTGCGGCAGGAATTGCCGCAGCTTGATGACCAGCTTCGTCTTGAATCCGCGTATGGCGTGTGAGACGCGGAAATGGATCAGACGGATCCAGGCACCGATGGTCCGGATTCCCGACCTGACCAGGGCGACGAGCTTCAGGACGGCGATCGCAAGCAGGCACCAGATGAGACAGGCGACGATCGCCGGCCAGGTCCGGTTCCCGCCGGCCGCCGCGATGGTGAGATCGCCGAACAGGGCCGGAGCGTGCGTGGCCAACGTCGAGGTCAGCCAGAGAACCGGCGCAATGAATAGCTCGTAGAGCCAACCGCCGGCATCTTCCAGAAAGGCTGTCCAATCCGAGGTCACGATCATTCGGGCAGACTATGGTTCTGCATCACGCATCAAACTGTGGCACAGATCACAGATCAGAACGGTAATTTCACCAAGACTTGCACTCGCGTGGCTTTCATCCGCACCTACGCGCATCGGCAGCGTCAGCCGAAGGATTATGTAATGTCGAAAGGGACTTTTGCGGTTCTTACAGCGATGCGCAGCTTGCTACCGATTCTCCTTGCAGTATTCGTCATCGGTACCGTGAATGCGCAAGAGAATTCCGGGGACGAACTACGCAGCCTCGACGGGCAAGTTCAGGAAATCAAGACCGATGTATTGGGGATCGCATCGGACCTGAGTAACCTCGAAGAGCGCCTGTTGTATCCCTCCAATACGGAGACAGCCGTCTTCGTTTCTATCGCGGAAAACGAGAAATTCCGCCTGGATGCGGTCAAGATCGAAATCGACGGCAACCTTGCTACGCACCATATCTACAGTTTCAAAGAGCTCGAGGCGCTGCAAAAAGGAGGGGTGCAGCGAGCCTATACGGGCAATATCGTTACCGGTAACCACGAGCTTCGGATCACGATGATCGGCAAGCTCGAGAACGGAAAGGACTTTACGGAATCGAACAGCTTCGCCTTTTCGAAAGACGTCAGGCCCGAGACGCTTGGCGTGACGCTGTCTGCGCCGGGGCTGACCGGTAACGGAATCAACATCGGAGAGTGGTAGACCATGCGTCGGGCACCGATTCTCGTGCTCGGGCTCCTGCTGATTGCCGGCCTGGCATCGAGCCCAAGTCAGGGCGAAGAGCTGCAAGACCTGTACTTTGGCGAGGCGCTTTACTATGCACACCAGGGTCTCTGGTTCGAGGCCCTGGAAAGGCTCGATGCCGAGGTAAAACAGCACGATGACGTAGACGAACCGCAGCTCGACACTCTCTACCGTTACATGTCGGACGCCGAGTTCTCTCTCGGCGACTTCGAGTTGCACTACCGCATGCATCTTCGTGCGGGACGCGCCATCAAGGCAGTGCTGGAGGGTGACGTCGATGACGAGGTACGTAACGATGCCGCGTACCGATTGGCGAGAATCCACTTCCAGAAGAATCAACTCGAAGATGCGCTGCGAGCACTGGATCGGATCAACGGAAAAATTCCGGAGTCGATTCGCGATGACATCGATTTCCTCCGAGCCAACGTGTACCTCGGGCAAGGTCGGCCGGGAGAATCGGTCGGGATTCTGAAGCGCCTGCAGGGATCGAAGAGCTATGGGGGATTTGCCAGCTACAATCTCGGGATCGCTTACCTGCAGGAAGGGCAGCGGCAGCAGGCAATCGAGCAACTGGACAGAGCCGGAAGCACAGAGACGAAGGACCCTGCGGAACTCGCGATCCGGGACAAATCGAACCTGGTTCTCGGCACGATGCTGCTGGAATCCGGAGATAACGAGCAGGCAATCCCGTATCTGGACCGCGTCCGGCTGGATGGCCCGTTCTCGAACCAGGCGTTGTTGAGTTCGGGTTGGGCCAACATGTCCATCGGTCGTGCCGACCGCGCCGTGGTGCCCTGGAAAATCCTTGCAGGGCGCGAGGTGACCGACAGCGCCACCCAGGAGGCCATGCTCGCTTTGCCCTATGCCTACGGCAAGCTGAATATCTATGGCCGCGCAGCGGTGTACTACGGCCGCGCACTCGATTCGTTCGGCGCCGAAATCGCAAAATTGAACGAATCCATCGATAGCATCCGGGATGGGAAATTCCTCGAAGCGTTGACCCGTGAGGAGATTCGCCAGAACAAGGATTGGGTCATTCGGCTGAGGTCCTTACCCGACGCTCCCGAGACGTACTACATGATGGATCTGCTTGCCTCTCAAAACTTTCAGACGGGACTGCAGAACTACCTGGATCTGGCCGACCTGCACAGAAAACTCCTGAGTTGGCAATCCGGATTCGATGCGTACGACGAGATGGTGCGGATCCGTCACGATCATTATGAACCGCTGTTACCCGACGTCGATACGGAGTTCCGCGAGCTGGATTCACGCCTGAGACTGCGGATCGAGCAATACAAGATGTTGGTACAACGGCGTGACGACCTGCTGACGACGCCTCGACCGGAATTCCTTGCGACCCGTGAAGAACAGGTGGAACTGAAACGCCTGAATGAGATCGAGTCCGGTCTTCAGGGTGTGGATACGGCACAAGCTGCAGCGATGATGCAGCGTGTCAAGCGGCTCAAGGGTCTGCTTACGTGGACCCTCGTCACCGAATACGACGAGCGATTGACCCGGTTCGACGAAAATCTGAGGCATCTCGACGAAGCCATGACGGTGGCGCAGTCGAAATACGATGAATTCGTCCGCACGCGGCAGGCTGCCACTCTGAGCTACGTCGGATACAAAAAGCCGTTGAGCCGGCTGCGTGCGAAAGTCAAAGATGCAACGGGCAAGGTCGAGATGCTGATGACGCGTCAGGGCCATTTGTTGGAGGTCATGGCCGTCGATGAATTGCTGGCACGCCGTGACCGCCTCGAAAAATTTGGCGACAAGGCGCGGTTCGCTTTGGCAGACAGCTACGACCGGGCAACGCAGGCGCAGGCGAGGGCGGAGGAACCGAAATGAGCCGCTATTTCGTCTTCGTGCCCCTGGTCTGTGTGGTCCTGGGCGCCTGTGGGACGACGGCCCAACGGGGTACGCTGGCCGATCTCGACGCTGTGCCGGCGGATCTTGACGACGTGCACGTCGACAAGAGCCTGGAGCATGCAGCGGAGAGTTATCGACGTTACCTCGAAGAGACCCCGCAAAGCGCTCGTACGCCTGAAGCGATGCGTCGGCTCGCGGACTTGCAGATCGAGCAGGCGTATGGGGTCATCGGTAACGGCGAAGTGGTAGAGATGGCAGCGCCTGAATCCGGAGCAGTGACACGCCAGATCACGGCTGACGGCAAGGGCGCGGGCCCGCAACAACCAGCGGAGTCTGACGAAGCCTTCGAGCAGCGCGCAACCGAGCGCTACAAGCTCTTGTCATCGAAGGCCGAGCTCGAGACTCCGATGCCGGGCGGAGAGAGCATTCCGGTGCCGGCCGGCCCGCGTGAGGCAATCAGGACTTACTGGACGATCCTGGAGACCTATCCGAACTACGAACGCAACGACCAGGTGCTGTACCAACTGTCGCGGGCATACGACGAGGTCGGAGAGCCCGACAAGGCCATGGAGGTAATGGATCGGCTGGTGAAGGAGTTCCCGTATTCGAAGTACCTGGACGAGGTCTATTTCCGCCGTGGCGAGTACTACTTCGTCAGGAAGAAATACCTCGACGCCGAAGACGCCTACGGTGCAATCATCAAAATGGGCACGACGTCGTCATATTACGAGCTGGCCCTCTACAAACTGGGTTGGTCGCTCTACAAGCAGGAACTCTACGAGGATGCATTGCGCAATTACCTGGCGATGCTGGATTACCGGCTGTCGATCGGTTACGACTTCGACCAGGAATACGACGAAGACGATGAACTGCGGCTCGCCGACACTTTTCGCGTCATCAGTCTGAGTTTCTCCTATCTCGGCGGCCCCGAGGTCGTCGATGAGTACTTTGCGAAGCACGGTCAGCGCAGCTACGCGGACAAGATCTACGGGAACCTGGCCGAATTCTATTTCGGCAAACTGCGTTACGAAGACGCAGCGTCCGTGTACAAATCATTCATCAAGCTGAATCCGTACCATCATGCTTCGCCGTACTTCAGCATGCGCATCGTCGAGATCTACGATGAGGCCGGCTTCCCGAAACTCGTCGTGGAGGCAAAGAAGGAGTTCGCGGCGACGTATGCACTCGACGCGGAATATTGGAACTACACAAATGTCGAGGATGCTCCCGAGGTAGTGGGTTTTCTGAAGCAGAACCTCACGGATCTGGCGAGCCACTACCACGCACTGTACCAGCAGGAGGAGCTGACCGACGACAAGCCGGCGAACTTCGGCGAGGCGCAGCACTGGTACCGTGAGTTCCTGGCCTCATTCCCGAAGGAACCGGAGTCTCCACAGATTAATTATCAGTTGGCCAACCTGCTGCTGGAGAACGAGGATTTCGGGGATGCGGCAAAAGAGTACGAACGCACGGCGTACGATTACGCGCCGCACGAGCAAGCGGCCGCTGCCGGTTATGCCGCTATCTATGCCTATCGTGAACAGCTCAAAGTGGCCACCGGCGCGCAGCAACTCGAAGTAAAACAGGCGGCGGTTTCGAGTTCATTGCGTTTTGCCGATACCTTCCCGGACCACAAGGAGGCGCCGGTCGTACTCGGCAAGGCTGCCGATGACCTCTACGAGATGAAGAACCTTCCGCTCGCGATTCAGTCGGCGCACAAGCTGATCGAGACATACCCGGATGCGGATCGTTCCCTGGTCCGTTCGGCGTGGGCCGTGATTGCGAATTCTTCGCTCGATATCGCCGAATACAAGAACGCGGAACTGGCATATACCAAGGTCCTGCAATTGACCGATCCGGACGACGAGACGCGTCAGAACATCGTCGAAGGCCTCGCTGCGGCGATCTACAAGCAGGGTGAACAGGCTAACCAGCTAGAAGACTATCGTGCCGCTGCAGCGAATTTCCTGCGGATAAAGGACGTCGCGCCGACCTCGTCAATCAGCGTCGGAGCGGAATACGATGCCGCGAGCGCGCTGATGAAAGTCGAGGACTGGACCCAGGCCTCCGCGGTCCTCGAAGCATTTCGCAAGAACCACCCCGATAACGAGCTGGCGCCCGAAGCGACCAAGCAACTCGCGTACATCTACCATGAAGCCGGCCAAGTAGAACGCTCGGCGGCCGAATACGAAAGAATCGCCGCGGAAGCGACCGATCGCGAGGACAGCCGCAAGGCACTCTTGACGGCCGGCGAATTGTACGACGACGCGGGTAACGCTGCCGACACTTTGCGAGTGTATAAGCGCTATGTCGACGCATATCCGAGACCTCTCGATGTCGCGATGGAAACCCGCAACCGGATTGCTGAGCTGTACAAATCGCAACAGGATCTGAAGCGCTACGAGAAAGAACTGAACGCAATGGTGGCGATGGACCGTGATGCCGGCGAAGACCGGACGGATCGGAGCAGGTACCTCGCGGCAAAAGCTGCATTGGTACTGGCGGAGAAAGCATTCAATTCCTTCGAGGAATTGCCGCTCGTACAGCCTTTCGAAAAGAGCCTGGCCGAAAAGCAGAAGCGGATGGATGCTGCAATGCAGGCCTTCGAGGGATTGGTCGATTACCAGGTCGCCGAGGTAACGGCCGCGGCGACCTACTACATAGCGGAGACCTACTACGGGTTCAGCCAGGCGCTCACCAACTCGGAACGCCCGGCCGGACTGAGCAAGGAGGAAAAGGCCGACTACGAAATGGCCATCGAGGAACAAGCCTATCCGTTCGAAGAGCGCGCAATCGAGATTCACGAGCAGAACCACGAATTACTTGCGAGCGGCGTCTACAACAGCTGGGTACAGCAGAGTATGGACAAGCTCGCGGTTCTGATGCCGGGACGTTATGCCAAGAACGAGATCAGCAGCGGCTACCTCGGGTCGATCGATTCGTACGCATACCGCATGCCGATTGCGCCGCCGCCGGTTCCAGTCGATCAGCAGGAAAACACGGAGAATCTGCAGTCCCGGGAGCCGGCACAGCCATCGAACACTGCTGTGCAGGTGGCGAACGAGGCTGGCAGCCATCCTGAGCAATAGTCGAGACCAGCAGCCATGAACTCCGTCCGACCTGTCAAAACCCGAACCACGATACTGGTGGCCTCGCTGGCGGTCATCATCAGCGCTTGCGCATCCGTCGAGTCGAAGCGGGCACCGGCCAGGATCGAGATCCAGGATTCCGTCGGTTTCACGATTACGGAGGAAGCCCGCATCAGCAACGATACGCGAGTCGATTACGACCGGGCGCTCGCACTACTCGAGCAGGGCCAACTGGACGAGGGTGTACAGCTGCTCGAGTCCGTAGCTGACGCCGCACCAGATCTGAGCGCCCCTCGTATCGATCTCGGGATCGCTTATGAGCGCGTCGGCGACCTGGATGCTGCCGAAAAGAATCTAAGACTCGCACTCGAATCGAATCCTGATCACCCGATCGCGCTCAATGAACTCGGTATCGTACATCGCAAGACCGGCCATTTCGCAGAGGCGAAACGGGATTATGAGGCTGCCCTGGCGGTCTATCCGGGCTACCACTACGCGAGACGCAACCTGGGCGTGCTGTGTGACCTCTATCTCGGCGATCTCGACTGCGCACTGACGCAATACGAAGCCTACATGAAGACGGTGCCGGGCGACGAAGAAGTGACGATATGGATCGCGGATATCCGCAATCGTCTGGGACAGGCGGAGAAGGGACAGTGAAACGAACGTTGTTGGTTTTCGCGCTGGTGTGCTTAGCATGCGGTCCTTGCTGGCCCGATGAGGAGACTGGCGCTGAAAAGCCCGAAGCCGATACGCAGCCGGCAAAGAAGCAGGGCGACAGCGTCGACAATCCGAAGACCCTTTCCGGCATGTCGATCCTCGGCAACGAGGAAGCGCCGAAATCGCTGGTCATCGTGCCCTGGAAGTCATCCGAACTGGGCGATGACATCGATCTGTCGGATACGCTGGATGACCGGGCACAGCCCGTGGACAAGGAGGTTTTCCTGCGCGAGCTGGATTTTTACGAGATCCGCTCGGGAAAGCAGACATAAGGCTTTAGCGTGCGCTACGTCACATAAGCGGTTGTGATCTGCATCTATGCTAGCGCCTGTCTCGGGATTGCTCCCGGAGCATTTTGTTAAATGAGGATGTACCAATGGACTTTCTGTATTCGATTGTAGGTTTCTTCGGGTCGGGCGGTATCTTC
The DNA here is from genome assembly GCA_963777675.1 of uncultured Gammaproteobacteria bacterium. Taxonomy (GTDB): domain Bacteria; phylum Pseudomonadota; class Gammaproteobacteria; order Steroidobacterales; family Woeseiaceae; genus UBA1847. Next base: position 526,395 of record CAVZRD010000009.1, on the reverse strand, counting down.
ATGTATCCGATACTGGTCGTATTCGCCGTCGGAGTCGCGATCGCAGTCGAACGTTACATCACGCTGACGATGGTCACGAGCAAAAACAAGGCCGTTTGGGACAAGGTGCAGCCCCTGCTTGCAAACGGCGAGTTCGACGAAGCACGCGAAATGACCAGCAAGGACGAATCCACCATTTCCCAGGTCCTGAATATGGGACTCTCGCTGCAAGGTGCAGTGCGTCGTCGGGAAGATATCGAGATCGCCATGGAAGAGAGCATGATGGAGATCGTCCCGCGCCTCGAGAAGCGAACTGGATACGTCGCACTCGCCTCGAGTATCGCCACACTGCTTGGGCTGCTGGGCACGATCATGGGCCTGATCCAGGCGTTCACCGCGGTCGCAAATGCAAATCCGGCTGAAAAAGCAGATCTCTTGTCAGCGAGCATATCGGTCGCGATGAATACCACGGCTTTCGGCCTGATGGTCGCCATCCCGTTGCTCATCACGCATGCCGTTCTGACGAACAAGACCGGCGATATCGTCGACAGTCTGGAGATGGCTACGGTCAAGGCGCTCAACGTGTTCACGAGAAGGGCGAAACGGGCAGCTGAGGCATAGACTCAAATGGCGAGGCGACACCACTACAATCGCCGGAGCAAGCCTGAGCACGAACTGGACGTAACCACCTTCCTCAATCTCATGGTGGTGCTGGTACCGTTCCTGCTCATTACGGCCGTGTTCTCGAGATTGACCATCGTGGAACTCAATCTCCCCAGCACCTCGGGCGGACCTTCGCAACACGAAGAAGGGTTCCAGCCCGAGATTATCGTTCGGGATGACCTGATCCAGATAACTAACGGGAGGTCGGTAATCGCGACGATTCCGGACAAGGACGGCGAGCCCGATCTTCAGAAGCTGTCCGACTTCATGGTCGAGCTCAAGAGAACCTACCCTGCCCAGGACGCGGCATCCGTGCTCATGGAAGCACGCATGCCGTACGATTATCTGATCCAGGTCATGGACATCGTGAGGAGTGTCGAAGTGCCGACCGTTGGCGAGAACGGCGAGGAAGAGTTCGAAGTGTATTCTCTATTCTCCGATATATCTGTCGGTGATGCGCCATGAGGAATACGCGACGCATCAAGCGGATGTCCCGTAATCGAAAGAAGATTGCAAAGATGAATCTGACTTCGCTAATGGACGTGTTCACGATTCTCGTGTTCTTCCTTCTCGTCAATTCCGGTTCAGTCGAACTCGTGGAATCGCCAAAGGACGTGAAGCTGCCGGAATCGCGCGAGGAGACCAAGCCTCGTGAAACGGTCGTGGTCTCCGTCAGTCCGGAGGATGTTCTGGTACAGGGCAAACTCGTCGGCAAGGTCTCGGACATCCTGGAGGGCCGGAAGGGCTCGCTGGATCCTCTGGCGGCGCGCCTCGCCGAACTTAAGGAGAATATTATCGGGCCTGCGACGCTATCGGTCGCGGACAGCCGTGAGGTCACCGTCCTGGCGGACAAGTCGGTGCCGTTCATCGTGGTCAGGAGGATCATGTCGGCCTGCACCGGAGAGGGCTACGAGAACGTGTCGCTGGCTGTGATCCAGAAGCCTGCGCAGGTGGCGGCTAACCAGTAATTCAGGGATGAACGTGACGCTGTGAGTTCGGAACACTCTGAACAGGAACAATCGTTACGCCAGGAAGTCGAGCGCTCGGAGCGCGAACTCGACGGACTGGAGGCGGACCTGCGGGCGGCGGACGCCGAGCTCGAGACGCTGGCCCAGGACAACCATCGTTACGAACTGCTTTCCCGGATCTGTGGGTCGCTGGAAGAGCTCGATGCTATTGGTGCAGGCGATATGTTCTGGGAGGACGGCAACGGCGTTCCACACGACTCCCGTCTTCATCATGCCCGCAGGAAGATAACCGAATACAACAATGAGATCGCTCGCGTCGAGAGTCGCCGGGAATCCATCGTCGAGGAGATCAACAGGCAAAACGCTACTCTCGACTACCTGCATTATGACCTGCAAGACGTCATCGAGCAGGCAGAGAGCCGCAACAACGAATGGATCGTCGAGCGAGAAGCCGACGATGTCGAGGCACGGCTGCAGGTCATGCCGTGGGCAAGAGGTTGCCAGGAGGACGAGCGCTTCCGGCGGTCTCTTGCGACGTCGCTGGCTGCTTCCATCGCCATTGCGTTTCTGCTCAGCGTCATTGCGCTGCCGCTGGTTCCCCGGGAAGAGCAGATCGAGCTGCCGGAGCGCGTCGCGAAGCTGGTGCGTCAGGAACGGACACCGCCACCGCCGCCCGAACCCGTGGCGCAGCCCACACCGGAGGAGGAGACGCCGGAACCGAAACCGGTCGAGGAGCAGCCGGAACCGTTGCCCGAACAGACGCCGGCAATGGCGCAGAACCCGCAACCGGATACGAAGGAACAGGTTAAGTCGAAGGGAATCCTGGCATTCAGCGACAGTATCGCCAGCCGGGCCCGGGTTCGGCCGACAGCACAGCTCGGCTCTCAGGCGCGACTCACGAACGCGGGCGAAAATAGCGCTGGACGGCCGGAACGGATGATGGTGACGACCTCGGCGCAGGGATCCAGCGGCGGCATCAACCTCGCCAGCATAAGTCGCGATTTCGGCGGCGGCGGAGGGTCGATGGAGGGCGTGGCGCTCAGTCGAGTTGCAAGCACGATCGGCGGCGGCGACGGGCCTGATCGACCGCTCGCCGGCGGTGCCTCGGCCGGCCGGACAGATGAAGAGATACAGATTGTATTCGATCGATACAAGGCCGCACTGTATCGGCTGTACAACCGCGCGCTGCGCGAGAACCCGACATTGCGCGGGCAGATCGTCATCAAGCTCACTATCGAGCCGGACGGATCGGTTTCACTGTGCCAACTGCAATCATCTGACATGGGTGCTCCCATGCTGGCACAACAGGTCGTCGATCGGGTGCGGACGTTCGACTTCGGTGCGAAAGAAGACATCGTAGCGATGACGATCATCTACCCGATCGATTTCCTGCCTGCAGCCTGATCCGCTGGTTCGCTGAACATAATCAGGTGAACAGCCCCGTTCCGGGCAGATTCTGGATCATGGCGCCGTGATGTCCGCTGATTTCCTTCCGGACTCGCCGGAAACCAAGACGTGGCAGGCCCTCCAGCGACGAGCACGCGCGTCAGAAAGGCACCGGATTTTGTGATCCAGTTCACGATAAGGCCAATATGCATTTGCCATAGTCGCACTCAGATTCAGACAAAGGCAAAACCACCGAAAGGTGGTGACGCAAAGTTACCGGCCTGAGGGTTTCGAAACCCATGGCAGCGGGACCGCCCGAATCCAAGCCGGCAAGAACGGGCTGTCCTCGGCGCGCATGGAGCGCACACCAGTTGGCGAGAGAGATGGCCCACAAGGAAGCACGGTCAAACGTCGGCGTGTGCCGGCGACAACCATGTCGGTGGTTTGCGGTTACCGTGCTGCTTCTCGCCTCGTTTGCCCTGGTTCCGACCGGGAGCGCTTCGGCCGCCGAGATTACGTTTGTATCCGTTGTCGGATACTGGCATGACCCGGTGGACAACGTTCCCGGAAGCCAGCCGGGCGATCCCGTCATTACCAACGGCGACCCGGTCTCGAGCATCAGCTGGGGCACCACGTCGGGCTCGCAAAGCGGCTATGACTTCACCGCAAACCTTCCGCCTCCTTTCACTTTGCCGGGGCCGATCCCGTACTTTTCTCTCGGGACGTTTACACATCGGAATTTCGAGGTAGGCGATCCCTCCCTGACTTCAGTCCAGCTCGATGTGCAGCTCGTGCTTGCTGTGGACGGCGTGCCAACCGGCCCGCTGACCTTCACGTTCACGTTTAATCACGAAGAAACTCCGAACGACCTGGACCCTTGTCCCTATCCGACACCGCCCGGAGAGGGGTGCACGGACCGCGTGACGATCGTCGCCTCGGCCGAGCCAACGACATTCAACGTCGATGGCGTGGATTACACGTTGGCGATGAACTTCCTTGATAACGGGAATCCGGTCGATGAATTCATCACGAGAGAAGGCGGCACCGTCAACAGCTCCGGCCTGGTCGGGGATTTCACGTTGCCGCCGGGACTCACAGTCGCGAAAACGGGTCCGGCGACGATGCGAATTGCCGAGTGGGGCGATTTCTCCATCGCCGTGCAGAATGCAAGCAAAGCCGACGCGTACAATGTGACGCTCGTCGACCGCCTGCCCGATGGCCCGACAGGCGGCATGTGCGATACGACGCCACAGGTCATGAGCGCGCGCGTGTTTGAGGCGGATGGCGTCACACCGGTACCCGGGAAAGGCCCGCTGGTCGAAGGCGTGGACTACTCGCTCGCCTACGATGGCGCCGCGTGCGAGCTTACGCTCGGCACGCTGAGCGCCGCCTCGGTGATCGGTGTGAACGAGCTTTTGATGATCCGGTACCGCACGCAGCTCGATACCGATTCCCAGAATAATATTACGCTGACAAACGTTGCCGGTGCCACCAGGTGGACTAACGACGACGGCTCGACCGTTTACCTGCGCACGTTGACCGACGGCACCGTGGGCGTCGGCGACCACGAGGACGCGCACAGCGTCACTGTCAACCTGCCAGTGCTTCGCTTCGAGAAGACGGTCTCGAATGTGACGACGGCAGAGGACCCCGGTACCGTCGCGACACCGGGCGATACCCTGCGCTACCGGCTCTATATCGAAAACCTGGGCGACGTGCCCATTAGCGATTTCCGGATCGCGGACGAACTCGACCGCCTCAACGCGGACCCGTCCTTCCAGGCGGGCACGCTAAATGTCGTAACGCTGCCGGCAGGTGCGGATGCCGGCAACACGGACGCGAACGGCGGTGCGGCCGGTACCGGCCTGCTGGACGTACGCAACCTGAGCATTGGCGGGCAGGGCACAAGTGTCCTGATCGAGTTCGAGGTCCAGCTCGCCCCTGTCATTGCGAACGACACGATCGTCTATAACCAGTCCGAGTTGCTGTTCGACGACTATTCGGCCGCCGTAAGTGACGACCCGAATGTCAACGGTGCTTCGGATCCGAACGTATCGGGTGACGAAGATCCGACGCAGATCCTGATCCAATCGGCACCGGATTTCCTGATCGAGAAGACTTCTGCATACATCACCGGCGACCCGAATATTTTGCTTGCCGGCGAAACGCTGCGTTACACGATAACTATCGGAAACATCGGCACGGAAAACGCGACCGGCGTCACGCTGGTTGACCTCGTGCCAGGGAACACGACCTACGTTGCCGGTAGTACGACGCTGAATGGTACGGCCGTGCCCGACGCCGCGAACGGCACGTCGCCGTTGATCGACGGCATCCTGATCAATGCGCCGGCCGATACGACGCCGGGCGTGTTGAATGCGCAGGTACCGGATGGAGTCGCGACGCTGGTGTTCGACGTGGTCGTGTACCCTGACGTGCCGGACGGCACCGTCATCTCCAACCAGGCGTTCGTCAGCGCGGCCGATCAGGCCATCGCCGACCAGCCGTCGGATGATCCACGCACGCCCGTAGCGGACGACCCGACGCGGGACGTCGTCGGCAATTTCCCGCTGCTGTTTGCGCCCAAGTCGGCCGCACTGCAGGTCGACAACGGCACGCCCGGCATCGTCGATCCCGGCGACGTCGTGCGCTACACGATCACGATCTACAACAACGGTACGGTCCCCGCCACGGCCGTGAAGCTGACCGACGTCGTGCCGGCCAACGTGAGCTACGTCGCCGATTCGACGACCCTTAACGGCCTGGCAATCGGTCAGCCGGACGGTGGCACGTTCCCGCTGGTCGCCGGCGTCGACGTCAGCTCGGCCGACCTGACGCCGCCGGTGCCCGGCGCCGGCGAAGGCGTGCTCAGCCCCGGGCAGGCGGCGGTCGTGCAGTACGACATGCAGGTGAATGCCGGCGTCCCGGCCGGGACCCTGATCACCAACCAGGCTGTCGTGTACAGCGCCGAGCGGCCGAACCTCCTGACCGATGGCGACGGTAACCCCGCCACGGGTCCGGAGCCGACCGTGGTCGTCGTCGGCGATGCGCAGGCACTGTCGATCGTCAAGGAAGTAGCGGTCGTCGGCGGCGGTCCGGCGATGCCGGGCGCCACACTCGAGTACACCGTCACGGTGAGGAACGTCGCCGCGGTGCCGGCGTACTACGTCGCCCTCACCGACGATCTCGACGAAGTCAATCCGGGCTACCTCAGCTACGTCGACATGTCCGCGACGATGAACGGGCTGGCAACGGCGTCAGCGTCACCGGCAACCTCATCAGCGCGGATTACTCCACCGATATACGGAGCACTGCAGCCGAACGAATCGGTCATCCTGCGATTCAGGGCGGTCATCGATCCGACCCTGGTCGAGGGTACGACCATTACGAACACGGGCCGGGTCCAGTGGAACGATCCGCCGCAATGGGCGGAGGCCAGCGTCTCGATCGACGTCGGTGCCATGCCGGATGCCGGCATGCTCAGCGGCTACGTCTGGCACGATGCCGACCACGGCAACACCAAGGGCGACGCCGAGCGGCCGCTCGAGGGCTGGACGGTCGAACTGCTGCTCGCTGGCGAGCCGGTGCGGTCCATGCTCACCGACGTGGACGGCCACTACCAGTTCGCAGGCGTCACGCCGAGCTACGACCCGGATACCCTGTACTCGCTGCGCTTCAGCGCCCCGGGCGCGACGACTGCGACGGCGCTGATGGGTGAAACGGACTCCGACTTCACCGACGGGCTGCAGCGGATCGACGATATCGACGTGCAGGAGGGGAGTAACCTGCTGGACTTGAACATGCCCGTCGATCCCGACGGCGTCGTCTACGATTCGGTGGCGCGTACGCCGATCGCCGGCGCGACGGTGACGCTGGTCGATGTCCGCAACGGCACGGCCGTGCCGGATATCTGCTTCGACGATCCGAACCAGCAGGACCAGGTGACCGTTTCCAACGGCTACTACAAATTCGACATCAACTTCTCGGATCCGGCCTGTCCGAGCGGTCTGAATTACCTGATTCGTGTGACCCCGCCGGGCAGCAATTACACCGTCCGGCGTATCGGAACTCATTCCGCCGACTTCGGACCCGTCGACACAGCCGTTCGATGTGCCGTCCTGTCCGGGTTCCACGAACGACGCGGTCCTTGCCACGGCCGACTACTGCGAAGCCCAGCCCTCGGAATTCCAGCCGCCACCGTCCGTCTCGGCACGAAGCCCCGCCACGAATTATCACCTGTTCCTGAGGCTCGACGGCAGCCGGGTACCCGGGTCCAGCCAGCTGTTCAATAATCACATTCCCCTCGATCCGAGGCTCGGCGGCTCCGTCGCAGTGACCAAGACCACGCCGATGCTGAACGTGACCCGCGGCCAGCTCGTGCCCTATGTGATCACGGTCAGCAACTCGTTCGGCGTCGACCTGCAGGACGTGACCGTCGTCGACCGCTTCCCGGCGGGATTCCACTACGTCGAGGGGTCGGCACGTTTCGACGGCGTCCCGACCGAACCGGAAGTCGTAGGCCGTCAACTGCATTGGCAGAACCTGACGCTGCAGACGGACGGAACGCACGAGATCAAGTTGCTGCTGGCCGTCGGCGCCGGCGTCACCGAAGGCGAATTCGTCAATCGGGCGCAGGCTGTGAACTCCCTGTCGGGTACGGCGATGTCAGAGGAAGCCGAAGCGACCGTGCGCCTGGTACCCGATCCCACGTTCGACTGCACGGACGTAACTGGCAAGGTCTTCGACGACAACAATCGCAACGGATACCAGGACGGTGACGAGGCGGGGCTTGCCGGCGTGCGCGTCGTCACCGCGAGCGGACTGGCCGCGACGACCGATGCCTATGGCCGGTACCACATTACCTGTGCCATCACGCCGAACGAGATGCGCGGAAGCAATTTCGTATTGAAGCTGGATGACAGGAGCCTGCCGAGCGGATACCGGCCGTCCACGCGTCCCGTCCAGATGCAGAGAGCGACACGCGGCAAGGCGCTGAAGATCAACTTCGGCGCGTCCATCCACCGCGTCGTCGGCCTCGATATCGCCGACGGGGTCTTCAAGTCCGGCTCGGTCGAGATACGGCAGCAATGGCTGCCGCGATTCAACCTGCTGCTGTCCGAATTGCAGAAAGGACCCGCGGTTCTCCGGCTGGCCTATGTCGCCGACGTCGAGCCGGAGGCACTCGTGAAGCGGCGCATCGAGGCAGTGCGCAAACGCATCATGAGCGACTGGGAGGCGCTGGACTGCTGCTACAAGCTCGTCATCGAGTCGGAAGTGTACTGGCGCCTCGGCGGGCCGCCACCGACGCCGGAAGAGGGGACGAGCCGATGAGTGCGCTCCTTCGATGGCCCCTGATGATGGCAATGGCCGCAATGCTGATAACGGCGGTTCACGCAGCGGAGGTCGACAAGGCACCGCTGGGCGAGGCGGTTGAACGCAACTTGCCGCTCGATACACCATTCCGGGAGTGGGTCATGGATCCCGGGGAGGAGAGCGCGGAGCAGGGCGACTCTCTCGAGACGCGGGAGACGCTCAAGGACACGCTGGATACCATCAAGCTGAGTAACCTCGTGCCGCCCATCCATTTCGAATCCGGCGTGGCCGACATCCCGGAGTCGACGGTCGAGTCACTGGCAGACATTCTCGATCGCATGCGGGACCGCCTCCACGTGCGGCTGCACCTGATCGGACATGCCGACAACCAGCCCCTTTCGCCGACGCTCGCAGCGATCTACGGCGACAACTTCGGGCTGTCACGGGAGCGCGCCGGCCAGGTTGCGGAGTACTTCCAGACGGCGCTGGCCCTGCCGCCGGAGGCAGTCTCCTACGAATGGGCAGGCGATACGAAACCGGTCGCGAGCAATGATACCGAGGAAGGGCGGGCGCTCAACCGCCGCGTCGAGGTCGAGGTCTGGTACGACGAGGTCAGGAAGAAAGCCGCACTGGAGGAGTTCCTCGTGCCCAACGAGATCCAGCGCGTCAAGGTGTGTCGCATGGAGACGGTCTGCAAGCTGCGCTACGTCGATGGCCACTCGAAACGGGCACGGATACAGAATCTCGTCGCACCCTTGCACTACGGGGCAGATTCGATCGACGTCGACGACGTGTACATCGGGCAGATCCGGCAGGCGCTGGAGAACCTCGGCGACAAGCAGAACGTGGTCGTCAAATTCGTCGGCTATACCGATGATCAGCCACTCACCGGCCGTGTCCAGCGGATCTACGGCGATGAGGTGGGACTGTCCAAGGCCCGCGCGCGCCGGGTCGCGCTGGCGGTTCAGGACAAGCTGCGTCTGCCGACCGACGCGATCGAAAGCGACGGCAAGGGTGCGCAGAAGCCGCTGGGGTCGAACGCGACAGCCAACGGCCGCGCCCTCAACCGGCGCGTCGAGGCCGAGTTCTGGTATGACGACCCGCTACAGGAATTGCCGGACGAACCGCAGCTCTGTCCGGGTGATCCCGGCGCCGAGACAGTAACGCGGATCTACGATCCGCCCTGGGGTCACATCGAGGACATCGATTTTGTCGACGGACAACCGGTAATCCCGCCGGGATATGACGACGTTCTCGCTCGGGCACTCGATGACGTCGCCGACAAGACCAACCCGCGCCTGCGTTTCGTCGGTTACACGCGCAACGAACGGCTGGAACGCCGGACGGCCGCAGTGTATGGCGACGATATCGGCCTGTCGGCATCACGCGCCCGGCGTGCGATGGAGCAGGTGGCCGACGAGATGCACATCGAGCCGAGCCAGGCCGAGTTCGAGGGGCGTGGCTACGTGCACTCGGCGGACGTCGTCAATGCCGGTTTCACCGAGAGTGACAACTCGTACGTGGCAGTCCAGGTTGTCTACGACGAACTTGCGATCCTGGACGACTACGAGGGCGTCGACATCACCAGGCTGACGCGCGAGCTGACGCCTCAGAACCCGCTGGGACTGAATCTCATGCGCATTACCGTCGACGGCAAGCCCATCGATGATCCCAAGCGCAGTTCGTCCGACATCCAGCGTTGCACCGACGTCGCGATGGACCACGCGGATATCCAGTTCGGATTCGACAATCTGCGCTCGGCTCCGCGACTCAGCGTCGCCGCGGCGCCGACCCGGGTAATGGTATCGAGGAAGTCCGGGATCGGCAGTCGGGGCTTGTCCAGCGGCTTGTCCAGCGGTTTCTCCAGCGGTATGACCGGTGGCTACGTAATATGGGAATACGACTCCGCACCGCCGGTGCGCTTCCGGATGTATACGAATTATTCGACATTCATCCAGCGCGCCGAGGTACGGATATTCGAGCCGGGCGTATCTCTCGAGTCGGAACCGCTCGACGTCATCAAAATCGGTGACCACGGTGAAGCGGAATGGACGCCGCCGTCGGACGTGCTCAGGGTACCTGCGAAGGAACTCTCCTACGTGTTGCGCGCTTACGGCAAGAGCGGCAATTTCGATGAAACGCAACCGCAACCCTTGTACCTGGTCTACCTCGATCCTGCACAAGACGAGCCCCAAAATGAAGCGCCGGACACGGGGCCCGCGCCGATGCTGTTCTCGGCCTACGGAGAGGATCAGCTCGGCCTTCATAATATCGGCCTGGGCAGCGGCACGGTCAGTGTCCGTGGCAACAATGTCCCGCCTGACAACAAGGTGCTGGTGGCAGGACGACCGGTTCCCGTCGACGAATCCGGTAGCTTCGTCACCGAGGAAATCCTGCCGGAAGGCACCCACACCGTGGAGGTCGCCGTCGTCGACGCCGACGACAAGGGGAAGCTGTACCAGCGCGATCTCGAGCTGAAATCGAACGACTGGTTCTACGTCGGTACGGCCGACCTGACGCTGGCGCAAGGCTCCACGAACGGACCGATCGAACTACTGCAGGGACAGAATTCCGACTACGACTACACCTCGAACAGCGATGGCCGTCTCGCGTTCTTCGTCAACGGCAAGTTCGGCGAGCACTGGAAACTGACCGCGGGCGCGGACACCGGGGAAGGGGCGCTCGGCGACATCTTCAGCAATTTCATGGACAAGTCTCCGGACTCACTCTTCCGCCGTATCGACCCGGACTACTACTACCCGACCTTCGGCGATGACGGGACCGTCGAGGAAATGGCGCCCAGCATGGGCAAGTTCTACGTACGGCTCGCGAAAGGCGGCAACTACGGCGAATGGGGCAATCTGCGAATCGCCTACATGAATAACGAGCTCGCACAGGTCGATCGCGGCCTCTACGGGATGGATCTGCACTTCGAATCGGACGCGGCAACCGGGTTCGGCGACAAGCGCTTCGCGGTCGATACTTTCGCGGCCCAACCCGGAACTGTCGCCAGCCGGGAGGAATTCCGTGGCACGGGCGGGTCACTGTACTTCCTGCAACGGCAGGACCTGCTCGCGGGATCCGAACGCGTTCGCATCGAGATTCGAGACAAGGCGTCGGGCATCGTCACCGGTGTAGTCAACCTGATGCCTGTGATGGACTACGATATCGATTACCTGCAGGGAAGGATCGTACTCGTCGAACCGCTGGCGTCGACAGTGGACGACAATCTGCTCGTCCGCAGCGGTGCGTTGTCGGGTGACGAGGCCTACCTGGTAGTGCGCTACGAGTACACGCCCGGATTCGACCAGATCGACGCAATGGCCACGGGCGGCCAGGCGCACTACTGGTTCGGCGACCACGTCAAACTCGGAGTTACTGCAAATGCCAACAAGGAAGACGCTTCCGACAGCAACCTGAACGGAGCGGACCTGACGTTCCGCTGGAGCGCCGGATCCTGGTTGAAGCTGCAACAGGGCAAGAGCAAAGGGCTGGTCTCGCTGCCGGTAATGTCGCAGGACGGCGGCTTCGGATTCCAGGCCTACGACCCGGCCTCGTTCGTCGACGCCGAAGCACGGGCGCAGCGCGCCGATATCAGTGTGGATTTGGGCGATTTCGTCGACTTTACCGAGGGCAAGCTCAACCTGTACGTGCAGGACGCGGACGCAGGCTACTCGGCACCCGGGCTCACGACGCTCACCGATACCCGGAATTACGGCGGCGCCTTCACCGTTCCGATCGGCGACAGGTTCTCCGTTGGAGCAAAGATTGACAACCGGGTCCAGGACCAGGGCATCGAACTGAAAGCGCAGGAGCTCAACGTGGGCTACAAGTTCGGCCAGCATTGGACAATCCGCGCCGGATACAGGAAAGACGAGCGTACCGACAGCGCCATCATCGTGCCTCTGACACAGGAACAGGGTGAACGCGCGGATGCGACACTTCAGGTCGGTTACGATACCGGGTCAACCTGGAACGGGTACATGTTTACCCAGGACACGGTGTCTGTGACAGGCAACCGGCAGGAGAATGCCCGCACCGGCGTCGGTGGTTCGTATCAATTGATGGACAAGTTGCGAATCGATGCAGAAGTGTCGGATGGTGACCTCGGCATGGGCGGCAAGCTCGGGACCACCTACATGCATTCCGAGCGGACGAGTCTGTATGTAAATTACGCGCTCGAGAACGAGCGCACGGACAATGCCATGCAGTCCACGATGCGTGGCAGCGAAGGAAATCTCGTCGCGGGTATCAAGACACGACTGGGCGATAGCACGAGCGTGTTTCTCGAGGAGCACTACCACGAGAATGACGCGATGACCGGGCTGACGCATGCAACCGGCATCAGTTTTGCGCCGACAGAGAAATGGAACTTCGGCATAAAGACCGATATCGGCACTCTGCAGAACGTGCAGACGGGGGCACAAACCGATCGCGTCGCCGCCGGCGTACAGATGGGCTACGGTTCGGATGCTCTGCAGTTCTCGAGCGCTATCGAATATCGCAATGACGACCAGCAGCAGCTCGATCTGCAGCTTACCGAGCGCAGGACCTGGTTGTTCAAGAACAGCTTCAAGTACCAGGTGAACCCCGGAGCGCGTCTGCTGGGCAAGCTGAACCATTCGCAGAGTGAGAGTTCACTCGGCACGTTCTACGATGGCGGGTTCACCGAGGCGGTCTTCGGTTTCGCGTACCGTCCGATCGATAACGACCGTCTCAACACGCTGGTCAAGTACACATATTTTTACAACGTCCCGACGTCGGAGCAGATTGGGCCGCAGAATGTGACGGCAGAATTCCTCCAGAAGAGTCATATCGCAGCGGTCGACATCACCTATGACATCACCCCACAGGTTACGATCGGGGGCAAGTACGCCTATCGTCTCGGCATGGTCAGCCTGGATCGCGAAAATCCGGAATTCTTCTCCAACAACGCGAGCCTGTATGTGATCCGCGGGGACTACCGGTTCCGGGAGAACTGGGAGTTACTGGTGGAGACGCGCATGCTCGGGATGTCGGACATCGGCGAGCGCCGCGCCGGTGTGCTCACGACGGTCTCGCGCTACCTGGGCGATCATTTCAAGGTCGGGCTCGGTTACAACTTCACCGACTTTTCCGACGATCTCACGGACCTGAACTACGACCATCAGGGAGTCTTCCTGAATCTGGCGGGATCGATGTAAGGGACGCAGCGCGTGAAGGTCAACGAGAGACGAACGCCGAATCTCCGGCCGGTTCTTCGCTGGCACTGGTTCCCTGTGCAGTCATTTCGGGCCTGGCGAGGCTGAGGTACAGCGCGCTCAGCCGCTCGAAGGTCGAACCCCAGGAGTAATGCCGCGCGATGCCGAAGTGCCGCGCCTGGCGTTCGGCGGACGTATCGTCGAGCTTTTCGATGTGCCGCACGGCGAATGCCAACGCAGTGCCGGAAGTATCCCTCGCCATCACGGGTCGTCTCTCATAGCGCAGGCTCTCGTCGAGACCGCCGCCGCGCACTGCCAGCACGCGGGTACCGCAGGCCTGTGCTTCCAGTGAGACGAGGCCGAAGGTCTCGCGGTTGCCTGCATGTACGAACAGGTCAGCGGCCGAATACAGATCGGCCAGGCGTTCGCGCGAATCGGTGTACGGTAGCCAGGTCAGCCAGTCTACTTCCCGTGCCTTTTCTTCCACGTCGTCACGCTTTTCACCGTCACCGACGATCAGCAAGTGATGCATCCCCCCGTCCTCCCGGAGCTTTTCCATCATCTCAAACAGGCTGCGGATGTTTTTTTCCCGAGCCAGGCGACCGACATAGAGCAGCAACCGCGTGCCGGACTCGAGGCCGAGTTCACGGCGTATGCGATCGTGGCTGTCACGCGGATAGAACACATCGAGGTTGGTGCCGAGAGGGATCCGAACGAGCCGCTGGATTCCGATCGCTTCCAGCGCGTCGAAACAATGCTGACTCGGCACGACAGTGGCCGACATGCGGCTATATAGACGGATGAGATAATTCCTGATGACCGGTGCCACCATCGAACCAACGTGTCTGCCGGCGTACTTCTTGAGGGTGCGGCCGAGCGCCCTCGGGTAGTCCGAGTGATAGTACGCGACGATCGGGATGTCGTTGCGTCGCGCGGCTTCGAGCCCGATCCAGGCCGCGCGATAGGGATCGCCCGTCTCGATGATGTCCGGGCGTTCCCCGGCGACGGCGGCAAGGATCTTCTTCCGGTTCATCAGAATGCGGTAGCTGGCCGAGCCGATCAGCCGCGGGCTACGGATCTCGTGGATCGAGCGGTGCTCCAGCCGCGTCACTGCATCCCGATGTGACGGGATGACAAGTGCATGCTCATGCGGCGTGTTCGCCAGCAGATAGCGAGCCTTCTCCTCGACGTAGCGGCGCACGCCGCCGCTCATCGGACTGAAGAACTGCACGATGTCACAGATTTTTATCGGCGGGGACCGCATCGGCTGTTGGCGGCAACTGGGGCCAGTTGTTATGACGTGGCATCAGGTGTTGCACGTATCCTGCCGGCGAAGTGTAACGCATTTTGCTCTGCTCGCCGCGTTCGACTGGAATATATTTCTCGCCGAGCTAAACTGGCTGCGTCGTTGTGCGGGGTTCGTGCAGCGGCTCCATATCGAGAACAAGAAGGGAGCGCTCACACTATGCGAACGATTACTCGAATCTGCACAATCGCCGTGACGGCACTGCCAGCCGCGTCCCTCGCGGAATCGCCGCTCCAGATTTACGACAAGATGGAAGAACAGGAGCAGGCCGGAATCCGCGACAACAAGGACGTGACCGTCAGGACAAGCACGATGGGCATCGACCAGATCGATTACTACGAAGCGCAGGCCGTCCCAGGCCTGAAGAATTCCGACGGGGAGCAGATGTATGTCTTGCGGACGGTTCCCCCGAGCGAAATGCAGCAGCGTCAAGCTGCCGGTGCCGGGAGCAGTGCATCGCCGGCCCAGCTGCGCGCTGCCGCCGACAAGATCGAGGAAGCAGGAGAGATGGCGCACAACGCAATGCAGGCGGAGATGCAAAACGCGCACCTTCCTGGCGGAATGACCGACCTGCTGATGGATGCGCCGAAGGACCAGCCCTGGCTGTCGCCGGATCCCAAGAGTATGGCCGGGATGTACGCGATGATGCTGCGCGGCGCGGCGCGGGGCAAGGAAGAGCAGGCGAAGCGCGACGATCCCGCGGCCATGGCGCAGGAACGTGCGGCCGCGCGAGACCTGATTGCCGCCAAGTCACGCGTCGTCGGCACGGAATCAATAGACGGCAACGAGGCGTTTCACATCGTTGCCGAAGACGTCGGACAGCGCCAGGTTACCGACGATGGCCAGGAGATTACGCTCAATACCATGAACATGTGGGTCGACGCGAACGCATATGTACCGCTGCGCCTGCAGATCGACGGAGAACTCGACGACGGCAAGCAGACCCGGCCGATCCGGATCGAGCGCGACGACAAGGACTACCGTCATGTCGACGGTTGCGGTGAACTGTATCGGCCATTTCTCTCGGTGATGAAGATCTCCGGGATCATGGACGAGAAGCAGAAGGCACAGATGGCCGAAGCGCAGGCCAAGTTGGCCGAAATGGACGAGCAGCTTGCGCAGATGCCGAAGAGCCAGCGAGACATGATCATGCGGCAGATGGGTCCGCAGATAGAGATGATGAAGAAAATGTCGTCGGGCGGCGGCATCGAGATCGAATCGAAAGTCGTCGATATGCGCTGCAATACCGGCATGCCGAATCCCATGGAAGTTGCGCAGGCGACGATGGGCGGAGGCATACCGGGCATGGGTGCTGCGGCAGCGGCGGGTGACGATGTGTTGCCGTACTACATCGACGAGAAAGGCATCGGCGTCATCCGATACACAGATGCGGGCGGCGCGAAGGGCCCGTACTTCCTTTCCGTCAGGAACAAGACCGCAGGGACAGTCATCGCCGGCCCGCTCGGCCCGTATACGGGCCCGAAAGTGGGGATCTACATTGGCAGCCTTAAGATGCTCGGGCTCCCGTATTCCGACATCGACCTTGAGCTGTACCGGGATGGGCCGCATCGCACTGCGGCCCGGTTCCGGCCGGAAGTCGATCCGGCAAAGGCGGAGAGCCAGGCCGATTGCGGCAAGCCGTCGGCGAGTGGCGAGTGTTCCCGGTGACGGACTGCGAGTACATAGTGAACACGGATAGAAGAAAGGTGGAAATCCGGAGAGGGGAGAAAGCGATGAATGTTCTGAAAACTGCCTGGGTCGTCGGTATTGTGGTGTGTGCCATCGTAACGACTGCCTCGGCCGACGACCTGACACGGAGAGTCCAGAAAGACCTGGTAGCGCTCGGCTACGATCCGGGCAACATCAGCGGCGATGTGACGACGGACACGACGGTCGCTATCGCCAAGTACCAGGCCGAGAATGATATGCCCGTGACGGGCGAGGTTTCGCCACTGCTCGCGGGGGTCCTGTCGGCCGAGGTGGACAAGCAGCGTTCGGGCCAGGCCGAGACGACGGCAGCCGCACCCACCGCGGCGCCGGACCCGCAAGCCTTGCAGGCCGCTCAACAGGCCTGCCTGCAGCAGAAGGTAACCGCAGCCCAGGCATCACAGAAGAAGAAGAGGGGATTCGGTCATCTCATGAGCGCGATCACGCGCACGGCGGCGCGGTCGGGGAACTACGACCTGGCGAGCACGGCCAATGATGTTTATTCCGCTGGAGCGACGGTCGACGATCTTTCCGCGGCCGCCAAGGATCTCGGTTTGACCGAGGACGACATCGAGGCCTGTCGCAACCCGAACTTGTAGCGTCGCAGCCTAGCCGCCTTCCGATTCGGCCCGGGACTCGATCAGGCGATCGAGATTGCCGACGTCGAGCACGGGCGACGCATCGAGCTCGGCGGCATCGAGTATGTGCGCGACGCGCTCTAGTGCAGCGACGATCATGGCTTGTTCCCAGTCGTCGAGGCGGTCGAAGGACCTTTCGAACCGGTTCTGCAGCAGGTCCGGTGATTTCCGCAGTGCCGCAGCGCCGGCGTCGCTCAGCTCGATCCAGATTCGGCGGCGGTCTTCGGTGTCGCGCCGCCGCGTGACGAATCCGGCGCTCTCGAGTTTCTGCAGGAGCACGGTCACGGTTGCCTGTTTCAGCTTGACTGCCTTCGCGATGGCACTCGGCAGCGCCTTGCCTTCGCGGGCGATGTGCTGGAGGACGAGCAGTTGCGAGGTTGTGAAGTCGGAATGGGCGGCGAGTTCCCGCGCATTGAGTTCCGTGACGCGCAGAATGCGTCGCAGCGCGATCAAGGCTGTATTGGAGCGATCGTCCATCCGGTACCGGCTTCGCCTGGCGGATGGGTCGTTTTGACAGATTTGTCCTGAAATTGCCAGAAAATCACCGTCGCGGGTGGAAATTAGTTTAATAAATGAATAATATTGCTTCGAGGCCAAAAAGGCATCAAAAGCTCTTTGTTAAAAATAATACAATAAAACAATACGTTATGATAGTTCATCCGGTTGACCGGGCGGGTAGGCTGTGTCCCGAGCCTTGGTTTGACTAAAATTACTTAGCTTAGTAAACTTTCTCTCCATGCCCGAGCCCACCCTGGACAAGGCGCGTACGGAAGCGTGCCCCATCGTGATGCGCAGGCCAGTTGCCGAAGATGGCCCGGCGGTCTCCGGGCTGGTAGGCGTGTGTCCGCCCCTGGACGAGAACTCCCGGTACTGCAATCTGCTGCAGTGCACGGACTTTTCGGACACCTGCATCGTGGCCGAGCGGGCCGGTGAGTTGGTCGGTTGGGTGTCCGGGTACCGTCTGCCCGCGGAACCGGAAACGCTGTTCGTCTGGCAAGTGGCGGTCCATCCGGATGCGAGAGGCGAGAGCCTCGGCAAGCGGATGTTGCTCACCCTTCTGCAGCGCCTGTCGAAGTCCGGCGTCAGCGC
The DNA here is from genome assembly GCA_963777675.1 of uncultured Gammaproteobacteria bacterium. Taxonomy (GTDB): domain Bacteria; phylum Pseudomonadota; class Gammaproteobacteria; order Steroidobacterales; family Woeseiaceae; genus UBA1847. The sequence continues at coordinate 508,166 of CAVZRD010000009.1, read as the reverse complement.
CCTGCGGACCACCGTGACCAAAGCCAATCAAGCGCTCGCGTGCGATGTTTCGCTCCATTGCGGGCAGCTTGGACGCGGACATGTCCGAGCGCAGGCACTTCGAAGCCGAGCGCCACTTCGACGGCCGGCACGAGGGCGAATATCTCATCGAGATCGGGCGATTCTGACCCGGCGCAGTAGTGCCGATCCGAAACCCGCCGTCTCTCTCATTTTCCGAACCAAGGGGACCCGCAGTGTCTGTTACCAATCCAGTGAGTGAAACCGATTCGCCTTCGGACACGTTCGAAGAATTCGAATCGTCTGTACGCAGCTATTCGAGAACCTTTCCGAAACTCTTCACACGCGCGCAGGGCGCCTATCTGTATGCCGATGACGGTTCCCGATACCTCGACTTCCTCATGGGTTGCTCGTCGTTGAATTACGGCCACAATCACCCGGCGCTGAAGCAGGCGCTCCTGGAATACATCGACAGAGACGGCATCGCGCACGGGCTGGATCTGCACAGCGACGGCAAGGAAGCTTTTCTGCGTGAGTTCGCCGAGACGATCCTCGCGCCTCGCGACCTCGACTACGTCGTGCAATTTCCCGGCCCAACGGGCGCGAACGCGGTCGAGGCCGCCCTCAAGCTGGCGCGCAAGGTGACGGGCCGGCAATCCATAATCGCATTCACGAACGGCTTCCATGGCGTAACCCTCGGCGCACTCGCTTGCACCGGCAATGAACACCATCGCGGCGGCGCCGGCATGCCGCTCGGCGGCGTCGACCGTATGCCCTACGACGGCTACTTCGGCGAGGGCGTCGACACGGCCGCGTATCTCGATGAGCTGCTGTCGGATCCCTCGAGCGGCATCGATGCGCCGGCCGCCGTCATCGTCGAGACCGTGCAGGGCGAGGGCGGTCTGAATGCGGCTTCCGAGGAATGGCTCCGCGAGGTCGCCCGGATTACACGCCGGCATGGCGCCCTGTTTATCGTGGACGACATCCAGGCAGGTGCCGGACGCACCGGAACCTTCTTCAGCTTCGAACCGGCCCGCGTCAAGCCCGATATCGTCACCATGGCCAAGTCAATCTCGGGCTACGGCCTGCCGATGTCGGTGGTCCTCATCGACCGTCGCTTCGATCAATGGGCGCCGGGCGAACACAACGGCACTTTCCGCGGCAACTGCCATGCCTTCGTCACGGCAACCGCCGCGCTGCGGGAGTTCTGGCGCCAGAACACGTTCGAGAAGACGATCCGCGAACGCAGCGAGCAGCTCACCGATCGACTCGAGTCAATCGTTCGCAAGCATGGGCCGCGTGCGATCGAGCGGCGCGGCCGCGGCATGATGCAGGGCATCCTGTTCGACTCGGGGGAAGTCGCCGCAGACGTGGTCAGCGCCGCTTTCGATCGCGGCCTGATCATCGAAACGAGCGGCCCCGAGGACGAGATCGTCAAGTGCCTCGCCCCCCTTACGATCACCGAAAGCGCGTTCGACCGCGGCCTCACGTTGCTGGAGCGCTCGGTCTCGGAAGCGCTGCAACAGCCACGCAAGGACGCAGCCTAGGAGGCAGAAATGATCATCCGCGATTTCAACGTTGCCAAGGATAGCGGTCGCCGCGTCGACTCCGACGGCTGGAACAGTGTCCGGCTGCTGCTCAAGGACGACGCGATGGGCTTCTCTTTCCATATCACACGGATCGATGCTGGCGCCGAGCTCGAGATGCACTACCGCAATCACCTCGAGTCCGTGTATTGCATCGCCGGCCGAGGCTCCGTGGAAGACCTGGCCGACGGTGCCCGCCACGCGATCCATCCAGGCGTGATCTACGCACTCGATGCGCATGACCGGCATGTGCTGCGCGCGGAGACGCAGCTCGTCCTCGCCTGTGTGTTCAATCCTCCCCTCATCGGCAGTGAAGTCCACGACGATAGTGGAGCCTACCCGACAGAGGCAGCGCCGCTCGAAAAGAGCGCCTGAATCTGACGATGACTCGAGAGAAAGACAGGTATCCGTCCCGGCAAGGCGGAATCGGCGAGCTGCTCGAGCGTGAAGACCCTGTCGTCTACTCCGATCGTGTGGCGGGCGCGCCGCTTACGCCACAACAGATCGAAGCCTACGGGAAGGATGGCTTCCTCGATGCGGGTCAGCTATTCGAAAGGACCGAGCTGGAGGCTCTTGTCAAGGAACGCGACCGCCTGCGCACGGAGTACAGCGGGTCGAGAGACGAGTCGATCATCCTCGAACCGAACGGCAAGGTCGTGCGCTCGATCTTCGACGTGCACAAGGTCAGCAAGTTGTTCGCGCGGGTGGCGCGCGACTCGCGCCTGGCCGACGTGGCCCGGTTCCTGCTGGACGACGACGTCTACATCCACCAGAGCCGCCTCAATTACAAGCCCGGTTTCTTCGGCAGGCAGTTCTACTGGCATTCGGATTTCGAGACCTGGCACGTCGAAGACGGCATGCCCGGCATGCGGGCGCTCAGTGTATCGATCAGCCTGACCGACAACCTGGACATCAACGGACCGCTGATGCTGATCCCGCGCTCGCACAGGCGATTCGTGTGCTGTCCGGGCGAGACTCCCGACGACCACTACCGCCAGTCCCTGCGGCGCCAGGAATACGGCGTGCCGGATCCGGCGATGTTGCGCAAGCTCGTCGACAAGGGCGGTATCCGCACGGTCACCGGCAATGCCGGAGCCGTCGCATTCTTCGACTGCAATACGATGCACGGATCGAACAGCAACATCTCTCCGTTCCCTCGTTCGAACGTGTTTATCGTCTACAACGCCGTAAGTAATCGCGTCGTCGATCCTTTCGGGGTGGACAGGCCGAGGCCCGACTTCCTGGCCGAACGACACGACTTTTCGGCGGTCGAGCCGGTCGCCGGCCGAGTGAGGTAATGCGATGAAGATGGAAGGACATACCGTCGAAAAGGTCGGCGGCACGTCGATGCTGGAGACACAGGCACTGCTCGACAACGTGCTCGTCGGCGCCCGCGAAGGCAGCGACCTCTATGGTCGTATCTTCGTCGTTTCAGCGTACGCCGGCATCACCGATCGGCTGCTCGAGCACAAACGCAGCGGCGCGCGCGGAGTATTCGGGCACTTTATCGGCGAGGATTCCGAATGGGCCTGGGGCGATGCGCTGAACGAAGTCGCAGAACGGATGCTGGAGATCAATGCCGGCATCTTCAGCGACGATGGCCAGCGTGTCACCGCCGACAGCTTCGTGCGTGAGCGCATCGAGGGCGTACGCAACTGCCTCATGGACCTCCACCGGCTCTGTTCGTACGGTCATTTCAACCTGCCCGGCAATCTCAAGACCGTGCGGGAGCTGCTCGCTTCGCTGGGAGAGGCGCACAGCGCGCACAACACGGCGTTGTTGCTGAATTCCATGGGCATCAATGCGCGCTTCGTCGACCTGACCGGCTGGCGTGGAGATACCTGCCGGAAGCTCGACGACCGGATCAAGGCCGCGTTCCGCGACCTCGACCCGGATTCGACGCTGCCCATCGCCACCGGCTACGCACAGTGTGATCGCGGCGTCATCACGCGTTACGGGCGCGGTTATTCGGAGGTCACCTTTTCCCGCGTGGCCGCACTCACACACGCACGCGAAGCCATCATCCACAAGGAATTCCACCTTTCGAGCGCGGACCCGAAGATCGTCGGTGAGGACCGGGTCCGCACGATCGGGCGGACCAATTACGACGTCGCCGATCAGCTCTCGAATCTCGGCATGGAGGCCATCCATCCGCGCGCCGCGAAAAGCCTGCGCCGGGCCGGGATCCCGCTGCGCGTCAAGAACACGTTCGACGCCGCCGATGCCGGCACGGCAATTACCGGCGATTACACGTCCGAGACGCCGCGCGCCGAGATCGTCACCGGAATCCGTGGCGTGTATGCCCTGCAGTTCTTCGAGCAGGACATGGTCGGCGTCAAGGGTTACGACGCCAGGATATTGCGGATTCTGAAGCACCATGCCGTCAGGGTCGTCACGAAGTCCTCCAATGCGAATACGATTACGCACTATCTCGCCGGTGCTCCCCGTGCGGTAAAGCGGGTCATCAACGAGCTCGAGAAGGAATGCGAGTCGTCGAGCGTCAGTGTGCGCAAGGTTTCCATCGTCTCGGCGATCGGGAGCGACCTCGACCTGAAGGGACTGACCGGCTCCGCCGTCGCGGCATTGTCTGCGGCCGGCGTCGAGATACTCGGCGTCCATCAGCTGCTGCGCAACGTCGACATCATGTTCATCGTCGAGGACGAGGACTACGAGCCGGCCATCCGGGCACTGCATACCGCCCTGGTCGAGAGCGATTCGGGAACCGCCCGGAAATCGGCATCGCGGGCCGCATGAGGGAGCGAGCCGAACCGTGATCCTGGCCAGTTTCCTGCTCTTCCTGCTGGTATTCGTCGGCGTGGGCCTCGCGTCCGTGATGAAGGCGCGTGCCTCCCGGATGGACTACTACCTCGCCAGCCGCGAGGTGTCACCCTGGCTGTGCGGGCTGTCGGCGGTAGCCACCAACAATTCCGGCTACATGTTCATCGGCGTCATCGGCTTCACCTATGCAACGGGGCTCGCCGCGATCTGGCTCATGTTCGGTTGGATCACCGGCGATTTTCTCGGTTCGCTGTTCATCCACCGGCGCCTGCGGGAGAGCACGGCAAAGACCAACGAAGCCTCGTTCCCGGCCGTCATCGCGCGCTGGTACGGAGAGTCCTTTCACGTGTGGCGCCGGATCGCCGCGGTGGTCATGGTCATTTTCCTCGGCGCGTACGCCGCGGCGCAGATCAGCGCCGGCGGCAAGGCACTGGAGGGCGTCTTCGCCTGGAATCCGGCTGCCGGAGCGGTAATGGTCGCGGCGATGATCCTGGGCTACAGCCTGGCCGGCGGTATCCGGGCATCGATCTGGACCGATGCCGTGCAGTCCGCGGTCATGCTCGTCGCCATGGCGACGCTGTTCTTCGTCGGGCTCGAGGGGCTCGGCGGCCCCGCGAAGGCAGTCGAGAGCATGCGGGCCGTGCCGGGCTTCCTGGATCTGTTCCCGGGCGACCTGCTGCTGCCGGGGTTCGCGGGCATGGGCCTGTTCGTCGTCGGCTGGATGTTCGCGGGCTTCTCGGTCGTGGGCCAGCCGCACGTGATGGTGCGCTTCATGGCGCTGGACTCCCCCCGCAACCTGGTGCGGGCCCGAGCCTGGTACTACACGTACTTCTTCCTGTTCTACGCGCTTGCGACCGGCGTCGGCATGCTGTCGCGGCTCTATCTTCCCGACCTCGGCAGCATGGACCCGGAGCTCGCCTTGCCGAGCATGGCGCTCGAACTGCTGCCACCCTTCCTCGTGGGCATGATCCTCGCCGGCATTTTCGCGGCGACGATGTCCACGGCGGATTCACTCGTACTGAGTTGTTCGGCAGCGGTCACCCACGATCTCCTGCCGGTCCGCCTCGACCGCCCGCGCGAGATGAAGATCGCCACCGCGGCCGTGACCGGCCTGGCACTGCTGATTGCGCTCACGGACAACCGCAGTGTCTTCCACCTGGTCATCCTGTCATGGTCGACCCTGGCCTGCGCCTTCGCGCCTTTGCTCGCGGTCTACAGCCTGGGACGTCGCCTGAGCGAAACGGCGGCGATCGCCGCGATGGCCGTCGGAGTAGCGGTTGCGATCCTGTGGCGGCAACTCGGCTGGCAGGACATGGTGTACGAGGGCCTGCCCGGCATCTGTGCCGGACTGGTCGTAGCGTGGCTGTTTTCCAGCTCGTCGCGGCACACTGCCGGACAAGCATATCCCGCGTCGTTCGCGGCGCATTCCATCCGACCCAAGGAGTAAAACTCATGCTATCGGTAACAAGCTCAGCTCTGAAACAACTTCATCAATCGCTGCAAGCAGTGACTGACGCCGAGGATGAGAGCACGAAGTGCTTTCGGATCACGCCCAAGGATCAGTCGAGCCTCACGCTGAACTTTTCGGAGCCGGCAGCCAACGACACGACCTTCGAATTCGAAGGCAAGGTCGTGCTGGCAGTGCCCAAGGAACTCGAAGAGTTCTGCGATGACAAGAGCCTGGACGTGAACTCGGAAGGCAGGCTTGAACTCGCCTGATACGGCGCCAGCAACGTGAGATGAAAGTACCGGAGAATTTCAAGACAAGGATCGGCGGTAACTTCTATGCGGGCACGCCGAATCTCGTCGTCTATTCCGATGCGACGATACTTCGCGTCGAGAGAGACGACGGCGGCGACCTGCACGTCCGGCTAGCAATCTACGACTCGAGCGGGCGACGGACCGCCCTCGTCGAGGATACGCATCTGACCGACGGCAACTCCGAGGACTTCACCGTCACGGAGACCGAACACACCTACAGTGTGCGCGAGAAGGCGACCGGCCGAGTCGTCTGCAAGCTGCAGCGTTGCGCGGCGACCCGGTCGATGGACCTCGATGCGTTCGTCCTGACACACGGCCCCGACGGATTCTTCATTCACGCGAATCCGATGCAGACGAACATGGGGACGAAGGCGACGGGAGAGTTGTACGAGGACCTCCCGGCAGCGCTGGTCATGGAATAGACGATACTGCCCTTCAGGCTTGCTCGGCCTCGCCGTACTTCCTGAAGTGCAGCTCGCGGGCCTGCCCGATCCAGTCGTCCTGTTCCATGCGGCCCTGGCCGTTGTATTCCTTCAAGGCCATGTTCACGCGCGCGATGTCAGTGACGTCGAAGGCCGCGATCTGCGCGAACGTGTAGACGCCCAGTTCGTTCAGGGCGTGTTCGAAGACCTTGCCGATGCCGACGATTTGTTTCAGGTCGTCCTTCTCGACTTCGCGCTTCTTGTCGCCGTTGACCTTCTCCGGCACGGAGGACTTGCGGGCGTCGCTTAGCGCTGCGCGCTGCTGCTTCTCGATATCGGCGAAGTTCTTCTCGACTTCGTCGAGGCGCACCCGGAGAGTCTCCGATCTCTGTTCGGACTGATCGGCGTACTCGCGATACCGCTTGGCATCCTCCTCGTATTGCTTGCGGCTGTTCTCCATCGACTTCAGGACCTGCGCCAGCTCCTTGTTCTGCACTTTGAGCTCTTCGAGTTCGGCCAGGTCGCGTTTCAGCACGTCGATCTCCTGTTGCGCGAGTACGGCGTCGTGATTGAGCTGTGCGTTCTCGGCCTCGAGCCGGATCACGTTGTCCTCGAGCGAATCCAGGTGGCGCATACGATTCTGGGCGGATGCGAGCATCTTGTTGACCGATTCGTGTTCCGAACGGCTTGATTCGAGGAGATTGGCGAAGGATTCCTGATCGTGCCTGGCCTCTTCCAGCTTGGCCTCGAGTTCCTTGCGTTTCTCGAAGGATTTGGCGAGTTCGCCCTTGTAGAACTCGCGAGATTTCAGGAACTCCGACTGCAGTTCACTGGACTGCCGCTTGAATGCGGCGAGCGCGTTCTGGAACGTGCTGATCTTGGTCTTGAACTCCTCGCGTTCCGAGCGCAGCGTGAACAGGTCCCGGGAGAGTTGTTTCTGTCTCTCGTTTGCGGATTCGAGTTCCGTGCTGCCCCTGGCCACGGCGACCTCCTGCCTGTGGACTTCGCCCTGCAGAGACTCGATCGTGTTACGCAGGTTTGCGGACTCCGAGATCAGCCGGTCGCGGTGCCGGATGAGGTCGTCCAGCCGCCGCTGACTGTCATCCGTAACCTGCCGTACACGGGCGTTTCCCTGGGCGCCCCTGAGCAGCCAGCCCAGGGCCGCGCCGGCAACGGCGCTGCCGAGCAGATAGAGCACGAATTGTGAGGTCAAACCGTCCATTGGCGGGTCCAGGCGCCGGCCCGGGGCGCAATTCCAGATGTTCGCGAGTATCGCCGACCCCGGGATTATGGAATATGACCGATTCCACAAAACGGGCGATACGTGCCGATCCGGGTTCGCTACCATACGGCCATGTCGCGCCTAACCCGCTATTTGCAGGACCCCCGGCTCCGGGGCATGTACGAGATGATCCGCGAAGCCGGCGCCGTGCGGCCGATCTCGCTGGACCTGACGCGGAAATGTAACCTGCGCTGCACCGGGTGCTACTACTACGCCGAGGGCATGGACCGGGTCCGGGTCGGCGGAGAGACCGATTTCGACGCGCTGATCGAGCGGGAAAAAGGGCGCGGCACGAACTTCGTGACCGTCGTCGGCGGCGAACCCGCTCTCGCGCCCGGGCGGCTGCGCAAGCTGTTCGCGAACTTCCGGGCCAACGTGGCGACCAACGGTCTCATACGCATCCCTTACGAAGGGCTCGAGACGCTGCCGCTGGGAATCGCCGTGTGGGGCGACCACGGCACGGACTCGCGCTTGCGAGCCGACGGCCGGCGCGACCTGTTCAGCGTCGCGCTGTCGAATTACCGGGACGATCCGCGCGCATTCTGGTACTACACGGTGGCACCGGGCCGTGCCGACGAGATCGAGAGTGTCGTCGAGCAATGCATCGCGAACGGCAACCGCGTGCTCTTCAACTACTACAGCGACGTGAGCGAGCAGGGCGGCGAGCTCGACTTCCGCCGGGGATTCGAAACCGTGCAGCAAGAGATCGACCGCATGATCGCGCGGTTTCCGGACAGGATCTACACTACCCGCTATCTGAATCGGGTGACGACGACCGGCCGGCTGAAGGACGAGCGCTGGGGCTATGCCGTGTGCACCAATCTGAGCGCCGACAATCCCGTCAATGCGGAGCGGCTGCAGAACGGCAAGCCGTTCAATCGCCATTTCCGTGCCGTGAACGCGGACTTTCAAACGACGCGGCGCTGCTGCACGGGCGTCGACCGGGATTGTGCGTCCTGCTTCGATACCTGGGAGCACTTCTCATGGATCATGATCAACATGCGCCGGCATGTCGGATCGAGGCGTGAGTTCAGCGACTGGCTGACGACGATGTTCGCCTTCTATCTGGTCAATCGGCTGGTCGATTTCGATGCCGGCTGGGAACTCATGCATGCCGCACAGTCGGAAGCCATTCCTGACCTGGAGCGAGCGACCTGGCCACACTGAACCGGAAAACGCTCGGAGATATTGCGCCGGTAGTCGCTTTCGGTGCGCTGTTCGGACTTCCGTGGAGTCTGCCGGCCTCGTCTGCCGACGTCGACGCCGCAGAACTCTACGGTCACCTGCCCACGATCAGCATGATGGAGATCTCGCCGGACGGCAGGACGATCGCGTTTCGCCGCATGGCCGACGATGGCGACAGGATCATGCTGTATTCCCTTGCGAAGAACCAGCTCGTCGGCAGCATCAGTCTGAACGAGGACATCGATCCGAACGATATCATGTTCGCGGATGCTGATACCCTGGTGTTGGTGGTCTCACAGTACGGCCGAATCGAGGGATTCCGGGGCCGGGACGACTACAGCCGGGCGTTCGTCTACAGCACCCGTGACCACGAGCTCAAGACGCTGCTCGAACCCGGTGGCGTCGTATATGTCGGGCAGCCGGGGCTCGGCGAGATCGTCGGCGTATCGCCGGATGGAAAATACGCTTACATGCCGGCTTTCTCGGGCGACGCCCGGTTTGTCGAATATCCCAATTATTCACTGTTCCGTGTCGAACTCGACGCTCCCAGGCACCGCAAGATCCAGTTCCAGGGTGAACGGCGTTCGCTGGGTTATCTCGTCGATGCCGACGGCGCTACGCTCGTGCACGAGTTGTTCAACGGCCGGGAAGGTCTGCATAGCATAGAAGCCCGGCACGGCAAGAATTGGTCGGAGATCTTCCACCGCGATACAAAGCTCATCGGCACCAGCCTGATCGGTCTCACGCCCGACTACCTGTCTCTCGTAGTAGCCAGGTACGACGAGCACTCACGGCACCGCAGCTACTACACGATGTCGCTCGAGAACGGTGAGATCACGGGGGCGCTGTTCGCGAGGGACGATGCCGACGTCGAGAACGTGATTGCGGATATCAATCGCGTCGTGTACGGAGCAAGGTATTCGGGTTTCAATCCCAGCTACGAGTTCCTCGATTCCAGGCTCACGACAAGAGTCGCTGGCCTCGTGGATTCCTTCCAGGGAAATTCCGTCTGGCTGAGAGGCTGGACGGATGACTGGAAGACCCTGCTCGTCTACGTGGAAGGACCGGCTTTCTCGGGACAGTACTTCTCGTTCTCCGAGGGCCAGTCCCCGAAGCTCCTGGCGACGGCCCGCCCGAATTTCGACGATGCGCGGATTCATCCGATCGCGAGTTTCAGATTCACGGCGAGGGACGGAATGGTAATCCCGACGCTGTTGACGGTTCCGCGTGCGCACCTCGACAAGCCGGAGAATCTGCCGGCGATCATCCTGCCGCACGGCGGGCCGGCGGCCTACGACCGCATCGGGTTCGACTGGTTTGCTCAGGCTCTGGCCGACCAGGGCTACCTCGTCGTGCAACCGCAATTCCGGGGCTCGACGGGCTTCGGTCTCGACCACCGCGAAGCCGGCAATGGTGAATGGGGCAAGAAGATGCAGTCGGATCTCACTGATGCTTTGCAGGCGCTGGTGAACAAGGGTTACGTGGACCCGGATCGCGTTTGCATCGTGGGCATGAGTTATGGCGGCTACGCAGCGCTTGCCGGCGGCGCCTTTACGCCGGATCTGTACAAATGCATCGTCTCGATCAACGGCGTTTCAGACGTCGAGGCGATGATCGATCACGACGATTTCGCATACAAGGACAACGAATGGATCGAATCGTATTTCGAGGAGACGATCGGCAACGGTGAATTGCGGCATTCGGAGCTCGATGCCATCTCGCCGGCCGATCATGCCGAAAACTTTCAGGCGCCGGTCCTGTTACTCCACGGCGAGCACGACGAGGTCGTCTCGAACAAGCAGTCCAGGAAAATGTATTCCCGGCTGAAGAGCGCCGGCAAGAATGTGACATACGTCCCTCTCGAGGACGACAATCATTACCTGTCGTCGGACGAAACCCGGATTCAGGCGTTGCGGGAGGTCATCGATTTCGTGAACGAAAACCTGCGCTGAGGCGTCGAGTGGTCATGCGGGGCTCAGCTGTGATCGTAGGGGTTGAAGCCCTTTTCCGCTTCGGCGATCTCTTCCGGTTCGCCCGGACGTTTGCATTCCTCGTTGCCCAGGATCTGCTTCAGCATCTGCGTGGAGACGAGCGAGAGTTCCTGCGCATCGTCGTTGCCGGTCTCGGGAGCGGTATCCGTGTCGAGGAGCTGCGGCAGCCTGACGGTCTTGTCGCGCTGTAGTTCCCGCAGCTCGTCATCCGATACGACGTCCAGGGCTCCGGTCACAGGATTGCGTGCGACAATGCCTCGCTTGCCGCTCTCGGCCATCGCCCGCATCGCCTGCCGGTCTGCATCGTCCGCTGCCGTTAGCGCCAGCTTGAGTTCCTGCGTGGTCATCAGTTCGAGTTCCGTCTCTTCGATCGGTGCGGTCCAGACGTTGTGGCCCCGATCGTCGATGCTGACCCTGGCGGGTCTGCGGATGATGACGGTAGTTGTATAGCCCTCGGATTTGGCCACGAGTTGCCCCGAATCGCGAATACGCAGTCTATAGTGCGTCGTGACGGCGCAATCCGTCAATCCATGACCATCAGAACGGTCGATTCCCTGCCGGCGGCAAGATCGTCGAGAAGTTTGAAGCGGTTGAAACCGATCCCGATAATATCGTCCGGCTGCAGCTTGCAGCGATGCACGGCCCTGTCGTTGACGAGTGTGCCGTTCCTGCTCTGCAGGTCCTCGATCAGGATGTCGTCATGGCCGTCGAGCAGCTCGTCCGGCGAGACGTAGATGACGGCGTGATTGTTGCTCACGCTGGAGTCGTCGATGCAGATGTCCGAGTTGGTGGCGCGGCCGATGGTGATCTTCGCCTTGTCGAGGCTGAAGAGTTGCGTGACGACGCCGTCTACGAGCAATGCGAGCTGTGACAAGACCGTCCCTCCCCGTCAGTTCGCTGTATTTCCGGCTTTTTTGCCCGCATCGTCATTCGATGCTTGCGCCTCGTTCAGACTGTCGGACAGTGGCGCCCAGCGGTCAACGGTCGACATCTTCGCGAGCATCGCTTCGATGAACTCGACGAGTACCTTGACCTTCGCGGCCGCATTGCGGTGCGGATAGAGCGCATAGACGCCGAGCGTTGCCGGACCGACGAGCGAGGGTATGACGACCAATTGTCCGCGCGCCAGCTCACCCGCGATGCAGATTTCGGGGACGGAGATGATCCCGGAGCCGAGACAGGCCGCCAGTATCAGGGCGAGCTGGTTGTTGGCAGACATCGCGTAGGTCGTCTGCACGTTTACGGTCTTGTCACCCTCGCGGAATTGCCATGTCCCCCCGCTCCTGGCCACGCTGCCGATGCCGACGCAACGATGTCGGGCCAGGTCGGACGGTCCGGACGGCATGCCGTATTCGCGCAGATAGCCGGGCGAGGCGGCGAAAACCCGTTTCGTCGAGATGAGTCTGCGCGATATGAGACTCGAATCGGACAGCCGCTTGGAGATTCGGATCGCGAGATCGAGATTCGTCTCGACCATGTCCTGCACGTTGTCATCGAAACGAATGTGCAGCCGGAGTTCCGGCCAACGGGCCCGGAAATCGGTCGTCAGGGCGGGCAGGAGCGCAGCGCCGAGAGCCGACGGGAGCGTGAAGGACACCGTGCCGTGCGGGCTCAGATCGGCGCCGCGGACCAGACTCGCAGCACGCTCGATGGTCGTATCGATATCGGACGTGTTGCTGTCGAAGGTGCGTCCGGCCTCGGTGAGATTGACGCTGCGCGTCGTGCGGTTGACGAGCACGACACCGAGGTCCTGCTCGAGGCGGCTCACCTGCTTGCTGACCGCGGACCGACTGACGCCGATCTGACGCGCCGCCTTGGTGAAGCTGAGCGTCGAGGCAACCTTCTTGAAGACATAAACGTCGGACAGGTTCAACGCCAACCCCCGAACCGCTTTCGCGGCGACCGTATGTCCAAACTTGGTGCACGCGTCAATGTACCCAAATTAACGTCATACACCTGCGTAGCGAACAGTATACCGTATGTGGGAAAATATTTCTGCACAATACAATAGCCCGTCAGGAAACACAGTGTTTCTTGACCGAGTGGTCTATTTTTCCCGGCGGGTCTCCCCGCCGGCGGTTGTTGCAGTCAGTCCTTGCCGGCAGCCCCGGTTGCGCTTCCCTCGGGATCCTTGAACACTGCCTGGATATGGCTCGGGCAGCCCGGGGCCGCGAAAACTTCGGCACTCAATCGCAGCGAGCGGCCATCCCTCGTGACGATACCGGCATCGCTGTGCAGGAACGCCGCCGTGTCGCCGGCGACTTCGATCCATCGGATCCAGTCATCGCGATGCGCCAGGACGTCGCGCGGGAAGCTCTTGCCGCGCAGCCCGTCCGCGTCTTCGTAGCCGAGCCAACCGGCCAGCGTACCGTTGGCATCGACGACGGTACCTTTCGCGTCGCAGATCAGTGCGCCGACGATCTCGCTCTGTCGCCACGGACGCGCCAGTTCGAAGCGCGGAGAGCGTCTATCACCCGGCGAGTCGTCACGGCTGCGCACGAGACTCGAAATCAGATCGTGCAGTGTCGGTCGGTCGGCGTCCTCGCGCAGGAGCAGGGCATCCGCGCCCTGATCGAGATATCGCTGAGACGCCGCAGACTGGTCCGGCGAAATGACCGCGACGATCGGTATTGCCGGAAGTCGACGCCTCAACAGGGGGATCGACTTGGCTTCACGGATCTTGTTGCGGTCGACGGAGATCAGGATGGCGGCAGGGGGTTCCTGCTCGGACAGGACGATCGCTTCCTCGATATGTGCCGCGGTCAGCAGCTTATGCGGCCAGACCCAGAGCGCATTCTCGATCTTTTCGAGCATGTCGCCGTCATCGTCGAGGACGACGAGGCGCATGGTGCTCCCGGCGGCGGTTTCCGTCTCGCCCCACGGCAGTCTGTGCAAATGAAACGACTGCGTCTCGCGCATTGGCAATTACCCAGATTCGAAGTTCGCGACCCGTAAGCGGCCGTACGCGGATCACAACGCACCAAGCACCCTCAGCATACCGGCAATGTCACAGACAGACGGGAAACACTGTGTTGCGAAGAGAGGCACTCGAATGAGCAACACAGTGTTTCCAATTTTGTGTGTTGCGTGTCATGGCGAACAGGCGCCGTGAAACGCAAACATATGTCAAACGATTCCGCGGAGTGACGCGGTATTCGACACAACCTACGACCACTGACGACGCGGTGCACATCGTGGAACTGGACTTGACACTGCCCGCATTCAAACCGCTTGCGACGGCGCTGCTCGTAGACGACAACGAAGATACCGTCTACCTGCTTCGCCATCTGTTGTTACGCGACGGATTCATCGTGCACGCGGCTACCAACGGCCGCGACGCGCGCGACTTCGTGGCGAGCTCCGAGCCCACCGACATCGTGATTACCGACCTGATGTTGCCGTACGTCAGTGGCTTCGAATTGCTCATGCAGATCCGCGAGGATCCGCGCTGGAAAGACGTGCCGGTGGTCGTGTTGTCCGGCAAGGTAACCGAAGGCGATGTCGTCAGGGCTCTCGACCTCGGCGCCAACGACTACGTCAAGAAACCCTACAATCCGCAGGAACTCAGCGCTCGCATCAAGCGCCACGTCAATCTCAAGAAGAGAGCATAGACGTGGCGATGCGATGCGCATCGACGGCAGCTTCTGCCATCGTGGCTTTGCTGGCCGCACTCACGCTTGCGTCTGCCGCGTTCGCGGGCAACGCGGAGGCGCCTGTTGACGCGACCCGGTTCCAGGACGCGCGCGAGGCGGCCCGCGCGGGCGACTTCGAGCGGGCGCGGACCCTGTATGCAGACCTCGTGCGGGAGCATCCGGAGGACGTTGACTACGTGTTCGGCTACGCACAGGTGCTCGCCTGGTCGGGCGACCCCGAGGCTTCGCTGCCACTGCTCGACGAGGCGCGCCGGCTCGCCCCCGACTACGAGGACGTCTGGGCACTCGAGTTCCGATTGCGGCAGGCGCGCCATGACCGGAAGTACCGTGACGAAGACGAAGCTTTCGCCCGCGCGGCGGCCGAACGCTTCCCCGACGCAAAATGGCTGACGCGAGCGGCGCCTCGCCCGGCCGGTAAGTGGCGGTGGCGCGTTGCCGCGGAACGGGAACGGCTCAGCAATAACGCACCGGACTGGCAAAACTACAGTGCGTCATTCGCCTGGCGGCCCGGGGACGGCCGACAGATCTCGATAACGGCGAATCGGGCGACACGCTTCGGCACCACGGACGACGCACTCGGCGCGGACGCGTCGGTCGAGCTCAACGACAAGTGGATCGCCGGCGCGGCGGCAGCGTTCAGTTCGGCGCCCGACTTCCTGCCGAAGGCGGCATTCGGGTTGAGTCTGTCCCGCAAGCTCGAACACGGCTGGGTGTTGAACGGCCGATTGCGTCGCCGCGCATACCCGGATCAGTCCGTCGGCACACTGGAGGTCGGTGCCGAACGCTACGTCGGCAAGTACCGGTTCGAGTATGCGGTCGGTGATTCCCGGCTCGGCGGAGAGCAGGCCCTGGTGCAGCGCGTCGCCGCGGACCGCTATGCGGCGCGCGGAGGCCGGCTCGGCCTCGTCCTCGCCTCCGGAGAGGAAATCGAGGCCGTGGGACCCGGGCACCTGCTGCGCACGCGGGTCTGGTCCGTCGCGGTAACCGGCGTGTACGTCCTCAACGGACGGTTCGAGATCGGCTGGTGGCTTGGCACGCACGAGCAGGGCGATCTGTACCGCCGCGATGCGATCGGAGTATCCGTGTCCGGTGTTTTCTGAACTCCCGAAAGACCTGGCCCTGATGTCGCTGTTCGCCGCGCTTGCGGTGACCGCCGTCCTGTTCCTGTACTCGCTCGGTTTGCGTGTCGCGCACATCGCGCATCAGCGCGAGATGCAGAGACTCAAATCCCATTGGTGGCCGGTACTCGCGCGCGCATCGATGGGCGCACGGGAGCCGGTAGGTAAACGCAGGCGGCGATTCGGAACCGGCTCGCGTGTCCGGCTGTTGCGCGAGTGGTGCCGCTTCCGCACCCAGATTCGCGGCGAGTCTACCGGAGTGCTCGAGGAACTGGCGAAGGAACTCGGATTGCTCACAGCGGCGCGGCGATTGCTGCGCAAGCGTTCGGTCAGCGGCCGCCTGCTCGCGGTGCAGGCACTCGGTTTCCTGCGCGACACGGACAGCTGGCCGAGTATCGAGGAGTTGCTCGCGAACCCGAACGTGCCATTGTCGATCACTGCGGCGACGGCGCTCACGCACATCGATCCGGAGCGCGCGATCCCGATCGTCATTCCGACGATCTGCGAACGGAAGCGGTGGCCGCGAACCCAGATCGGCCGGATCCTCAACATTGCCGGACCGGACAACGTGACCCGACCCCTGTGTCATTCGATCGAATCCGCCAACGACGAGGATGCGACCTGTCTGTTGCAGTTCTTCGAATCGGCATACACGAACGAGATCGACTCGCTGGCGGCACGGCTGCTCACGACGCGGTCCGACCCGGGCCTGTTGGCCGCCGCATTGAAGGCGGTCCGCGGGCACCTGCCGGACCCCGTGATCCGCCGACTTGCGACGCACGAGGTCTGGTATGTGCGCATGCAGGCGGCGAACCTGCTCGGGCGCTTCGGGCGCCGGGAAGACTATGCCGTGCTGGAGCCGTTGCTGTCCGACAAGGAGTGGTGGGTGCGCTATCGGGCGGCCCAGGCGATCACGAAGCTGCCGTTCCTCGGCCCGAATGCCCTGCGCAAGCTGTGCACCCGGCAGACGGACCGCTACGCGAGAGGTGCGATGCAACACGCGCTCGCCGAGGCGGGACTGGCGTGAGCGCGGCACCGTTTCTGAAAGCGATGGAGTGGCTGTTCTTCAGCTATTTCAGCGCGGTCTATCTGGTATATGCGGTACTGAACGTCTTCGCGGTATTCCGCATCCGTCGTTACCTTCAGGTTGCAGAACTTGCCGCGGCCGACAACGTGTTCTCGAGCCTGGACCTGCCGGTGAGCGTCATCGTCCCCGCTTACAACGAATCGACGTCGATCATCACGTCGATCCGCGCCATGTTGCAGATAGAGTATCCGGACTTCGAAGTGATCGTCGTCAACGATGGGTCCACGGACGATACGCTGCAGAAGCTCATCGACGAATTCGGTATGCGGCCGTTTCCGGAGGCCTACCGGCAGCGCGTGCCCTGCAAGCCGGTAAGGGGTTTGTACAAGTCAGCGAGATTCCCGAATCTGCGCGTCGTGGACAAGGAGAACGGCGGATCGAAGGCCGACGCGATGAACGGCGGCATCAATGCTTGTCGCTATCCGATCTTCTGCGCCGTGGACGCGGACTCCATCCTGCAGCCCGACAGCCTGCGCCGTGCCGTGCGGCCGTTCCTCGAGAACCCTCTGACGGTCGCCACGGGCGGCACCGTGCGAATCGCCAACGGCTGCGTCGTGCGCGGCGGATTCCTCGAAAAGGTGCGGCTGCCGGACAACTTCCTGGCGGCCGCCCAGGTCATCGAATATCTGCGTGCTTTCCTGTATGGCCGCATGGGATGGACGCAGATGAACGCGGTCCTGATCATCTCGGGCGCGTTCGGCGTCTTCGACAAGGAAGCGGTGGTCAAGGTCGGCGGCTACCGGCCCGACGCGATTGGCGAGGACATGGAACTCGTCCTCAGACTCCACGAGAGCTATGCCGCATCCAGGGAACCTTACAGGGTCACGTTCGTGCCGGACCCGATCTGCTGGACCGATGCGCCCGAGAACCTGGAGACGCTCGGCAAGCAGCGCGTGCGCTGGCAACACGGACTCGGGCAGGCGCTCACGCTGCACAGGGGTCTGTTGTTCAACCGCAGAGCCGGCGCGGTCGGCTGGATCGCCATCCCGTTCTTCTATGTCTTCGAATTGTTCGGCCCGGTCGTCGAAGTCGGTGGCTATCTCTTCATGGCAGTCGCATGGCTGTCCGGCTGGCTGCCGTGGACGACGGCACTGACCTTCTTCGGGCTGGCGATCGGCCTCGGCGTGATGTTGTCGACCAGCGCGATCGTGCTCGAGGAGATGTCATTCCACGTCTATCCGCGCCTGCGCGATCTGCTCAGGCTGTTCGGCATCGCGATCCTGGAGAATTTCGGCTATCGCCAGTTCACGCTGTGGTGGCGCGTCAAGGGCCTCGTCGGCTGGCTGCGCGGCCAGGCGCCGGAGTGGGGCGAGATGAAACGCTCCGCGAGCATGAGCGGGCAATGAGCCGGCGCTCCGTCATTTTGCTGGCGACGACAGCGCTCGTGTGCGGCTGCAAGCCGCCGGCGAACTCGCCCGACGCCGCTGCACAGACGATGCCCACCGACGAGGAAGTGCTCTCGATGGTCTATGACAACGACTATCGCACGCCAGCGGGTTTCTACGTGGATGAACGCGCCGACACGCCCGGCAGCTACACGATCTATCACGTCAAGGACCCGTCGCTGTCCTACGAACTCTGCACGGACGATTACGACGAGGCGCTGGCTCTCGAGGCGGCAGACAACGAAGGACGCGCAGTGAACGGCGTCTTTTCCGGCAGTTACGAGAACGATCGCTACTTCGAAGTGACACGTGACCTGGCCTATCCGGACGGCGTGGGCAACGTCTCGACACCGACGTCGCCGGGCTATGCCCGGGTATTCAAGTGCAGCTACGTCGATCGCGAAGGCGTCGACCGGAATCTCCGCGACGGCTACGCCGGCAGGCTCAATGCGCGGCCGGCCGACGCCGTCGCACTGCGCCGCCTCGTGGAGTACCTGTGGCAGTTTGCGTTCTTCTGGCCTGCGCAGGCCAGGGTGCTCGACTCGTTCTCCGGCACGGGGCCCGGCTTGGTGCGCCACACATTGCGGCTCGGGCTCGTCACGCCGCAGGGTGAAGGCAGCTGCGACCTGGTCGAAGTCGTCGACTGGGTGTTCTCGCTCGACATCAGTGACCGACGCATCGACAAGTCTTTCGAGCTGCGCCGCCGCTTCGAAGCCGAACGGGTCGACGGTGTCCCGCGCAAGTGCGGTTGATGTGCCAGGACCCTGTCCGATACTCCGCGCAGGGTCGTCAACTTCGGCGACACGCTCTTCCTGCTGCAGGCGCCACATTTTCTCGTACAGCCCGTCGGCAGCCAGCAGGTCCGCGTGGCAGCCGCTCGACCGGAACGACGGCGTCGTCTCCGGCGGTCGGTCCGCTCGGCTCGTTGCTCATGCGGTAAGATCCGTGCCGGTGGAGATACGTACTCGGGTGACGGAGTATCTCAGAGTCTGCCGGACTCGCGCAGCACCTTGATCTGGAACTGGGTGTTCCGTTCTTCTTCCTCGAGGACCGACGCGATAAAGTGCAGCGTCGCACGATAGCGCGGAATTACGTTGTAGCGCAGCGCATTGACGCGCTTCTGTGTCTTGCGCTGTTCGGCGAGCAGGCGGCGCAGAGCCATTTCCGCCTGGCCGAGCTGTGCGAGGACCAGTGCCAGCGTCACGAGCCGCCGGCGCGTCTCGTCCAGCGTCATGTCCGCCCACATCAGACTCACGGGCGCAACCTGCAGGGCCTTCGCAGTGACGGACGGATATTCCACGCCGAGGCTGCTGCGCGGCAGGATGTCGACCTCGAGTGCCGGAGGCAGACCCAGGACGATCTGTTCGAGCGCTCGACTGCCCGTGCGCAGGTGTGTGACGCCGAGCCATCGGTACGCATCCTCCAGCGTCGCGCGCGTTTTCGCCCGCAATTCACGATACTGGTCGAGGCGTTCGTAGACGAGCCGCGTCAACAGCTCGCGCTTGCGTTCCAGCAATTCGTATCCGGCCTCGAGGAACGCAACGTGCCGACGCAACTCGAGCAGTTTGCTCTTCGTTGGCGGAACTCTGAGGCGCCTGGCCATGACTACCCGGTGTCCTTCGCCACTTCGGCTTTCGCACCGAGGTGCCGCGTGATGTCCTCGGCGGAAAGGCGTGTCAGCGATTCGGCGGGCAAGAGCGAGAACAGGTCCCATGCGATGTTCAGGGTTTCCTCGATAGAGCGGTCTTCGTCCTCACCCTGGCCGACGAAACGGGACTCGAATGCGTCGGCGAATTCGAGGTAATGGCGATCCGATTCGGACAGGTCTTCGGGTCCGATGATCGAGGCGAGATTGCGCACCTCGAGCGCGTGGGCGTAGGCCGCGTAGAGTTGATTCGAGACGCGCGGATGATCCTCGCGGGTGAAGTCCTTGCCGATGCCGTCCTTCATCAGTCGCGACAGCGACGGCGGAACGTTGATCGGCGGGTACACGCCGGCATTGTGGAGTTCGCGCGACAGGACGATCTGCCCTTCGGTTATGTAGCCGGTGAGGTCGGGGATCGGATGCGTGATGTCGTCGGACGGCATGCTGAGCACCGGCATCATCGTGATCGAACCGGGACGGTTGCGTATGCGGCCGGCGCGTTCGTAGATGGATGCCAGGTCCGAATACAGGTAGCCGGGATAACTCTTGCGCGCGGGCACGTCGCCCTTGGCCGTCGCGACCTCGCGCAGCGCTTCCGCGTAGTGGGTCATGTCGGTCAGTATCACGAGTACGTGCTTCTCGCAGTCGAAGGCGAGGTACTCGGCCACGGTTAACGCCGTGCGCGGCAGGATCAGGCGCTCGATGGGTGGGTCGTCGGCCAGGTTCATGAACATGACGACGTTGCCGAGCACGCCGCTGGACTCGAAGTCCTCGCGGAAGAATCGCGCGTCGCTGTAGGGGACGCCCATTGCCGCGAACACGATGGCGAACTCCGATGCCTTGCCCGGCAACTGTGCCTGGCGCACGACCTGCGCCGCGAGCCGGTTGTGCGGCAGGCCGGCACCCGAGAAGATCGGCAGCTTCTGGCCGCGGACCAGCGAGTTGAGGCCATCGATCGCGGACACGCCGGTCTGGATGAATTCGCGCGGGTAGGTGCGCGCCGCCGGATTCACGGGCGCGCCGTTCACGTCGCGCCGAAGTTTCGAGATGATCGGCGGCCGGTCGTCGCGCGGCTCGCCGACGCCGTTGAAGATGCGGCCCAGGATGCTCGGGGCGAGCACGATCTCGAAGGGCTGCTCGAGGAAGCGCACCCAGGTGTGATCGAGTTCCAGGTCGTCGGTGCCTTCCAGCACCTGGATCATCACGACCTCGTCCGAACTGCGGATCACCTGGCCGTTGCGCTGCCGTCCGCGATGATCGCGGATCGCCACCCGGTCGTTGAAGGCCACGCCCGGGACGCCCTTCATGAACAGGAGGCCGCCGCGCGCGGCCGACGCACTGCGGTATTCCTTCTCCCTCATGACGACTCCTTCGCGCCCTGGTATTCCGCGAGCAGCCGATCGAACGCCTTCTGCGCTTCCGTGCCGACGGCGTCGATGCCGGCGACCTTGTCGCTCGGATATTCGCTCTTCGCTCGACGCGCCTTCACCAGCAGCGGCAACTCGAGCAGGCGTGAAACCGGGACGCCGTTGCCGAGCAATGTCGCGCCGCGTTCGTGGATCGCGAGCATCAGCGATAGCAACGCGTACTGCTTTGCCGGCGACGCGTAGCTGTCGGCCGGATCCAGCGCGCTTTGCTGCAGTACGCCCTCGCGGATGAGCATGGCACCTTCGAGATCCCAGCGCTGGGCGGCCGACAGCGCCTCGGTACCGACGAGATTGACGATGCGGGACAGCTCCTCGGCCTCGCCGAGCAGCTCCATCGCTCGCGCCCGCTTGTGTTCCCAGCTCGGATCGGTTTCGTTCGCCCACCAGTCCGCCGCGATGGCGACGTAGTCGGAGAAGCTGTCGGTCCAGTCCACGGCCGGGTAGTGGCGCGCATCGGCGAGTTCCTTCGACAGCGCCCAGAACGTCTGCACGATCTCCTTCGTGTGGCTCGTCACCGGTTCGGAGAGATCGCCGCCCGGAGGCGAGACGGCGCCGATCAGCGTGACCGAACCGCTCTTGCCCGACAGGGCCGACACGCGCCCGGCGCGCTCGTAGAAGGCCGCCATGCGCGAGGCGAGATAGGCCGGATAGCCTTCCTCGACAGGCATCTGGCCGAGCCGCCCGGCGACCTCGCGCAGCGCTTCGGCCCAGCGGCTCGTCGAATCCGCCACGGTCACCACGTCGTAACCCTGGTCGCGGTAGTACTCCGCCATGGTCACGCCGACGTAGATCGACGCTTCGCGCGCGACGACCGGCATGTTCGACGTGTTCGCGACCAGCAGCGTGCGTTCCATCAGTGAACGGCCGCTCACGGGGTCCGTGAGTTGCGGGAAGGTTTCGAGGATGTCGACGAGCTCGTTGCCGCGCTCACCGCAGCCGACGTAGATGACGATGTCGGCGTTCGACCAGCGCGCGATCTGCTGCTGGACGACGGTCTTGCCGGCGCCGAAAGGTCCCGGCACCGCGCCCTTGCCGCCTTTGACGAGCGGGAAGAAGGTGTCGAGTATGCGCTGGCCCGTGATCAGCGGCGCCACCGCGTCATCGCGCTCCCGGTACGGGCGCGGCACCCGCACCGGCCATTCGTGGAATAGTCTCAGCTCGTGCTCGTCGCCGGATGTATCGCGCAACTTCGCGATCACGTCGTCGAGCGTGTAGTCGCCGGCCTGCGCGAGTTCGGTGAGCTCGCCATGCAGGAGCGGCGGCACGAGGATGCGGTGCGTGATCGCGCCGGTCTCCGGCACTTCGCCGAGTATGACGCCGCCCTCGACATGCGTACCGGCGGCCAGTCCTTCGGCCGGCGTGAAATGCCAGCGCGTCTCGCGTGGCAGGGCCGGGGCATCGATGCCGCGCTGGATATAGTCGCCGCTGATCCCGGCGAGGGCCTCGAGCGGGCGTTGCACGCCGTCGAAGATCTGGCCGAGCAGCCCGGGCCCGAGCTCGACCGACAACGGGTGGCCGAGCGATTCGACTTCCTGGCCGGGCCGCAGGCCGTCGGTCGCCTCGTAGACCTGGATCATCGCGGTGTCGCCGTCCAGGCCGATGATCTCCCCGGTCAGTCCGAGTTCACCGACGCGGACCTGTTCGCCGTTCGGCACGCCGGGGAGCCGTGCGATGACGAGCGGGCCGTTGATCTCGATAATTCTGCCCATGCCTTACTCTGCCGGGCCGGCCTCGCCCGCGAACAGGCGTTCGGCGATGACTTCTGCGAGTTCCTCGCGGAACCGGGCGGCGCGCCCCTCGAAAGTCGCATCGACGCGGACCCGGCCGTCGCGGGTCGTAACGCGGACGCCGCCGCCGAATGCGCCCGGCTCCGGGTCCAGTTCCAACTGGCGTCCCGGCGCCGCCTTCGCGGCCATCTCCGGCCAGCGGTCCCGGAGCCGTTCCGAATCGCGCGCATTGA
Organism: uncultured Gammaproteobacteria bacterium; assembly: GCA_963777675.1. Lineage (GTDB taxonomy): Bacteria > Pseudomonadota > Gammaproteobacteria > Steroidobacterales > Woeseiaceae > UBA1847. The sequence goes on along the minus strand of CAVZRD010000009.1, from coordinate 484,889 downwards.
GCCTCGCGACGAGTTCCCCGGCATTGAGACTCGACGCGGCACCGGCGAGGAGCGCCTCGATCAGCGCTAGGTAGGTTCCTGCGTCTTCGGCGAATGCCGCGAGTCGTGCAGGCAACTCGCCGAGTACGTCCTCGATCAGGCTCCAGCGTTGCCGGTCGATATCGCCCGCCAGGCGCAACGCCGCGGCCTGTACGTGCTGCCGATACAGCCGCTCGGAGGCAGCCTTCGCTTCACGCGTGATCCGTTCCTCGCGCGCATCCAGACGCGCCTGTTCGTCCCGCAGCACGGCCTTGCGGCCGTCTTCGCCGTGGGAGACGTATTCATCCGCCAGCGCCTGCGCCCGGGCGAGCAATGCCGACTCGAGGCCCGCGATGTCGCGCGCTTCGTTCACGTGGCGCGCTCCAGCGCGCCCGCACCGAGGACGCTGACGACCAGGTCCTCGACTTCGGGGTGATAGTCGCCCGGCGCATTCAGCGACGGAACTTCGGCGACGATGATGCGGCCGCCGGAATTGCGCACTCGCTCGAGAGTGGCCGAACCGGAGCGAGCCAGGCCGGGTTCGAGCAACAGCAGGGCGCGCTCCCGGCGCTCGACGAGCCCGTCGAGCAGCTTGTCGAGTTCCGTCTCGGTTGCGCCGGGAAAGGTCTCGAAACCGATGAGGCCAAAGCCGAGCGTCAGTTCGGGACTGCCCATCGCGATCAGCCGCGTTGCCACTAGATCCTGCCCAGCATCAGGATCGAGATGACGAGCCCGTAGATGGCGATGCCTTCCGCTAAGCCCAGGTAGACGAGGGTGCGGCCGAACATCTCGGGTTTCTCGGAGATCAGCGCCATCGCGGACGAGCCGACCGGCCCCACGGCGATGCCCGCGGCGATCGCCGCCCCGGCCGTCGGGATCGCGACGCCGATCATCGCTAGGCCGAAACCGGTGGTCAACGGCGCCGGTCCGGCCGCCTCCAGCGCCGTCTGCGCCAATGCCGTGCGCACGCCGAAGAACAACAAGCCCAACTCGGCAAACACGAACAGCGCCACGTTCGACAGCACGGCACCGCGCAGCCACGGCGTACGTTTCGGCGACAGCGCCGGGCGGTATTCCAGGTAGATGCCGGCGCCGATGATGCCGAGCAGGCTCGCTGTCATGATTCCAACCATCCAGTACATCTGTGCTCCTCCTCAGGTCGGCAGGTCCTGCCGCACCTCCGAATTCACCCCGAACGTCAGCGGCCGGAATTCCCTGCCGTCGCCGCTGAAGAATCGGGAAAAGCCCTCGTAATACTCGAGACGCAGGACCTGGATCGTGACGATCGCGCCCTCGAGCACGAGGATGAAAACGTTCCCCACGACGATCGTCGTCCAGTGACCGGCGGGGCCCAGGCCGTTCGCGATCGTGAATACCGCGATCGCGAGCGCCACGTGATTGAGGCTGAAGGCCGCCACGCGCAGGAACGACAGCGTGTTGGCGATGTAGCCGAGCAGCGTGTCGAAGCCCTCGATGGCGACAATCGCGATACGCTCGCCGATCGGCTCGTCGCTGCGGCGCCACTCGTAGCCCAGCACGACGGCGAGCGGCACACCGAACATTGCGATCGCGCCCGCGTTCAGGGCGCCGGTCTCGAGCCAGCGCGCGGCGGCCAGGACCAGGCCGAGATAGAACGCGACGCCGGCGACGCCGCCGCCCGACAACAGTGCGGTGCCGAAGTCTCTCTGACGCAGGCGGTTGCGGATCGAGATGGAGGCCATGACGACGATGAAACCGATGCCGAAATACAGTGCGACTGCCAGCAGTCTGCCGGCGTCCCGGAGCGGCGAGAGCCACAGCGGATGCAAGAGTCCTTCGTAGCCGAAGACACTGCCGTAGAGCAGGCCGAACAGCATCGACGCCGCGCCCATGGCGATAACCAGCGGCGTGAAGTGACGGAGCCGGCGCCGGGCGATGACGCCTGCCGCGGCGATGACGAAACCGTGTCCGACGTCGCCGAACATCATGCCGAACATCGTCACGAACGACAGTGCGAACAGCGAGGTCGGGTCGACTTCGCCGTAGCGCGGCACGCCGTAGGTGCGGACTGCCGCGCCGAAGGGCTTCAGCAACGCGGAGTAATGCAGCACGGACGGAACGCGCACTTGTTCGTCACCACCTGGGAAGCGAGTCTCCATGACGAAGCGGTCGCCGAGATCGCGTTCGAGCGTCGCGCGGAGGCCGGCGATGTATTTCCCGGGTACCCAGCCGGCGAGCACGGCGAGGCCGCCATGGCGCCTCAGCAGCCCGCTCGCCCGGGACCAGGGAGAGGCGAGCGCGAGCACACCTGCCGCGTCCCGCAGCAATACTTCGTGTTGCTTGCGGGCCCGGACGGTATCGTCCGCCAGCGATGCCAGTTTCGCCGCGAGCTCGTCGCGCCGATGGCCGAGTTCGTCGCGCACCTTCTGGGGATGCGCGCCGAATTCCGGAGGTATCGAGAGCGGCGTGAATGACGCGGCGCCCAGGACGCGGTCGAGGGCCGGCGAGGTCCCGGTGAGCCCCGCGACCGCGACGTGGGCCACATCCTTGCTCCTCGAGTATTCCGATAGCGTGCACCCCAGCAGGCCGACGGCGTCGCTCAACTGGCGCAATTCGTCGATATCGACGGTGCCGATCCTCAGGTCGAGGAACCGGAAGTCGCCCTGCAGGCGGCCCAGATCCACGTCGAGGGCCTCGTAGGCATGCAGGGCGTCGGTCAGGTTCCCGACGTCACGGAGCTGGTCGTGCAGATTGCGTCGCCGCTCGTCGCGCGCCGAGCAACTCTGCCAGAGTTCGCCGAGCGTATTCGCAAGTGCCGCCAGTTCCGCTTCCGGGACCGTCCGCGGCGGCGGCAGCGTGGCGGGCGTATCCGGAACACCGAGGTGTGTACAGATTTTCGCAAGGCGTGTCGTCGCGAGTGCGTAAGTATCCCGGTACGTGCGGCTCTCCAGTTCCGCGATTCGGCCGCCGCATTCTTCCGGTTCGGGTTCGAAGACGCCGAAGCGCCCGAGCGCCAGCGCCACGGCGGGCGCCTCCTCCCGTACGAGGTAGAGCGTGACGCGCTGCATGGGTAGTGGCGTGAACATCGCTTCATGCTCCCGCGTTCGCCGCGCTCCCGAGGAAATCCTCCGGTAACCGCGATGCAATCCGTATCGAATCCTCGTCGAGACCGAGCTGGCGGCCCTTGAGCGCGACGTGGACCTTGAGGATCTGGCGCTCGCGGAGCACGAGGTAGGCGAAAGCCCGGGCGAGGGTGAAGCGCGTGTGAGCGAGGATCCGTCGTGCGATGCGTTGCGTCCGCAGGTCCATCGCTTTCTCGACCGCGACGATCGAATCGAGGCCTGCGAGCAGCTCCGATAGCGGCGCGGGCAACGAGGCCAGTACGGCCTCGAGCCCGTCCTTTTGTACGAGACTCATCAGTTGCGTTTTGCCGAGTAATCGCCCGGGTGTGATCAGCAGCAGATAGACATGAGCCGGCTCGAGTCCGAATGTGAACCGGTAACGCAGTGCCCAGCCCAGGTTGAGCTGATCCGCGAGTGCCCCGACGAGTTCCGCCAGCGGTCGCCGGTCGCGCTCCGGCAGTTCGTCGAATCGTGCAACGAGTCCGGAGTAATACTGACGGTCGAGCGTCGCTTCGAGATCGAACAGCGTGTGGTGCTCTTCGAATACCCGGCGGGCCTGGCGGACCATGTCGCCGTAGGCCGTGCTTTCGAGTCTCCGCAACAATTCCTCGACGTCTTCGGTCCGCGTCAGCTCGTCGACGGGCAATTCCGACGACGGTCCGAGGTCGACCAGCTTGTCGCGCAGCGCGGCCGGCGGCAATCCGAGCAAATGGTGGCGGATGCAGCGTTTGAGATTGACGATTTCGTAACGGTGTTTCCACCAGGCCAGGAACTCGCGCGCGGCGCCCTTGAGCGGCCGTATCAACACGGTGATGTCGTCGATGTAGTCGTCGAGTATGCGCTGTTCGAGTTCGCGCGACGTGGTCGGCAAGGCTTCCGCCATCTCGAAGAAGCCGGCTTCGCGAAGTATGTCCGAGAGCTCCGTATCGGGCCGCGTGGCCAGTTCGGCCAGCCTCGCCGAGGTAAGCAGGCCCTCGGCGCGAATGGAGACGCGCGTGTCGAGATACGCATACTCGGTGAGCCCGGACATCGTCAGAGCCTCGTCGCATCCGTCAGCAGTTCGACCGCCGCCTCGAGCGCTTCGTCACGGTGCGTGCCGGCCAGTTCCCGCAGCTGGCGGCCGCGTTCGGCGAATTCCCTTTCCATCTCGCCGATCCGTTGCCCGGCCCTCTCTTCGGCGCTGGCACGCAGCCCGCGGCGGAGTTCGGCCATGCGGTTCTCGAACTGCCGTTCGGCTTCTTCCGCCTCGTGGCGCGCCTTCTCGAGCGTCCGGTCGCGCTGTGCGAGCGCATCGTCCACGAGCCTCCTGGCTCGCTGTTCCGCGTCCAGCAATCGCTCGAGCGATTCGTTCACATCCGGTCCTCTCAACAGGCCCGAAAGGCAGTATGGGCTGCGGGTACCGCTAAGTTAATGCGTGGAAATACGGACGATCGGCGCCCGGCCCGGCGTCTGGTCGAATGCCCCGGTCAGCGTAAAGACAACGGACTCGATCCTGTCCGGTTCGAAGTTTGTCAGTCCGCCGGCCATCGTTTCCCTGTAGCCCAGGGTCTGCAGGGCAGTGCTGAAGGCGGCTCGGTAGGCGCGCAGCAGCCGCCGCGCAACCGCAGCCCCGGCACACGACCGGCCGATTGGCGGCATCACGGGACGCGACGATAATGGAGACGCCCTTCGATACGAAGGCTCTGTGTTGCGGGTCGAGGACGGAGCCGCGGGAGCTGGGCATGTGAGGCGTGCCGACCGAAGGGACAGCGGTAGCATATTATCTGCCGGAACCCGGATTATTGGAAACGGCCTGGTGCGACTGCGGCGCGAATTCTATCTGCAGGACGACGTCGTCGGCGTCGCCCGACGGTTGCTCGGCAAGGTGCTCTGTACCCGCATGGACGGGTGTACGACCCGCGCCGTGATCACGGAAACGGAGGCCTACGCTGGTGTCGGCGATCGTGCCAGCCATGCATGGGGCAACCGCCGGACGTCGCGCACTGAGCCGATGTTCGCCGCCGGCGGCACCGCCTACGTCTACCTCTGCTACGGCATCCATCACCTGTTCAATGTCGTCGTGGGCGAGCGGGGCGCACCGCTGGCCGTGCTGATCCGGGCGGGCGAGCCGCTCGCGGGCGTCGAGCGGATGCGGGAGCGGCGCAATTTCCCGGGCAGCGGCAAGGCGCTGCTGGCGGGGCCCGGCTGCCTTGCGCAGGCGCTCGGCATCACCACCGCGGACTCGGGTCTGAGCCTGCTTGGCCGGCGTATCTGGCTCGAAGATCGCGGATTCGTGGTCCGCGCGAGCGACATCCTCGCCGGGCCGCGAGTCGGCGTCGGTTACGCCGGCGCGGACGCCGCACGGCCCTATCGCTTCCGGATCCGTCCCGGGTCACGGTTCGACTCCGGCTAATCATTTGATTTAATATGAGTTAGAGAGGGAAAGGGTGGCCGGAGCCCGCCGGCCGCTCTGTGACTGCTGCAGCGTCCGAGAAGAGGTGAACAGCATGGGCATCGGCACGAGCCAGAGTCTCGAGCACAGCGCGCTCGACCGCAGTTTGATCCGCCGGATCCTGTATCTGGCAGGCGATCCGCGTATCTCCGTCCGGCTCTGGAACGGCCACGAGTTCCAGGTGACGGACCAGCGACCCGTCGCGTGTATGGAGTTCAGGCAGCGGCGCGTCGTCTTCGATATGCTGCGGTCGCCCTCCGTGGGATTCGGCGAGGGCTACAGCAACGGCCTGATCGAGATCCACGGCGATTTCCTCGCGTTCGTCAACGAGGTCACCGCCTCGATCACCCGCAAACATGCCGGGCGATACCACTGGCCCCGGATGCGATCGATGCTGCATGCCCTCCGGCGCAACTCGCTGTCCCGGTCCCGGCACAACGTGCACCATCACTACGACCTCGGCAACGACTTCTACAAGCTCTGGCTGGATGAGCGCATGGTCTATACCTGCGCCTATTTCGAGCATCCCGGCGCGACGCTGGCCGAGGCCCAGCTCGCCAAGCTCGACCACGTCTGCCGCAAGCTGCAGCTGCGGCCCGGACAGAAAGTCGTGGAAGCCGGTTGCGGCTGGGGCGCGCTGGCGATGCACATGGCCGAGCACTACGGGGTCGACGTCGTGGCCTACAACAACTCGACCGAGCAGGTCGCGTATGCCAGGGAACGGGCGGCCGAACGAGGGATCTCGGACAAGGTGACGTTCGTCCTCGACGACTACCGGACTATCGACGGCCGCTACGACGTGTTCGTTTCCGTCGGCATGCTCGAACACGTCGGCCCGGCGAATTACCGGACTCTCGGTGCACTGGTCAAGCGCTGCCTGAAACCGGACGGCTTCGGCCTGATCCACACTATCGGCCGCAGCCATCCGCAGCCGCCGGATGCCTGGATCCTGAAGCACATTTTTCCGGGCGGGCACATCCCGAGCCTCGCCGAGATGACGCAGGTGTTCGAGCCGCAGAAGTTTTCGGTCCTCGATGTCGAGAACCTGCGTCCGCATTATGCGCGGACCTGTGCGATGTGGCTTCAGAACTTCGAGCAGGTGGCGGACAGGGTCGCCGAAATGTACAGCGAGGAGTTCGTGCGTACGTGGCGGCTGTATCTGGCCGGCTCGTCCGCGGGCTTCAATACCGGCACACTGCAGCTCTACCAGGTCCTGTTCGCGCCCTACGGCAACGCCGACGTGCCCTGGACGCGCGAATACCAGTACCCCCGGGAGTAGCAGTGCAGACTGCCGATGCGATCGTCGTGGGCGGCGGCCCGGCGGGTTCGACCTGCGCGTGGAAATTGCGCGAGGCCGGGCTCGACGTGCTCGTGCTCGATCGCGCGGAGTTCCCCCGCACGAAGCTGTGCGCGGGCTGGGTGACGCCGCAAGCGATAGCCGATCTCGAACTCGACCCGGCCGACTATCCGCGCGGCTTCCTGACCTTCGAAAGGCTGGTGCTGCACTGGAAGATACTGGCCGCGAAGCCGGCCTCGCTGCAGCACTCGATCCGGCGCTACGAGTTCGACGACTTCCTGTTGAAGCGCTCGGGAGCGACGGTGCTGCGGCACAAGGTGAGCGGGATCGTCCGTGAGGATGACGATTTCGTGATCGATGGCGAATTCCGCTGCCGTTACCTGATCGGGGCAGGCGGCACGGCCTGTCCCGTCTACAAGACCTTTTTCAACGAGCGCAACCCGCGCGTCAGCGCGTTGCAGACGGCAACTTTCGAACAGGAGTTCGCTTACGACTGGCAGGATCCGGCATGCCACCTGTGGTTCTTCGACGACGGCCTGCCGGGTTATGCCTGGTACGTGCCCAAGGCGAACGGTTACGTCAACGTCGGACTCGGCGGCATGGCCGACCAGCTCAAGCGCCAGGACGGTCACTTGCGCGATTTCTGGCGCCTGTTCGTGACCAGGCTGAAACGTCGTGGACTTGTCGATTATGACGACTATCGCCCGACGGGCTACAGCTACTACCTGCGCGGCAACGTCGATACCGTGCGCGACGGCGGTGCCTTCATCGTCGGCGATTCGGTCGGGCTCGCGACGCGGGACCTGTGCGAAGGTATCGGGCCGGCGATCCGCAGCGGCCTGCTCGCGGCCCGGTCGATCACGACCGGGACGGACTATTCGCTGCAGGCCATCGAACGCTATAGCGGCGGCGGTTTCGCGAGCCGCTGGCTCGAGCGACGCTTCGCCCCCGTCGCGTAACCGTCGCGGATCACCTTGTAGGTGACAATCCCGAGCGGCACGTAGAGCGCCGCCCAGCACAGGCTGAGCACGGCTTCGCCCGTTGCCCAATTGATGGAACCGCCGGCGAGGAGCTGGCCAGTCCCGCGCTGGTAGGGCAAGACGTACCAGCGCTGCATCGCGAAGGTCATGACGCAGCCGTAGATTACGACCACAAAGGGCACGAGCAGCGTGAATCGCGTCCTGGCCGGATTCAGTTCGCTCTCGGGTACCCGGTGCAGCCGCATACGGTAGAGTCTCTCCGCGCGCGTTACGGTACCGAAGCGCGACACGACGACGATCACGACCAGGCTCACGACCACGCCGATGAGTATCGGATTGAGGTAGGACGGCAGATCGATGACGCCGGTGAAGTTCAGTATCGTCGGAACGACATTGAACACGAATCCGGAGATCATCCCCCAGAATGCCGCTTGTTTCGTAATCGTCCGGCTCCAGACGCTCATGAAACCGACCGGACCCCAGGACGACGCGAACACGGTGCCGACGAAGTAAGTCACCCAGAAGATGCTCGGCGGAAAGGCGAATGTCGCGATCAGCGCGACGACGCCGACGCCCAGCATCACCAGGCGGCTGACGCGTATCGCCTGCTTTTCCGTCTTCTCCTTGTGCAGGACGATGTCGTTGCTGGCGCTGAATCCGACCAGGGAAAGGAACGTCGACGCCGACGACAATGCGGCGGCCATGATGCCGGCCAGCAGCAAGGCACCCAGAAACTCCGGTACGAGGTGCTTTGCCGCCCAGATGATGACGGTCTCCGACGGATCGATATTTGCATTGGCGAGATTGATAATGCCCCCCATCCCGTACACGCAGAGCTGCACGAGCCCCACGGCGAGGCAGGCGAGGATGCCGGCGCGGACGACGACGTGCTCGTCGCGTGCCATCAGGTGACGGCTCGACTGCCAGGGGCTGACCGCGAACACGATGCCCCAGGCCAGGTCGATGATCAGCATCCAGATCAGGAAATCCGTCGCCGTCGGAAATTCCGTGCCCTCGCCGACGACGCCGTGCCAGGATGCGATGCCGGTCTTCGCACTGGTCGCCAGGCCTTCGATCGTCGCGGGGAGGCCTCCGAGGCCGTCGAGTATCCACCAGGCCGCGACGAGCGACGCGAAGGTGAACAGCAGGAACATGATCGTGTCGGTGAGGATGACGCCACGCGAACCCGAATACATCGTGAACGCCGTGTAACTGATCCAGGCGATGACGAGTGCCTGTCCGTAACCCAGGTTCGTCAGGCTGGACAGCAGGATCGCCGCACCTTGCGTCACAACCACGAGGTAGCCGCCGAGCGCGACGATGATCGTCAGTCCGGCGGCGATCTGTACGCGCCGGCTGTCGAAACGCTTGCCGAAGTAGTCGGCGACGGTCGGCGCGCGGCTCCTGCGCAGGTAGCGCCCGAAGAGCAGCGCACCGTAGATATAACCAATCGTGGCTCCCTGCGGGAACAGCAGGAACGGACCCATCTGCCCGTCGTAGGTGAAGCCGGCCTCGCCGAGGAACAGCGTCGAGCTGTTGACGCTCGCCACCAGCGTACCGACGATCAGGATCGTCGGTGCCCTGCGACCCGCGACATAGTAGTCGTCGAGCTGGCGGATGCCCCGGCCCGCGAAGTTGCCGATGACGATGTAGACGATGATGCTGACGACGATCGTCCAGGTGAAGATATCCATCAGTTCATCCGGTATCGAGCCATGTTGGCGAGGGGCGGTCCGAGTATGGCGACAATGCTAAAACGTGTCAGGTCCAATTTCCCGTTTTCCGATGCCTTTGACGATTCCGGAGCGCTTGAGAAGTGGACCCGACGCCTTTTGTGCGCTTCGAATTTGAGTGGCAAACGGACCTTGTGCGAATATCGACAATCCACAGGAGCAGGAGCCTTCGATGAGCAAACAACCCCGAATCATCGCCGTCGTCGGCGCCACCGGTGCCCAGGGCGGCGGTCTCGCCAGGGCCATTCTCGATGACCCCGGGCAGCGATTCCGGGTGCGCGCGCTGACGCGCGATCCGGCTTCGGACAAGGCCGTCGCGCTCGCCGAAGCGGGTGCCGAAGTGGTCAGGGCTGACCTCGATGACGGCGAGAGCCTCGCACGGGCATTCGCCGGGGCTTACGGCGCTTACTGTGTGACCAATTACTGGGAGCACTTCTCGCCGGAGCGCGAATACGCGCAGGCGACCAACATGGCCGAGGCGGCCAGGGGTGCCGGCCTGCAACACGCCGTCTGGTCGACTTTCGAGGACACGCGCCGGTGGGTGCCGCTGGACGACGACCGCATGCCGACGCTGATGGGCAAGTACAAGGTCCCGCACTTCGATGCGAAGGGCGAGGCGAACCGCGAATTTATCGACCGCGACGTGCCCGTGACGTTCCTGTTTACTTCGTTTTACTGGGACAATTTTGTGAACCTGGGGATGCAGCCGCAACGCGGTGAGGACGGCGTGCTGACGCTCGCATTGCCGATGGGCGACAAGCCGCTTCCGGGCATTGCGGCCGGCGACATCGGGCGCTGCGCGTTCGGCCTGTTCGCAGCCGGCAGGGACTACATAGGCAAGACCGTCGGCATCGCCGGCGAGCAGCTGACGGGCGCGCAGATGGCCGCCAATTTCAGCGAGGCCCTCGGTGAGCCCGTGCGCTACGTCGCGATGGAGCCGGCGGCCTACCGCGCCCTCGGATTCCCGGGCGCGGACGACCTCGGCAACATGTTCCAGTTCAAGCGCGACTTCAGCAGCGACTACTGTGGCGTGCGCAGCGTCGAGACGTCGCGCTCGCTGAATCCGGGACTCCTGAATTTCGAGGCCTGGCTGGCTCAGAATCGCGACCGGCTGCCGATCGACCGGGCAGCCGACTGAGCAGCACCGGGGCTACTCGGGCAGCGTCTCTCCCGAGCCGCCCATCTCCGCCGGGAAGTCCTTCAACTTCGGCAGCCCGTCTTTGATATGCAGTACCGTCGATTCGTAGTTGACGTGCAGCGCCGGCTGGAACTCGACCGAAGGCAAGACTGCGGCGTAGACGTCCGTGAAGTCACCGGGTGGGTGGTCGGTGTATACGTGGCCGCCGCACTTCGTGCAGAACTTGCGGTGACTCGCTTCCGTCCCCGCGTAACTCCCGAGGAACTCCTCACCGCCGGTGACGGCCACAGCGTCGCGCTTCCATAGTGTGAACGCGTTGACCGGGCCGGCACTCCACGCGCGGCAATCCTTGCAGTGGCAGTATCCCATCGCGAACGGGGCGCCGGTTGCAGTGATCTCCACGGCACCGCAGAAGCAATGACCGGTGTGCTGATCCTGGTTCGAAGACATTGTCTTATTCCTTATCGTATGTCCGAGTGCGGCCACTATAGTGCCCGCAGCGGCTAAATTGAATAGATTGAGGTTCGGAACTCGATGTTCTCGCGTCGCGCGCGTCCCGAATCCGGCGGGCTCACTGTTCCGTGAGTTCGCCGATCGCGATGACTTCGCAGCCGGGCACGGCGCGCGCGTGATCGGCGATGCCGAGGACGTACCCCGGCGCAGTCGCGCGCAACGTCTCCTCACAGGATCCGAAGGCGCTGTAAATCTTCGCGACGACCTGGTTTGTCTCGACACGGTCGCCGGCCGCGACGCTGAAGCGCACCAGCCCGCTGCTGCCGCTGAGCGGTTTGTTGCTGTACACGAGATGCGCTTCGTGGCGCTTCCGCGCCGGGGCACGCTCGCCGCCCCGGATCATGCCGAGATTCGCCAGCACGGCGAGGATGGCTGCCCTGCCTGCACCGACGCCCTCTTCGGCGATGCCGTAAGCGCCACCCGCCTCCATCGTGAATGCGGCGACCCCGGCGGCGACCAGCGCACCCGTCAGCGTCCTCCGCAGGCCGGGTGCCGCGGCGGCCTCGTGCACGACCAGCTGGCGCGCGGCGCGCGATAGCCGGAGCGTCTTCTGCTGTAATCGCTGCGACGCATACCAATCGCCGGGTTCGAGCAGGATGTACGGGACCGAATGGACCCAGTCATTGTGCAGGTCGATGACCAGTTCCGGCCTGGAGGTGACGATCGTTTCGAACAGCCGGTGCGCGATCTGCTCGCCCATGCTGCCGTGCGAATCGCCGGGGAAACAGCGATTGAGATCCTCGCGATCCGCGTTGACGAAACGCGATACGTTCTCGAAGCCCAGCGAATTGATCAGCGGCAACCCATGCAGCCTGCCCCGCAGCATGCCCGTCCTGGCGATCTCGGCGAAGACGTCGTGGACGATGGCCGTGCCGCCGACCTCGTCGCCGTGAATACAGGCCGTCAGCCAGACGGTAGGGCCGTCGATCTTGCTGTCGAGCGTGAGCACGGGGATGCGGCGTTCCACGATGTCACGCATGCCGGTGATGCCGATCAGTCGTCTCGATATTCTCATCCGAAACACCCCGGCAAGGCGCTAGTTTGCGTTCAGCAATTCGTCGACCGCATTGGCGAGGAAAATATAGATCGGCGCCATGCTGACGACGTATTCGTTCTCGCCCCACAGGAACGGCCAGTCTTCCTTGTTCTCCGGCAGGTCGGGCTTCAGTATCAGCACGCCCGGGACTATACCGCCGGCGATGAACGAGTAGTCCGCGCGGTTCATGCCGTAGGCGTGTCTTTTCGAGTGCGCGCCGACGGCGGAGACGAACGAGATGTCCGAGTCGGGGTGTGTGCCGAAGAGGTAGTTGAGGCCCCTGAACACGTCCTCCTCGCCGATGATGTCGGGGAAGGCCTGGTGCAGGTAGTAGTTTGCGATGGCCGTCCCGATGATCGCCCCGTTGCCGGCCCAGCCGCCCTCGGTGATCCGGACGCCGAACGGATTCTGCTTCGAGATGGCGTCGAGGGCCTTGCGTTGCGCCACGGCGAGTTTCCGGATCTTCGCCTTGTAGCCGTCGTCCATGTAGGGTATCGCGCGGACCGCCAGTACCGCGTACAACGGGAAACGCGCCTCGATCTCCGGGAGAAACGTCAGGAATCGATCCGCATACTTGCGTTCGCCGGTCGTTACGAGCAGTTCCAGCGCGGCTTTCATCTCCTCGGCCGCGAGCGGGCCGCCCGTCGTGTTGCCGTAACGGAACTCGTATGGCGCGTGTGAATGCTCCTCGTCCCAGACTCGGATCGCAGTGCGTCGGCATTCGACGGCCAGGGCGTCGTCGTAACCGGCAAGTGCCCGGCTCGCCGCCGCGAGTGCGGCGATCGAACCGTAGTCGAGCGCCGACGAGCGGCTCGTGAATGCCCAGCGGTCGTCCGCGAGGCCGCTCTTGCCGCCGCCCGACTCGAGTTCGCCCATGGTGGGGTCGTAGATCAGGTTGTCGGTCATCGTCACGCCGTCGCCGAGATGCGTGTACTGGGCGAGGGTGGGCACGATGATGCCGGGGATCGCGTGGCCGACGGCACGGAATTGCGCGATGAGCATCAGCGTGCCGTGTTCGATCTGCTGCAGGACGTCGGGCTTGCCGTCGGGTACGTGCAGGTCGACGTAACGGCGTTCGTAATCGACCGTCGTCGTGTCGCGTGCAGGCCGGAATGCCTCCCAGACGTTGACGAGGCTGTTCACGACCGCGTACTGCGTCTGCGTCCGGATGTCGTAGTCACCGGCATCGTACCAGCCGCCGACGTTGAGGCCGGGGATGTGTTCGCCCGGCTTGAATGGCGTGTCGGTGGTCGGCCCTTGCGCGTACAGGTCGAAATGCTCGTGGTCGACCGGCGCCTGCAGCGCGTCGTCGAGGTGCGAGGCGCCGTGCCAGACGCGGTACGCCTCGTTGACCAGCACGTGGTCCATCTGCACCGGCAGATAGACGTCGAGCGTGGGGTGCCAGACGTCGTCGTAGACATTGGAAGCGATGCGGAACGGCGCGGTCCGCACGCCACCGTATTCGAGCGTGTAGATGCCCTCATCGGTCACGGCGGAGAAATCGAACAGCCGGTACGCGTAGCGCTCGTAGCGGCCCCAGTCCACCGGCTCCTCGTCGAGGATCACGCGGGATGCGCCGTCGGCGTCGACCTTGCGCAACAGGGCATGGCCGCCGCCGGGTGCGGCGACGTCGAGTTCGATCACCGCGACCTTGCGTTGCCGCGGGTGGTAGCCGACCTGCGAATGCGCGATGACGGGCGGCCTCGTCCACCCATCGATCGAGTTCGCTGTGACGGTCCACTCGAGTACCCGGCCCTTGCGGCCGGGCGGCAGCAGGCTGCGGGCGACGAACCAGCCGTTCTGCGCCTTGGCGCGCCCGTCGTACAGGTCGACGACGGCGTCATCGGAGACAATCGTCACGGTGCGGGCCGGGTCGTCAGGCGCCAATACCAGGCGATGGCCGCTGGCGAGCGGCTGCGGCGCAACCTTGCCGTTCTGTTCCTTCGGGCCCGTCGGGTAGAGGGGGAACAGTCCGCTGCCGTCGTCCATGCCGAAGGACTTGCCGAAATAGGCAGCCGGCAGGAACTCGAGGTTGAAGCCGGCCTTGCCGACCAGCGACTCGGGCAGCGGCTCGGGAAGATTGACCGAGATGACGATACCGTCGCCGGCCGCCTCGGCGCGGATGGAGTAGTCAAATCCGTAGTCCGGATAGCGCAGGAACGCCTCGATGGCGCCATGTTCACGGTCGACCTTGCGCTCGACGAAAGCAGGTATCGCGTCCCACTGCTCCGGCGTCGCGTCCAGCCGCACGTCGCCGTTCGTGGCCGTACGCACGCCGTGGTGGACCAGTTCGATACCGCTCATCTTGGAGTCGCTGAACAGGCCGTTGTACCAGTTGTCGAACACGAGGACATTGACGCCGCGGGTCTCGAAGTAGCCGGTCTCGTTGAGGTGCAGGGAATCGCCCGCCGCAAAGGCGCCGGGAGCGGCGGCGAGTACGGTAATGAGCGTCATACGGGCGTGCAATTTCATCTTCGGTTTCCTCGTCCGGAGCTGGGCGGACTCTGCGGTACAGTATATCGGTCCCGGCAGTCCCGCGGCGGCATGCGTATTTCCCGTCACTTGACCTCGACCGATTAGCTGCTAGGCTGCGGGCGTTACGCCAACCACCATCAGATCAGGTATCGCTGTGAGTACGAGAGAAGAACAGTTCGAAAAGATGAAGTCAGCCCCCGGATTCATCGCCGCCCTGGACCAGAGCGGCGGCAGCACCCCGAAAGCGCTGGGCCACTACGGCATCGAGCCGGACGCCTGGTCGAACGAGGACGAGATGTTCCGCATCGTCCACGAGATGCGCACCCGCATCATAAAGAGTCCGGGATTCAACGGGGACCGCATACTGGCAGCGATCCTGTTCGAGAATACGATGGACCGCAAGATCGACGGCGAACCCACGGCGACCTATCTCTGGAACGAGAAGCGCGTCGTGCCGATCCTCAAGGTCGACAAGGGCCTCGCGGCGGAGGAGAACGGCGTTCAGCTCATGAAGCCCATGTCGGATCTCGATGCCCTGCTGAAAAAGGCCAGTGCCGCCGGCATCTTCGGTACCAAGATGCGCTCCGTCATCAAACAGGCAAACGCCACCGGCATCCAGGCGATCGTCGATCAGCAGTTCGAGATCGGGCGCCGGATCGTCGCGGCGGGGCTGGTCCCGATCATCGAGCCCGAAGTCGACATCCATTGTCCGGACAAGGCCGGGGCCGAGCAGATGCTGCACGACGCGATCGTCGAGAAGCTCGACGGTCTCGGTCCGGACGAGATCGTCATGCTCAAGCTGACGCTGCCGGAGAAGGACAACCTGTATGCCGACTGCATCTCGCACCCGAACGTGCTGCGGGTGGTCGCATTGTCCGGGGGCTACAGCCGCGACGAGGCCAACGAACGGCTGACGCGGCAGAACGGCATGGTCGCCAGCTTCTCACGGGCCCTGGCCGAAGGGCTCACGGCGCAACAGTCGGACAAGGAGTTCGACACGATGCTGGACGCGTCGATCGCCAGCATCTACGCGGCTTCCAATACCTGAAACCGGCCGGCCGGGCCGGTCCGCAAAAGCCGTAATCGCTAGGGGTTTGCCGCAATGGCAGACTCCCCGTGGTTGCGCGAGCATTTGAGTATCCGAGAGTCCGTATTCCAGGTGGAGAATCCCATGCTCGCAGCCGAACGCATGCCAAAACGCTATGTCTATTCCTTCGCCGAGGGCGACGGGCACGACAAACACCTGCTCGGCGGCAAGGGCGCCAATCTCTGCGAGATGACCCAGATCGGCATCAACGTGCCGCCCGGTTTCGTCATCAGCACCGAGGCCTGTCTCGCCTATCTCGAAGACGACACGCTCCCGGCCGGCCTCATCGATACCGTGCGGGCCGAGATCGCGCGGGTCGAGGCGGCCACCGGGAAGACTTTCGGGGCCGGACCCAACCCCTTGCTGGTATCGGTGCGTTCCGGGTCGGCGATGTCGATGCCCGGCATGATGGACACCATCCTGAACCTCGGCCTCAACGACGAGACCCTGGCCGGGCTCATCCGGCAGACCGGCGACGAGCGCTTCGCCTACGATGCCTACCGGCGGTTCATTCAGCTGTTCGGGAAAGTCGCGCTGGGCATTCCCGACGAAAAGTTCGACGAACCTTTCGAAGAGGTCAAGAAACGCGTCGGAGTGAAGGTCGACGTCGGCCTGGATGCGGCGAATCTCGAGGAGATCAGCGAGCGCTTCCTCGACGTCGTGCGCGCCGAGACCGGCGAGGACTTCCCGCAGGACGTGATGACGCAGCTGACCCTCGCGATCGAAGCCGTGTTCCGTTCCTGGATGGGGAGGCGGGCCGTGGACTACCGGCGCGAGTTCCATATCACTCCGGAGATGGCGAACGGGACGGCAGTGAACATCGTGGCGATGGTGTTCGGCAACATGGGGGACGATTCCGCGACCGGCGTCGGTTTTACGCGCAACCCGGGCACGGGTGAGAACGAGATGTTCGGCGAGTACCTGACGAATGCCCAGGGCGAGGACGTCGTCGCGGGCATCCGCACGCCGAAACCGCTCGTCGAAATGGAGAAGGAGATGCCCGAGCAGTACGCGCAGCTCGTCGATCTGCGCAACACGCTCGAAGCCCACTACAAGGAAGTACAGGACTACGAATTCACAATCGAGAAAGGCACGCTGTACTGCCTGCAGACGCGCAACGGCAAGATGAACGCGGCCGCGATGGTGCGGTCATCCGTCGATATGGTGCGCGAGAAGCTGATCGACAGGCAGCGGGCGCTGCTCAGGATCGACCCGAACCTCCTCGATCAGCTTCTGCATCCGCGCCTGGACCCGGATGCCGCGACGGAAGCCGTGGCCACCGGTCTCCCCGCCTCCCCGGGCGCGGCGTCCGGGCACTGCGTGTTCGACGCCGACCTCGCCGAGAAGCTCGGCAGGACCGGCGAGAAGGTGATCCTGGTGCGCGAGGAGACGCGTCCGGAAGATATCCACGGTTTCTTCGCGGCCGAAGGCGTGCTGACCAGCCGCGGCGGCAAGACCTCGCACGCCGCCGTCGTGGCCCGAGGCATGGGCAAGCCCTGTGTGGCGGGCGCCGAAGGCATTGTCGTGGACGTGCGGCTCCGCCAGGCGCACGTGGGCGGTCACATCATCCATGAGGGCGACGTGATTACCCTCGACGGCGGCACGGGTTGCGTATACCTCGGTGCGATTCCGACGCTGCCGGCGCAATTCTCGGAGGACCTGAAGACGCTGCTCGGCTGGGCGGACGAGACGGCCGACCTGAAGGTGATGGCGAACGCGGACACGCCCGAGGCCGCGCGCAAGGCGCGCGACTATGGCGCGATGGGGATCGGGTTGTGCCGGACCGAGCGCATGTTCAACGCCAGCGACCGGCTGCCGATCGTCATCGACATGATTCTCGCCAACAGCCGCGAGGACCGGCAGGCCGCGCTCGACAAGCTGTTGCCGATCCAGCGTGCCGACTTCATCGCGCTGTTCGAGGTGATGTCGCCGCGGCCGGTGACCGTGCGCCTGCTCGATCCGCCTATGCACGAATTCCTGCCGACCGAGCGGCAACTGCTCGACGAGATCGAGACCATGCGCCTGTACCGCGACGTCGTCCGCGGACGGCAGGCGGCGATGCACGCGATCGAGCCGACGGAACCGCTGCCGGAAGCCTTCGTCGCGCTGAGCGAGGAGCACATCGGTGAAGCGCTGATCAAGAAGGAAAACATGCTCCGCAAGGTGAGGGAACTACAGGAAATCAACCCGATGCTGGGCCATCGCGGCGTGCGGCTCGGTATTACGTATCCCGAGATCTACGCGATGCAGATCGAGGCGATACTCGAGGCCGCCGAGGATTGCGCGGAGCGGGGCATCGAGGTGCACCCCGAGATCATGGTGCCGCAGGTCATTACTTCGCAGGAGCTCGCGCGCGTCCGGAAGACGGTCGACGAGTTGACGGAGAGACTCCGAAAGCAGAAAGGGCGTGATGTCGAGTTCAAGTTTGGCACGATGATAGAGACGGTCCGCGCCTGCACGCGGGCCGCAAAACTCGCCGCGAGCGCCGAATTCTTCTCGTTCGGCACGAACGACCTGACCCAGGCCGCGTTCTCGTTCTCACGCGAAGACGCCGAGAACAAGTTCCTGCCGATGTACAACGAGACCGGCATCCTGCAGGACAATCCGTTCGAGGTCCTCGATATCCAGGGCGTCGGGCAACTGATCGAGATGACGGTCGAGCGCGGCAGGGCCGTGCGCAAGGACCTCAAGATCGGAATCTGCGGCGAGCAGGGCGGAGAGCCGCGGTCGATACGCTTCTGCCATCACGTCGGGCTGGACTACGTGTCCTGCTCCGGACCGCGGGTGCCGATAGCGAGGCTGGCCGCGGCGAATGCGAAGCTGCGTGAGGCGGAATTCGAGCGCCGGGAGACCGTTCGCCCGTAGCACGTGCCTCCGGGTTCTATATAATGGCCCGCCCATCGACGGGTTGACGCGGCATTGCGGGCGAGGCGCATGAGTAAAGCGAGGATCATCTACACACAGACGGACGAGGCGCCGGCGCTGGCGACGTATTCCCTGCTGCCGATCATCCAGGCCTTCACGCGGGCTGCCGGCATCGACGTCGAGACGCGCGATATCTCGCTGGCCGGCCGGATCCTCGCGAACTTCCCTGACAAGCTCGCCCAAGAACAGCGGGTCGGCGACGCGCTGTCCGAACTCGGCGACATGACGCAGTCGCCCGACGCCAACATCATCAAGCTGCCGAACATCAGCGCCTCGATACCGCAGCTCACGGCCGCGATCTCGGAACTGAAATCACAGGGCTTCGACATCCCGGCCTATCCGGAGGAACCCGTCGACGACGACCAGCGCGAGATCCGCGAACGCTATGCGGTCGTGCTGGGCAGCGCCGTGAATCCCGTCTTGCGCGAGGGCAATTCGGACCGGCGCGTCGCCGCAGCCGTGAAACAGTATGCGAAGGCGCACCCGCACTCGATGGGCGAGTGGAGCCATGACTCCGCCACACACGTCGCGCACATGGAACACGGCGACTTCTACGAGAGCGAACGGTCGGCGATCGTCGACCGGGATGGCCACCTGCGTATCGAGCTCGATACGGGCCATGCACCGACCATCGTGCTGCGCGAACGGGTGCCGGTACTGGCCGGCGAGGTCGTCGATGCGGCGGTGATGGATTGCCATGCGCTGCGCGAATTCTTCGCGGCGTCGATCGAGGACGCGAAGCAGAACTCGGTGCTGTGGTCGCTGCACCTGAAGGCCACGATGATGAAGGTCTCCGACCCGGTCATGTTCGGTCATGCCGTCACGGTGTATTACGACCGAGTCTTCGAAAAGCATGCCGACCTCTTCGACGAACTCGGCGTGGAACCGAACAACGGCATCGGCGACGTGTATGCGAAGATCGCCGGCCTGCCCGAGGACCGGCGCAGTGCGATCGAATCCGACATTCAGGCTGTCTATGCGGACCGGCCGCCGATGGCCATGGTCGACTCGGACAAGGGCATCACCAACCTGCACGTGCCGAGCAATATCATCGTCGATGCTTCCATGCCGGCTGCGATCCGCGCGTCCGGCCGGATGTGGGGACCCGACGGCAAGCTGCACGATACCAAGGCCGTGATTCCGGATCGCTGTTATGCGGGCATCTACCAGGAGGTCATCGACGATTGCCGGCGGCATGGCGCATTCGACGTGACCACGATGGGCGATGTCTGCAACGTCGGACTCATGGCGCAGAAGGCGGAAGAGTACGGTTCTCACGACAAGACCTTCGTGATCCCGGCGGAAGGCACGGTCCGGGTAGTCGACGGAGATGGCGAGGTGTTTTTCGAGCACGACGTGCGCGAGGGAGATATCTGGCGCATGTGCCAGACGAAGGATCTGCCGATACGCGACTGGGTACGGCTCGCAGTGAGCCGGGCCCGGCAGACGGGTTTGCCGGCCATCTTCTGGCTGGATCCCGCACGCGGGCATGACCGTGTCGTGTCCGGGCTGGTGGAGCGGTACCTCGAGGATCACGATACGAGCGGCCTCGACATCCGTATCGCCGCACCGGTGGAGGCGATGCGCCAGACGCTCGAGCGGGTCCGCGCCGGCGAAGACACGATCTCGGTGACCGGCAACGTGTTGCGCGATTACCTGACTGACCTGTTTCCCATCCTGGAGCTCGGGACGAGCGCCAAGATGCTGTCGATTGTGCCGCTGCTCGCGGGCGGGACGCTGTACGAGACGGGTGCCGGCGGTTCGGCGCCGAAGCACGTGCAGCAATTCCTGGCCGAGGGTCACCTGCGCTGGGATTCGCTCGGCGAGTTCCTTGCCCTGGCCGTGTCGATCGGTGACATGGCGTCGAAGACCAACAATGCGCGTGCGGCCGCCCTGGCGCAGGGACTCGATATGGCCAACAGCCGCTATCTGGAGGAGAACAAGTCGCCGTCGCGCAAGACCGGCGAGATTGACAATCGGGGCAGCCATTTCTATCTCGCCAAGTACTGGGCACAAGCCCTGGCGGCGTCCTCGGACTCGGAACTCGCGGAGCGCTTCAAGCCGGTCGCCAGCGCGCTCAGCGACAACGAAGAGAAGATCGTTGCGGAACTCGACGCGGCGCAGGGCCGACAGGTCGACATCGGCGGGTACTTCCGGCCGGATGACCGGCTGGCCGCCGCCGCGATGCGGCCGAGCGCGACACTGAACGGGATCATCGACGGGATCTGACATGGCCGACATACTGGTCGCATACTCGACGGTCGACGGTCACACGCTGCGCATCTGCGAGCGAATCGCCGGCTTGCTCGCAGAACGTGGTCACGCAGTGAGATTGTGGGATATCGACGACGGCGGCAGCATCGTGCTCGAACCCTTCGACCGGATTGTCATCGGCGCGAGCATCCGTTACGGCAAGCACCGGCAACAGGTCAACGACTTTATCGACGCCCACCTCGGCGAACTCGAGCGCAAGCCGAGCGCGTTCTTCTCGGTGAATATCGTCGCACGCAAGCCGGAGAAGAACCGGCCGGAGACGAATCCCTACCTGCAGAAGTTCCTGAAGACGATATCCTGGCAGCCGCAGTTGCTGGCCGTATTCGCAGGCAAACTCGACTATCCGAGCTACCGGTTCCTGGACCGCCTCGCGATCCGTCTGATCATGTGGATGACCAAGGGGCCGACGGACCCGACCGCAGTCATCGAGTTTACCGACTGGGAACGGGTCGACGAGTTCGGACGGCAGGTCGCGGATCTGTAGGCAACGGGCGATCCTGTAAAATACCCGGCATGTGGAAGTCCGCGAAAATCCCGGCCGTCGTATGCGCGGCGCTCTTGCCAGGCGCCTGCGTCTCGATCGAAGGCAGATACTCGCCGGACTGCATCGCGTTTGCCGGCGATACGATCGACCTCGCCGGCGGGCGCTTCGAATGGGACAGGTTCACGGACCAGGTCAGGACGGACGCCGAGGGCAAGGTCGTCGATGCATTCCCGGATTACCCCAAGCAGGGCAGCTACCGTGTAGACGGCGATCGCCTGTCGATGACGAGCGATAGCGGGGAAACTCTCCCGGTGTTTTATCTCGTGCGCAGCGGAGATCGCAGCTACCTCTATACGCAGGACCAGTATTTGGCGCGGGAGGAAGGCGGCAGGCCGGTACGCTGCCCGCTCGTGCGCGGCGGATTCCGGGAACCGGAGTAAGCCGAACCGGCGTCCGGTGAAGCGGTCTCCGTAAACTGGGACCCGGCGCACACTATCCTGTCGCAATATCGCGACGACGAACGGTCGGTTCCTTGTGGGCCACGACACCATCTGGTTAGCTATAGTCCTGTCCGTATGCAACGAGGGGCCAATGCGAACCATAAGGTCGATCGCGGCTATCGTCGTTTGCGTATTCCTTTGCCGCGCCGCCGCCGCCGCGTCGGACGATGTCGTCGTATCGCATTTCGAGGCTCTGCAGCGGCTCGAAGTCGGCAAAGGCACGGCAACTGCGGAACAGAAACCGCGGCCGACGGATTCCATCACGCTGAGCTTCGACGCGCTCGGCCGCAGCTTCGATCTGCAACTGGAGCCGAACAGGGCGCTTCTGCCGGCTTCGTCATACGCAGCGTTGCCGAGCAATGTCGGTGCTTATCGCGGACGGCTCACCGGCGCCCCGGACTCGTGGGTACGCATCGTCCTGGATCACGGCGTGCCCGCCGGCCTGATCTGGGACGGCGAGCAGCTGTTTGCGATCGAAGCGCCGGGCGACAGCGCCGTGACGGCGGCCGGGCCGGTCATCTATCGGCTCGCGGATGCCTACGTCGTCCCGGGCACCATGAGCTGCGGCACCGCCGCTTCCTCCGGCAAGGGCTCGGTCGCCTATCGGAAACTGGTCGGCGAACTCGGGGCGATAGTCTCTCAGGCGCCGGGCGCGGTGAAGGTGCTGAGGCTGGGAGCGATCGGCGACTACGAATTCACGTCCAGCAAGGGCGCGAACTCGGAGTCCGCGATCCTGGCGCGGCTCAACAACGTCGACGGCATCTTCAGCGAGCAACTCGGTGTGCAGATTACGGTACAGCAACTCGAAACCTACACGAGCCCCGCCGATCCGTTCACCGACACGACCGACGCCAATGCGCTGCTGGTCGAACTCGGCTCGTATCGACGCTCGACACCCGCGCAGAACAGCCAGGGCCTGACGCACCTGTTTACCGGGCGCAACCTGGATAGCTCGACGGTCGGAATCGCATATAACGGAGCGCTGTGCAGTTCGCAGTACGGCGCAGGCCTGACGCAGGGCGATCACACCCTGACCACGGACAGCCTGATCGCGGCACACGAGATCGGCCATAACTTCGGCGCGCCGCACGACGGCGAGTCGGGATCGGCTTGCGAATCCACGCCGGAGACCTACCTGATGGCGCCGTCCGTAAACGGCAGCGACCAGTTCTCGCCGTGCAGCATTACTCAGATGCAGGATGACATCGCAGGGGCATCCTGCATCACCGCGTTACCGGCGGTCGATATGGGCATTTCGTTGAATTCGGCCACGACGCTGCTGCTCGGCGCGGACACAGTCCTCGCGTTCGACGCCCACAACAACGGTACGCTCGATGCCACCAACGTCGAAGTGGATATCACGCTGCCGACCAACGTCGACCTCCTCTCCGCCGAGGCGACGGGCGGGGCCTGCAGCAGCGGCGCCGGCACGGTGAGTTGCGCGCTCGGTACCGTCGTCGGGTCCGGCAGTCGCAGCGTGGACCTGACCGTGACGCCATCGAGTGTCGGCACAGGTTCGCTGACGGCGGCCGTTTCCGCAGACGCGGACGACCGACCGGGCAACAACCAGCCGGTATTCGACGTCACGGTCGACCCTGCCGTGAACCTGGCGATCGCCGCGGCCGGCACGTCGACCGTCGTGATCAATCAATTCATCGTCGTCGACGCGACGATCGGCAACCATTCCGTGCTCGACGCGACCGACGTGGCATTGTCGGTGACGTTCGACGATGGACTTCGCGCCGACAGTGCGACCTGGACGGCCGGTTCCTGCACGGTGGCGCCGCAACGCGTCGATTGCCAGGCTGCCAGTTTGCCGGCCGCGTCGGACTCGGCCTTGCGGCTGGGGATCGCCGGCACCGCCGCAGGCACGAAGCATTTCACGGCGACGCTATCCTCCAGCGAGGTCGATATCGATCTGAGCAACAACGGGCTCGACGGGACGGTGAAGGTTACGTCGGCGGACAAGCAGGATGGTGGCGGCGGTTCGGGGCCGCAGTTCCTGTTGCTGCTGGCCCTGGCGGGCCTGGCTCGCGGCTACCGGTCCAGGTATTTCGCGTAGGCGCTGACGTACTTCGCGGCGTTGTCCGCCGAGATCAGCACGGCCCTGCCTGTCCGCGCCTGTCCCGTACGCAGGGCCGCGTGGAGGACGGCGCCGGTGGTCGGACCGACCATGATGCCGTCGCTGCGTGCGAGGTCGATGCCCGCGGCAAAGGCCTCGTCGTCCGTGACGGAGACGAGATCGTCGAGCAGTTCGCGGTCGAGTATCTTCGGGAAATGTTCGTCGGGCAGGCCGGTCACCCGTTTCAGCCCGGACAGGCTGTGCTGCCTCGAGGCCGGCTCGACGCCGATGACCCGGATCTCGGGATTCCGTTCCTTGAGGTATCGGCCGACGCCGCTGATCGTGCCGCCGGTACCGATGCCGGCGAAAAAGTAGTCGATCCGGCCGCCCGTCTGTTTCCAGATCTCGGGTCCGGTCGTTCGATAGTGCGCCTCGACGTTCAGCAGGCTCTCGTACTGGTTGGGACTCACGTACCTGCCCTGGTAGGCCTCGCTCTCGACCATGCTCTTGACGACGCCGCGTGCGCCTTCGGTCGGGAACAACGGGCACAGCTCGTCCTCGACCTCGATCAGCTCCGCCCCGAGGAAGCGCAGCAGCGCCTTCTTCTCTTCGGGCGTGCCTTCCGGGACGGCGATTTCGATCGGAACGTTGCGTGCGTTGGCCATCGCGGCGAGGGCGATGCCCGTGTTGCCGGCGGAGGGTTCGACCAGCGACTGGCCGGGCTCGAGGTCCAGGCCATTGAGCATATACAGCGCGATGCGGTCCTTGATGGAGCCAAAGGGGTTCATCCCCTCGAGTTTCAGGTAGACCTCGAAGGCCGGCTCGGGGTTGAACCGCCGGCTGACCCGCAGCATCGGCGTCGGATTGTCCGGTCCCGGCGCGAGATCGACGACGCTGTTGTAGACGCGCGAGGATGCCGGCTGCTCGAGCGGCAGCGGCGTGACCTTGGCGGATTGTCGGCTCGGGGCACTCATGGCAGGAGCACAGAGTCTATAGGCGGTCCGGCCAGAGACAAGATTCCCCGGAGTTCAGTTGGTTATGCTGTTATTCCCGTGAGTTATATAGGGTTCTCACTGGTCTTGCGTCAACGCTGCGTCGATGACCTGGAGCATGAGGTCACTACCGGTGGTACCCAGAGCGTGCAACAGACGGCGCTTCTCACTGTCGTCGTTGCTGGCCTTGAAGAGCGCAAGGATCTGCTCGTCTGCTCCGGCGACGACGAGGCCCTGCAGCGCCGCTCCGCGGATCGCGTCGGTCGAAGCGCCGCGGTAGATATCGCCGAGCGTCGCATCGGCCTCGTCGTCGCCAACGATGCCGAGCGCAGTGATGGCCCGGACTTGCCGGTCGGGGTCACTCGTATCCGCAGCTATCTCGCGCAGGGAAGCCGCGTCACCCGAGACGGCCAGGGCCTGAATCAGGGCATCCGATACGCCCGCAATTTGTCGCAGTTTGCGCAGCTCGTCCTGGGCTCCCATCGCACCGAGGGTGCTCACGGCTGCTTCGAGTTCCTTCGGTGACTTGGCGCCGGCTGCGATGTCGTAAACCGACTTGCTGTCGCCCGCGATGAGATAAGCTCCGAGCACGGCATGGCGCAACGCTTCGTCTCCGGACGCGTACAGCCCGGAAAGGCTTGCCAGCGCTTCAGGATCGCCGCCGATTCCGATCATGCGAACGGCTTCGGGGCGGAGGCGTTCATCGCCATGTTGTGCGACGTCGAGCAGCTGCGCTCGCGCTTCGGGAGCATCCATCTGGCTCAGCACGAATAGTGCGCGGCTCTTGACCTCGTCGCTGTTGTTGCCGTTGATGACCTTGACCACGATCGGCAGGGCACGCTCGTCGGGAGAGGCGATCAGGGCACCCAGCGCCGCCAGCTTGAGTTGCTCGGATTCGGCAGTTTTGCCATCGTCTGTCGTCTGCGCGTATCCCGCTCCGGCAGTAAGCAATGCCAGCGCGAGAAGGAGGTTCCGGTGTTTCCACATGTGCGCGATCCTCGATTCAGGTTGTCGTCGAAGCTTTCGATGTGCGGCTCGACAGTTTGGTTAGCATTACGTTGAGCTCGAAAGAGAGTTGTCTGCGCAGTGACTCGGCGTCATCCGGCGCAATGTCGTCCGAGGCGAGTCGCAGGAGTATCGGTTCGAACGCGCGAAGCACTCGCGCGACGTCTAGCGCGTTATTGCGTTCCGCCGCATGCTCGAATGCCCGGTTCTGTTCGACGATGTCCGCGATCAGCAACGATCGCGTCCCGTCCGCATCGGCCGGCATTGTTGCCAGTTCCCTTCGGGTCTCGACCAGGTAGGTATGCACGCCGCGGACGAATACCGCCGGGTCGCCCGATGTGCCGTCGTTGATCCAGTCGGCAACAATTGTCGTCGCCGGCGGCAGCGTACCGCCGTGGCGCGCGCCGATGCTGAGGCCGACGGCGAATGCCGTCACGACGGCTGCAGCGAGAAACACGGGAATGCGAATGGCGAGGCGGCGCCGTCGTGCCTGCGACTCATCGCGAGCGGCGCGTTCGATGGTCTCGTGCCAGCGGGCAAGGAAGCGTTCCGGCACTTCGACAGTATCGTCTTTCATGTCTTTTGACTCCGTTGATCGGCATAGGTCACACGCAGCTTGCGCACCGCGCGGAATACGGCCTGTTTGACCGATCCGATATTGGTCCCGAGTTCGACCGCAATTTCGCGAATCCGCCACTGTTCCATGTGCTTTAGAACGAAACACAGCCGCTCGATCTCGGTCAGCCGCGCAAGAGCGGCGGCGAAACCGTTGTCAAACTCGGCGGCGGAGTATTGCCTGTCCGGCAGCCGGCTGCGGTCAGGGATCTCGCGTCCAAGCGGTGCTGTCGCTGCCGCGCAATGCTTGCGAACGAGCTGCAGGGCCGCATTCACGGCGATGCGGTGGATCCAGGTATCGAGCCGGGCACCGTGCTCGAACTGGCGGCGCTTGTGCCAGGCACTGAGCAGGGCGTCTTGTACGGCGTCGGCGGCGAGCTCCGCGTCCCGCGTGATCCTCAGGCACGCCGAGTACCAACGACCCGAATGCATCGAGATCGCCTGGTGAAAGTCCGCCTCGGATGGCGGGTCTGGTCTGCTTATCCTGGCCATTGCCTTTTGGATGCCCCGGCAGCCGATTTGGTTAGCAATCTTCCATGACGGAAGTCTGCGACGATTAGGTGTAACATTTGCGTGGCCGGATTGAGTCGTGATCAATTGTTTTCAATCCGTAACGCTTGCAGGGGAGGGTTGAGTAGGAGATATGAAAACATTCTCAAGAATCGCATTACTGACGATGATCTTGTTCGGGATTTCCACGGGCGACGCGAGAAACACGATACTTCAGGTGTCGATCGCGGATGCTCTGGCCTGGGGACACGAGGAAGGTGTTCTGAAAGATGAGGTGGACCTGTATTTTGCTGATCAGGCACACCCGCCGCTCGAGAAGAATCTGGGTACGTACACGACCAATAGAAAGACCAATGCATTCGGAAAGTCAGATCAGAAGGCATGTCAGTGGGCATTCTTGTCGGCAATGGTGACGCTACAGAATCGAGCCATGGCCGAAGGCGGCAACGCCGTGGTCAATATTCACAGTATCTACCTTAAACATGAGTTTTCGAGCACAACTGAGTTCGAATGTGGAGCGGGGGCGCTCATGGCAGGCGTAACCATGGTGGGTGACGTAGTCCAGCTGTCGAAGTAGGCAGTTTTCCTGCACGGGCACGGGTGAGTACTACATGGCGACGATCCGTGTTCAGGTGGAGGGCTGGACGTTCTGGTCGCCGGAGAGTCGGGATCCGGTGCGATGGCTGGATCACTGGCGAAGGCCTTCCGCAGCCAGGTGGGAAGGGGCACCTGATGCTTCGATGATTCCGCCGGCGGAGCGACGCCGGACAAGCCGGCTTTCGAAGATGGCGCTCTCAATGGCGATCGAAGTCATGGCCAATCGGCCCGTGGACTATTCGATTTTCTGTTCACAACACGGCGAGATCGTACGTACGACGGAAATTCTGGCTTCGACGGCCCACAGTACGGAGATATCTCCCACTGCATTCTCCCAGTCCGTGCACAACACCGCTTCCGGGATATTCACTATCATCTCGGATTCGCATGCCGCCTCCACTTCTGTCGCCGCTGGTATGGCGACCTTTTGCGCCGGCTGGCTGGAGGCACAGGCACATCTGGCAAGCCGTCCCGGTGACAGGATTCTCCTCGTTGACTTTGACGAAGTATTGCCACGTCGAATATCGACGATATTCCGGCCAGGTTCAATGCGACCACGCGTTGGCTCTGATCCTCGTTCGTGACAGGCATTCCGGCATCGCAATGCGGCGGACTGCGCCCGCGAAAGACAACCTTTTGCCGCTGGGCCCTCAATTCCTCGCGTGGCTGCAGGGTGTGGAGTCCGAGTTGTTCCTGACGGCAGAGGAGCAGGGCTGGCTGTGGTCCCGATGATTGACCGAAGTTGGCGCCTGATTGGGACCGGATTGTCCTTCGCCATGTTTGGTGTGGGCGGGTTAATACTGACCGTGCTGGTATTGCCCATCATATCGATATTGTCCCGCGATCAGGAGACCAGGGTCCAGAGGTCGCGGTCGGCGGTCAGCTACAGTTTCCGACTGTTCCTGTGGATGATGCACAGACTCGGGGTCGTCGACTACCAGGTAGATCCGAGATGCAGGGATCGTCTGCATGAAGCGGGAGGACTCATCGTGGTCGCCAACCACCCGACGCTCATAGATGTGGTTCGCCTGCTGGCCGAGGTCGAACTTGGCAACTGTATCGTCAAGAGAGCCGTTTGGAATAATCCGTTCATGATGGGAGTTGTGCGGGCGACCAACTACATCTCGAATGAGGACGCGGAGAGCCTCGTTTCGAGATGTGCGGACGTCCTCAGGAAGGGGGAGACGCTGGTGATATTTCCCGAAGCGACGCGGACGGTGCCCGGTCAGCCCCTGCGCCTACGTCGGGGTGCGGCACGTATCGCACTTTTCGCCAGAGTGCCGCTTCAGATTGTGCATTTGAGCTGTGAACCCCCGACGCTCAGCAAGGGCGAGCGCTGGTACCAGATTCCTCCGCGACGACCTTGTATGGGCATGACCGTCGGTGATAGGCTCGACGCCGGCGCATTCGCCGGGCTTGGGGAGGAACCGGGCATCGCCTCACGCCGCCTGACTCAGCTAATGTACGAGAAACTGACAGACCACGCTGACGGCAATGGACGAGACTGAACTAGCAATCAAAAAACTCATAATCGAAGCACTCAATCTCGAAGACCTCAGTCCCGAAGATATCGATAGCAATGCACCCCTGTTCGGTGACGGACTTGGTCTGGACTCGATCGACGCGCTCGAGCTGGGAGTCGCCATTCGCAGGAAATACGGCGTCAACCTTGACATTGAATCGGAGCAAATCCGAGAATATTTCGCATCGGTCTCTAACCTTGCGCAGTTTGTTAGATCGGCTGGCCAGTAGCCCGGGATGGTGGCACGAAACGACATTTTCAGAGACGTGAGTCGAGAGCTTCAGGCCTTGTTCGATATTGAGGAGCAGGACATCAAGCTGGAGGCCCGACTTTACGAGGACCTGGATCTCGACAGCATCGATGCAATCGACCTGGTGGTCAGGCTGCAGGAAATCACCAAGAAAAGGATCAAACCCGACCAGTTCAAGGAGGTACGGACCATCAAGGACATTGTTGATGCCGTCGAGCAATTGGTCGGAGACACGGCGTAGCTCGGCACTACCCGTGAGTCAGCCGCTTATAGCTCGGGCGGCTCGGGAAATGGTGCCTTGAGCATTGCGCCTCTTTCCGGTTTGCTGGCGATCCAATCGGATCATATCGTTTGTTTTGATTCAAACGGTCTGGAGCACGATTGGCAGGAATTCCGGCAGACCGTGGCCGGAATTTCCGTGCGCCTGAGGCCGTTTCTTCAGAGGCACTGGGCGATCGAGACTTCAAATCCTTCGAATTCTGCTGCGCACTCTTTGCCTGTTGGCATGCCGGAAAAACGCCGGTGCTGGCGCCTTCGCGCATGCTGTCGGCGAAAGACGGAAGCGCCCCGTTCGACGGAATCATCGCCGGCCATGACAATAACAACCGAAAAGAGCCCTCAATAGAGATCGCTCGAGTGGAACGGGCCGATCTCGAGGATCCTCGAATATCCGAAAATTCAGATATCGTCCTGTTTACGTCGGGTTCCACGGGGCAGCCCACGCGAGTGCAACGCGGTATCCGGAATATTGAAGCTGAACTCGAAGCCCTCGAATCCTTGTTCGGGGAATCCATGAAAGACGGGCGGGTGTATTCGTCCGTATCTCATGTTCATGTCTACGGGATGCTGTTCCGATTGCTCTGGCCGCTGGCCGCGAAGCGGGCTTTCGCCGCATTCGATCTGGAATATCCCGAGAATCTGCTGGGAAGCGTCAGCGACGGCAATATTCTGGTGACGAGCCCCGCGTTGTTGAAACGGCTCGGACACTTGACCGAGCCGGCTGCGCACCCGTGGAGCGTGGTGTTCTCTTCCGGCGGACTCTTGCCGGAGCACGGCGCGAAAGATTCAATGCGGTTGCTCGGCGTGTGGCCCGTCGAGGTTCTCGGGAGCACCGAAACAAGCGGAGTTGCCTGGCGTCGGCAACAGGAGCGGGGAGCGGCAGAGCCCTGGAGGAAGTTGCCTGGCGTCCGGGTTCGGCAAGGTGCGGAAGAATTTCTGGAAGTCAGTTCAGCGTTCATCGGGCGCGATGGCTGGCACCGGATGGGTGACAAGGTCCGGCTTGGTACCGGCGGTTCCTTCGAGCTGTTGGGCCGTGGTGATCACATCGCAAAAATCGAGGAGAAACGTGTATCTTTGGCTGAAGTCGAGCGATGCGCAGCGGAACATGCTTGGGTGGCAGATGTAGCAGCGGTAGCTCTGGAGGATGGTCGCCGGCAATACGTCGGACTCGTCGTTCAGCTCAGCGAGTTCGGGAAAGCGGCATTCCATCGATACGGGCGCAGGCACGTGGGCGAAGAGCTACGCCGGGCGCTCCGAAAGAAGCTCGACCCGGTTGCAGTTCCGCGAAAGTTTCGTTATGTCGATGCAATCCAGGTGAATTCGCAAGGCAAACGGCGGCCGGCAATACTCCGCGAGCTATTCGAAGGCTAATGATCGTCGTTGACCCGAAAATCGAAACCGAATCAGTCATGCCGCCCCGGGCGGAATTCCAGCTCGTCGTTCCGGGCGATCTCCTGTACTTGCGCGGCCATTTTCCGGGCAAGCCGGTATTGCCTGGCGTCGTACAAATACATTGGGCAATTCGCCTGCCGAGCGGTGTCTGGATCTCCGACCGAGATTCATTGGATTTGAAGCGCTGAAGTTTCACCGAATTGTGCAACCTCACTGCTCCAATAAACTGTCGCTCGAGTATTCGAAGCCTGCCGGCAAACTGCGCTTCGCATATGAGTCGGAATTCGGCTGCCACTTCGAGGGGCCGGATCCTGATTGGGTAACGCAAATGAAAGTCTGCGTCATCATCCCCGTGTACAATCACGGCAAGGGGCTTTCCGCGACACTGACAAAACTCGACGGCAGAGCGTTGCCGACGATCGTCGTAGATGACGGCAGCGATCATCCGAATCGAAAGATGATCGAAGAGAGCGCCAGGGACCATGGCTCTACACTAATCGTATTGCCGGAGAATCGGGGCAAGGGCGCCGCAGTCCAGGCCGGTTTTCGAGAGGCAGAAAGTCGCGGATATTCGCATGTATTGCAGGTGGATGCGGATGGTCAGCACGATCTCAACGATATCGACAAGCTGCTTATGCGCGCTCAGGAGGAGCCCGGCGCGTTGGTCTCCGGAGAGCCGTGCTTCGACAAGTCTGTGCCAAAGAGTCGTCTTTATGGACGCAAAATCTCACGGTTCTGGGTACATGTGGAAACCCTTTCTTCGGCGATCCCCGACGCGATGTGCGGTTTCCGGGTATACCCGCTGGCGCCCTGTATGCAATTGCTCGACACGTGCGCGCTTGGTCAGAGAATGGAGTTCGATATCGAAATCGCGGTACGTCTCTACTGGCTCGGCGTGCCTTTCGTGTCAGTGCCGACACGCGTTGTCTATCCCGAAGGCAATATTTCTCATTTCAGTCTTGTCGTCGACAATTGGTGCATTTCACTCAAGCACGCGCAACTATTCTCCGGCATGTTGCTGCGCTCACCGATGCTGCTGATGCGAAAAGTTCGGGTGCGAAGGCATCACTGGTCGCGGCTGGAGGAACGGGGCGCGACGCTGGGAATGAAATTCCTGTTCTGGGCATACAAGCTTTTCGGCAGGTGGGTATTTCGCGTCCTTCTGTTTCCAGCCATGTTGTACTTCTATCTTACCTCGAGGACGGCGCGCAGAGCTTCGAGAGAATTCCTGGACAGAGTGGAGCAGACGCGAACGATACGCGATGACCGGCCGGGGGCTAAGCTGAATGGCTTCAGACACTTCATGCAGTACGGGGAGTCTTTACTCGACAAGACGGCACAGTGGGCCGGCGTACGTTCCAAACAGAATATCGAATACGTCTCGCCCGAGCTTTACGCGGAGATCGCTCAAAGACATCGTGGCGGCATATTTATCGGGTCGCATCTCGGCAACCTCGAGGCACTTCGGGCATTCGGGGACCTGAAACAAGGACTGGTCGTGAATGCGCTGGTCTTTACGCGTCATTCTGCCAAGTTCATGAAATTCCTGGAACTGGCGAATCCAAAGGCGGTCAGGAACATCATTCAGGTCGACACGCTCGGGCCCGAATCTGTCATGCAGTTGGCAGACAGGATCGAATCTGGCGAATGGGTAGCGATGGTGGCGGATCGCACTCCGGTGCAACACGGGACGCGGTCCGTTCAGTGTGAATTTCTCGGCAGTCCTGCCTGGTTTCCGGAAGGACCGTTCATACTTGCGGCATTGCTGGAGTGCCCGGTCTTTTTCCTATTTTGTCTGAAAGAGGGCGGCAGTTATGTTGTGCACCTCGAGAAACTCGCCGAGCAGCTGGAACTCCAAAGAGACCGACGACAAGAAGAATTGCGACGCTTGGCGTCGATTTTCGCGAACCGGCTGGAGCAAAAATGTCTGGCATATCCGTACCAGTGGTACAATTTTTACGACTTCTGGCAAGAGCCCACCAGACGCAATTGAATTTCCGTGAGGATTATCTCGATAGGCGATTTGCCGGCCCGTATTGAGTTCTCGGGGACGCTGGCGTCATTTACGGAGCGACCACGGGTTAAAGGGATTCATGCACCGTCCGGGTTCCTGTGGAGCTGGTCGGAGGGCTACCGTTTGAAAGCATCTGAAAACACACTCTCCGCAGACGTCGAGATCGAGGTTCCGTTCCACGACGGTGACCCGATGGGTGTCACTTGGCATGGAAATTACTTCCGCTATTTCGAGTTGGCGCGATGCGCCTTACTCGACAAGATTGGATACAACTATATCGACATGGAAGAGTCGGGTTATGCCTGGCCGATAGTGGATACGCGAGTCAAATTCCTGCGCCCGACCATATTCCGGCAACTGCTACGCGTGTCGGCCGCAGTCGAAGAGTTCGAAAATCGCCTCAAGATCGGGTACGTGATTGTCGACATCGATTCGGGGGAACGTGTAACCAAGGGCTACACGGTACAGGTGGCCGTAGACAAAGCGACGGGGGAGATGTGCTACGTTAGTCCGCCCATTCTTATCGAGAAAATTCATGCGGCGAGCTCTTGACCTGCTGGTCTTGGGCATGCTTTGCGCGGCGCCTGTGCTCGCAGGCGGTGAGGCGGCGATACCGACGCTGCAATCCGTGCTGTCACGGCTTAGTGAGGCGACGGTCGTCCGCGGCCATTACGTCCAGATCCGGCACGTTCACGTGCTTGATAAGCCATTGGAATCAAATGGTTTCTTTATCCTTTCCGGGCGCGGGCTCTACTGGGAACAACAGAGTCCGTTGCGGTCTGTCATGATTGCCGACGGGCGCAGCTTGTATGCGCGGATAGGCGACGCTCCCCCGGATATCGTCGATGAGGCGTCGAACCCGATGGCGATGCCGATCAGCCGCATATTCCTTGGGATCTTCAGCGGCGACGCGCAGCAACTCGAGGAAAACTTCTCCATCGGTTTTGAGGCGTCCGGAAGGGACTGGACGATCGAGCTGACGCCAACATCCGAACCACTTTCTGCAGCGATCAGCCACATAACCCTGCGTGGCCGGGACCTCATCGAGGAGGTCGATATTCACGACCGATCCGAGGATGAAACCTCAATCAGGTTTTCGGGGGTCGAAACGCAGCCTGACCACCTCACAGAGCATGAAATCGACCTCTACGCGCGCTAGAGCGGCGCTCATCATATGGGCGGCCGTCCTCGTAGCCGCCGGTGTTCTGACTCTCAGGGAAATATCCGGATCCGGATGGCTGCACAGCAACGTATTCGAGTTGCTGCCGGATGCAGACAGCGACCCGACGATCGAGGCAGCAATGAAAATCGTCGACCGGGATCTTGGCGCGCGGCTGGTCTTTTTCATCGGGCATCGTGACAGGCGTGTGGCCGCAATGGCTGCCGATCGCTTCGCGGCCAGCTTGCTGGAGCAGCCCGCGGTAGCATCCGTGTCTTCACGCGTGGACAAGGAACGCTATGAAACGCTATGGCGCTTCTACTACCCCTATCGACGTCAGATCTTGACGGAAGCGCAGATCCACGGCATCCAGGCGGATCCTGAAGGCATCGAAAAGGCTGCACTCGCCAGACTGTACAGCCCCTTCAGCCTCGGGGGAGGACAACTCCGGAGCGATCCGTTCGGGTTGTTCCCGGGAAGTCTGCGGTCCCTGCAGCCAATGGAGGCAGCACTGACACCCGACGGCGGGTATCTCTGGGCGCACAAGGGCGACGTCAACTACGCGTTGGTTCTGGCCACAACCGATTCGGCGAAATTGCCGATTGCCGGACAACGGCTTTTCATACAGGACGTCAATACGGCCATCGATGAGACGAAGCGGGCATTCCCTGACTTGGAGGTATTGAAGACCGGCTTTGCTTTCTATGCAGACGATGCAACGACCAGAGCCGAGGGCGAAGTCTCGACGATTGGTCTCGGTTCTCTCCTCGGCGTGCTATTGCTCGTCGTCGGGACGTTCCGGTCGCTGAAACCGCTGGCGTTGATTGTGGTTACGGCACTCTCCGGCTGTCTCATCGGTATCGCGGCAACGCTATCGGTATTCGGGTTCATCCACCTGTTCACGCTCGTGTTTGGCGCGAGTCTGATCGGCGTTTCAGTAGACTACGGGTTCCATTACGTGGCAAACATGGCCTACGGTGACTCGGCCTGGACGCCGCGGCTGGGCATTCGAAGAATTTTCATGGGCATCACACTCGGCCTGATCACGAGTATTTTTGCCTATCTCGCACTCACGGTCGCGCCATTCCCCGGTCTGCAGCAACTCGCGGTGTTCTCAACTGCCGGGCTGGCTGGTTCCTACGTCACGTTGCTTTCCGTGTATTCATTCTGGCATCGCCGGATCAGCTTGGAAAAGAGATCGCTGGTGCCTGCATTCTCCGGTCTGTTCGTGCGCTCGTGGCAGCGCCTCGACGCGCGGCGACGGTACGCCCTGATCGGTGTGATCGGCATACTAATCATCGCTGGTCTTCCAACGATGCGGACAGACGACGACGTTTCGGCATTGCAGACGAAAGCCCGCGTATTGCGTCAGCAGGAAGCCGCGATTCGGGATATGCTCGGAGTTTCCCCGAGTGGAACCTTCCTGTTGGCGAGGGCGCCCGCTGCGGAGGCTTTGTTGGAATTGGAGGAAGCCGTCCGAGGTCGGCTCGACGATATGGTCCTGGCCGGTACACTCTCGGGATACGAAGCCGTTTCACGGTGGATACCCTCCCGGTCCCGCCAGAAGGAGAGCTATGACGCCTACGTCAGGCTCGTTAGAAACCGTTTACCACAATATTTCGAGACGCTCGGCGTATCGGAACGGACCGTGGGAGACACCGTTGAAGAGCTAACCGGGCGGATGGTTCCGCTGACCGTCGACGCTTGGCTGCGCAGTCCAATATCCGGACAGGTGCGTGATCTCTGGCTGCATGAGGACAACGGAGATGTGGCCTCGATCATGCCTGTCTATGGCGTAGCAAATGTCGATCGTCTGAAAGCGGCGGTCGACGGATTCGACGCGATAACGGTCGTCGACAAGGCGCGCGAGTTTTCCGGGTTGTTCGGAAAGTACCGGGCCAGAGTCGTGGAGGTCCTCGTCGGCGCCTATTTGCTCATTCTTGGCGGACTGACGGTAAGGTATGGATTTCGCGGCGCCGTGCTCGTGCTCGCGCCACCCGTCGCGGCAGGGTTGCTGGCGCTCTCCGGACTTTCCCTGGCCGGCGAAACATTGAACCTGTTCCATTATCTCGCCATGATCCTTGTCCTGGGGATCGGCATCGACTTTTCGCTGTTCATTGCAGAATCGCGCGGCGAGCTCGAGAGCACTGTTTTCGCTATCACGCTGTCCGCACTGACTACGATGCTGTCATTCGGCTTGTTGTCATTGAGTGACACGTATGCCGTTCACTCATTCGGCATCACCGTATTGATCGGCATCGGATGCGCTTACCTGCTATCGCCGCTGGCGATGCCGGCCAGACCGCGCGCCGGAAATCGATGAACGCGACAACCCGTTCGGGCTTGCTGACGGTAGTGGCAGTTGCAGGTATTGTCGTCGGATGTGTCACCGCATCGACACGGGAGGATGCGCGGCGTATCGATATCGCGGACGGTGCGTATCTGGAGTTGCCTCGCGCCGGAGAGATCACCGGATCATTCGACGCGACGCAGGTAATCGTGGCGACGTATGGAGAAGAGAGTCACAGCTTCGAGGCGCATGTGCAGGTGAACCCGGGGAATATCAGCGATTGTGGGCCTCAATTCGATCGGGGTGCTCTTGTTCTCGATCACATATGATGGAAGCACACTGCGAGGCTTCGGGGGTTCCGGCAGCACAGGCGATCGACGCGAAGTACGTGCTGGCGGACGTCTTGATGACCCACTGGGACCCGAAGTGGCTGAGTGCACACCTCGATGGAGCCCGGCTCGAAAGCCGGATTAACGGCAGGACGATCTTGCGCGGGTCCGAACCGGTAATCGAGATCGACAGCGACTCCGGCGAACCCTGGCACGGCATCGCAACACTGAGGCACCTGGAGCGCGGATACACACTGCGCATCGAGAACGTGGAGTTCATCCGCCGGTGAACTGCTATCTCGAGGACCTGGCCATCCTGAACGCGCTCGGCGCCGAAAAATCCGCCGTCCTCGGCGGGCTGCTCGCGGCCGACCAGTCTGGCATGCACGCGATCGGACCCTTGCTCACCGGACGCACAGGGGTAGTCGGAGAAGTCGGCACAACACTGTGCGAGATTCCTGAGTGGCTTCGGGAATTCGATTGCCGCAACAATCGGCTCTTGGCAACTGCCGCGTCTGAAATCAACGGCGGCATCGAGGGGCTCAAATCGAGATTCGGCCCCGAGAATGTCGGTGTACTGATCGGCACCAGCACCTCGGGAATAAGTGCCGGCGAAGAGGCGTTCGCATGCTTGCTGCCGGTCACGAAATGCCGAAGGACTACCACTACAGGCAACAGGAGATCGGGACGGGGGCGGAGTTCCTGGCCCGATTCCTGGGCCTCGGCGGGCCACGATACACGATTTCGACTGCGTGCTCATCTTCGGCCAAGGCCATCGCAGCCGCAAGGCGGTTGCTGTTCGCGGGTTTGTGCGATGCGGCGGTGGTCGGTGGGTGCGACAGTCTGTGCAGACTGACGACAAACGGGTTCGATGCGCTCGAATCCATGTCCAGCCGGATCTGCAACCCCTTCAGCGCGAACCGGGACGGGATCAACGTAGGTGAAGGAGCTGCACTGTTCATCCTGACGCGCGAGGACGCCGCGATACGCGTTGCGGGAATCGGGGAATCGTCCGACTCGTACCACATGACCGCGCCCGAGCCCTCGGGGGAAGGCGCCGAGACGGCAATCCGGGCTGCACTCAGGGAGGCTGCCGTCGGGCCGCAGGAGATCGGCTATGTGAATCTGCACGGTACTGCAACGGTGATGAACGATGCCATGGAGAGCCATGTCGTCCAGCGAGTATTCGGGCCGGAAACGCCGTGCAGCTCGACCAAGAGTCAGACGGGCCACACCCTCGGCGCTGCCGGGGCCCAGGAAATCGGGCTTTGCTGGCTGTTGTTGAACGATCGCAACGATACCCGGCGCCTGCCTCGGCACCTATGGGACGGTGTCGTGGACGAAGACCTGGCTTCCATCGGCCTGACAGGTGA
The DNA here is from genome assembly GCA_963777675.1 of uncultured Gammaproteobacteria bacterium. Lineage (GTDB taxonomy): Bacteria > Pseudomonadota > Gammaproteobacteria > Steroidobacterales > Woeseiaceae > UBA1847. The sequence continues at coordinate 446,508 of CAVZRD010000009.1, read as the reverse complement.
CGGTGCGCACTGGGAGAAGGACCTTTTCATGTCGAATTCGTTTGCATTTGGCGGCAGCAACGTCAGTATCATCATCGGCAGGACATGATGGACGTCACGAAGATACCGATGGCCGAACTGCTGCCGCACGAAGCTCCGATGGTTTTGCTGGATCGCGTGTTGAGTTTCGATGAATCGTCGCTCGTAGCACAAGTCCGGATACGCCCGGATTCGATGTTCTGCACGGACGTCGGCGTACCGGGCTGGATCGGGATCGAGTACATGGCACAGGCGGTCGCCGCGCATGCAGGCATGAAGGCATTGCAGCGCGGGAAGGCACCCGTCATAGGCTACCTTCTCGGGACCCGGGCCTACCGCGGCGAGATCGGCACATTTCCTGTCGGCACACGATTGACGGTGCACGTTGAAGTGACTCTTCGTGGAACAGTCGCTCGGCGCATTCGCCTGCCGGATCGAGACGGATCGAACGATAGCGTCGGCTACCATCAACGTCTATCAGCCATCCGAAGACCAATCGGAATTTGTTGATTCTGGTAACATTTCCTGATGACAAGAAGGGTCCTCGTCACCGGAGCAAGCAAGGGGATTGGCAAGGCTGCTGCCAACCGTCTCGCCAGCGATGGATTCGACGTCGTCGTGCACTATCATTCGGACCGCAAGGGCGCCGAAGACACTGCCAGAGGCATCGAGGCTGCCGGACGAAATGCCAGGCTCGTCAATTTCGATGTCCGGGACCGGGAAGCATGCAGAGCGCTGCTCGAAGCGGACATCGATGAACACGGCGCATACTACGGTATCGTCAGCAATGCCGGGATCAGCCGCGACAACGCTTTTCCGATAATGTCGCATACGGACTGGGACGACGTCGTCAGGACGAATCTGGACGGTTTCTTCAACATCGTGCAACCCTGCGTCATGCCTATGGTACGCGCCCGGGAAGGAGGCCGCATTGTTGCGATCTCATCCATCTCCGGAGTGATTGGCAATCGTGGCCAGGTCAATTACAGCGCATCGAAGGCCGGGGTCATTGGCGCATCGAAGGCGCTGGCGCTGGAGTTGGCCAAACGGAAGATAACGGTCAACTGCGTCGCGCCGGGCCTCATCGATACGGAGATGACCGCGAGCGCCGGCCTGGAAGAAATCAAGAAACTGATTCCGGCTCGCAGGATTGGCAGGCCGGAAGAGGTTGCCGCACTCGTATCCTACCTGATGTCGGACGAGGCAGCGTACGTTACGCGACAGGTCATTCAGATCGACGGTGGACTGTCGTGAACCGCCGTGTCGTCATCACGGGTATGGCAGGGTTGACGTCGCTGGGCGACGACTGGGAAGCAATCCGCGAGAGAGTCGTTGCGAAGCAGAGCGGGATCAAGCGCATCGACGAGTGGAGCAAGTATCGGGGTCTCAACACGAATCTCGGCGCCCCTCTGACAGGATTCCGGATTCCGGATCATTATTCGCGCAAGCAGACCCGGTCGATGGGTCGTGTAGCGCTTTACGCAACGACGACTGCCGAGCGCGCAATGGCACAGGCCGGGCTGTTGCACGATCCCGTAATCAGCAGCGGGAAGACCGGCATCGCATTCGGTTCGTCTTCCGGCACTCCGGAAGCCATTGCGGATTTCGGAGCGATGCTGCATGAATACAGCACGCGCACGGTCAATGCCACGAGCTACATCCGGATGATGAGCCATACGGCGGCGGTGAACACGGGTCTGTTTTTCAACATTCGGGGCAGGCTGATATCGACCTGCACGGCTTGTACCTCCGGCAGCCAGGCGATCGGGTTCGCCTACGAAGCCATCAAGTACGGGAAACAGGATGTGATGATCGCCGGCGGCGCGGAAGAGATTTCCGCGACGCAGGCAGCCGTTTTCGATGTTCTCTTCGCGACCAGTGTCCGCAATGAAGAGCCGGAAAAGACTCCGCGGCCTTTCGACAGGGATCGCGACGGCCTCGTCATCGGCGAGGGCGCGGCAACCCTCGTTCTGGAGGAACTGGAATTCGCGCGAGCACGCGGCGCTCCGATTGTTGCGGAGGTCCTGGGTTTTGCGACGAATTGCGATGCGATGCATGTGACTCAGCCGTCGTCGCAGACGATGGAAGTCGCCATGCGGCTGGGGCTCGAAGATGCCTCCCTGGATCCCGGTACCGTCGGCTACGTTAGTGCGCACGGTACGGGAACCGATCTCGGCGACATTGCCGAATCGAATGCGACAAGTGCCGTCTTCGGCAAGCATATGCCGTTCAGTTCGCTCAAAGGCTACTTTGGGCACACTCTGGGCGCCTGCGGCGCACAGGAAGTCTGGCTTACCATAGAGATGATGAATCGCGATGAATTCTGGCCGACTTTGAACCTGCAGAATCTGGACCCGAATTGCGGTGATCTCGACTACATCGTTTCAACGCCGCGGACAATCTCGACAGAACATATCGTAAGCAACAGCTTTGCCTTTGGCGGGATCAACACATCTATCGTGTTGCGACGCTGGAGTTAGCGTGTCTTGGTAAGAGTAGGCCTAACGAAGTTGCGCGCTTTGTCACCGGCAGAGCTTGATTTGCTGTCGGACGAGGAACGGGGCCGGCAATTCGGTTCGCCGCACCGTCGCAGCCAGTACCGCTGCGGGCGATCTCTACTGCGACTCCTGCTATCGATTCGGACGGGAATTCCCGCGCCGGAGCAACCGATCGAGGTGCTCCGCGGAGGCAAGCCAGTTTGCGTCGGTGGGCCGGCTGTCAGCATCACACATGCTGACAATCTCGTGGCGTGTTGTATTTCGGACGCGGGCCAGATCGGGATGGATCTTCAGCCCACCGACGCGCGACGGCCCACGCGTCAGATCGCCAGGTGCTGTTTCAGCGACGAAGAGATAGAGTGGCTGGGCGGACAAGGGGATGATCGCTTTTTCATGCTCTGGGTGCTCAAGGAGGCTTACGGAAAGGCAACAGGAGAGGGCGTCTGCGGCGGGCTCAAGCAGTTGAGGTGCAGAGTAGAGCCGCCGCGCATCCAGGTTACGGCAACCCAAACGGGGCCGCGGTTCTTTACGCTTTATCACGATGGCAGAAATTTTCTCGCCCTCGCGGCGACAGGCGATCCTGATCGAAGACGTCGTGATCGAATATTGGAAGCCGGGAATCCAGGCACTATCGCCTTGCGAACAGTTTCAGCTGATAGCGGCCGGGACCAATGCCTGAGCTGCAGTCCGTGCCTCCGGGTAGCTGTGATGTCGTAGTGATCGGCGCGGGCCCCGCCGGCTCGATCTCTGCGGCGCTGCTTAATCAGGCTGGGCTCGATGTGGTCGTACTCGAGCGCATGCGCTTCCCAAGATTCGTGATTGGAGAAAGTTTGCTTCCGATCTGCAACGACGTGCTGGAGGAGGCGGGGCTGTTCGAGCGCGTGCGATCGCAGGGCTATCAGGTCAAGACCGGTTCGGTGTTCCTGCGGGGCGATGAGATGTGCGAATACGACTTTGCGGATCAGTTCACAAAGGGAGCAACGTGGAGTTGGCAGGTTCCGCGCGCACACTTCGACAACGTGCTCGTCCAGGGCATCCGGGAGAAAGGCGTCTCGATTTGTTTTGAACATGGCGTTACGGCTGCGCAGGTTGGTGATAGTCCGTGCGTGAGCGTCACGGGGCCAGACGGCAAGCCGCGAGAGATCCGCTGCCGCTTCATCGTTGACGCTAGCGGATACGGCAGGGTATTGCCGAAGTTGCTGCGTCTGGACAAGCCGTCCGATCAACCATGTCGCCGGTCATTATTCGCACACGTGAAAGGCGACAAACGGCCCACAGGGCCGAATGCGGGGAGGATATGGATAATTATCCACGATGGCGGCGCTTGGTTGTGGATCATTCCGTTTGCAGACTGTCGGGCTTCGGTCGGTGTCGTCGCAGATCCGAAGTTCTACGCCGGGTTCCCCGACGAACCCGCAGATGCACTGGAAGCCATCATTCGTTCTGACCGGAACGCCTCGCGGCGCCTGGAGGCTATGGAGTTGAGTTTCGAACCGCTATCGATCGAAAGCTACTCCATTGCCGTAGAGCGACTCTATGGAGATGGCTACTGTATCGTCGGCAATGCGACAGAATTCCTGGACCCGGTGTTCTCGTCCGGAGTGTCACTGGCAATGCAATCTGCCAATCGTGCTTCCAAGTGCGTTATCGAACAGTTGGCTACGGGCGTGACCGACTGGCAAGGTTGGTACGCAGACTACATGACGCGCGGCGTCGAGACATTCCGGAGTTTCGTCAATGCATGGTATGACCGAACATTGCACACGATATTTTTCGCTTCGGATATCAATCCGGAGTTCAAGCGGATGATTTGTTCTGCATTGGCCGGCTACGTCTGGGACCTGGACAATCCGTTTGTAAGCAGCCACCAGAGAAAACTCTCTCAGCTTGCGCGGATCATAGACAAGACGTCAGGCAATTGACCCACCTGGTAGGCGATTACATGCGAAAACTGATCCTGATTTTGGCCACTGTCATGGCCTGCACGGGCCGCCCTCATGCGGCCGAACCCCTGAACATCCTCGTCTACGGCGCGACCGGCGAAGTCGGCTCGCAGATCGTCGCCGAGGCGCTGACGCGGGGCCATCATGTGGCCGCGGTATCCCGTCATCCCGAGGAGATCGAGCTCGGCGACCCGAACCTGGAAGCGGTCCGGGGCGACCTGCTGGACATGGACAGCGTCCGCCAGCTCGTCGCCGGACGGGACGTCGTGATCGAGGCCGTTCGCGGTGTGATCGGCGACGTCAGCGACCCCGGCAATGCCCTGCAGTACCTTGCCGCGAAGAACATCGTGGCCGCGCTGCGCGAGACGGGCCCGGACAAGCCGCGTTTCATCCACGTCGGCGGCGCCGGCAGCCTGGAGGTCGAGACGGGCGTGCTCTACGCGCAGAAGCTGCCGAAGATCGCGCTGCCAAAGGGCCTGGAGTCCGAGATCATCGGCCAGATCTGGGCGCTGGATTTCCTGCGCAGCGTGACGGACGTCGAGTGGACCTACATCACACCGCCGAAGCATTTCACGAACGGCGAGCGGACGGGCGTGTTCCGCATCGGCGGGGACCGCATGATGAAGGACGCGCACGGCAGGAGCCGCGTTTCGCGGGCGGATTTCGCGGTGGCCGTGATCGACGAGGCCGAACGCGCGGAGCACGTCCGACAGCGAATCTCGATCGCCTATTGAGCGCTACTGGGTCCGATAGCGGGCGCTGAGGCCGAACGCCCAGATGTTGTAGTCGTAGGACTGGGCGCCCATCGTCAGCACGGTCGGGATCGTGGCGGGCCGCACGCCATCGAACGCCCAGTCGTGCATGTCGAGGTTCTCGTAGCGCGCGGCGAATTCGAAGCTCAGGCGTTCCGAGTGATGGTAGGTCGCCGTCACGTCCGTCGTATCGACGTCCGAAATCAGCCTGGGCAACTGGTCAGGCACGATGACCATGTCCGTGTAATGTATGCGGGTCTCGCCCACGCCGTGCCCGAAGTCGACGCTCAGGTCGAACTTGTCGGCGATCCCGGAGAGCGTCAGACCGCCGCCGTAGTGCTGGAAGTCGTCCTTGTGCCTGGCCGTCCACATCGGGCCGGCGAAAGTCTCGCTGCCCACCTGTTCGGCGTCGATCGATTCGTTGCCGAGGGTCAGATAGACCGAGGTCTTCTTGTTGACGGCCCAGCTGAAGTCGAAGGTGTAGCGATCTTCCTGGCTCTCGGTCATGCCGAGCTCGGAGTGCGTGTAGCTGTCATCCGCCCTGAACCAGGTCATGCCGACGGAAACCGGATACTTCGGCAGCGACGCGCCGAGTGAGACTTCGCCGAACTCGCGGAATCGGTAAGCGAGGTTGTACTTGCGCATCAGCGGGTTCTGGTCGAGGCCCATCGCGACCCCGGTATCGTACTTGTCGATATCCCGCTTCGACGCGCCGCCGCGGAAGTTGGCCTCGAGATACGGTGTCGGCTTCCAGCGCAGCTTGCCCCAGCCCTCGTCTTCGGTCTGGCTGGCGACTTCCTGGTAGTCGCGATCGAGAGCGGTGTGATCGTAACCCCCGAGCAGCGTCACCGTGTCGAACAGCCGGTACGAGCCGCTGAGATTCAGGCGGCCGCGCTGGAAGGAATAGGGGATGTTCTGTTCGGTGTCGCCGGAGATGAAACTGTCGGTGATGACCCGCGACCAGTCCGACACGGGCGTATTGTTGTTGCGGTCGTCGTACCGGTAGGACAACTTGACCCGCGCTTTCGCGAGCGGGCTCGCAGTAATCGTCAGCGCATAGTTCGATGTGTCGACCTTGCCGTCGAGCGACGTGCGCGGCAGTGGCGACGCGAGGTTCGAGTTGGACGTATAGGGCAATAGGTTCGCATCCTGTTCGCCGCGGCCGGTCGCCACGGATACGGCGACTATCGTGTCCCAGGCATCCGCGCGATAGGTGCCGGACAGCGAGACCTGCTGGAACGAATTGTCGGGTTCCAGGGCCGTGCGTTCGGCATCTGCTCCGGCGAAGGACGTGAACGGATTGTCCCACAGCAGGTAGTTGGCCCGGTTACCGTAGAGGGACGCGTAATACGCGAGTGTCACGTCGAACCTGTCTTGCGAATACTTCGCGCCGACGTCGATCTCGTCCGTGTAATCGTCGATCGCGCGCGGTATGTACGCGCCCTGGGTGAAATTCGCCCCGGACATGATGCGGATCCCGTCGCGTTCCTGGCGCCGATAGTTCGCATACACGTCGATGTCCCGCGTCGGCAGATAGGACGCGCCGAATTCCAGCACGCTCCGGTCGTCGCCGATCTCGGCGGGTTTCAGGGAACCGTTCAGCGCGCTCATGCCGGAGGTCACCGGAGCCCGCACCCAGCCGGAGGGCAGGTTGTAGGCGTCGCCGCTGCGCGCGTAAGGCGTCCGGGTCGTACCGAACAGTCGATAGGGCAGTTCGCTGTAGCCGAGATCGACGGAGAAAGTCCCGGGGCGGGCGACCGAAACGTCGACGACCCGGGAGTCCAGCCCGAGATCTTCGGCGTACCACGAGATTCGGGTGCCGCCCTTCGCGTAGCTGCCTTCGCCGCCCAGGTCGAGGTAGGTGCCGTCCTTGTCGTAGCCCGTGCCGTTGCCGTAACGCGCCGCCGTGTCGCTGACGTCGGTGGCGCCGGCCTCGAACTCGGCGCGATAGCCTGCCGGGAAGGGACAGTACTGGCATTTCCAGTCGCTGGTGTCGACCTGGGCCGTCGCCGCGGCCGGCAGCAGGATTGCGGCGATTGCGGCCGCGAGCGGAGTACGGCGTGTCATCGCATCAACCTCGATCCGGACGGATGATTCGAACCGTGCACCTGCGTGTGGCAGTTCATGCAATTCTCGCCGAGCAGATACTTCGAAGGCATCCCGTCGGGCAAGCCGCTGGCGTCCCGCGCGATGCTCGGGTGGCCGGCCTGCGAGTGGCAGCTCTGGCAGAGCAGCGGGCCGCGCATCGTGAGCATGCCCGGATGGTTGGAACCGTGCGGTTCGTGACAGTTGCTGCAGTCCTCCGAGACCGGTGCGTGTTCCCAAAGATAGGGTCCGCGCTTCTCGGCGTGGCAGCCGTAGCAGGTGTCGTTCAGCGTCTGGCGCACGAGCTGCCACTCGGTCGTCGCGCCGTGATTGCTGTGGCAGCCGCTGCAGGCCATCTTACCCTGCCGGATCGGATGCGCATACGGCTTCATGATCTCCGTGCGTTTGTCCTGGTGGCATTTGAAGCAGACCTCGGGCTGCGTCGACGTCATCAACACGGGATCCTTTGCCGCGTGACTGGTGTGGCAATCCGCACAGGCGACGCCGTTGTCGTCGTGTGCATTGCCGTGCCAGCCAAACCCGGTGTCGGACTTGTGACAGGCAAGGCAGCGTGCGTTCTGTTCCGCGACCGGCGTCGGCGAGCCCGGGCCGAACACGGTGGCCGGCTCGGGGCGCTCCTGGCCGCGGCGCACGCGGCCGGTGTGGCTGCCCGACGGCCCGTGGCAGGCCTCGCATTGCAGCTGTCCGTGCCCGAAGGGCGTATCCGGATTGGTCGGCACCGCGTGCGGACCCTTGAACAGGGCGAGTATCGGCGCCTGGCCTTCGTGGCACGACAGGCAGGTATCCGCGCCTTCGCGGCTGTACTCGGGCTCCTGACCGCCGGCCGGGCCGGCGGTCAGGAGGATCAGCGTCGTCGTTGCGACGGTGAGTGACAGTAACCTCATGCCCGCAACCTTATCGACAAACTAGTTGTACTTGTAGTCGCTGATGTGGTGCATGACCTCGACGTCCGCCGCGCGGCCCTCGCCGTGGCAGAGCTCGCAGGTTTCGACGCCGGACGAAATGAGCGCGCCCGTGTCATCCTTGCCGGCCGCGAAGTCGCCGCCGTTCTGGATCATGTGTTGCCTGGCCAGATCCGACGTATGGCATCCCGAGCAGACCGAGGTATTCGGCGAGATCGCGACGTCGTCGGCCAGCGAGGCTCGATTGGCGCCGGCATCGATCGTCGAAGCCATGACCGTACCCGGATCGACCGGATAGTACGTGCCGGGTTTGTGACAACCCTCGCAGTCGTTCAGGTGGCCGGGGTACTGGACGTCGAAGAACGAATTCGCCGAACTCCGGTAGCCGCAGATCGCGATGTTGCCGGAATGGATGCGGTGCACCATGTACTTGAGGTCGATGCCCTCGTCGTCGAGGCCCAGCTCCGCTTCGCAGGCCGTGCCGGCAACCCGCTGCTCGATATCGGTGGCATTCGGGTTATGGCAGTTGGTGCACACCTCCGTATTGCCGCTGCGGTTGTCGCCGTGCAGTGACAGGTTCTTGTGGCAGTCGTTGCACTTGTTGATGTCGACGATACTGCGGCGCGCCTGGGCCGTCGAGTCGGTGATCGCGAACGGCATCCAGTTGGACGCCACCGCGACACTCGTCGGCGTGCCGTCGATCAGGGGCTGCGGACGCCCTTCGAGCGTGGCCATGCCGGAGCCCGTGATACCCGTCGGGATCGCGTCGGTGGCCGCCTTGGTGAACGTGTTGGTGCCGTCGTTCGTCGCCCCGGTCTTGAAGTCGATCGTGATCGGACCGAACGGCGTGCCGGTATCGGTGGGACGCGCCAGGTCGTTGTTCGGGTCGAGGTTGGCGATCTCCTTCGTCGTCCAGGCGATGTCGACGGTCAGCCGTGCGCTCGAGGTCTGGAACGGCCCGTTCGGATCGTTGATGTCGTAGGCCGTGCTGGCCGGATCGGTCGCGTAGTTCGGATCGGTCGGGTTCTGGACCCGGATCGCCACCACCGGCATCTCGCCGGGCGCCGTGTTCGTGACGCTGACGACCTTGTATTCGAAGGCCTGGCCTGCGACCGCTTCCGGAATCGTATGCGCCGCTACGACCTGCACGTCGCCGTTGTTGATCGTCGCATTCGGGCCGTGGCAGTCGATGCATTGCGAGTCGTCGCTGAACGACAGGCCGCCCGGGTGCATGCCGGCCTCGATCGCGTAGTCGTGCACGCCGTTGTTCGGATCGCCGTCGTCGTAGTGACAGGTCCCGCAGGCCGCCCGGTTCGGCACGAGCCGGTAGTTGCTCGCCTGCGGCGTATTCGCGTCGGATTCCTCATGGCAGGTCTGGCAGTTGCGGATGTCCTGCGTCCAGACCACGTCGGAGAAGTCGTTGACCGAGCCACCATGGCCGATGATGACGTAACCGTCGCGGCCCGAGTGGATATTGTGGATCAGCGCCTTCATGTCGACGGTGTTGCCGGTATCGCCGTCGATCGAATGCGGGTTGTGACAGGTCACGCAATATTCGACGTCCGTGCGCGGGCCGCCGTGGAACTCCAGGCGGTCGTGGCAGGCGTCGCAGGTGTCGTTGTCGACGATCTTGCGCGTGAAGGTCGGCGCGCCGCCGGCCGGCACGAAATCGTAGATGCCGTTGGAGGTTATGGTCGCCGCCGGGCCGCGGATCTCGATGCCCAGCCGGTGGGTCTTGGTCGCATCGAAGACCGGCGCGCCCGGATAGGCCGTCAGGTCGTTCGCGAACGTGTATTCGTAGGTGCCGTCGCCGTTGTCGACGAAGGTGCCGGCCGTCGCCGTCTCGGTGGTGGCCTGGGCGTTCGGGATGCCGCCGCTCGACGTCGAAACATAGGACTGCCATTCGCTCGAGCTACCGTTGGTGCCCGGCGTGAGCTCAGCCAGCACGAAACGGATGTCGGCGGCCGGGAGTCCCTTGAGCCCCAGCCCGAGGTCGTTGGTCAGCGTCAGGTAGACGGTGGGTGCGCCGCCGCCCGCCGGTACGTCGACGTTGGTGGTCTCGACGTTGATGACGTCGGACGAATCGAACGGCAGGGCGGTTCCGCCATCAGACCCCGGGGGTCCCGGAGGCCCGGAAGGCCCGGTAGGACCCGCGGCACCGTTCTTGCCGTCATCACCCGAACAAGCCGCGATGGCAAGCACGGAAAACAGGAAAAAAAATGGCACGAATCTGCGAGCGTTGAACATGACCGTCCCCTGGAAAATCAGCGTTACGAGCCGGTTGAGGGAAATTGAACAGACATTCTTGGACTTGTGTGCTTTTTTACCAGATACCCGCTGGCGGGCTCATTGCTACTTATACGTATTCCGGTGGTCCGTTCCGCAACTGGTTTGCGGTATTCTTTCATGGCAAAAAGTTAAGAGTAAAATGCTTCTTTCGGATGCCGACTGGAGAAATAGAAATGAGAATCACTCGCATTTGTGCGATCGCTGCGTGCCTTGCGTTGCCTGCCTCCGCACTGGCAGGGGACCTCGACGCTATCATCGAGAATTGTGCTGGCTGCCACGGTGAAAACGGCGTCAGCGAGAACAGCGACGTCCCGACGATCGCAGGTCTCCCCGAATTCGTCCATTCCGACGCCCTCTACTACTTCCGCGACAACGAGCGGCCCTGCGCCGAGACATCGTACAAACACGGCGACACCAGCCGGCCGGCCACGACCATGTGCGCGGTCGTCGCCGACCTGAGCGACGACCAGATCGACGGAATCGCCGCGCATTACGCAGCCCTCAAGTTCGTCCCGGCCAAACAGTCCTTCGACGCCGACCTCGCGGCCAAGGGCAAGGCCTTGCACGAATCGGAGTGCGCGCGTTGCCATACGGACGGTGGCGCGAACCCGGACGATGAGGCCAGTATCCTCGCCGGTCAGCAGATGGGCTATCTCGAGGAAACTTTCGCGCAGTACAGGTCCGGCAAGCGCGAGCAGCCGCAGAAGATGCAGGAGAAGATCGACGCACTGAGCGATGATGACGTCAAGGCGCTGGTCAACTATTACGCCAGCGAGCAATGACGGCGAGCGACGCCCAAGAAGGGCATCTGCGCGAGCTGTTCGCCGCGATCGATGCCTGCGACGGTGAGCGCTTCGCGAATTTCCTGACACCCGGCGCCGAGTTCCGCTTCGGATCGGCGCCGGCGGTCGTCGGCCGCGACGCGATCCGGGAAGCCGTGGAGGGCTTCTTTTCGAGCATCGCGGGCCTTTCGCACACGCTGCACTACACGGCCGCTGACGGCGAAACGCTGATCTGCGAAGGTGAGGTCACCTACACGCGCCACGACGACAGCCGCGTGACGCTGCCGTTCGTCGACCTGCTCCGCATGGAGGACGGCCTGTTCTCCACCTACAGGATCTACATGGACATCGGCCCGCTCTACGCCTCGTGAGGTACACGGCAGGCCGGCCCTCGAAGCCGACTTGCGGGAAACCGCAATAGAAAAACAAGCGCGCGCGCTGTACTTAGGGGGGCTGCCGCGTGTGCGCGGAGAGGAGAGATGTACATGGCCAGTTCGAACGCGGCCGTCGCAGGACGTGCCCTCGGTTTCGCGCTCCTGCTGTTCGCGGCGGGTGTATCTGCACAGGGCATGGATTGTGCCGCCTGTCACGACGACGTCCACGTCACTTCAACGGCGCACCCGGACCTGGCCTGCGCCGACTGTCATACCAACGTCAAGCCGGATCACCGCAGGAAGGGCGTGGAACCGCTCACCGACGCGGAGAGCTGCGGCCAGTGCCATCGCACGATCGAAAGGACCCTGCAGCGCAGCGTGCACAAGGACAACGTCGGTTGCACCGATTGCCACGGAGCGCCGCACGACATCCGCAAGATCGACGAGCTGGAGTCGGCAATGTCGCCGATCAACCAGCCTAAGAACTGCGGTGCCTGCCACAACGATCCGCCGGAACTGATCGATGGCTACCTCACCAGCCAGCACGGCAAGGCGCTGCTGCTGTCGGGTCTGAATGCGGCACCGAGCTGCAGCGACTGTCACGGCGACCATCATATCGTGGACGTGCACGACAAGCGCGCGCCGATGTCGCACGCGAATTCTCCGGAGATGTGCGGCACGTGCCATTCCATCCTGCTCGACAGGTGGAAGAACCACAGCACGCATGGCCAGATCTGGCAGGAGGGCAGGGAGGACGGCCCCGTCTGCATCACCTGTCATTCCTCGCATGCGATCGAGGATCCCACGCGTGGAAAGACGCGGCTCAAGTTCCCGGAGACCTGCGGCGGCTGCCACGAGAAGTACATCACGACGTTCCGCGACAGCTTCCACGGCCAGGCGACCAGCCTCGGTTTCGTGACCGGCGCAATATGCTCGGACTGCCACACGCCGCACGAGAACCTGCCGGCGGCCGATCCGGATTCGAGCGTCAATCCCGCCCACCTGGCTGCCACCTGCGGCCAGTGCCACGACAAGGTCAGTGCCGGATTCATCAAGTTCAATCCGCACAGCGATCCGACCAGTCCGCACGGCAACAAGGCGGTCTATTTCATCTGGCTTTTCATGATGATCCTGCTCGTGGGCGTGTTCGGCTTCTTCGGACTGCACGACATCCTGTGGCTGCAGCGCTCGATCGTCGGCAAGCTGCGGGGTGAATTCAATGCCGGGCCCTACCAAGATCCGCGCTACATCCGGCGCTTCTCGAGGGTTAACATGGCCGTCCATGCGACCGTCATCGTCACGTTCCTGCTGCTCGCGATGACCGGTCTGCCGCTGAAATTCCATGCAGCCCCCTGGGCGCAGACCATGGTCAACCTGTTCGGCGGCGTGGAGGTCGCGCGGGTCGTGCACCGCATCGCGGCGATCGGCACGTTCGGTTACGCCCTGTTCCACCTTTCCCAGCTGTTCTTCCGCGGCTTCATTGTCGGCGAGAAGGGCATGCTGTGGGGTCCGCACTCACTCGTACCGCAGCCGAAGGACGTCAAGGACCTGTGGGCGTATCTCAAGTACTTCCTGTATCTCGGTCCGCGGCCCGGCGGCGATCGCTGGACCTACTGGGAGAAGTTCGACTACATGGCCGTCTTCTGGGGCATCATGATCATCGGCGGCTCCGGGCTGATGCTCTGGTTCCCGGCCTTCTGGACGTCGTTCCTGCCCGGCTGGGTACTGAACGCGGCGCATGTCGTGCACAGCGACGAGGCGCTGCTCGCGGTGGGCTTCATCTTCATGTTCCATTTCTTCCATGCACCGCTGCGTATCGAAACCCTGCCGATGGACATCGTGATGTTCACCGGCAAGATGAACATCGAGCGCTTCATGGAAGAGCGGCCGCTCGAATATCAACGGCTGGTGGAAACCGGCGAGCTCGAGAAATACATCGTCGAGGCGCCGACGGCGAAGGAGAAGCGCAACGCGTACCTGTTCGGCGCAATCGGCCTTGTCACCGGCCTCATCCTGGCCGTCGCAATTATCTGGACGCTGCTGTCTTAGGGTTTGGTAAGGGTTATTATCGGTCCCTGATCACGGGGGAATCATATTGAAAAATTTTCTCGCTTCCATCACCCGCAATGGCATCAGCCTGGCGGGAACCGCGCTTGCACTTGCCAGCCTGATTCTGATAATCAGCCTGTTCTTCATCCAGCAGCTCGGCTTTGAAGGCGGACCCTATCTCGGCATCCTGACTTTTCTCGTCCTGCCGGGCTTGTGTGTGCTGGGACTGATCATGATTCCGGTCGGTAGCCTGCTCTGGCGGCGCCGTATGCACGGCGTAGCCGGCAGCGAAGAAATGCCGATCCTGCCTGTATTCGATTTCAACGACCCGAGAACGCGGCGCTGGTTGCTAATCTTCACCGGGATTACGACGATCAATATCGTGGTGCTGGCCGGCGCGACCTACAAAGGGGTCGAAGAGATGGAGTCCGTCGAGTTCTGCGGGCTGGCCTGCCACTCGGTGATGGAGCCCGAGTACACGGCGCACGAGCGCTCGCCGCATTCGCGCGTGGCCTGTGCCGAATGCCATATCGGCCCGGGAGCCAGCTGGTTCGTGAAATCCAAGCTGGACGGCACCTGGCAGCTCATCGCGGTCGCTTTCAACCTGTATCCGCGGCCCATCCCGACGCCGCTGCACGACTTGCGGCCGGCACGCGACACCTGCGAACAATGCCACTGGCCGACAAAATTCGTCGGCGACCGCCTGCGCATCAGGAAGCACTACAAGGAGGACGAGGCCAACACGGAGCTGACGACCGCGCTCCTGTTGCGCGTCGGCAGCGGCGATCCGGGCGGATCCTCCGGAATCCACTGGCACGTCGATCCCAACGTGACCATCCGCTACCGGTCCGATGAGAGCCGGGAAGAAATCTACGACGTCGAATTCACCGACGCCGACGGCAAGCTGACACACTTCAGCGACAGGAAAGCCCCGGAAGAAGGCGGCGTCTGGCGCACGATGGACTGCGTCGACTGCCACAATCGCCCCACGCATATCTACCAACCGCCGGCGACGGCGATCGACGACGCGATCTCCGCCGGTCTGATCGACCGCTCGCTACCGTACGTAAGGCGCGAGGGCCTGCGTATCATCGACGCGAAGTATTCGTCGCACGAGGAGGCTCGCCAGAAGATCGGCGAACAACTCGAGCAGTACTATGCCGAGAACTACCCCGATGTCGCGCAGCAGGACGCCGACAAGATCAACGCGGCGGCAAAAGCGCTCGGCGATGCCTACTCGGTCAACGTATTCCCGGGGATGCAAGTCTGGTGGGACACGTACCCGAATCACATAGGGCACGACCAGTCGCCCGGCTGCTTCCGCTGCCACAACCGGAGGATGCGCAGCGAGGATCGCAAGCAGATACCCAGCGACTGCGACACCTGCCACGTCATCCTCGCGGAGAAAGAAGAGAATCCGAAGATCCTGTCCGCACTGGATTCCGAATAGCGGCGGCGGATGGGGGTGCCAGCACGCGGGTCGTGCGCCTGCTCCCGACACCTCCGAATGGTCATCCGCGGCGCCGTCATCTTCCGATCAACGAGGGTCGTAATTCCGAAGCCGTTCAAGAAGATCCGCGTTCCGCCGCGCCCTCCCGGCGCTCGGGTCCGGAGTGCATCCCGCTCCGCGGAGGGTGGCGATATAGGCATCGGGAAAGCCGTGATAGCGGGCACCTTCGAGCACGAGCGCCATGTACCAGTCATAGGGGAGAAGTTCTGTCACGAGATGACTGGCGGCGGCGACGTAGGCGAACGCAACGATGCTGCGGCCGCCGACCTGGACTTCGAACAGGGTCTCGTCGTAGCCGGCTCCGAGGCCTTCCTCGCGATCCAGGAGATGCCGTTCCCCTTGATCCAGTTCGTAGACGGCGCAATACGCGGCATCATCGGGGCTGTCGGTGCAAACGAGGGTGCACTTTGCGGACCGGTCCCGGCTTCGCTTTGCGAAAGTTACCTTTTGCCCGACCAGCCGCGTAACGCCGACCAGCCGACTGGAAGGCACGCGTTCCGCCAGGCGCAGCGGATGGAGATTGGATCCGTATGCCAGGTAGCGTTGCATGAGCGACTGCGATTCTTTGCGACGTGACCGGCATCGGTCGCGCCGCGAGCGGCGCTCCTACTGGTGCGAGGAAAGCGCCTCCAGCGCGCGCAGAACGTCGCGGCGGCTGATCTGACCGACCAGGCGGTTCTCGTGTATTACGGGAAAACGCCGGAATCTCGAATGCAGGAATCGCTGCGCGAGATCGACGATGTTCATGTCCGCATCGACGGTCTCTACGTCCGGCGTCATGAAGTCGGAGACGGGGCCGCCGCGATCGCTGTAATAGCCGGCATTGAGCGCGACTTTCATGCAGTCGAACTCCGACAACATGCCGACCAGTTCGCCCTGGTCGTCCACCACCGGTGCGCCGGCGATACGGTGGTGTATCAGCTCATGGATCGCGTCCAGCACGTCCATGTCGGGCTTGAACGTGACGAGCTTGCCTGCCATGTAGTCGCGCACCCGCGCGGATTTTGGATTCATTGATCGGCCTCCCGCTGACACTCTCCGCTGCCGCCGCAGATCGAACACCCCTCACCATTGAGGCCGCCGCAGCTGCCGCTGATCGGCTTGCGCCCGTTCATGACGCCGATCGCCATCGCGGTGATCGCCATGAGCAGCACGAGGAAGGTCACGAGTATGGTCAGGAGCAGCGTTGTCATGTCGATCTCAGTCGCTCGAAGGCGGGCGAGCTCATCTCGGTGATGCGGCCTTCGTCCCGCATCAGGAAGAGTACCGCCAGATCCCGGTTCCTTGCGAGTTGCATACCGCGATCCGGTCCAAGCACAAGCAGGCCGGTGGCCAGCGCATCGGCACGCGAGCCGTCGCCGTCGACGACCGTCACCGACGCCATCGAGTGGGTCACGGGCCGGCCGGTACGCGTGTCGATGATGTGCTGATAATGGACGCCGCCGGACTCGAAGTAGTTCCGGTAATCGCCCGACGTGGCAACAGCCGTGTCGGTCAGGTGCACGACAGCGTAGGGCTCGCGCCGGTCGTACAGGGGCGCCTCGATCCCGATCGCCCACTTGTCGCCTTGCCGGTTGCGGCCGCGCAGGCGCAGCTCGCCGCCGACCTCGATGAGGTAATTGGCCAGTCCGTCCTTGTCGAGTACCCGCGCTATCCGGTCCGCGGCATAACCCTTGCCCAGGCCCGACATGTCGATGTACAGGCCGGCAATATCCTTCTTCAGCGCAGGTACACTGCAATCGGCCTGCAGGTGCCGGAAGCCGACGACGGCCTCCGCGGCCGCGATTTCCGCGTCGGACGGCGGCTCGTCCTTATGTGCCGGGGGGCCGAATCCCCACAGGTTGACGAGCGGACCGACCGTGATGTCGAAGGCACCGTCCGTCATTTCGCTTATCTTCAGTGCCTGTTCGACCTTGGCACAGAATTCGCCGGAAACGGTTTGCCATTCGGTCGACGGATCGGCATTGAAGCGCGAAAGTTCCGACTCCGGCCGATACGTCGACAACATGAGGTCCACGGCATCGAGCGTAGCCTCGACCTGGCGCTTTACGTTCGCCGTGTCGAGGGAATTGGCGGCGATCTTCACGCTGTAGTCCGTGCCCATCGTCGCGCCGGAGAGGTCGAATTCGGGCGTGCCCCGGGCGCACGCACCGAGTGCAAGCGACGCGACGAGGACGAGCAGGAGCCTGGCCATTCAGCCTCCGAAGTCGTCCAGCATGATGTGATCCCGCGTCACGCCGAGATCCTCGAGCATCTTGATCACGGCCGTATTCATCATCGGCGGGCCGCAGAGGTAGTACTCGCAATCCTCGGGCGCGGGATGGTCGGCCAGGTACTCGTCGTGCAGGACCTGGTGGATGAAGCCGGTATAGCCGGTCCAGTTGTCCTCGGGAAGCGGCTCGGAAAGCGCGATGTGCCACTGGAAGTTGTCGTTCTCCCGGGCGAGTTCGTCGAAGTCCTCGACGTAGAACATCTCCTTGAGGCTGCGCGCACCGTACCAGAATGTCATCTTGCGCTTCGTGTGGATGCGCTTGAGCTGGTCGAAGATGTGCGCGCGCATCGGCGCCATGCCCGCGCCGCCGCCGATGAACACCATCTCGTTGTCGGTGTCCTTGGCGAAGAACTCGCCGTAGGGCCCGGAGATCGTCACCTTGTCGCCCGGCTTCAGGTTGAAGATGTACGACGACATGATGCCGGGCGGCACGGACTCATCGGCGCCCGGCGGTGGTGTCGCGATTCGCACGTTGAGCTTCACGACAGTGCGCTCGAGCGGGAAACTCGCCATGGAGTAGGCCCGTGATACGGTCTCCTTCACGTGCGACTCGAAACGCCACAGGTTGTGGCGGTCCCATTCGTCACGGAAACGTTCGTCGATATCGAAGTCGGTGTACTTGAGGTCGTGCGGCGGACACTCGATCTGGATATACCCGCCGGCGCGGAAGTCGAGCTCCTCACCCTCGGGCAGCTGCACGACCAGCTCCTTGATGAAGCTGGCAACGTTGTGATTCGACACGACCGTGCATTCGATCTTGCGGATCCCGAAGATCTCTTCCGGCACCTCGATCTTCATGTCCTGCTTGACGGCGACCTGGCAGGACAGGCGGTAGTGTTCCTTGGCTTCGCGCGGCGTGATCATCGACGTTTCGGTCGGCAAGATCGCGCCGCCGCCCTCGAGGACCCGGCAGCTGCACTGGCCGCAGGTTCCTCCGCCGCCGCAGGCCGACGGGATGAAGATGCCGAGATCGGCCAGGCCGTTCAGCAGCTTGACGCCGACCGGTAGCTGTACCTCGCGCTCGCCGTTGATCGTGACCTTGACCGAGCCTTCCGCGACGAGGCGCGAGCGCGCCACGAGTATGACCGCAACGAGCACGAGCACGATGCCCGTGAACAGCGCCACGCTGAGTCCGACTTCCAGCAACACGGTGTTGTCGAAGCTCACAGGTTGATTCCCGAGAAACCCATGAACGCGAGCGACATAAGCCCGGCGATGATGAACGTGATGCCGAGGCCCTGCAGGCCCTTGGGCACGTCGCTGTACTTCAGTTTTTCACGCAGGCCGGCGAGCCCGATAATCGCCATCGCCCAGCCCGCGCCGCTGCCGACCCCGTAGACGACGCTCTCTCCGAAATCGTAATGGCGCTCCACCATGAACAGCGTGCCGGCGAGGATGGCGCAATTCACCGTGATGAGCGGCAGGAAGATGCCGAGCGCGTTGTAGAGTTTCGGTACGTACTTGTCGAGGGTCATCTCGAGGATCTGCACGATCGCCGCGATGACGCCGATGTAGGCGACGTACCCCAGGAAACTGAGGTCGGCATCGGGCAGTCCGGCCCAGGCCAGCGCGCCCTCGCGCAACAGGTAGTTATCGATGAGATTGTTGATCGGTACCGTGATGACCTGGACGACGATGACGGCGACGCCGAGTCCGATAGCCGTGTCCACGCGTTTCGATATCGCGAGGAACGTGCACATGCCGAGGAAGAACGCGAGCGCGAGGTTCTCGACGAAGGCGGCCTTGATGAAAAGGTCCACGTAGTGTGCCATCACAGCACCTCGGTCCGGTGGACTTCATGGATACGGTGTTCCGCCAATTCGATCTGCTTGGTCTTCCAGCTGCGGACTCCCCAGATCAGCAGGCCGATGATGAAGAAGGCGCTCGGCGGCAGCAGCAGGAAGCCGTTGGGCTGGTACCAGCCGCCGGACGAGGCGAGTGGCAGGATGTGAACGCCGAACAGCGAACCGGTGCCGAGCAGTTCCCGCACCGTTGCGACGACGATGAGGATCGCGCTGTAGCCCAGGCCGTTGCCGAGCCCGTCCAGGAAGCTCATGACGACGCCGTTCTTCATCGCATAGGCTTCGGCGCGGCCGAGCACGATGCAGTTGGTGATGATCAGGCCGACGAAGACGGAGAGTTGCTTGCTCGTCTCGTAAGCGTAGGCGCGCAGGATTTGGTCGACGACGATGACGAATGAAGCGATGATCGTCATCTGCACGATTATGCGAATATTGTTGGGTATCACCCGCCGGATACTGCTGATCGCCGCCGAAGACAACGCGGTCACGCTCGTCAGCGCGATGCACATCAGCAGCGCGGGCGCCAGCGACGTCGTGACGGCGAGCGCCGAGCAGATACCCAGCACCTGCAGTATCACGGGATTGTTGTCGACAATCGGTTCGAGCAGGATCTTGCGTGTCTCACCCATGACTATTCCTCACTTCGCCGGTGTGCACGTTGCAACCTCCTCAGGAAGGGTCCGAATCCGTCCTTGCCGAGCCAGCGCTGTACGAAGCCCTGCACGCCCCGCCCGGTCAGGGTCGCGCCGGCCAGGCCGTCGATCTGGTAGTCGCTGTCCTCGGGCGCCTTGCCCTTGACGATCTGGATCTGCGGATTTCCGCGACTGTCCACAAGCTGTTTGCCGCGCCACTTGGCCTGCCAGGACGGATTGTCGACGGCCGCGCCGAGGCCCGGCGTCTCCTGGTGCTCGTAGAAGCGGATGCCGTACGCCGTCCGGCCGTCGCCCTCGACGGCAAGGAAGCCGTACATCATGCCCCACAGGCCGGTGCCCTCGATCGGCAGCACGACGCGCTCGATCGTATCGCCGTCCATCACCAGGTAGACCGTCTTCTCTTCGCCCGAACCCACCTTGACTGTCTGTTCGCGGACCTTCGACCAGAGTTCATTGATGTCGGCGCCCGGCTCGTACAGGCCGGCCACCTCGAGGATGATGCGCTGCCGATAGTGCGCGGCGTTATCGATCTGTTGCGGCTTCAGCAGGATCGCGGCGCCCGCGACGAGGACCGAGCACACGAGGCTGACGCTGACGGCCACCAGCAGCGTATTGCTCATGCTGTCGCGGGACCAGCCGGGCTTTGCCGTGTTTGCATCAGGCATTGCGGCGTAACCTCCGTCTGACGTTCGCCTGCACGACGAAATGATCGATCAGCGGCGCGAACGCGTTGCCAAACAAGATGGCGAGCATGATGCCCTCACGGTAGGCCGGATTGAGGACCCGGATCACGAAGGTCAGGAATCCGATCAGGAAACCGTAGATCCAGCGCCCCGTATCGGTTTGTGCCGCCGTCACCGGGTCCGTTGCCATGAACACCGCGCCGAAGGTGAAGCCGCCGATGACGATGTGCCAGTACCAGGGCACGGCCATCATCGGATCGGTGGGGGTCATGTGATTGACGACGATGACCGGGATGATCAGGCCCAGGAAGCAGGCGACGATGATGCGCCACGATGCGATGCCCGTGTACACGAGCACGGCCGCGCCAAACAGGCAGGCGATCACCGACGTCGCGCCGAGCGAGCCCTCGTTCTGGCCCATGAACGCCTGCAGCCAGGTGAGACCGGTAGACATGATGCCGGACATGCCGGCCCCGGCGCCTGCAGCCAGCGGCGTCGCGCCGGTGAAGCCCTGCGCCTCGATCCAGGCCGGCTGGATCGCCGTGGCGCTGCTGATGCTGTCGACGGACAGCACCGCGGTCCAGACGGTGTCGCCGGAGATCTGCGCCGGGTAGGCGAAGAACAGGAACGCCCGGCCGACGAGCGCCGGGTTGAACACGTTCTTGCCGGTACCCCCGAACACCTCCTTGCCGATGACGACGCCGAAACTGATACCGATCGCGACCTGCCAGAGCGGCAGCGTCGCCGGCAGGATCAGTGCGTAGAGGAAGGACGTGACGAGAAAACCTTCGTTTACCTCGTGGTTGCGGACGCCCGCAAAAAGGACCTCCCAGAAGCCGCCCGCCAGCAGCGTGACTGCATAGATCGGCAGGAAGTACACCAGCCCGAACACGAAATTGTCGTACAGACTCGACGGGTCGTGGCCGCTCGCACCGAGGAACATGACCGCGGCCTCGTGCCAGCCCGGCAGCGGCCCGATACCCTCGTTCGTCATCGCCATATTCGCCTGGAAGCCGGTGTTCCACATCCCGATGAGTGCACAGGGCGTGGCCGCCAGGACGACGAGGATCATGACGCGCTTCAGGTCGATGGCGTCACGGACGTGCGGCGAACTGCGGGTGACGTCGGCCGGCGAGTAGAGCAGCGTGTCGACCATCTCGTAGAGCGCGTGGAAACGCTGCAGGCGGCCGCCCTTGATGAACAGGGGCTCGATGTGGTCGAGGAACCTCCGGAGTCGCTTCATCAGCCGTTCACCTCAATCTCGTCGAGCGTCTTCCTGAGGTGCGGGCCGTAGTCGTACTTGCCGTTGCACACGAAAGAACACAATGCGACATCCTCTTCGTCGAGTTCGAGACAGCCGAGCTGCTGCGCGGCCTCGGTATCGCGGACCAGCAGGGACTTCAGCAACTGCGTCGGCAGGATGTCGAGCGGCATCACGCGCTCGAAGCTGCCGATCGGGACCATTGCCCGCGGGCTGCCGTTCTGCGTGCTGGTCATGTCGAAAGGCCCCCTGTGCAGCAGGGTCGAGGCGAATGCCCGCGACGAGGAAAAGCGGTCCCGACCGGGCCGGAGCCAGGCCAGGAACTCGCGCGGACTGCCCTCGGCGATCGCGCTGATCTGGTTGTGGTAGCGGCCGAGCCACGCGAGCGCTCCGGAGGCGCGATGGCCCGACAGTACCGAGCCCGAGATGACGCGGGCCCGTCCGGGCCGCAGCTCACCCGCGAGCAGGTCGATCGTGCTCGCCCCGGCGCGGGTCCGCAGGAGGCGCGGCTTCTTCACCATCGGTCCGCCGAGCGCAACGATGCGCTCGGTGGGCACGCGACCGGTCAGGAACAGCCTGCCGATCGCGACGATGTTCTGGTAGCCGACGTGCCATACGGTCTTTTTCATGCTGACCGGATCGAGGAAGTGGATGTGTGTGCCGACCAGGCCTGCCGGGTGGGGGCCGGCGAACTCCGCGCGCCGGAAGCGCTCGCCCTCGGGACACGGAATATCGGCGCCGGGCGCCGTGCACAGGAACACCGGGCCCTCGGTCAGCTTCGAGGCGATCGTCACGCCGGCAAGAAAGGACTCGCGGTCCTCGTTGATGACGAGCGCCGGATCCGCGGCCAACGGGTTGGTGTTGATCGCGGTAACGAACAGCGAATGCGGCGTCGAATCCGGTGTCGGGATGCGACCGAAGGGTCTCGTGCGGATCGAGGTCCACAGGCCGGACCGGGCCAGCGTCTCGCGAATCGTTGCCGCATCGAGCGCGCCGATCCTGGCCGGTTCGACGACCGGGAAGGCTTCTGCCGCCTCGCCATCGACCTGCACCACGACGGAATTCAGGACGCGCCGCTCGCCGCGATTGATGGTGGATATGTAGCCGGCGGCGGGGGACGTGTAGCGGACCTCGGGATTACGCTTGTCGCGAAACAGTTCCTGACCGAGCTTGACCCGATCGCCCTGTTGCACCGACATCGTCGGCTTCAGGCCCGGCGTGTCCCAGCCGAGCAGCGCGACGCTGCCGACCTCGCGAGCTGCGGAGATACGGGCCGCCGGCCGGCCCGCGATCGGGATGTCGAGTCCCTTCTTGATCGTTATCTGCATGACAGGGTCCGCCGAATCAGGACCACCAGTGCCGGAACAAAACGCAGCCGACGAGCCACAGCGATCCGACGGTGTGGATCGCCAGCGTCGACTCGATCGCGCGCGTCATCGCCTCACGGTCCGCGATGCCCAGTCGGATCGCGAACCCCGCGCGGATCGCGAGAACCAGCAGTGCGGCCGGGACGAGCGGCGAGAGCAGCGGCAGTGCGCCTGTGAACGCGAGCCAGGCGGTCGCTGCGACGGCGCCGACGTTCAGGAGCACATAGATCCATGCCGTCGCACCGAGTCCGAAACGAACGGGCAGGGTACGCTTGCCGCTGGCGCCGTCGGCCGCGACGTCCGGCACCTCGTTGATCAGCAGGATCGCCGCCACCCAGGCGCTGATCGGGACCGCGAAGATCGCCACGTTCGCGTCGATCGCTCCGCCCTGCAGCCATGCGGCACCGACAATCGGCACGAGGCCGAAGGCGACACCGACGGCGAGTTCGCCGATCCCGAGAGCGCTCAGCTTGACCGGACCCAACGAGTAGAGGACACCGAGCACGATGCCGACCAGGCCGAAATACAGGACCATGGGTCCCTTCAGGAGTATCAGCCCGAGACCCGCGAGTGCGGCGGCGGCGAGCAGGCTGATGCCGAGCCGCGCCATCTCCGTCGCGCTCATGATGCCCGTCTGGATGAAGCGCGAGCCGCCGGTGTAGGGATAAATCCGCTCCTGGTTGCGCTCGTCCGTGCCGATGCCATCGTCACCGACGTCGTTCAGCACGTTGCAGGCCGCGTGGACGCAGACCGTGGCGAACAGGGCGAGCAGGAAGACGGACAGATCGAAGCCGCCGGAGGCCGTCAGGCCCCAGGCAGTGCCCGCCAGCACCGGCATCACCGAGGCCGGGAAGAACTTGGGCCGAGTCGCGGCGAACAGGCGCTTAGCGGTACGGGCGGGCGTATCACCGGCAAAATCCTGTGCCGACGGGCCGGCTGCTCGTGCGTTGTCTGAAGACATGATTCACTCCGAGCGCCGCCGGCCGTATGACTCCGCTTCGGCCGGAGACGCAAAGTTCTTGTCGTTTATACCGGAGTCGGCGGGTATTGTAATACGTGGAAATAAGTACGCCAGCCGGGTCCTCTCCGGATCGTATCCGGCGAGATCGTGTCGGACCCGGCAGGCAGGCTCCTAGCGCTTCTTCTCCGAACGCCTGCGGCTATAGTACATGGCCGCGCCGATGACGATCAGCAAGATCGTCGTCGGCAGGTGATGCCAGCCGAACAGCTGATGGTCGACGGCACGGACGATGCCGTCCTGGATCGGCAGCGTGTGCGCGGTCGCGGTTCCGGCGAATCCGATGGTGAGGGCGATGCCCGTCAGGAATCGTTTCATTGCTTTCCTCCTACTTGATCTTGATGTTGACGAGCTCTTCACCATCCGGATCGGTGACGTGCACCGCGCAGGCGATGCAGGGGTCGAAACTGTGGATCGTGCGCAGGATCTCGATGGGCTGCCGGGGATCGTAGAGCACGTGACCGGCAAGCGCCGCCTCGTACGGACCGGGCTGGCCCTTCGGGTCGCGCGGTCCCGCGTTCCAGGTGCTCGGCACGACGGCCTGGTAGTTCGCAATCTTCTCGTCCTCGATAACGATCCAGTGGGCGAGCCCGCCGCGCGGCGCCTCCATGAATCCCACGCCCTGGCACTTCTTCGGCCAGGAGGACGGCTCCCAGAGCACCTCGTTGAAGGTCCTGGTGTCGCCGGACTTGATGTTGGCCATCAGATTGTCGTACCAGCCTTGCATGTTGTCGGCGACGACCTTGGTCTCGAGCGTGCGCGCCGCGGTGCGGCCGAGTGTCGAAAAAAGCGCGGTGATCGGGACGTCGAGCGTCGAGAGCGTGTAGTCGACGAGTTCCTTCATCTGTGCGTTGCCCGTCGCATACAGCATGAGCGCGCGCGCGAGCGGGCCGACTTCCATCGCGTGGCCCTTCCAGCGCGGCGACTTGAGCCACGAATAGCCGCCGTCGATTTCGAGCTGCTCGTAAGGCGGTGCGGGCCCGTCGTAGTCGAACTTGGTCTCGCCGACGTAGGGATGCAGGCCGACGTCCTTGCCGCCCTGATAGTCGTAGTACGAGTGCGATACGAATTCCTGGACCTGGTCTTCCGCGTTCAGGTCGATCTCGTGGATCGTCGACAGGTCGCGGTTCAGGATTGCGCCGCGCGGGAACAGGAACTTCGATACGTCGTTCGTGCCGTCCGCGGGGAAATCGCCGTAGGACATGAAATTGCCAATACCTTCACCCTGGCCGGCCCAGTCCTTGTAGAAGCCGGCGATCGCCAGCGTATCCGGCACGTATACCTGGTCCACGAAATCGCGCATCTTGACGATGATGTCCTGCACGGCAGACAGCCGCGCCGAGTTGATCGCCGAGTCCGAATTGAGGTCGATCGGGCAGGGGACGCCGCCGACCAGGAAGTTCGGGTGCGGATTCTTGCCGCCGAAGATCGTGTGCAACTTGGCGACGTCACGTTGCCAGGCGAGCGCCTCGAGATAGTGGGAGACGGCCATCAGGTTGGCTTCGGGCGGCAGTTTGTACGCCGGGTGGCCCCAGTAGGCTTTCGCGAAAATGCCGAGCTGGCCTTCTTCGACAAAGTTTTTGAGTTTCTTCTGCGTGTCCGCGAAGTAGCCCGGCGAGCTCTTCGGGTAACTGCTGATGCTCTGCGCGAGCGTCGCGGTGGCTGCCGGATCGGCGGACAAGGCCGATACGACGTCGACCCAGTCGAGCGCGTGCAGGTGATAGAAGTGCATCACGTGATCGTGGACGTACTGTGCGCCGATCATCAGGTTGCGGATGAGCTGCGCATTCGCCGGGATCTCGTATTTCAAGGCGTCCTCGACGGCCCGCACCGAGGCGATGCCGTGTACGAGCGTGCAGACGCCGCAGATGCGTTGTGCGAAGGCCCAAGCGTCGCGCGGGTCGCGGCCACGCAGGATGATCTCGATACCGCGCACCATCGTCCCCGAGGACCAGGCCTCGGCGATCTTGTCTCCATCCATCTGTGCTTCGATGCGCAGATGACCCTCGATTCTGGTAATCGGGTCAACGACCACTCGTGCATTCATGTCATTTACCTATGCGTTATCTAATCTTCCAATCGCGAAGCCACGGTTTCAGCCAGGCTCGTCACGGGTGTTTTCCAACCGGCGTTGTCGGCGCCGATCATCAGGTTGATGCGGCAATTCGAGCAGCTCGTGACCACGGTTTCGGCGCCGGTGGCATCGAATTCACGCTGCTTGATCCTGAATGCCTTCTGCCTGAGGTCCGCCGAACGCTTGATCACGTACTCGCCGCAGCCGCCGCCGCAGCAGTAGTTCTCGCGCAGGTGCGACGGCGTCTCGCGCAACTCGTACCCGAGGTCCTCGAGTACCCGCCGCGGTTCTGCGCTGACGCCGCCCTGGCGTGCCAGCCGGCACGGGTCGTGATACGTCACGGAACCGCCGCCGTTGCTCTTCAGTGCGAGATGTCCGGCGCCGACTTCGGCTGCGACGTACTCGGCGATCGCCATCACCTCGAACGGCAATGCCTCGCCAACCTCGTTCGCGGCCTCCCAGCGCAACGCCTGGTAGGCGTGCCCGGACTCGGGCAGCACGACGGTCTTCGCGCCACACGCGGTCGCACGCTCCACGATGCGCGTCGTGACGGCTTTTTGCGTCGCGTCGTCGCCTGACACGAGGCCGAGGTTCGCGGCTTCGAAAGCGTCGCTCGAGAGGGTCCAGTCGGCCCCGGACTTGTTCAGGATGCGCGCGCTCGCGGCGAGCGCATCGGGAAATATCAGCACTTCGGCCGCGGTCGTCAGCAGCAGGACGTCGGCCTTGTCCTTGTCGATCGGGATGTCCAGCCCCCCGGCGCGCAGCTTCTCGACGAGGGCGTGGAGCTCCTTGGCGCCCACGCCGAAAACGGTACCGTGTTCGGCCTGTTCCTCCTGCAGTGCGCGCAGCTCGGTGGGCATGAAGCCCGCGGCGGCGAGTCCCTCGCGCGTGACGTTGATGAGCGCGGAGATCTTGATGCCCATCGGGCACATCATGTCGCAGCGGCCGCAGCCGGTGCACGCGTCGTAGACCAGTTCCTGCCAGGACTCGAGATCGGCGGCGGTGACGTCGCGAGTGAACGGCCGGAAGAACCAGCGCATCGGGCTCATCTCGCGCCGATAGACCCGGCGCAGCAGCCGGAATTTGTAGACCGGCGTATAGCGCTCGTCCTCGGTCGCCTCGTAGAAGTGGCAGGCCTCCGCGCACATCCCGCAATGGATGCAAGTCTCGAGGTCGACGGCCATGCGGCCGTTGATCTTTGCCGCGAACGTCGTCTTGGCCCGGTGCACGGCCTCGGCATCGGACAAAGGTTCGGTCGTGGCGTACTCGCCGAGATGTTCGAGGGATTCGCGGAACTCCCTGAATGCTGCCGTATCGACGCTCATGCCTTGACTCCCCTGCGGCCGAATACGCTGCCGGCCTGGTATCGTGACGGAAATGTCAGCGCCGTGTGCATCAGCTTGCCGAACGGGAACCAGACGAACATCGCCTCGACGCTCAGCAGGTGGATCGCGAGTAAATTCTCGTAGCGTCCGCCGATGTGTGCGAACGCCAGGATGCCGGTCACGGTCGGTAACAACACCATCAACACGCTGATGTAGTCGTCGGCGTTGGAGATCAGCCGCTGCACGGGATGTATCGCACGGCGGATGAGCAACGCCACGAGGATCGCCGTGGTGATCGCGGCGGCGACCAGGATTGCCGTGTTCGGCAGGTTCGGCCAGCCGAAGCCCAGCACCGACTTGAAGAACAGGATATGCGGAGCGAAGAACAGCACGGCGATGAACAGCGTGATGTGCCACGCATAACCCGAGAGGTGCTGGAAGCGGATGCGCTTCTCGAAGGGTTCGGCGGGCAACGAACGCGTAACGATCGTGCCGAGGCCGTCCCGGATGCCGTGCTTGCGGCGGGCCTTCGAGAGGTCGTGTTTCGCCATGATCAGCATGGATCCGACGACGCGCCAGAGCACGCCGAACAGGAAAATCCACAGCGCCCATTGCAGCCCGGGGCCGCGCGCGAACTCGAGCAGGGTCATGACGACTTGTCCTCCGCTTCTGCCATCGCTTTCTTCTTGCGCGTTCTCGCGGCAAGCGCCGTGCCCACGCCGATCGCGGCGCCCGCGGCGGCGGCGCCGATCAGCGCCTCGCGCGAGCCCCACATACCTGCGGAGATGGGCTTGTAGAAGCCGCCGCCGTCCCAGAAATTGGGCTCGGAGCAGCCGAGGCAGGGGTGTCCCGACTGGATCGGGAAACTCGTGCCTTCGTTCCATTTCAGCGTTGCGCAGGCGTTGTAGGTCGTCGGGCCCTTGCAGCCGAGCTTATACAGGCACCAGCCTGCCTTGGCGCCCTCGTCGTCGAAGCTCTCGGCAAACTGGCCGCGCTCGTAGAACGGCCGGCGATAACAGCGGTCATGGATGTTCTGGCCGAAGAAGGCGGCGGGCCGACCCAGTTTGTCGAGTTGCGGTATCTCGCCGAAGGTCAGGTACTGCGCCAGTACGCCGGTGATCACGACCGGGATCGGCGGGCAGCCCGATACGTTGATGATCGGCTTGTCCTTGACGATCTCGGAGACCGGAACGGCACCGGTCGGGTTCGGGTGTGCATACGGGATGCCGCCGAATGAGGCGCAGGTACCAATGGCGACGACCGCCGCCGCGTTCGCCGCTACTTCTCTCAGCATGTCGAGATTGGAGACGCCGGCGATCGTCGAATATTCCGGATGCGTGAACGGTATCGAGCCATCGACGAGGCACAGGTACTTGCCCGCGTTCTCCTCCATCGCCGCCTTGCGTGCATCTTCCGCGCCGTAACCCGCGGCCGCCTGCAGAGTGTGATGGTAGTCGAGCGATATCGCGTTGAAGATCAGCGACTCGATCGTCGGCGAATGCGAGCGGGTCAGGGATTCGGTGCAGCCTGTACATTCCTGGAACGACAGCCAGATGACCGACGGACGCCGCGCGCTGGCCAGCGCTTCGGCGATCGCCGTCACGGAGGCAGGCGGCAGCGCCATCAGGGATGCCGTTGCGGAACAGAATTTCAGGAAGCCTCGGCGGGACACTCCCTGCGACTGCAGGTACTCACCCAGGGTCTGGTTTTTACGCATCGTACTGCCTCCTATTCCTGCAGCTCGCTTTCGAGTTTCTCGATGCCGCGCTCGATATCCTCGGGCTGCGCCATCAGTATTTCGGGCATGCGGGTCACTTCGATGAAACGGGCGACGACCTCGTTTTCCGCATTGCGGTGGGTCACGAGCCATACGCCCGGGTATGCCGTCTCCTGCACCACCGTCGGGCCGAGAGCCTGCAGCTCGGCGCGGACCTCCCCCTCGCCGAGTGCTTCCTCGATCCGTCGTTCTTCGCCGGGCGCCATCGGCAGGCTCTTCAGGTCGATGACCGTGCCGTCTTCGCCGTCCGCCAAACGTTTCAGGGCGTGGCGGATCTCGTGCAGCAGCGGCTCGACGTTGCCGGTCGGGATCTCCACGTTGACCTTAATTGCGTCGAGCGCGCTCATGTGCCGGTTGCCTCCAATTCTTCTTTTGTCCACTTGTCGATCAGCTCGGCAGCCTCGCGCGCGGCGCGCGGGATGGCCCTGGCCACGGCCTCGCCTGGGGTTTCGCCCCAGCCGAACTGTTCGGGCTGGATGCCGATGAGTGCGTAGTGGCGGGGCAGCGTGCCTTCCAGGCGCGAGATGTCCATCAGGTCCGCGAAGCCGACCTCGTGCACGCTGCAGCGGCCGGACTTCAGGAAGGCGTCGAGCTCGGCGCCCTCGAAGACGCGCACGTCGCCGGGCGCGGAGCCCAACTGCGCCGCATCGAAGACGATCAGGTTGTCGGCGGCGGCGATATCGTCCGCCAGCGTGAAGCTCAGCGTGCCGCCGTCGAGAAAGGCCGTGTCGGGGCAATCATGGTTGTCCTCGAGATAGCGCATGGCATGGACGCCGGCGCCTTCGTCGGCGAGCAACAAGTTGCCCACACCGAGGACCAGTGTGTGAGCATGCGGGTGCCTTTCGCCGGACGAGAACATTCCTCTCCTCGCTGACCCGGAGATAAACGCATCCCTGCGCCATTTCCCGGTCTCCCCCTCGTAATGCAGAGTAGGCGAGGCGCCGCCACAGCTGAATAGGCGTTATTACGTACAGTGCTTTCTCCGGACGAACGTCTATGCTTCATTACAGGAAAGTCGGGGGTGAACAACTCGGAGGGTGGCCCATGTGCCTCGCCGTCCCCATGCAAATCAAGGCGATAGACGGCTTCCAGTGCGTCTGTGCGGCCCGCGGGATCGAGCGCGAAGTGAGCCTGTTCATGCTGCAGGACGAGGAGCTCTCGCCCGGAGATCACGTGCTCGTGCACGTCGGCTATGCCATCCAGAAAGTCTCGGAAGCCGAGGCGGCCGACGCCTGGGCGCTATTCGACGAGATCCTGGCGGAAACCGATGCATGAGCTCGCGATCTGCCAGGCGCTGATCGGCGAGGTCGCGGCCGTTGCCCGGTCGCGGCGCGCGACGGCCGTCTCGGACGTCTACGTCAGTGTCGGGCCCCTGTCCGGCGTCGAGCAGCCGTTGATGCGGAGTGCGTTTCCGCTGGCCGCGGCCGGCACGATCGCGAACGAGGCGGCCCTGCACCTCACGGCGATGCCGATCCGCGTGCGCTGCGAAAGCTGTGGCGGCGAGTCGGAGGCGACCGTCAATCGCCTGGTCTGCCGGCATTGCGGCGACTGGCGCACCACCGTGCTGTCGGGCGACGAACTTCTGCTCGAGCGCGTTGTCCTCGAAAGTGCGGGGAACGGAGAAGAACACCATGTGTGATACCTGCGGCTGCAACGTCACTCCCGGCAACGAACATCTCGTCGCACACGGGGGGCACCTCGCGCATACCGCGAGCGGCAGCGAGTCCGTCGAGGTGCTGAAGGGGCTGCTGGACGCGAACGACCAGCAGGCGGCTCACAACCGCGAGCACTTCGACCGTCACGGCGTGTTCGCCGTCAACCTGATGTCCTCGCCCGGGGCCGGCAAGACGGCGCTGCTCGAGGCGACGATCGAGCTGCTCGCCGCCGAACTCGGCATCGGCGTCGTCGAGGGCGACCTCGAGACGGAGAACGATGCCGTGCGCATCCGGGCCAGGGGCGTGCCCGCGGTGCAGATCAGTACCGGCAGTGCGTGCCACCTCGATGCCCACATGGTGCACTCGGCGCTGCACGAGATGAACCTGGACGGGCTGGATCTGCTGTTCATCGAGAACGTCGGCAACCTCGTCTGTCCGGCGAGCTTCGATCTCGGCCAGCACGTCAACGTCGCGCTGCTGTCCACGCCGGAGGGTCACGACAAGCCTGCCAAGTACCCGGTCATGTTCCGCGCCGCCGACCTCGTGCTGATCACCAAGACCGATCTGCTCGGCGTGCTGGACGATTTCGATCCCGCGGTCGCCGAGTCGTGCCTGCGCGGGCTCGCGAATCCCGCGCCTTTGCTGCAGGTTTCGGCAAGGACCGGCGCTGGAATGGACGGCTGGCTGGCCTGGCTCCGGCAAACGGCGAGAGCCGCCGCATGAGCCGTACGGCCGAATACTGGCTCGGCGAGCTGCGCGCGCTCGGCATCGACAGGCGCGTGCGCATCATGAACGTCTGCGGCGGTCACGAGCGGTCGATCTCGGTCGCGGGTCTCCGCACCGCCATCCCCGACAACATCGAGCTCGTGCCCGGGCCCGGCTGCCCGGTCTGCATCTGCCCCGAGGAGGACGTCTTCGAGGCGATCCAGCTCGCGCTCAACGAGGACGTCATCCTCGTCGCGTTCGGCGACATGCTGCGCGTGCCGGTCAACGTCCCGAAGCGCGACCCGCGTTCGCTGGAAGCGGCCCGTGCGGCGGGCGGCGACATCCGCCCGATCGCCTCGCCGCTGGATGCCGTGCGCGTTGCCGAGGCGAATCCGGACCGCCGCGTCGTGTTCTTCGCGGCGGGATTCGAGACGACCACGGCGCCGGTGGCCGCGATGCTGGCGCAGGGTGCGCCGGAGAATCTCTCGGTGCTGCTGTCCGGCCGGCTGACCTGGCCGGCCGTGGCGATGCTGCTCGAATCCGAGGCGCCGGGCTTCGACGCGCTGGTCGCGCCGGGACACGTCTCGACGGTCATGGGGCCGGAAGAGTGGGAGTTCGTCGTCGACAAGCACGGCATCCCGGCGGCGGTGGCCGGATTCCGGGCGGATACGCTGCTTGCGGCGATGGTGTCCGTGCTGACACAGCTCCGTGACGGCACCAGGACGCTCGAGAACTGTTACCCCGAGGTCGTGCGGCCGGGCGGCAATCCCGAGGCACGCCGCCACCTGCGCGAGGTCATGCAGGTCGCCGACGCCAACTGGCGAGGCGTCGGCATCATCCCGCAGTCCGGCTTCGTGCTCCGCGAGGAATACGCCGCGCACGATGCGCGCCGGCAGTTCCCTTCCTATGCCGACGAGTCGCGCAAGCGCGTCGGCGAAATGCCGCCGGGCTGCGATTGCGCGCGCGTCGTGCTCGGCAAGGTCTATCCGAACCAGTGTCGTCTCTATGGCGTGGCCTGCACGCCGCGCAAGCCGATCGGCCCGTGCATGGTCTCCGACGAGGGGGCGTGCCGGATCTGGTGGGCGTCGGGTTTCCGCGAGAACCAGTGGGAGGGCAGGAGACACTCCGTTGGTTGAAGCCGCGGTACGCAGTGAGCCGGGGACCGGCAGCGCGCGCCGCATCGTTCTCTCTGGTCACGTGCAGGGCGTCGGTTTCCGGCCGTTCGTCTATCGGCTCGCAAGACGATACGGACTGATCGGCGAGGTGCAGAACCGGCTCGGCCAGGTCGTTATCGTCGCGGCGGGCACCGACGAGGCGCTCGCGCGCTTCCAGGACGAACTGGTGACGGCCGCGCCGCCCCTGGCCCGGCCGCACATCGACGACAGCCGGGATGTCGAGGCGCCGCACACCGCGGACTTCTCGATCGCGGAGAGTTCTGCGGACGCGGCGGCGCGCGTATTCGTGCCGCCGGATTACTTTATGTGCGATGACTGCCGGCGCGAGCTGCACGACGCCGCGGATCGCCGCTTCCGTTACCCGTTCATCAACTGCACGCAATGCGGGCCCCGTTACACGCTCATCGAGGCGCTGCCTTACGACCGTGCCAACACGAGCATGGCCGGGTTCGCGCTGTGCGACGACTGCTTGCGCGAGTACCGGGATCCGGGCGATCGAAGGTTCCATGCCGAACCGATCGCGTGCCCGGTCTGCGGGCCGCGACTGCACTACACCGCCGGCACGGAATACGTCTCGACGCCGGACGCGCTCGCGGCGACGCTGAAACAGCTTCGTTGCGGTGCGATCGTCGCCGTGAAGGGCATCGGCGGCTACCACCTGATGTGCGATGCGCGGGACGAGGCGGCCGTGTCCGCGCTCCGCGAGCGCAAGCATCGGCCCGACAAGCCGCTCGCCGTCATGTTCCCGCTCGCCGGCAAGGACGGCCTCGACGTCGTCCATCGCTACGCGGAACCGACAAGGGACGAGGCGGAACTGCTGTTGAGTCCCGGTCGTCCAATCGTGCTCACCAGGAAATCACGGCGTGCGATGCTCGCGCCGAATATCGCGCCGGGGCTCGGCGAGATCGGCGCATTCCTGCCGTACAGTCCGTTGCATCAGTTGCTGCTGGAGGCTTACGGCGCGCCGCTGGTCGCAACCAGTGCCAACATCAGCGGCGAACCCGTACTGACGGACGGCGGCGATGTCGAACGGCGCCTCGGCGGCGTCGCCGACGCGTTCCTGCATCACAACCGCCCCATCGTGCGGCCGGCGGACGACCCGGTCTACCGGCGTGTCGCGAACCGCATGCGGCCGCTGCGGATCGGGCGCGGCTGCGCGCCGCTCGAACTTACGCTGCCGTGGCCGCAAGGCGAGCCGCTGCTCGCCGTCGGCGGTCACATGAAAGGGACGCTCGCGCTGTCCTTCGACGATCGCGTCGTCGTCTCGCCGCACATCGGGGAGATGGACAGCCCGCGCAGCCTCGCCGTCTTCGAGCGGGTCGCGGCCGACCTGCAGGCGCTGTACGGCGTGACGGCGAAACGCATCGCCTGTGACGCGCATCCCGGCTACACGACCCATCGTTGGGCGCGGGCGCAGGGACTGCCGGTCGATACGGTCTGGCATCATCGCGCGCACGCGAGTGCGCTGGTGGCCGAGTTCGGCGCGGAGCAGGACTGGTTGGTGTTCACCTGGGACGGCGTCGGCTATGGCGAAGACGGCACGCTGTGGGGCGGCGAGGCCTTCGTCGGCCGCGCCGGGAGCTGGCGCCGCGCCGCGAGTTTCCGGCCCTTCCGGCTGCCCGGCGGCGAGCGCGCGGGCCGCGAGCCGTGGCGCAGCGCGGCCGCGCTGCACTGGACGGCCGGCCACAAGTGGCGGGCGAGCCAGGACCACGTGGACATCGTCAGGACGGCCTGGCGCGAGCGGCTGAACAGCCCCGAGACTTCCGCCGTCGGCCGCCTGTTCGATGCGGCCGCCGCGCTGGTCACGCGCTGTCACATCACCAGTTTCGAGGCGCAGGGCCCCATGCAGCTGGAAGCGCTGGTGACCGGACCGGGCGACGCGCTGCGTCTGCCGCTTACGCTGGACGAATCCGGAATCTGGCGCAGTGACTGGGAGCCGCTGATCTATCAGCTCAACGATCACGCGCGGAGCGCACGCCGGCGCGCCGAGGATTTTCATTCCAGCATGGCATGGGCCGTGCACGACCAGGCGGTCAGACTCCGCAATGAGAGCGGCGTCGAGTGCGTCGGGCTGACCGGCGGGGTGTTCCAGAATCGCGCTCTGGCCGAGCAGGCGAGGACGCTGCTCGAGAATGACGGCTTCCGCGTATTCCTGCCGCGCGCGCTGCCGTGTAACGATGCGGGACTCGCCTTCGGCCAGGCGGCCGAGCTTGCGGCGCGCCGCGCCCTCGAGGTGTGACAATGGAAGACGACCGGATTTCGCTCGCGCACGGCAATGGCGGCCGTTTCATGCGCGAATTGATCGAGGAGATCTTCGCGCGCCATCTCGGCGCCAATGACCTCGACGTGCAGGCGGACGCCGTGCCGATCGCACTGAACGGCGGCGAAGTCATGATCACGACCGACGGCTTCACGGTGCAGCCGCTCGAGTTCCCGGGCGGCGATATCGGGGCGCTCGCGGTGCACGGCACGACCAACGATCTCGCGGTCGCCGGCGCGCGGCCCCTGTACCTGACGCTGAACGCATTCATCGAGGAAGGCTTCGAGATCGCGCAGCTCGATCGGATTGTCGCGAGCCTCGCCGCCGCCGCGCGCGCGGCCGGCGTCAAGGTCAGCGCCGGCGATACCAAGGTCGTGCGCCGCGGCGAGGGCGGCGGGCTGTATCTCGCGACGACGGGTGTCGGCGTGCGGCTGCCGGGCGCGCGGCCGTCGATCCACCGTATCGAGGTCGGCGACGTGCTCCTCATCAGCGGCCCGGTCGGCGATCACGGCACCGCGGTCATGCTGGCGCGCGAGGAATTCGGCTTGCGCGGCGACCTGGTCTCGGACGCCGCGCCCGTGATGGAACTCACCGAGGCGCTGCTGTGCTTCGAGGGCCTGCGCTTCATGCGCGACCCGACGCGCGGTGGCATCGCCTCGATCGCGCATGAGATCGTCCGTGCGACGGGGTTCGGCGTGCAGTTCGAAGCGGGTATCCCGGTGCGCGATCCCGTCGCCTCGGTCTGCGACATGCTCGGTTACGACCCGTATTACCTCGCCTGCGAGGGCCGCGTGCTGGCCGTGATCGCGCCGGACGCTGCCGAAGCAGCCCTGGCCGCCTGGCGTGCCCTGCCGGCAGGCAGCGACGCGGCGCGCGCGGGCCGCATCACGGACACTCACAAGCGGGTGGTGCTGGAGACCCCGTTGGGTGGAGAGCGCTTCCTCGAGGAACTCGAGGACGATCCGCTGCCGCGGATCTGCTAGGAGCCTGCCCGAGTAATGCGCACAGTTTCAGCGTACCGTACAAGGTCTGTGGCAAGGCGCGTCCTGCCGGCAATGGCCGGGCCCTTGCCAAAGGACGCAACGCGGCCACAGACCTTGTACGGCACGCCCTCCGGGAACCGGTGGCCGGCGCCAGGACGGCGTTGCATCCCTTGCCAAGGTCCCGACATTGGCGGCGGAATGCGCCTTGTCCTGGCGCCGGCCACCGGTTCTGAAATCGTGCGCATTACTCGGACAGGCTCCTAGGGCGAGAATCCCATGGATGGCCGGGCACCCCTCGTCCAAGGTGACCCGATAGCACCGGTCATCCTCGGCGTCACGACGATCCTCGCGTTCGCGATCCTGGGCCGCATGGGCGCCCGCAAACTCGGGCAACCCACGGTGCTCGGCGAGCTGATCATGGGCATCGTGCTCGGCAACGTCGCCTGGTACCTCGGCTTCGACCTGATCACGGTGTTGCGCGAGGGCTCCCGCGTCTTCGAGATCGTGAACCAGGCACTCACCGGCGTGTCGATCGAACAGGCGGCGACGGGGATCTTCGGTGCGGACAAGGGCGGCGAACTCGCCCGCATCATCACCGGCCACCAGGGCGGGGAGGTGATGCAGGTGGCCCAGGCCGTGGAGGTGTTCTCGCGCTACGGGGTGATCTTCCTGCTGTTCATGGTCGGGCTCGAGACCAATATGGACGAGCTCCGCAGCGTGGGCGGCGCGGCGATACGGGTCGCCGTCATCGGCGTCGTCGCACCGGTTGCGCTGGGCTACTTCGCTGCGGTGTGGCTGCGGCCGGACCTGCCGCTCGGCTCCGACCTGTTCATCGCCGCGACGCTCGCGGCCACGAGCATCGGCATCTCCGCGAACGTCCTGGCCGAGACCGGCACGCACCGTTCCCGCGAGGGCCACATCATCCTAGGCGCGGCCGTCTGCGACGACATCCTCGGCCTGATCATCCTCGCCGTCGTGTCCGGCATCGTGGTCAGCGGCAGCGTCCACTTCCCGGACGTGATCCGCGTGGTGGCGGTCTCGACGATCTTCCTCGTTGCCGTCGTCAAGCTCGGGCCATCGATCATCCGCCTCGCGGCGAGGCTGATGGGTCCGTTCGACGTCGTCGAGGCCAAGATGTTCACGTCCTACCTGTTCGTCATGGTGCTGGCCTGGGCGGCGAACCTCGCCGGGCTCGCCACGATTATCGGCGCGTTCGCGGCCGGCGTCGTGCTGTCCGACAACTTCTTCCGCGACAGCGACGAGGCGGGACAAAAGTTCGTGCGCATCCGCGAGCTGATCATGCCGCTCGAGGTCATCCTGGTGCCGATCTTCTTCATCCTGATGGGTATCCAGGTCAAGCTCGAATCCTTCGTCACCTGGCCGGTAGTCGTATTCGCCGCCGGCCTCCTCGTGGCGGCCGTGATCGGCAAGCTGGTCAGCGGTCTCGGCGTGTGGGGCGGGACGAACCGGCTGGCGATCGGCTTCGGCATGCTGCCGCGCGGGGAGGTCGGCCTCGTGTTCGCGTCGATCGGCCGCACGCTCGGCGTGATCAACGACGCGATCTTCTCCGCCATCGTGCTGATGATCATCGTGACTTCGCTGATGGCGCCGCCGCTCCTGAAATACTCGATCGACCGCAAGGTGAATTCGCCTCAGTCGAGATCCGGCAATCCTTCGAGTACGAGCAGGTAATAACTCACCATTCCGACGACCTTTTCGTTTTCGATCACGGGCGCATGGCTGATCCCGAAGCGGTCGAACAGACGCGCGCAATAACGAATATCCATGTCCGGACGCACCGAGATCACCGGCTTGGCCATGATCTCGAAGACGTTGACCCGCTCGGGTGCGCGGTCTTTCGCGATCACCTGCTTGGCAACGTCCGAGAACAACAACATGCCCCATTCGTCGGATTCGAAACGCTTGTTCACGATCAGGCAGGTCACCTGGTCGCGCTTCATGATGCGCAGCGCTTCCAGAACGGTGATCTTGCCGTCGACGTGCGTAACGTCGGTACGCATCACATTGCGCACCGGAGTCCAGTCGCGGTCGCTCATAGCTGTTCCTCCCCTTCCAGCTTTTCGACGAGGTGCTCCGCCTGACTCAGCACGCCGATCGCGTCCTCCACGTCGAGTTGGATCGCCAGTCCCGTGCCGGGCTCGGCATCGAATCCCCCGACGGTTCCGACGTGCTCCAGGATCTCGCGGCTCATGTGCTGTTCGACGAGCAGCATCACGACGTCGCGCTGACTCGTCAGCGTCAGGCCGAAGAAGCTCTTCGGTGCCTCGTAACCCTCACCGCGGGCATTGTTGAGCACGGTGCAGCCGGTCGCGCCGGCCTCGCGCGCCGCCTTGATGACGTCTTCGGTCTTCGAGTCTTCCACAAAGACGATCAGTAACTTGAAATGCATCAGTTTTCCTCCGCAGCACGGCTGCCGGACCAGAGCGCGCTCAATTGCGCGTAGGCCAGTACCGAGATGATAGGGAACAGGCTGGCGAAAGCCACCAGCCCGAAGCCGTCGAGTAATGGATTGCGCCCCGGGAGGGACTCGGCGAGACCCAGCCCGAGAGCCGTGATCAGCGGCACCGTAACCGTCGACGTCGTCACGCCGCCGGAATCGTAGGCCAGCGCGATGATTAGTTTTGGGGCGACCAGCGTCTGCAGAAGCACGACGACGTAGCCCGCCATGATGAACAGGTGCAGCGGCAGGCCCGAGACGATACGGTAGCAACCGAGCCCGACGCCGACCGCGACACCCAGTGCGACGGCGACCCGCAGGCCCCAGACGCCGATCGCGCCGCCCGATACATCGTTCGCCTTGATTGCGACGGCAAGCAGCGCGGGTTCGGCGATCGTGGTTGCGAAGCCGATCATGACCGCGAATGCGTAGACCCAGACGTACGCGTGCCAGAGCGGCGCGGCGGCGTCGCCACCGTGTACGAGCACGTCGGGCGCGGTCAGTTGCGCGGCCATCTGCCGGCCAAGCGGGAACAGCGATTGCTCGAGCCCGATCAGGAACAGGCCGAGCCCGACGACGACGAGGACGAGCCCGACACCGATGCGACCCGGTTTCGGCAGCGGCTGGCGAATCACCAGGGCCTGGAAGCCGAACAGGAACACGACGATCGGCAGCACGTCCATCGTCGTCGATGCAACGATCGACAGGATGGAGCGGATCATATCCACTGCGCGATGCTCCCGTAGGCGAGCACGAAGATGATCGGCGTGAGCGACGCAAAGGCGATGAGCCCGAAGCCGTCCGTCAACGGATTCCGGTCGCGCAGCGAGGAAGCGAGCCCGATCCCGAGCGCGGCGACGAGCGGTACCGTGACCGTCGAGGTTGTCACCCCGCCGGAGTCATAGGCGATCCCGACGATCTCCGCCGGCGCCGTGGCCGTCATGAGGACAACCAGTGCGTAACCGGCGACGATCAT
This sequence comes from uncultured Gammaproteobacteria bacterium, assembly GCA_963777675.1. Lineage (GTDB taxonomy): Bacteria > Pseudomonadota > Gammaproteobacteria > Steroidobacterales > Woeseiaceae > UBA1847. The sequence goes on along the minus strand of CAVZRD010000009.1, from coordinate 406,841 downwards.
GAGCGGCAGCGACCAGCCGAAAACGATGCGCAACGCGCCGAGGACCAGTGCGACGCCGACCGACGCTGCCACCGTCAGGCGCAGTCCCAGCGTATACGCACTGCGCGCGTCGACGCTATCCGGAATGGCCCCGGCAGAGGCCGCGACCGCGGCAGCTTCACGGGCGACGGCGGTCAGCGCGGGCTCCGCGACCGTCGTTCCGAAGCCGAGCGCGAATGAAAAGACCAGCAGCCAGAAAATGCTGCCCTTGCGTGCCAGGGCGACCGCCAGGTACTCGCCGATCGGGAACAGGGCGAGTTCCAGTCCGTATACGAACAGCGTCAATCCCAGCACGACCGCGACGGCGCCGGCGGAGAGTCCGAGCAAGCCGGTCAGCGACTCGCCGAACACGAGCGTCTGGAACGCAGCGATGACCACGACGATCGGCAAGAGGTCCCGGATGCTGCGCCTGATATGCTGACGGAAGACGACCAGGGCCTGAGTCATGGTTCGAGTCTAATGCGTTTGTCCCGATCGGCCCAACATCGCATTAACCCGGCGGCCCGGGGCCTGTCCTGTCGGGTAGAATCGGCGGATGTTCAGGCATCTGCACATCGTCGCGTGCTCACCGCGCAGCGGTACCACGTTGTTGCACGAGGTGATGGTCACCTGCTTCCGGGTCGACAAGCACTACGACCACGAGATCCGCTTCAACCGCGTCACCGCGAAAGACGGTCAGATCGTCATCACCAAGCGACCGAAGGACACGATGTACATGCCGGACGTGATCGGCGACGACCCGGAACTGTACGTCATCTATCTGCTGCGCGATCCGCGGGACGTGATCGTGAGCCGGCACGGCAAGGACGACAGCATCTACTACTCCAATGTCCGGCTCTGGCGGCAGATGCACGCGCACGCGAAGAGAATGTACGGTAATGAGCGATTCCTGGCCCTGCGCTACGAGGACTTCGTCCGGGATCCGGACGCGGCGCAGGCGACGATACTCGGGAAATTCCCGTGGCTGGAAAAGTTGCACGCCTTCTCCTCGTATCACGAGCACGCCCGGGTCTCCGAAAAGTCTGCGACGGCGATGCACGGCGTGCGGCCGATCGCGCCGACCAGCGTCGGGGTCTGGACGCGCTTTCCCGGCCGCATCAAGGCGCAGCAGCTGCGGCACGGCTCGCTGACGCCGGACCTGATCGAATGCGGCTACGAGACGTCCGCGGAATGGGAGCGCGTGCTCGACGACGTCGAACCCGATTTCTCGAAGAGCCTCTATCCGGAGAGACTCCGGTTCTGGCGCCGCTGGGCCCAGCGGCTCGACGCCCGCCGCAAGATCGCCAGGTACCGTAGGATGCGCCGCCGATCGGCCGCCGGGGAGACGCGCTGATGCCGGGCCTGGTCGAGCGCGCCAGGAGCCTCTTCTACCGGGTCGCCGCGTCGGGCGCGTTGCCGGTGTCCTGGTTCCGCGACGTCGACCCGGCGACGGTCGCGAAGGCGAAGAAGACGGGCCGGCTGAAGCTCGAGATCGTCAGCCATTGCTGGCGCTACGGGCATTTCCTCACCTACCAGCTCAGCTCGCTGGTCAATCATCGCAGCAACAAGTTCGAGGTCACGATGACCGTGTTTCACGCCGCCGGGGACGAGGCCGTGACACGCGTGCTCGATTATTTCGGCCGCATGGAAGTGCCGGGGATCCGCTGGAACTGGCGGCCTCTGCCGAGCGAACAGCTGTTCCGGCGCAGCATCGGACGCAACCTCGCCGCGAAGGAGACCGAGGCCGACTGGATCTGGTTCACCGACGCCGACATCCTCTTTCACGAACGCTGCCTCGACACGCTGGCCGACCTGTTGCAGGGTCGCGACGATGCACTCGTACACCCGCGCATCGGCCTCGGCACCGCCCTGTTACCGGAGGACGACCCGATCCTCGAGAGGGGCCGGCAGGGACCCAACCTGATCGAGATACCGCTCGACCGCTTCAAGCCCTACGGCGGACCGCGGCCGAAGGCCAAGGGTCCGCACCAGATCACCCACGGCGATATCGCGCGAGCTTGCGGTTATTGCGACTCGATCCGTTATTACCAGACGCCGGCAGGGCGCTGGATGAAGACCTACGAGGATCGCGCCTTTCGCTGGCTGATCGGTACCCACGGCACGCCGCTCGACATTCCCAACGTCTGCCAGATCCGGCACATCGTCAAGGGCCGCTACGCGAAAGACTCCTGGCTTACCCGCCTGCGCAAGTTCATCCGCAAGTCCCAGGACCGATAGTCACACACGACGGTGGTCGCGGCCGAAGCCGCTCCTACAGATTCATATTCCGGCGCCCGGGTAAATGAGCATCTGTAGGAGCGGCTTCAGCCGCGATCATCGCCAGTGCTTCTTGAAGAAATTCTTGATGGCGGCGCGACAGGCTCGCCTTGTTTGCGTGCGGGAAGGGTTCGTCGGGGACCGGCTGGCCGAGGAACGCGCAGAGCTTCTCCCAGCCGGAATCGCCCGGCAGATCGATGACGAGCAGGTCGGCCGGCCGGTCTCTGAAATAGTCGAGGACTTCGCGGTTGTGCCGCTCGTAACGGGCGACGTAGATGTCTTCGTTGCCTTCCGGAGCGCCTGCGTCTTCGCCATAGATCCAGCGCCGCATCGGCGTTTCGGTGCGTGCGAAGTCCCTGACCTGGCTGCGGATCCAGGCGTCGGCCGGGCGGCGGGTCAGGATGAAGCGGCTGCCGGGGAAGCGTTCGTCGAGTTCGCGGTAGAGGATCGGCCACGGGTTGTCCTCGAACGCATCGTAGTCGTCGGCCATGGCGATCGCCCTGTCCAGCACCTTCGACGCGATGTCGGGATCCTTGGTGCCGAACGAACCCCTGACGCGGTAGCCGAGTTTCGTGAGCGCACGCTCGAGGCTCGTCGTGCCGGTCTTGTGGAAGCCGATGCAGAACACCTTGGGTCGCATGCCCGCAATTGTAGCCGCAACCGGGCTGTCATCACGCGCCCCGATCCCGGCGTCCGGAACCGATTACGACGGGGTGCGCCGTGCCAGGTGTGAGAGAAACTCGGCCGTGGAATGCTCCCAGCTGCGGCTCTCGGCGAACCGGCGGCAGGCGGCGCGGTCGAGCGTCAGCGCGGCCGTGCAGGCACGGGCGAGATCTTCGTCGAGCACGCCGGTCTCGCCGTTGCGGACGACATCCGCCGGTCCGGTGACGGGATAGGCCGCGACCGGCAGGCCGCAGGCCATGGCTTCGAGCATGACGATGCCGTAAGTATCGGTCCGGCTCGGGAATACGAAGACGTCGGCGCCGGCCACGTGGCGGGCCAGGTCACGGCCGAACTTGAAGCCGAGGAAGCGGCAGTCGGCATACTTGCGGGCGAGGCGCACCCGGTCGGGGCCGTCGCCGATGACGACCTTGCTGCCCGGCAGTTCGAGGTCCAGGAACGCCTCGATGTTCTTCTCCACCGCGACGCGGCCCACGCAGACCCAGATCGGTCGCGGAAGGTCGTACGCGACCGGCTCGTCCGGCCGGAATACGTCGGTCTGCACGCCGCGGGTCCAGATGACCACGTCGGTAAAGCCGCGCCCTTGAAGTACCTGCCGGATGCCCTCGGTCGGGACCATCGTGCGGGCGGCAGGCGCATGGAACCAGCGCAGGCCCGCGACGGTCCATTCAACAGGTATAGGAAATCTGGCCCGGATATACTCGGGGAACTGGGTGTGATAAGCGGTCGTAAACGGCAATTTCCGGCGGATGCAGTAGCGGCGCACGGCCAGCCCCACCGGGGCCTCGGTAGCGACGTGGACGCAGTCCGGGTCGAAGGCATCGAGTTCGTTGCGGATCGCCCGGCCGGCGAACACCGCCAACCGGATCTCCGGGTAGGTCGGGCAGGGCACGCTGCGGCGGCCTTCGGGCGTGAGCATGAGCACCTCGTGACCCGCCGCGATCAGCGCGTCCCGGGTATTGCGGAGCGTCGTGACGACGCCGTTGACCTGCGGGGTCCAGGCGTCGGTGGCGATTGCGATGCGCATGGCCGGCAATGCTCGATAGCGTTGGTAAAAGCCAGATTACGATAATGTGACAATCATTTGACACCCGCAGGCTCACTTTCAACGGAGCGTCACGCCAACTTCATCCGCGTGTCGCAATCCTCGGGGAAAATGGGCGTCATCGGGAGGACCGGAACCGGCACATGGCAGACGTCATTGCGTATTTCAACACGATCGAAGGCGATATCTGCCTTCGAGTGAACCGGTTGAGCCACCGGATCTGGCTGAGGCGCTTCTTCTCCGTTATCAGCCGCCTGGGCAACGGCGGTTTCTGGGTGCTGGCGGGTCTCGCCCTGCTGCCGATACAGGGCAAGGCGGCCCTGCCCGCGATGCTGCAGATTGCGCTCACCGCCGGCGTCGGCATCGTGGTCTACAAATTATTGAAGAATCGCCTGGTGCGGGAGCGCCCCTACATCAATCACCGCGGTATCCTGTGCGGCGCGGTACCGCTGGACCGCTACAGCTTCCCGTCCGGGCACACGCTCCATGCGGCGAGCCTGACGATCCTGCTCTGCCACTTCGAACCGCTGTTGCTGCCGGTCGTGTTGCCGTTTGCGGTGCTCGTCGCCGCCTCGCGCATCGTCCTCGGTCTGCATTATCCGAGCGACGTCGCCGTCGGCGCGGTGATCGGTGCGACGCTGGCTACGGCAAGCTTGCAGTTGTTTCCTGCCTGAGCCTCACAGGAAGCGGTCGAAGGCGACGCCGGACCATACGACAAGCACGAGCACCAGGCTGAAGAAGACCGCTGCGGAGCCCAGGTCCTTGGCGGCGCCGGACAATTCATGGTGTTCCTCGCCATGGCGGTCCACCATGGCCTCGACCGCGGTATTCAGCAATTCGACGATCAGCACGATCAGGCAGACGCCTATCAGCAGGGCGCGTTCGAGCGGCGTGCGGCCGAGCCATAACGCGCAAGGCACGAGCAGGACAGCGAGCACGGTTTCCTGCCGGAATGCCGCCTCGTTCCTCCACGCATGCGCGACGCCCTGCGCCGAATAGACGGTGGCTCGCAGTAGCCTGCGGAGGCCGGTATTGCCGGGCTTTCCCACGTCGCAGTTCCGAATTCAGGCCGAATGATCGCGGATACTATAACAACCGACGAGGTACCGCGTGCCGGGTCACGCGGCGAGAGAGGGCGCGTCGCCCGGTGCGCGGACGACGATTTCCGCGATGACGGCCCGATGCGGCTCCGGGAAGATCAGTCCCGATTTCAGGCTCCGGAGGTCTACCATGTCGCCGGGCAGGTGCAGCCCGCCGGCGCGAACCCTGGTGGCTTTGGTATTTGACAGCCGCCTTATGCGGAAGTGACAGTGCTGTTGCAGGACAGGTGCGGCTAAAGGAGTGCGGACGATGCGGGCTTTTGCGATGGCGGCAGTGGCGAGCGGTCTTGTGCTCGGCGCTTGTGCGAATACGGCGGGCCGGGCGACGGATTTCGGCGCCTGGAACGCAATCGGCGGAATACCCTGGCATACCGACGGCGGCATGGCGGAGGCGGGACCGTACAAGAAGGCGGGTTTCGAGGAGATGGGCTTCCTGGTGTCGCCCGACTCCTACGCAGATTTCCGCATGCGCGTCGACTTCTGGGTCGACGCCGACACGAACAGCGGCATAATGATCCGTTGTGCCGACGCGGAGGCGATCACCCCGACGGCTTGCTACGAGGTCAATATCTGGGACGCGCATCCGAATCCGGATGCCCGGACCGGCGCGATCGTCATGAACGCGAAGCCGCTTGCGCACGTGATCACCGCCGGGCGCTGGAACACTTGCGTCATCGAGGCTGTCGGCGACACCGTCACCGCGACGTTTGACGGCGTCCTCACCGCGCAGCTTACCGACGCGAAGCTGCGCGCGGGATACGTCGCACTGCAACACGCCGGCGGCGGAGTCGTCCGGTTCCGGAATCTCGTCATCGAGCGTTTGTAGCTCGGGCACCGCGCGGCGCCCGCGGTTTGCCGGCGCCGACCGCCGGCGTTAGAGTCGATGTCCGGTGTCGACTGGGAGCCTCGATGGTGCGGACGCTGAGCCTGGTCCTGACAATTCTGCTGGTCTTGCCCCGCATCGCGGCGGCGCACGGCGGCGTAGTGCAGGAGGCGGACCAGTGCGTGATCAAGATTGCGTACATGAAGGCACGCTTCAAGATCTATCAACCGCGGGTCGACGGCCAGAAGCAGTATTGCGAAGACCTCCCGAACGCGGCCGAGAGTCTGTTCGTCATGGAATACCTGCACGACGGCCTGACCACAACGCCGATCGACTTCCGCATCATTCGCAACGTCACCGGCAAAGGCCGCTACGCGCGGTGGGAAGACGTCGAGAAGATCCCCGACCTGGACAGCGTGACCGTCTTCCACCGGCCGCCGGCCGTCGATCCGGACGTGTTCACGACGCTGTATGACTTCGATGCTGAAGGCGAGTACGTCGGCATCGTCACCGCGACGGTGGGCGACACGGCTCGCGCTTACCGGGCGGTGTTCCCGTTCCGGGTCGGCTTCGTCGGCTTCGGTTACTGGCCGGGGATACTTGCGATCCTCGTCGCGCTGCAGCTGCAGTACGTGCTGACGAGCGAGCGCTTCAGACGCTGGCGCGCGGCCCGCTGGCCGCGCCTGCGGCTCGTGACCGGTGGTGGCGGTCGTGCGTAGGCCGCGCCGGGTGCCGGGTACCTGGCTCGTGCTGGTGGCGCTCGCCTCGAGCGTGTGCGGAGCACAGCAAGGCGTGACGCAATACACCTCGGAGCACGGCCTGTTCACCGTCAGCTACGAGAGCCTGTTGAAGCCGATCGTGATCAATAGGATGCACAGCTGGATCCTGACGGTGAAGAACCCGGACGGCGAACCGGTCGACGACGCGCGGATCACCGTCGACGGCGGCATGCCGGCCCACAACCACGGCCTGCCGACGCAGCCTCGAGTGACGCAGCACCTGGGGGAGGGCCGCTACAAGGTCGAGGGCCTGCGTTTCCACATGCAGGGGCACTGGGAAATGAAGATCGGAATCGAGTCCGGTGGCGCGACCGATACCGTGATCATCCCGCTGGATCTTTAGCGCGGCGGGATGAAACGAGCGATCCTGTCCGTGGCCGTGCTCGCGATGGCGATCGGGGCACTCGCCGGCTGGCGCTGGTACACGGCGACGCCCGCGCCCTGGACCGACGCCGAGATCGCGATGCTGCGCTCGCTGTGGATCGGCAGCCTGCCGCCGCTGCCGCCCGATCCGACGAACGCCGTCGCGGACGACGAACGCGCCGCGCGGTTCGGGCAAAGGCTGTTCTTCGACCTGCGCCTGTCCGGCAATGGCGCGGTCTCCTGCGCGACCTGCCACCAGCCTGCGCGGCGCTTCACGGACGGTCTGCCGAAGGCGGTCGGGATCGGGACGGCGCGGCGCAACACGCGCAGCATCGTCGGTTCGGCCTACAGTCCCTGGCAATACTGGGACGGCCGCCGCGACAGCCTGTGGTCGCAGGCACTGACGCCGCTCGAGACGCCGGTCGAGCAGGGCGGCGATCGCGCCAGCATCGTCGCGCTCGTCGCGGCGGATCCCGACTACCGGTCGCGCTACGAGGCCTTGTTCGGTTCGCTGCCGGCGAACGACGACGCGCAGGGCATCGACCGGGCGTTCGCCAACCTCGGCAAGGCGATGGAGGCCTACGAGCGGCTGATCCAGCCAGGCCCGTCGCGCTTCGATGCCTACGTCGAGGCGGTGATCGCAGGGGATGCCGCGGCCCAGCACGCGACCTTCAGCGACGGCGAGATTCGCGGGCTGCGCCTGTTCATCGGCGAGGCGAATTGCACGCAATGCCACAACGGCCCGCTATTCACGAACAACGAGTTCCACAACACGGGCGTCATCGCGTTCCCCGGCGAGGTGCCGGACAAGGGGCGCGTGCAGGGCGTGCGCGAGGTACTTGCCGATCCGTTCAATTGTGCCGGCGAATTCAGCGACGACCCGGCACACGACTGTCCCGAGCTCGATTTCGCCCGGACCGGCGTCACGCTGATCGGGGCGATGCGCACGCCGTCGCTGCGCAATCTCGGCGGCACGGAACCGTACATGCACGAGGGGCAAATCGCGACGCTCGCCGACGTGCTGAAGAACTACAATCAGGCACCGCTCGCGATGATCGGTCACAACGAGGCGAAGCCGCTCGGGCTGAGCTCGCGTCAGCTCCGCGACCTCGAAGCGTTCCTCGAGACGCTCGACGCGCCGCTCGCCACCCCTGCCGAATGGCTGGCGCCGCCGCCCGTCAGTGCCGATGGCAATCAGCAGGATCGCCACCAGTAGCGGGTGAGCACGGCGAACACGATACGCGTGGTTACCGCATCGCCTCCGCGGCATCGACCGGGGTCAAGTCTGCGCCGAGGCGGGCAACCAGTATGCTGCGCAACGTCTCCGCGGCATTGGGATCGAGGACGTTCAGCGCCGGCACGCCGGTCAGCTTGTCGACGAGATCGATCGCAGCGGAAGTGTTCGCGGCCGGGCCCGCAACGAGGTCCGGCCTGAACCGGTACGCCTGCTGGACGCCGACGACGGCATAGGGATCGGATGCGCACAGGATCGTGAAGCGATTGTTATCGCCGATGAGGTCTATTGCGGCGGCGCCGTTGTAGGGCTCCAGCGGCGAGGCACCGGCCTCGGCGACGAGGAAGTCGGGGCCGCGGCTGTCGATATGGTTGAGCAACGGCCGGATCGCGGCACGGAAGCAGGCCTCGGGGACCACCGTGGACGGCAGGCCGACGTCGACGAAGTCGTAGACCTCGAATGCGCCGGAACGGCGGAAGGCCCGGATATCGCGCAAGCGCCCGGCGCCGGTCAGCTTGCAACCGATCACCCGGTAGCCGGCCAGCGACAGCAGGCGAATTACCAGGCGGCCGGTCGTGGTCTTGCCGGCGGACATCGATGTCCCCACGAGCATGATCGTCGGCACGCGGAAGGTCCCGCCGTCGTCCCGGAGGGCGAAGTCCGACATCCTGAGCGGCTTGCCGGCACGGCAGACGTGGCCCGTATAGACGAGCGAAATGGGGTCGTCGAGGAGCCGCGAATAAGACGTGAAGACGCCGAACAGCCCGGCGCTGGTGAGTGCGTGCAGGTGTCCGTCGCGCACGTCCCGCCAGTTCCCCACGCCTTCCAGCGTCGCGGCGCGCACGCCCAGCGCGCCGATTACCAGGCAACCGGACTGGACCGGGATCATGTCTCCGCTGCGGACCTCGATGTTGTAATTGCGTGTCGGCGTGCCGGTCACTTCGGCCGCGACGTAGTCGCCCGTCTGCCAGGCCGACGGATCGATCGCCGTCACCTCGTAAGGCTTTTCGTCGAGGTCGGCGATGCGTGCCAGCGAGCCGAATACCGTCTGCGTCACGGGTCACTCCCCGCCGCGGCCTGCGGCACCGCGGGCGACAGCAGCAGCATCGCGAGCAGTGCCGCGCGTTCCAGCGTCCTGTCCACGTACAGGCACTCGTGTTCCGCGTGCGCGCCGCGACCGACGGGGCCGAGGCCGTCGAGCGTGGCCGTATACTGGCTGGTCGTGTTGCCGTCCGAACCGCCGCCGACCTTCGCGCCTTCGAGTTCGAGCCCGAGCAGTTCGCCGAGCTGCAGCGCCTGGTTCCAGAGCGCCTCGTTGCGTGCCGTCGGTTCCATCGAAGGCCGGCCGATGGAGCCCTCGATATGCAGGCGGACGCCGGCGACCCGTGGCCGGATCGCGTGGATGCGCGCCTCGATGGCGGCGCCGTCGGCGAGGGTGGGGACGCGGACGTCGATGACCGCGCCGCCGTGCGCCGCGATGACGTTCGGCTGCACGCCGCCGTAAACGGTGCCGACGTTCACGGTGATCCCGCGCTCCGGATCGTTCATCGCGAACAAGGCCTGGATGACGTGCGCGAGTTCCAGTATTGCGCTGGCGCCGTCCTCCGGGTCCAGCCCGGCGTGCGCGGCCTTCCCGAACACCGTCACCGTAAACCGGCCGATACCCTTGCGCGCGATCTTGATCCTGCCGCGCCGACCGAGTGCGGGTTCGAGGACCAAGGTTCGGTTCGCGTGCCGGGCGAGGCGGCGGATAAACCGGGTCGAGGACCGGCTGCCCGTCTCCTCGTCGGCATTGACGAAGATCACCGGCGTCAGCGTCGGCTGCAGGCCGAGATCCCGCAGGGCGCCGAGTGCGACCACGAGTTGTGCGAGGCCGCCCTTCATATCGAAGACGCCGGGGCCTTCCAGGACGTTGCCGTCGACGCGGAACGGTCTCTCCGCAACGGTGCCGAGCGGCCATACCGTGTCGTAATGGCCGAGGATCAGCTGTATCGGTGCGCCGCGTCGACGCGCCGGAAGATGCGCGTAGACGTGACGGGGGATGCCGGGTGCCCCCAGCTCGCGAACCTCGAGACCGAGCCCGCCGAGCGCGGCCATGAGGATGTGCCGCGCTTCGCGTTGCGCCTCCGGAAGCGACGAGGGCGTTTCGGCCTCGACGAGCCGCCGCGTCAGGTCGATAAACGACTCGGCCTGCCCTCGTACGTGCTTGAGGATCCGGTCGGCGAGTCCGCTGTCCATCCGCCACTCACTTCTTCATGTCCGCCGGGAACGGGAATGCGATCGAGCGCTCCACCGATGCGAAACGCCCGGGTGCCAGGTATGCGAACAGCGGCGATTCGTGGATCAGTTCCTGATCGTCCGCCTCGCTCGAACGCAGGAAATCGGATTCCCCATAAGCCGCGACGATCTCTCCCGTGATGAGGGAGTTTTCGCCGAAGTCGTCGATCGTCCGGTAATGCCGGCATTCGAAGTACAGGTAGGCGCCATCGATACAGCGGCCATCGATGTTCTTCGCCGGGATCGTCGCGAAACTCGCGAGGATCGGCAGGCTGCCGTTGGCCTCGCGGGGCGATGCCGCCAGGCTCGCGTGCAAAACCTGCGACGGCTTGGGGAAACTGGCCGTAAACACGCCGGTACGGGCGATGTTCGAACAGGTGGCGTGCGTCGGTGCGCAAACGAAGCCGAAATAGTTCTGCCAGCCCATGGGTGTGACCATGTGCTTCGGCGCGAGATCGAAGGAGCCGTCCGGATCGGTGGTTCCGATCAGTACGAGCGGCGCAACCATGAAGAAACGGTCCCAGACGGGCTGCCGCAGGTCCAGGTCCTTGAGTTGCCTGTTTGGTGGCTTCGACGGCATTCGACAACTCCCGCCAAACTACCGTACTTCCCAACCTACGCCGCCGTCAGTAGACTGAGAATAGGTAGTTGTCACGTGGAATGTGCAATATGCAAGGACAGAACATCGATATTTCGAGGCTGATCGAGAGCCAGAAACCGGGTTATGCGCTGGATCAGCGTTTCTATACGGACCCCGACATTTATGCGCTCGAGATAGAGCGCGTCGTCGCGCGGAACTGGATCCTGGCGGGACACGTGTCCGAGCTTCCAGAGCCGGGCGATTTCAAGGTCGTCAACGTGGCCAAGGAGTCCGCGATCATCGTGCGCGGCAGCGACGGGCAGCTGCACGCATTCGCCAACGTGTGCCGCCACCGGGGTTCGCTCGTGTGCCTGGAGAACCGCGGCCACACCCGTAAATTCACCTGCCCCTATCATGGCTGGATGTACGACATCGACGGCAACCTGGCCGCGGCACGCAGTATGCCGGACGACTTCGACAAGTCGGGTCACGGCCTCAATCCGGTATCGTTCGACGTCATCCACGGCCTCATGTTCGTGTGTTTCTCGGATTCGCCGCCGGGCCTGGCGAGCGCGAAACGCGACCTCGCCGAACCCATGGCCCTCTTCGATTTCGAGAACCTGAAGGTCGCCGCGCACCGCTCCTATCCGATTCCGGCGAACTGGAAGCTGTCCATCGAGAATTACCAGGAGTGCTATCACTGCGTCACGGCGCATCCCGAGTATGCGCGCATGCACACCCTGATGGTCGAAGGCCGCAAGCGCGGGCGCCTGCAGGAGCATATGCTGGAGAAGATGGAAGCCTGCGGGCTGCGCAACATCGAGATCGACCGCATCGACACGCGGGCGCCCGAGGGCGAGATGGGCTACGGTTACAGCCGCACCGCCATGTTCGAGGGCTACCTGACCGGCAGCCGGGATGGCTCGCCCGTCGCGCCGCTGCTCGGCCAACTCACGGACTACGATGGCGGCGCATCCGACTTCGTGTTCGGCGCATTCTCGTTCCTGCTCGCTTATTCCGACCACGTGGTCTGCTATGTCTTCACGCCCGTCGACGCGATGAACTGCCGTTGCGACATCTACTGGCTGGTACGTGCCGATGCCGAGGAAGGCAAGGACTACGATGTCGAGGAGCTTATCTGGCTGTGGGACATCACGACCGAGTCCGACAAGACCATCATCGTCAACAACTGGAAGGGCGTGCAGTCGCGCTACTACAAGCCCGGCCCCTTCTCGGCGATGGAGAGCGCGGAGCGCACCTGGACCGAGTGGATCCTGCAGGAACTCGCCCGGCCGCTTTAAAAAAAATTTATCAATGAATCGCGGCTGAAGCTGCTCCTACGAACGCTCTTCAGCTACCTTGGCATATCGGCAGCCGTAGGAGCGGCTTTAGCCGCGATCCGCCGAGCTGTCCTACAACTCCTTCTTGCGCATCGCCAGCCAGGCGATGAGCAGCCCGACGCTGACGATCAGGATGATCAGCGAGGCCAGCGCGTTGATGTCCGGTGTGACGCCGAGTTTCACCTTCGAGAAGATGTACATCGGCAGCGTCGTGCTGCCGGGCCCGGACACGAAGCTCGCGATGACGAGGTCGTCGAGCGACAGCGTGAACGACAGCAGCCAGCCCGCGACCATCGCGGGCGCGATCAGCGGCAGGGTGATGTCGAACAGCACGCGCAGCGGCGTGCCGCCGAGGTCCATCGCCGCTTCCTCCAGCGATTCGTCCATCGCGGCGAGGCGGGACTGCACGACGACGGCCACGTAGGCCATCGAGAATGTGATGTGGGCGATCGTGATCGTCCCGAAGCCGCGCTGGGAGGGCCAACCGGTCAATTGCTGCAGGCTGACGAACAGCAGCAGCAGCGACAGGCCCGTGATGACCTCGGGCATGACGAGCGGCGACGTGATCATGCCGGAGAACAGGGTGCGTCCCTTGAAGCGCCCGAAGCGCGCGAGCGCGATGCCCGCCATCGTGCCGAGTACGGTCGCGATCGTGGCGGAGGTGGTCGCGATCCGCAGGCTCAGGAAAGCGGCGTCGAGTACCTGGTCGTTACGGAGCAGCTCGCCGTACCAACGAGTCGAGAATCCGCCCCATACCGTGGCCAGCCTCGAGTCGTTGAACGAGTAAACGACGACGGATACCAGCGGCACGTACAGGAACGCGTAGCCGAAAGCCAGCACGGAGAAGACGAATTTCGATCTGACCCGGTTCATGCCTGCTCTGCATCGCGGGCCTGGTTTCGCTGCAGCCAGACCATCGGGATGACGAGTAACATCAGGAGCACGATCGCCACCGCAGAGGCCAGCGGCCAGTCGCGGTTTGCGAAGAACTCGTCGAACAGGACGCGGCCGATCAGCAGAGATTCGGGACCGCCGAGCAGGAACGGGATGACGTACTCACCCATCGCCGGGATGAAGACGAGCAGGCAGCCGGCGATGACGCCGGGCCGGGCGAGCGGCCAGGTGACATCCCAGAATGCCTGCGTCCGCGTGGCGCCGAGATCCAGTGCTGCGTCGATGAGGTCGAGGTCCATGCGTTCGAGCGTGGCATAGAGCGGCAGGATCATGAATGGCAGGTACGAATAGGTAAGGCCGATGAAGATCGCGTAATCGGTGTACATGATCGGTATCGGCTGATCGATGACGCCCAGCCACATCAGCAGGTTGTTGATCACGCCGTAGTTGTTCAGCAGGCCCATCCAGGCGTAGACGCGCAGCAGGAACGAGATCCAGAACGGGAGCACGATGAGGAGCAACAGCAGGTTGCGGGTCTGGGAGTCGCTGCGCGCGATGCCGTAAGCCATCGGGAAGCCCAGCGCGAGACAAAGGACGGTCGCCAGAAATGCCAGTAATACGGACTTGAGGTAGGTGACCGCGTACAACTTGTCCGTTAGCAGGAACAGGAAGTTGTCGAGCGTGAGGGACAGGTGGCCCTGGGCATCGAACGTCGGCGTGAACGGCGGCTGCGCGATGACCGGGTCGGCGACGCTGATCTTCAGGATGATGGCGAAGGGCGCAAGGAAGAACAGCAGCAGCCAGAGGTAAGGTACGGCGAGAATAAAGCGTTGCCAGATACCATCTCTGCCTCGCGTCAGCGCCACGTGTCAGTCCTCGCCGGTCAGCACGATCGCGCTGCGCGGGTGCCAGGAGATCCAGACACGGTCTTCCCAGACCACGGGCCGCGTTGCCGAACGGCGCCGGTTCTGCTCGCTGGCCTGGACCATCTTGCCGTTGTCGAGCCGGATCCGGTACAGCGACAGGTTGCCGAAGTAACCGAGGTCGTGGACGATGCCGGGGAATCGCGTGTCTTCCTCGTTGTCTGGTTCTTCGCGGCTGATGTAGATCTTCTCCGGGCGGACCGCGACGCAGACGGTGTCACCGACGCCGACGGAGAACTCGCCGGTGGCCCGTAACTCCCGGTCCGCCTCGTCCGAACGGACGTCGATGCCTTCGGCATCGACGCCGGTCACCCGGCCTTCGAAGGTATTGATCGTGCCGATGAAATTCGCGACGAAGCGATTGCAGGGATATTCGTAAATCGCCTTCGGGTCGCCGATCTGCAGGAATCGGCCCTCGCGCATGACGGCGATCCGCGTGGACAGCGTCATCGCCTCTTCCTGGTCGTGCGTGACGACGATGAAGGTGATGCCGAGCTTGTCCTGGATGTTCATGAGTTCGAACTGCGTGCGCTCGCGCAGGCCCTTGTCGAGTGCCCCGAGCGGTTCGTCGAGCAATAGCACCTTGGGTTCCTTGATCAGCGATCGTCCCAGTGCGACGCGCTGGCGCTGCCCGCCCGAGAGCTGGTCCGGCTTGCGCCTGCGGAAGTCGCCGAGCTGCACCAGATCGAGCATCCCGTCGACGCGGCGGGCGATCTCGGCCTTCGCGACGCCGTCCTTCTTGAGGCCGTAGGCGATGTTCTGCTCCACGGTCATGTGCGGGAAGATGGCGTAGGACTGGAACATCATGTTCACGGGCCGCTCGTAGGGCGGCTGCCGGGTGACCTCGACGCCGTCGATCTCGATGCTGCCCGAGGTCGGCGCCTCTAGGCCCGCCATCATGCGGAGCAACGTCGACTTGCCGCAGCCGGACGAGCCGAGGATCGAGAACAGCTCGCCGCGCTTGATATCGAGGTCGACGTGGTCGACGGCGACGAAGTCGCCGAAGCGCTTGGTGAGCTGGCGGATGCGGATGAAGCTGTCGTTTGAATTGGTTTCCGCCACCGTCGGTGCCACCGCTAGATGCCGCTCTTGACGCGAGCGAACATGCGGGTACGCGGTCGCTCGCGCTTCGGGTCGATCGTGAGTGTCTTGTACAGCAGAGACCATGTCGCTTTGTCTGGGAAGATCTCCGGATTGTTCAGGATCTCGGGCTTAATGTATTGCCAGGAGGCCCTGTTGACGTTCGGATAGACGACGTAATTGGCATTCGCGGCCGCGATGTCCGGACGCATCAGGAAATCGATAAACAGGTAGGCGCTGTCCTTGTGCGGCGCGTCCTTCGGGATATACAGGCCGTCTACCCAGAGGCCCGAGCCTTCCTTCGGTGTGGTGTAGCGCAGATGGATGTCGATACCGGCCTCTTTCGCCCTCGCGGCGGCCTGCGCATAGTCGCCGGACCAGCTCATCGCGACGCAAACTTCCTTGTTCGGCAAGTCCGACATCATCTTCTGGTTGCTGAAATAACGGATGTACGGTCGGACCTTGTCGAGCTGGGCTTCGGCGGCGGCCAGGTTCTCGTCGTCGACGGCGTTCGGGTCTCGTCCGAGATAGGCAAGCACCATCGGGATCACGTCGGTGGGACTGTCCAGGAGCGAGATGCCGCAGTCCGCGAGCTTCGAGGCCACCGCCGGGTCGAACAGTACGTCGGAGCTGTTCATCTTGTGGTTTGGCAAACGCGCCCGCACCATGTCCACGTTCCAGGCATAGCCGGTCGTGCCCCAGAAATACGGGATGTTGTAATCGGTGACGTCCTTATACTCAATCCGTTTCATGAGGTCGGGATCGAGATTCTTCAGGTTCGTGAAGCGCGAGAAGTCGAGCTTCTCGAACACACCGATCGGCGCGAGGCGCTCGGCGAACTGATTGCTGTGGACGACGACGTCATAGCCGCTGGCGCCGGCCAACATCTTGACGTCGACGACCTCGGACGAGTCGTAGGTGTCGTAGTTGACCTTGATGCCGTACTCGGCCTCGAACTTCGGGATCGTGTCGGGCGCGATGTAGTCGGCCCAGTTGTAGACGTTGACGACCTTTTCTTCGCCGGACTTCGGGTTCGTGCTATTGCCGCAGGCCGCGAGCAATGCGCCTGCGAGCAGGCCTGCGATGGTGAGGCGTGTCGGAGCGATTCTCATGAACAATCGATTTGACCACCCATCGCGGCGGCTGACAATCACATGCCGTCCAGGCCGCGCTTTGCGAGCGCGCGCGCGATGATCAGGCGCTGGATCTCGCTAGTGCCTTCCCAGATGCGGTCGACGCGCAGCTCGCGGAAGAACCGCTCGGCCACGTTCTCGCGCATGTAGCCCCGGCCGCCGAAGATCTGCACGGCGCGGTCGGCGACGCGATTCGCCATTTCGGAGACGAACAGTTTGACCATCGAGCAGCGGCTGTGTTGGGCCTTGACGTCCAGGCCGCGATCCGCGGCACGGGCGGCCTCGTAGGTCATCAGCTGCGACGCCCACAGCTCGGTCACGCTGTCGGCGAGCATGAACTGGATCGCCTGCTTCTCCGCCAGCGGCGCGCCATCGACGGTGCGTCCCTTCGCGAATGCCAACGCCTCCTCGATGAGGCGGGCCGCCGCGCCGCAGCTGCGCGCACCGATCATCAGCCGCTCGTGACGGAACCAGCTGTGCGTGTACGCCATGCCGTCGCCCGGCCGCCCCACGCGCTGCGCCGCCGGCACGCGGACGTCGTTGAAACGATACGTCGGATGGTGGGCGGCGTAGGTGTGGCTGAACAGGGGCGTCGCGACGGTCTCGATCCCCGGCGTACCCTGGTCGACGAGGAACAGCACGTCGTCGTCCTCGTCCGGGATCCGCGCCTGGAACCAGATGAAATCGGCCAGGTTGCCGCTCGTGACGTACCATTTCTCGCCGTTCAGCACGTAGCCGGCGCCGTCCTTCACGGCGGTCGCCTCGAGACCCGCGACGTCCGAGCCGGGCCCCGACTCCGTGATCGCATAACAGTCTTTCCGCTCGCCGCGCATCATCGGCAGGATGAAGCGTTCGATCTGTTCGTCCGAGCAGGCCTCGAACATCCACGACTGCGGTTCGGAGAAGCACCAGGACAGCGCGTTGGTCACGCGCCCGAGCTGTTCCCAGATCGCGACCTGTTCCTCCATCGACAGCTCGAGTCCGCCCCAGGCCTTCGGCACGTCGATCGCCGACAGGCCGAGCTCGATCGCGCGCGCCTTGTTGCGCCTGGTGATCTCCTCCGGCAATACGCCGTCGTTGAGTTCGGCCTCGACCTCGTGCGGCTGCAGGTATTGGTCGGCATATTCACGCGCGATCGCCTGCCAGCGAAGCGCGTCCTTGCTGAGTTCGGGTTTCAAGTCAGGCGGTGTCCGGGAAATGTGATGGAAATACGCTTTTCAGGTAGCTCAGGACGGCATCGAGGGCCGCGTGGCGATCCCAGGTCTGCGGGCTGATCAGGCAATCGAGCCACAAACCATTGGTCATCGCCGTCAGCGCCGCGGTCGCTTCTGCGGCCGTGACGTGATCGTAGTCGCCATCGGCAATAATGGACTCGCACAGGCCCTGGATGACCTCGTCGTAATGCCGGTCCACGTCGTCGCAGATGCGCCGGTAGGTCGGCCGGGATTTCACCTCGCCCCAGAACGCGAACCAGACGGCCAGCTTCTGCGGGTTGCAAACCGACGGCTTCAGGTCGAGCCGTATCAGCGCGAGCAGCTTGTCGTCCGCGTCCGGGTCCGGACTTTGCCAGGGCCTTCTCGAACTGGGCGCGGTATTCGTCCGCGAGATGCAGCAGGGTCTCGTTGAGCAGGTTGTCCTTGCTCTTGAAGTGCAGGTTGACGATGCCCTGCGACAGTCCGGCCATGCTCGCCACGTCGGCGAGGGTGGTGTTGCCGATGCCCTTTTTCGCGATGCAGCGCATGGTCGCTTCGATCAGCTGCAGTTGCCGCGTCTCCCGCGAGGCCCTGCGGCCGGCGGGGGAATGGGGTTTTTTAGCTGCGAGGGCCATGGACGCCGTTTTTACACCAGTTGCGCAAATCCGCATAGCGGGGAGGGCGCAGGGGCAGGAGAATCCCCTGATAATGCCACACTTTGAATGAATACTCATTCATTTTTCTGGACCCGGAGGCCCGCTTCGTGCGATGCTGGGCCGGATAAGAATGGAGGACATATGCGTTCCCTGGTTCGTTCAAATCAACATTACAAGAAAGCGGCAAGCCGGCTGCCCCTCGGCGTGTCGTCAAATTTCCGGTATTGGGGCGATGACAAGACGATCTACGCGAAGCGCGGCAAGGGCGGACGGCTCTGGGACATCGACGACAACGAGTACATCGACTACCGGCTGTCCTACGGGCCGATCATCCTGGGCTACGCCGATCCGCGTGTCGACGCCGCGGCGCGGGAAGGCATCGAGGTCGGCGGCGTGTTCGCGTTGTCGACCGAACTCGAGTACACGCTCGCCGAGCGCATCTGCAAGATGGTGCCCGGGGCGGAGCGGGTCCGCTATTCGAATTCCGGCACCGAAGCCGTCATGGCCGCGCTCCGGGTCGCGCGGGCGCACTCCGGCCGCGACGGGCACATCATGCTCGAGGGCGGCTATCACGGCGTGTTCAACGAGGTGATGTGGTACTCGGAAGTCGAGGAGTGGGATCCCGCGGACGGCGATCCGGAGGTCCTGCCTTATGGCGACGGCGTGCCGCGGGTCACGAAACGGCTGTCCCACTCGGTGCCGCTCAACGACGCCAATGCCATCGAGGACCTGCTCAGGAAACATCGGGACAGCATCGGCGCGATGCTGATCGAGCCGATCATGGGCAACTGCTGCGGGATCACGGCAGACCGGCAGTACATGCAGGACATCCGCAAGCTCTGCGACATGTACGAGGTGCTGCTCATCATCGACGAGGTCAAGACCGGTTTCCGCGTCGCGAAGGGCGGCGCGCAGGAGCTGTTCGGCGTGCGCGCGGACATCTGCACCTTCGCCAAGGCGATGGGCAACGGATATCCGATCGCGGCCATCGCCGGCAACGAGGACGTCATGAGCTGGATCGGCGACGACGTAGTGCACGGAGGTACCTTCACCGGACATTCCGTCGCACTCGCGGCCGCCGCAAAGACGCTCGAGATCCTGGACGAGACCGATGCGCTGAAGACCATCGAGAATTACGGTCTTGCCCTGCAGGCCGGGCTCAGCAAGATCCTGACACGGCGCAGCATTCCGCACAGTTTCACGGGCCATCCGGCGCTGATGGGATTGTTCTTCGACAGCGAGGCACCGCGCGACTACCGGGCCTGGGTCGATTCCGACTACGAATTCTACGATGCACTGGCGCCGGAACTGCACGACACCGGGATCCTCGTCGAGCCCGACTCTCGCGAGCCGTGGTTCATCTGCGAGTCTCACAGCGTGGATTGTCTCCAGGAAACACTGGACAAATTCGAACAGGCCGTGGACATTACGATCCGTAAGTTGTCGACGAAGCAACGTTTAGCGAGTAGTGCATAACAGCCGCGCCCTTCAGGACGCGGCCCCGGGGAAAACGGATCTCGATGTATGAAGACCTATGACGCGATCGTCGTCGGCGCCGGCCACAATGGCCTGACCACTGCGGCATTCCTGGCGAAGGCGGGCCTCGACGTCGTCTGCGTCGAGAAGAACGATTACATCGGCGGCGCGGCCGTCAGCCGCAACCTGTACAAGGACTGGATCTACTCGAACTGCTCCTACGTGTGCAGCCTGCTCCGCCCCGAGATCTACCGCGAGCTCGAACTGCACCGACACGGACTGCAGGTAACGCCCTACGGAGGTTCGGTCACGTTCATGGAGAACGGCGACTTCTTCGGCTCCTACCACGACGAGGAGGTCGCATATCGGGAGCGGGCACGATTCTCGCGCGCCGACGCCGATGCCTACGAGCGCTATTCGGCCGATACGCTGCGCCAGTGCCGGTTCATCCGCGATTTCCTGCTGCGCACGCCGCCGGACCCGACCTCGTTCCGGCCGCAGGACCTCCGCGAGTTGATCGCGATCGGCTCGAAGTTCCTCGAGATGGGCGAAGATCGGATGTACGAGACGATCCGGTTCTGGACGATGAGCGTCGCCGAATACCTCGACGAGTATTTCGAAACCGACGTGATCAAGGCCTCGACTGTCCGGCAGCGGCATCATCGGCACGGCCCTCGGCATCCATTCGCCCGGCACGGCCTACGTGCTCCTGCATCACTACATGGGCGAGGTCGACGGCAACGTCGGGACCGTGGGGCTACGCGCGCGGCGGCATGGGCGCCGTGTCGAAAGCCATCGCCGGCGCCTTCAGAGCCTACGGCGGCGAACTGCGCACCGAGGCCGGCGTCGACAGGATCCTGGTGAAAGACGGCAAGACGACCGGCGTGGCGCTCGAATCCGGCGAAGAGATCTCAGGGCCGGATCGTCGTCTCGGCCATGGACGTGAAGCGCACGTTCCTCAACTGCATGGAGGAGTCCGACCTGCCCGAGGCCTTCTACCAGCGTGTCAGGAATTTCAAGATCCGCGGCTCCTCGGGCAAGCTCAACATCGCGCTCGACGGCCTGCCGACGTTCCCGGCGCTGCCCGCAGGGCAGTCCGCTGTATCTACAGCGACATGCACTTCATCGACTCGATGGAGCGCATGGAGCGTGCCTACGACGACTGGAAAGACGGGACCTGGTCGAAGGACCCGTACGTCGACATGCTGATCCCGACGCTGATCGATCCGACGATGGCGCCCCCCGGCAAGCATTTCATGAGCTGTTTCGTGCAGTACTGCCCGCACAAGCTCGAGGGCCGCGACTGGACGGACGCGGAGCGTGAGGCTTTCGCGAAAACGGTCATCGACCAGATCGGCAACTACAGCCCCGACTTCAAGGACCTGATCCTGCACGACGAAGTGCGCACGCCGCAGGATATCGAGAGCCAGATCGGCATCACCGAAGGCAATATCTTCCACGGCGAGCTGACCATGGATCAGCTGCTGTTCAACCGGCCCGTGCCCGGCTATGCGCAGTATCGCGGCGCCGGTCGGCGGCCTGTACCTGTGCGGTTCGAGCACGCACCCCGGCGGCGGCGTGATGGCGGCGCCCGGGGCGAACGCGGCACGCGAGATCCTTGCGGATCTCAGGCGTCCGAACACTGTGCCGGTCAACTTCGGGGACGATTGACGGCTATGGCGGAACGGTACGATGTCATCGTGGTGGGCGGCGGGCACAACGGTCTCGTCTGCGCGGCATTGCTCGCGACGTGCCGGCAAGCAGGTCGTCGTGCTCGAGGCCAACGACCAGGTGGGCGGCGCCGCGATTACGCGGGAGTTCGCCGACGGCTTCGCCGTCTCGGCCTGCGCGCATCTCCTCTATCAGCTGCAACCGGCGGTCCGCAAGGACCTGAAGTTGAACCCGGCGCTCGCCGCCGAGGACATGACGACGATCGCGCTCGGCGAAGACGGCGAGCACGTGCGCATCAAGGGCGACACGGTCGCCGGCGTCGACGACGCGGACGCGGACAGCTACCGCGAATTCCATGGCCGGATGGCCCGCTATGCGAACCTGTTGCGCCGCTATCTCAACAAGCCGCCGCCGCGGCTCGGGACGCGCGATTTTCGCGACCTGGCGACGCTGGCGCAGCTGGGTCTCGACGTCCGGCGCCTGGGTCGCGACGACATGCGCGAGTTTCTGCGTCTGATCGGCATGAACATCTACGACGAGCTCGTGGAACGCTTCGAGAGCCCGCTGCTGAAGGGCGCGCTCAGCCTCGACGCCGTGCTCGGCACCCACCTCGGCCCGCGCTCGCCGAATACGGTCCTGACCTACCTGTACCGGCTCGCGGGCGACCAGGGCCGCGTCTCGCTGCCCGCGGGCGGCATGGGCAGCGTCAGCGACGAACTGGCCGAAGCGGCACGCAAGGCGCGGCGCCACGATCCGTACGGGCATGCCGGTGCAACGCATCATCGTCGACAACGGCCGCGTGACCGGCGTCGAGACGGAATCCGGCGAACTGTTCGAGAGCCTCGTCGTCGTCTCGAACGCCGACCCGAAGCGGACGATCATGGAACTCGTCGGCGCGCGGCACGTCGAGACCGGCTTCGTGCATCGCATCCATCACCTGCGGGCCCGGGGCAACGCCGCGAAGCTGCACCTCGCGCTCGACGGGCTGCCCGCAGTTCGCCGGGCTCGCGCGCAAGGAATATGCCGGACGGCTCGTGATCGCGCCGGACGAACACTACGTCGAGCATGCATTCAATCCAGCGAAGTACGGCGAGGCTTCGCCGGAACCCGTGCTCGAGATCACCTTCCCGAGCGTCCGCGATGCGCGGCTGGCACCGGCGAACCGGCATGTGATGTCGGCAGTCGTGCAGTACGCGCCGTATGCGCTCAAGGGCGGCTGGACCGAAGCAGCCGAGGCTCAGGTTCGAGGCGGATGCGATCCGGGCAATCGAACGTTACGCGCCGGATCTCGCGGAGCACATCGTCGCGAGCGAGCTGCTGACGCCGGCGGATATCGAGCGTGAGTTCCACATCACGCGGCGGCCACTGGCACCACGGCGAGCTGACGCTCGACCAGTTCCTGTTCGTGCGGCCCGTATGCGGCGCCGCGCAGTACCGCGATGCCGCTCGACGGGCCTGTACCTCTGCGGCGCCGGCACGCATCCGGGCGGCGGCGTCAGCGGCGCCGCCCGGCCGCAATGCCGCACGCGCAATCCTCGCCCGGGAGAAATCCAGATGACGGTACAAGAAGTCCATCAGGGCCGGCTGCGGTCGCCGTTCTATTCGCGACTTGCCGCGCTCGACACGCTGAACGAGTGGCACTCGTGGAAGGGCTGGTCCAGCGCAGACGCGTGTATTGCGCCGGATACCGAATACTTCGCGATCCGCAACGCGACCGGCGTCTTCGATCTCACGCCGATGACCAAGTACCGTATCCGCGGCCGCGACGCACTCGCCTACATCGATCGCCTCGTCACGCGCGACATGGCGAAAGTCGGGCCGGGTCGGGTCGCCTACGCCGTCTGGTGCGACGATCGAGGGCCAGGTCATCGACGACGGCACGATCTTCCACCTGCACGAGGGCGACTACCGGCTCTGCTCGCAGGAACGCCACTTTGCCTGGCTCAGCACCTCGGCGATCGGCATGGACGTTTCGATCCGCGAGGAGACGGAGGAAGTTGCCGGGCTGGCGGTGCAGGGGCCGACCTCGTACGCGATCCTGAGCAAGATGGGGCTTGACGGGCTCGGCGAGCTGAAACCCTTCGGACTCATGCATTTCGATTTCGAGGGCACCGAGCTCATGGTGTCGCGCACCGGCTTCACCGGCGATCTCGGTTACGAGCTGTGGATCTCGCCCGACAAGGCCGAAGCGTTGTGGGACGCGCTTTTCGAGGCGGGCAAACTGCACGGCATCCGTGCGATCGGCACGCACGCGCTCGAGCTCGCGCGTGTCGAGGCGGGCTATCCTGGCGGCATATCAGGATTTCCTGCCGGCGAATGCCACCGTGCGCACCGGCCGCACGCGCTCGCCGCTCGAACTCGGCCTCGGCTGGCTGGTCGACTTCAAGAAGCCGGTCTTCAACGGCCGCCGGGCCCTGGCCGAAGAGATGCGCAGCGGCTCGACCTGGCGCCTCGTCAAGCTCGATATCGAGGGCAACAAGGCCGCGCACAATTCCTACATCTTCGAGAAAGAGAAGGGTAACAAGACCAATATCGGCTTCGTCACTTCGGCGAGCCTGGTCGCCGGTCTGCAAGCAGAACATCGCGATCGGCACGGTGCGCATGCCGCACGGCGCGACCGGCAGCACGCTCTGGGTCGAGATCTACTACCAGCGCGAGATGCACTGGTCGCGGGCGATGGCAAGAGCGACGGTCGTCGACAAGCCGTTCTGGTTCCCGCCGCGCCGAAGCGCGACACCGCCGGGCCTGTTCTGACCGGACCCATCGTGGCGCACCGCCTCGATCCCCTGTTGCGGCCCGCCTCGGTCGCCGTCGTCGGCGCCTCGGGCAAACCCGACTCGCTCGGCGAGTGGACGCTGCGCAACCTCCTGCGTGGGGGCTTCGAGGG
Organism: uncultured Gammaproteobacteria bacterium; assembly: GCA_963777675.1. GTDB lineage: Bacteria > Pseudomonadota > Gammaproteobacteria > Steroidobacterales > Woeseiaceae > UBA1847. The sequence goes on along the minus strand of CAVZRD010000009.1, from coordinate 382,411 downwards.
GCTCCATCTACCCGGTCAATCCCGGTTACGACGAACTCATGGAGATGCGCTGTTACCCGGCTCTGGCGGACCTGCCGGAGACGCCGGAGCTCGTCATCTTCGGCGTCGGCGACGCACGCATCGAAGCGGCGCTCGATGCGGCGATCGCGGCCGGCGTACCGGCCGCCGTCATCATGTCCTCGCTGGTGCTGGACGACGACACGGAACCGCGCCTGGAGGAGCGCATCCGCGCGAAAAGTCCGCGATGCCGGCATGCTCGTCTGCGGCGCCAACGGCATGGGCTTCTACAACGTCCGCGACCATGTCTGGGCCTGCGGTTTCGACAGCTGCGGTCACGAGGCGCCCGGCAACGTCGCACTGATCAGCCACTCGGGCTCCGGCATGTCCGGGCTCATCGACAGCGAGGCGCGCCTGCGCATCAACTTCGCCGTGTCGACCGGCAACGAGCTCGGCGTCACGATGGACGAATACCTCGACTTCGTGCTCGACCTGCCGGAGACGAAGGCGGTCGGACTGTTCGTCGAGACGGCGAGGAACCCGCAGGGCTTCCGCGCCGCGCTCGCGAAGGCGCTCGAGAGACGCATCCCGGTCGTGGCGTTGAAGACCGGTCGCACTATCGAATCGGCGCAACTCACGGTGTCGCACTCCGGCGCGATGGCCGGCGACGACGCGGCCTACGAGGCGTTGTTCGACCGCTACGGCGTGCAGCGCGTGCGCGACATGGACGAGCTCGCGACGGCGTTGATCCTGTTCGCCGAGCTGCCGCCGATCGGTCCCGGCGGGCCTGGTGACGCTGCACGATTCCGGTGGCGAACGGCAGCTCATGGTCGACCTGGCACGCCGATGCCGGCGTGCCGCTCACCCGGCTGGCACCCGCGACGGTCGGCGAGCTCGAGCAGATCCTCGACCCGGAGCTGCCGGCGGTGAACCCCCTCGATGCCTGGAGCCGGGGCGGGCCCGGCGCCGCCGACGTGATGACGGACAGCCTCTCGGCGATGCTGCGCGACCCGGGCGCGGCCCTCGGCGCGGTCGTGCACGATCGCGCGCCGGGCGGCGGGATCTACGCCAGCTACCTGAGATACATGCGGAGGGCTCACGAGGTCTCCGGCAAACCCGTCGTGCTCGTCGCGGCGCGCCAGGGAACGGGGCACGACGACGCCGTGATCGCGAGCACGCGCGCCGGGTTTCCCGTGCTCGACGGCGTACCCGCGTTCCTCGTCGGCGCCCGTGCCCTGTTCGCCCACCGGGATTTCATCGAGCGCGACGACGGCGAGATGCCGACACTGGATGCCGGCATCGCCGGGCGCTGGCGCGAGCGGCTGGGTGCCGGGGAAACGCTGGGCGAATTCGATGCGCTGCGGATGCTCGCCGATGCGGATATCGAAACGGCAAAATCGCGCCAGGCCGGCGACCTGGACTCGGCCTGCGAGGCGGCGGCGTCGATCGGCTACCCGGTCGTGCTCAAGTCCGCCGCGCCGGGGCTATTGCACAAGTCCGACGCAGGCGGCGTCGTCACGAGACTCGCCGACGAGGACGCGTTGCGACAAGCATATAAAGGAATGTCGGAAAGACTCGGGCCGGCGGTGCTCGTCGCGGCGATGGCCGCGCCGGGAGTCGAAATGATCCTGGGCGCAAGGCGCGATCCGCAATTCGGCCCGGTAGTCTTGCTGGGTTTCGGCGGCATCCATGCCGAGACGCTGAAAGATGTTTCCGTGTTGCTGCCGCCTTTCAGCGCAGCGACGGCAAGACGTCATGTCGATCGCCTGAAATTACGGCCGTTGCTCGACGGCTTGCGCGGGGCGCCGCCGTCGGACATCGACGCATTCTGTGCCACCGCGTCACGCTTCTCGGCGCTCGTGCACGCACTCGCCGACGTCATAGAAGAATTCGACGTCAATCCGGTCATCGTCCACGAGAAACACTGCACCGCCGTCGACGCCCTCGTTTTCGGCCGGGGCCCGCTCGGGCCGGAATCGAACCCGTAGGAGCGGCTTCAGCCGCGATCAAACAACCGCGACCGGATCCGCACCCGTAGGAGCGGCTTCAGCCGCGATCACCGCTTCGGCGGAAACTTCGTAGGGCAGCTCCCACCGAAAGCGGCCGTTCAAATGCCACGAATTCTGAGAACCCGCCCGATTACATATGCTATTGGCTTCTGCCGCTTTCGGCTACTATAGGTGGACAGTCAAATAGCAGCGCCGCACCGACACTCGCTATTCCTTTTCTCGCGCTATGATTAGCTTCAAGCCTTGTCGGTCCACAATCTGCGCAAAATTGCCTTGTGAGGGCGGAACGAGCCCGTCGTCGAGGAACTCGGCAGACCAGTCTTCCCCGTCAATTGTCACTCGCGTTTGAAATCTGTTGCCTACCTTACGAAGCGGCTTAGTCAATTCGACCCTGGCCGGAAGTTTGACGCTCGGCAGTGCCTTCCAATTGACCATGAACAAGTCTCCCGCCAGCGCGAAGGTCACTAGCGGCAGGAGTGAAATGAATCCAGCCTTAGGTTCGATGGCAAATGCGTAAACGACCGTGACAGGGTAGCCAAGAACGGCGACAAGCCAGTACTTGGGCACTGTATGAGCTTGAAATCGTTTGGTTAGAGCGAAGATGAAGCCGCGAGAAATGAACAAGATCAAGCCTCCCACAGCGAAGGCAACCACCAATATGCCAGTCGCAACTATGAGGCGTTCGGCGAGTGTCATCTGTCAAGGAGCAAGTGTCAATTCGAGGACCGCCTTGGTTGCGGCCCTTTCCAGAGTGATCAATATAACCCTTTGGGAGGCGCGAATCGGCAGCAAAGCGGCCCGTCATGGTCCCGTTGAATACCCCAATTGGCGACACTTAAAGTAGATTCTAGGAAATCCGCCACGTGGCGGATTATTGCCCGACCTGGAAAATAAGTTCCCGCGGAAGCGCCGCATCGACGTATGGCCGATTGCGGTCATGCGCCCCGCTAAACATCCCCCGTGAACCGATCAACCCCGGCGACGAACTCCGGCCAGGCCGGATCTCGCTCGAGCATGACGTGATTCGCGCACTGAAGCGGCAGGAACGTGGCGTTGGGTATGAGGCCGGCCAGCAAGCGTCCCTGCTCGAACGGCACCGCGACGTCGTCGCTGCCGTGCGTGACCAGTACCGGGACCCTGAGAGCGGCAGCCTGCTCACGCACTTCGGCGTCGTGCATGGCAGCTTCCAGCTGCGCGGCCGTTTCGCCCGTGCAGCTCGTCTTCTGGAGTTTGTTGAACCAGCTCCTCTCCATCTGTCCGGTGTTCATGCCCTGTGCGTGGGTGCCGTGCAGGATCAGGTGGCTGACGCGGTCCGGATATCGGGCCGCAACCGCGGGCGTCGTAGCGAATGAAGCGATGATGGCGGGACAGGTCGCGCACCCAGTGACCCCAGATCGGGCAGTCGGCATCCTTGTCCAAGTGCGTTATCCAGTTCGCCACCTTGAGCAACGGCGGGCCCGAGCCCGTCGATCCGATGCCGTCTGCAGTTTACTGCTGGTCATTCTGTCGTGACGTAGTTTGCCTCGCGAAACCGCGGCGTGCACAGTGCCAGGAACACGAGGTCCTCGTCACCCGAGTTCGTGATGCGCTGCCCGTGGCCGGGCGGAATCAGCACGACGTCGCCCGGGCCGACCGACTCCGGCCGGCGGCCCTCGAGTTCGACCTCGCCGGTGCCTTCGAGGATCACGTAGCGTTCGGCGGTATCGCGCACACGATGCCAGGCCGTGGTCACGCCGGGCTCGATACGAGCGCGGGCGACCGACAATGTCTCGTCCGCCGCGGAGTTCGACATCTCGAGGATGTGGCAGCCTTCCGGCGTGAAATATTCGGCCTTCCGGTCCGGCCTGATGACGGCAGCTCGCACGGCAGCGCTCCCTTTCGATCCCGGACCGCCATTATGGCTGTCCGGGCCGGACTGGCCCTATATTTAGTATTGACTTAATTAAATAGATACTTTATTAATAGGCCCATGAACCTATCGCCGGAGTCGATCATCCCCGCGCTCGCCGAGCCGCACCGGCGCCAGATCGTCGAACTGCTGGCGAGCCGGGGCCGGATGAACGCAACCGATATATCGAAGCGCTTCGACGTCACGCCGGCAGCCGTCTCGCAGCATCTCAAGGTGCTGCGCAACGCGCAGATCCTGACGATGCAAAGGAAGGCGCAACAGCGCCTCTACGAGATCAATCCCGCGGCCTTCGAAGAACTCGAGCAATGGTCGCGGAAGATGAAGGAAACCTGGACCGCTCGCTTCAACCAGTTGGACGCGGTGTTGAACGAGGACTGGTGAGCGGCATACCTCGGAGGAGATTCAGATGTACAAACCCAAATTCACGGAAAACCCGGCACAGAAGACGATGACCGTCGAGCGGCGATTCGACGCAGCGCTCGAACGCGTCTGGGCAGCCTGGACCCGGCAGGACTTGCTCGAGAAATGGTGGGCGCCGTTGCCGTGGAAGGCCCGGACCAAGTCCTTCGACTTCCGCGAAGGGGGTCACTGGCATTACTACATGGAGGGCCCGGAGGGCGAGCGCCACTGGTGCCTGGTGGAGTACCGGACGATCGAGAACTTGCGGCGATTCACGGGGTTCGACGCGTTCTGCGATGAAGAAGGCACCCCGAACCGGGATTTGCCGGCGAAGGACTGGGACAACCGGTTCGAGGGCGACGACAAGCGCACCGATGTGCGCGTGACGATCACCTTCGTGTCGGCCGAGGACATGAAGCGCATCGTCGAGATGGGCTTCAAGGAAGGATTCACGATGGGGCTGGATCAGCTGGAGAAGTTGTTGCAGGGAAAGGGCTGAGTCGCGCTGCCGTGGGAGCCCACCTGTAGGAGCCCGCCCCAGCGGGCGATATTGGGGATGGTCGCCCGCTGGGGCGGGCTCCTACAGGTGCCGGTCGGCCCAGTAGCGGGCGAGGTCGGCCACCAGTTCGTCGGCGGACTTCCCGAACGCCCGTCGTCCCAGCCTGACGGCCTGTTCGTACAGCGTCTGCTTGCGGGCGCTCGCGCGCTTCAGCAAACGGGAGCCCCGATAGTCCTCGCCCTCGATGCGGGACTGCAGCAGCACCAGGTCATGAGCTTCTCCGAGGGCGCGCTCCAGCTTGTGAAACTGTTCGCGCCGTCCGCGCAGTTCGGGCTTGTTCAGCCGTTCCAGGATGCGGACCTGGTACCAGTGGTACTTCGTCCATTTGCGCAGGCGATGGAAGTCGGCATCGTTGGGAGCGCGCAGCACCGTTTCCCAGGCCTCGAGACACGTCCGGTAGGTCTGCGCGAAACCGGGTGCGAGGTCCGCGAAACCTTTGACCGGCAGCGGCCAGCCGTCCACCGCTGCATCACACGCTGCCATGATCCCGCGCGCCTGCTCGATGGCAGCTGCGGGGACCTCGCGGTCGTGAGTTGCCGTGTCCTCGTTCGTCTCCTGCAGCGACGCGATCGTCCGCTCGCAGACGGCCTGATCACGGGGCCCGGCCACGGCGTCGGCGGCCGCGTGGAAACGCCGATCCTCGATCTCGAATGCCGCGCCCATCAGGGGGCCGGGCAGCCGAAGCAGGCCACGCATTTTCTTGGTTCGCGAACGCAGGGAATGCAGGCGGTACTGCACGGGTAAATCGTCGTCCCCGAGGTCTCTCAGGGCGATGGCGATCTGTTCGTGCGCGATCCGCCGCAGGCCGGTCGCGAGGGGTTCACGGTCGAGGAGATAAAAGGGCATGGGGCACCGGATCGTGACGATAGGTTGCGGGGTCCGGTGCCGGCAATCCGCATTCGCCGCAGTTCCGGTCATACAGATCGCGGCTGAAGCCGCTCCTACAGACGCTGTTCGGGACCGCCGTAGCCGGTTCGGGTAAGCTTGGCCTCATGCGTTCCTGCCTGCGAAACTGGCTGGCCCTGGCCGGCCTCTCCCTCGTACTCGTCGCTTGTGCGACTGGTCCGGGGACAACAGGCGATGAAACCGTGACCATCTCGGTGATGGGCACGAACGACGTGCACGGCGAGCTGTCGCCGCGAGGCAATCACGGCGGTCTGGTCGGCCTGTCCGGCTACGCCACGGCGTTGCGCGAAGCGCGCGAACGTGACGGCGCCGTGCTGCTCGTCGATGCCGGCGACATGTGGCAGGGCACGCTCGATTCGAATCTCACCGAAGGCGCGGACGTCGTCGCGGCTTACAACGCGATCGGCTTCGACGCGGCGACGATCGGCAACCACGAGTTCGACTTCGGGCCGGTCGGACCGAAATTCATCCCCGAGGCGCCGGGTGACGACCCGCAGGGCGCATTGCGCCGCAATCTCGCGGCACTGCACTTTCCGGTGGTGGCGGCAAACCTGATCGACGAGGCGACCGGCCGCCCGGTCGCCTGGCAGAACGTCAGCCCGTCGACCATCGTCGACGTGGACGGTGTCCGCTTCGGCCTCATCGGCGTGATGACGGAAGAAGCGCTGTCCACCACGATCGCGCCGAACACCGTCGGCCTGCGTGTCGCGCCGCTGGTGCCTGCGATCACGGGGCAGGCGAAGCGGCTGCGGGAGGCGGGCGCCGACATCGTGGTCGTGATGGCGCATGCCGGCGGCCGCTGCACAGCGTTCGACGACCCGCACGACCTGTCGTCCTGCGACATGTCCGCGGAGATCATGCAGGTCGCCGAGGGACTCGAGCCCGGCCTGGTGGATCTCATCGTGGCGGGGCATCAGCACCAGGGTATCGCGCACATCGTCAACGGCATCGCGATCACGTCGAGCTATTCCAGCACCTACGCATTCGACCGCGTGGACTTCACCTATGACCTCGCGCAGCACGCGATCGTCAAACGACACATCTTCCCGCCGCAACGACTCTGCGGCTTGCTCGAACCGCCGGTTCCGGATTGTCCGGACAAGGACGGCCGATACGCGGGCGAGAAGCTCGAGCCTATGCCGGCGGTGGTGGCGATCGCGCGGCGAGCGAGCGAACGCGCCGCTGCCAAGAAATCGGAGCCGCTCGGCATCGTGCTCGACACGCCGATCACGCTCGGCGAGCGGGACCTGAATACGCCGCTCGGCAACCTGATGACCGATGCCGTCCGCGAAGAGAGTGGCGCCGACATCGCGATCCACAACGTGCACGGCGGCATCCGGGCGGGCCTGCCACGGGGCGAGCTGACCTTCGGCAGCGTGTTCCGGATGTTCCCGTTCGACAATCGGCTCGTCGTGCTCGACATGTCGGGCAAGGACCTGCGCCGCATCATCGCCGCGCAGGCGCAAAAGCCCGATCGCTGGGCCGGCTTCTCGGGCATGCGGGTCTTCGTCGATTGTGACGGCGGCGCCATGCACGTGCGGATGCTGCGCGACGACGGCCGGGTCATCGGCGACGGCGATACGCTGAAGGTCGCCGTCAACGATTTCCTGGTCCTCGGCGGCGACAACGTCCTCACCCCCGTGATCCCCGAGGGAGGCTACCCGCCGCCGACCGACGGCCCGCAGGTCCGCAACCTGCTCGTCGACTGGTTCCGTGCGCGCGGCGGACACATCCGCGCCGACGACTTCATCGATCCCGCGCACCCGCGCTGGAATATGCCGCGGCCGCTGCCGGACAGCTGTTCGTACTCAGCCCGCTGACCTGAGGATCGCGTGTGCGGCGTTGTAGCCCGGCGCGCCGGTCACACCGCCGCCCGGATGCGTGCCGGCGCCGCACAGGAACAGGCCTTCGACCGGTGTCCGGTAGCTCGCCCAGCCGGGCAGCGGGCGCATGAAAAACATCTGCGGCAACGAGATGTCGCCGTGGAAGATGTTGCCCTCGGTGATGCCGAAGACCGATTCGAGGTCCGCCGGCGTGAACACGCGCCGCGCGACGATCGACCCGGGCACATTCGGCGCGTAAAGGCCGATGAGTTCCGTTACCGCATCGCCCAGGTCTTCGCGCTGCTCGTCCCAGCTTCCCGCCCGCAGGCGGTATGGCAGGTACTGCACGAAGCAGGTCAGCATGTGCCGACCGGGCGGCGCGAGCGTGTCGTCGACGTTCGAGGCCAGCACGCAGTCCACCCACAGTCGCTCGGGTAACTCGCCGCGCCGCGACGCGTTGTAGTTGTCTTCCGCCTCGGCGAGCGTCGGGATCAGCGTGAACAGCGAACGCTCGGCCGGCTTTCGGTCGGCGGGCATGCCGGTGACGCGCGGCTCCTCGGACAGCACGAAGTTCACCTTGCCCGCGGGGCCGTTCATGCGGATGTTGGCGACGTCGCGGCGGAACTCCGCGTCGAGCGCCGCGGCGTCGACGAGCGACAGGAACGTGCGCTTCGGGTCCGCGTTGGAGACGACGAGGCGCGCATCGATCGAACGCCCGGACTCCAGCGTCACGCCGGCGACGCGGCCGTTCGCGATCTCGATCCGGCGCACCGGTGCGCCGGTCTCGATCGTGACGCCGAGGTCTTCGCAGGCGCCGCGCAGCGCCTGCGTGATCGCCCCCATGCCGCCGATCACGTGGCCCTGCCACGCCTGCTGGCCGGCATCGCCGCCGGACAGCAGGTGGAACAGCAGGCCCATCGCGGTGCCGGCCTGGTACGGTCCGCCGTGCTTGCCGTACAGGCTGTTGGAGAGCACGAGCCGCTTCAGCTTGTCCGATTCGAAGTGCCCGTCAAGGTAGTCGCCCAGCGACCCCGTGAGGAACCGCGTCAGCGCGCCGATCTCGGCCCCCGAGATCCCGCGGAAACGCCGGTACACGCGCCAGAGCTCGCGCAGCTTCGCGAACCCGGCCGTGCCGAAGTCGGGCGGTGACTCGAGGAAGAACGGCTGCAGGTAAGCGGCGAGGCGCTTGAGTTCGGATTCCGCGGCGATAAACGCGTCGACGTCGCGGGGTGCGATGCGTTCGAGTTCGGCCCGAAGCCGTGACGGGTCCGACCACCAGGCCACGACGTCGCTGTCTTCGAAAGCCGCCTGCACGCCCGGCTCGCAGGCCACCATCTGCAGGCCGTAGTCGGCGAGCTTCAGGTCGCGGATGATGGTCGGCCGCAGCATGCTCGCGATATAGGAGGCGGTGGACACGCGGCAGCCGGGTGCCAGCTCCGGGTCGACTTCCTCTGTGACGGCACAGCCGCCGACGACGTCGCGCCGCTCGAGGACGAGCACGCGGCGCCCGGCCATGGCGAGGTAGGCGGCTCCGGTCAGGCCGTTGTGGCCGGCGCCGACGACGATGACATCGTATTGCATACGACCGTCCGTGAGGGTTGAATGGGCAAGAATACTGGAACTCCAACGCCGGCGCGCGAGCGTGCAGCAGTAGAGGCAGCATGGCATCCAATCCCGTCAATCTCGAGGAAACCCTGCCGCGAGCGGACTATCTCGACGAGGACCGGTTCGCGCTCGAGCGGCGTGCGATCTTCCACGCAGAGTGGTTCTGCGCGGGCCGGCTCGAGGGCCTCGACGAGAAGGGCGACTACCGGCTGGCCGACATCGCGGGCGAGCGAATCCTGCTGGTCCGCGGCGACGATGCGATATTGCGGGGCTTCCACAACGTGTGCCGGCACCGTGGCGCGGAGCTGGTCCCGCTGGAAGGGCCGCACAGCGGCCGCTTCGCGGCCGGCATACGCTGCCCGTACCACAGCTGGACGTATCGGCTGAACGGCGAGCTGTATGCCACGCCGCATTTCGACGTCGACAAAACCTGTCTCGGCCTGTATGCCGCGGACGTCGATGCCTGGGGCGGCTACGTATTCGTGCGTATTGCCGCCGGTACCCAGGACCTCGAGGAGATGCTCGGCCCGATCCCGCAACGCATCCGGCGCTATCCCCTGAGCGACCTGCGCATAGGCCATCGCATCGACTATCGTGTCCGCGCCAACTGGAAGGTGATCCTCGAGAACTACAACGAGTGTTATCACTGCGGCGGCGTGCACCCGGAGCTGTGCAGGATCGTGCCGGCATTCCGCAAGGGCGGCGGCAGCGGACTCGCCTGGGACGAGGGTATCCCGCAGCGCGAGGGAACGAACACGTTCACGATGACCGGCACGACCAGGCGCGCAGCTTTCCCGGGCCTCGACGAGGAGGAGAAGGTCCGCCACAAGGGCGAGCTGATCTATCCCAACCTGCTGCTCAGCCTGTCGATGGACCATGCCGCGTCGTTCACCTTGTGGCCGCGAGCGGCCGGTATCACGGACATCGTCTGCGAGTTCCTGTTCCATCCCGACGAGATGGCGCGCGCCGACTTCGACGCCTCGGATGCAGTGGAATTCTGGGACCTGGTCAACCGCCAGGACTGGGCGATCTGCGAGAGCGTGCAGCGCGGGATGGGCTCGACGGCATTTCAGACGGGCTACTATGCGCCGATGGAAGACCTGAGCCTCGATATCCGCGACTACGTGCGCAGGCGGCTGGAAAGGCTCACTTGAGCGTGCAGGAAAACGAATTCGATTCCCCGAAGGCGTCCTTCGAACGCGCATCGATGTTCCTGCGCGCCGGGGACTTCCCGATGGCCGAGAAGATCTGCCGGCACGCACTCAATGCGTTTCCGCGCGATGCGAACCTGCTGTGCCTGCTCGGCGCGTCGCTGATCAAGCAGGACCGGCCGAAGGACGCGGAGCACCCGCTGACCCGGGCGGTGCAACTGTTCAGCGATTTCTCGCGTGCGCACGAAGGTCTCGCCGAGGCGCTGATCATGCAGGGCAAGCTGCCCGAGGCGCTCGAATCGCTCAAGCGCGCCGAGGCGCTGGAACCGGGCAGCGCGTCGATCCACATGAAGCAGGCACAGGTCCTGACGGCGCTCGGCCGCGACGGCGACGCGACGCGGCAATTCGAAGAGTCGTTCAAGCTCACGCCCCATCGCGAAGACCTGGTGCGGGGCATGCGCCTGCAGCGGATGGGCAACCTGCGCGAGGCCGAACGCATCTATCGTGAGGTCCTGCTGCGGGATCCGGAGAACGTCGACGCCTTGCGCCTGCTCGCCGGCATCGCGATGCGCGCGAAGCAATGGGGCGACGCCGAGGTGCTGCTCGAGAAGGCGCTCGACATCGCGCCGGACTTCTACCAGGGCTGGATGGATCTCGGCCTGGCGCACCAGGAACAGGACGACATCGAGGCCGCGCTGAAGGCCTACGACCGGGCGATCCGGCTCGAGCCCGGCAAGGCGGGCGGCTACACCGCCTCGGGGACGGTGCGGGCGATGGCGGGCCGGCACGACGAGGCGCTCGAGTACTTCGCCAAGGCGACCGCCGCCGACGCTACGCACCCCGGCGCGCTGGCAGGCCGGGGCCACGTCCTGAAGACGATCGGCCGCCAGGACGAGGCCATCGAGTCCTACCGCGAGTGCATCCGTCAAAACCCGGGTTATGGCGAGGCCTACTGGAGCCTCGCCAACCTGAAGACCTTCCGCTTCGCGGACGACGAGGTCGCGGCGATGCAGGCACAGCTCGATGCCGGGATCGGCGACGAGTCGCGCGCCAACTTCCAATTCGCACTCGGCAAGGCCTTCGAGGACGCCGGCGATTTCGAGCGTGCCTTTACTTACTATCGCGAGGGCAACGAGAATCGCCGCTCCCGCGAGAGCTACGACCCGGTGCAGACAATCGACCTGCACGATCAGTTCATCGAGGTCTTCGACCGGGAATTGCTCGCGAGCCGGGCGGGCCACGGTTGCCCGGATCCCGCGCCCATTTTCATCGTCGGCCTGCCGAGGTCCGGATCGACGCTGATCGAACAGATCCTGGCCAGTCATCCCGAGGTCGAGGGCACCCACGAGTTGCCGGAGTTGAGCCGCGTTGCGCGTTCGAGCGGTATGGGGCGCAGCGACCGCAAGAGCTACCCGCAGGCGATCAGGGACGTCGCCATGGAAGAGCTGGCCGGCCTCGGCGAGCGGTATTTACGTCGCACCGAACGGCATCGCGAACTGATGCTGCCGCGCTTTACGGACAAGTTGCCGAACAACTTCGTGCACGTCGGGTTAGTCGGCCTGATATTGCCGAACGCGAAGATCATCGATGCGCGCCGGCATCCGCTCGACAGCTGTCTCGGCTGCTACAAGCAGCTGTTCGCGCGGGGCCAGCCGTTCACGTACGACCTGTTCGAGCTCGGCGAATTCTATCTGCAGTACGTGCGGCTCATGGATCACTGGCACGACGTCCTGCCCGGCAAGGTCCTCGAAGTGCACTACGAGGATGTCGTCGCCGATCTCGAGGGACAGGTCCGGCGGATCCTCGACTACTGCGGCCTGCCGTGGTCCGAGTCCTGCCTCAGATTCTACGAGTCGGACCGGGCCGTGAAGACCGCGAGTTCGGAGCAGGTGCGGCGGCCGATCTATTCGACGTCCGTCGACCTGTGGCGGCGCTACGAAGATCATCTCGCGCCGCTGATCGACGTGCTCGAACCCTTACTCGGCAAGCTGCCGCCCGAGCGCCGGCCGCGGAGCCTCGCCGGCAAATAGACTCAGGTCGCCGGCTGGAATTCGCGGCGGGCGATCTCGTCGGCCGGCATGTAATCGAAGATGAACGTGATGCGGTCTTCCTTGCCGCTGTTCATGACGCTGTGCGTCTTCTGGTTATTCAGCTCGTAGGCCTGGCCGACCTGGAGGCGGTACGGGCGGCCGTCGATCATGAAACGAACGCGATTGTTCGTCGTGATCGGCACGTGGATACGGTGGCTGCGCCGGAACGTCGGGTGGCTGTCGAAGTGCGGGTTGATGCGTCCGCCGGGCAGCAGGTTGGCCGCCATGGCGCGGATGACCGTACCGCCCGGCGCATAGTGACGATTGATCAGGTCGTGCATGACGGGCACGGCGACGTCGGCGAGGCGCTCCCAGCCTTCGGACTTCGTGACGATGAGGTCGTCCATCGGCCCGTCGCAGAAGACCATCACGACCGAGCGGGTCTGCCGATGCACTTCGTAATCGTTCTGGCGGCGCTCGTTCTCGAGCCAGGCCTCTTCGTCGAGCGCGAGGATCGCCTCGCGCAACGATGTGGCGTCTACGGGTCCAAGATCCTTCAGCGGTTCGTCGATATTCATTGTGTTGCGGCGGCGCGACGTTCGGTCGAGGCGGACAAAATATCAGAATCGAACCAAATGTAGAATCCGCACCAATACAGGGCTTGCGCGGCGCGGGCCCGAAGGCGCCGCGTTGTTGTGCCGGTCCAAAGAACGAGGGTAGACTGGGACCAAAGGCGGCCCGGGACGGCCGTTCCAGGGGGCAATAAAAACAATCGCGGGGTTATGACATGGCTTCATCCATAGGCGGAGGTTCGTCCGAGCCGCCCTCTAAGAGTGCGGTGGCGGTCGCGGTATCGGCGGCGCTGACCGGCATCGCAGTTCCAGTCCAGGCGCAACAGGCCGAACAGCCGAAAAAGGCACAGCAGGCCGGCGGCATCGAGGAGATCACCGTCACGGCGCGCAAGCGCGCGGAAAGCCTGCAGGACGTGTCCGCCAGCATCCAGGCCTTTACCGGATCGGACCTGAAGCGGCAGGGCATCACCAACATGGAAGACGTCGTCCGCTTCCTGCCGAGTGTCTCGCACATCGGCGGCACGGCCGGCGACAACAAGATCATCTTCCGCGGCGTCTCCGACAACCCCAACGCATTCATCGCCGCCTCGAGTGCCGCGCTGTACATCGACGAACAGCCCCTGACGCAGTTCGCGGTGAATCCGGAGCCGCGACTCATCGACATCGAGCGCGTCGAGGCCCTCGCCGGCCCGCAGGGCACGCTGTACGGCGACAGCTCGCAGTCCGGCACGCTGCGCATCATTACCAACAAGCCGGACCCGACCGCGTTCGCGGCGAACGCCGAAGTTATGCTGCGTTCGGGCAGCGACTCGGCGTCGAGCTACGATGTCAACGGCGTGCTGAACCTGCCGCTGGTCGAGGACAAGTTCGCGATCCGCCTCGTCGGCTTTTCGGCTCGTGACGGCGGCTTCATCGACAATGTGCTCGGCTACTCGCCGATGCAGGGCACGAAAGACAATTCGAACCTCGTCCAGGACAACATCAACTCCGTCGACATTTCGGGCGGCCGACTGTCGGCCAAGTGGTTCGTCAACGACAAATGGTCGGCGACCTTCGCGTACATCACCCAGAAATCTTCAGCCGATGGGCTCAACGATTACGACCCGACCGTCGGCGACCTCAAGACGGTCAAGTTCTTCAAGGACACGCGCGACGACGACTGGTCGCAGGTCTCGCTCACGCTCGAGGGCAGCATCGGCGGTGTCGACCTCGTCTCGAACACGAGCTACTTCGACCGCAAGCTCGACTACGTGTACGACCGCACCCAGTATTCGGCGTATTTCAACTACAACTTCTGTTCCTACTATGCGACCTACTGTTGGTCGGGACAGACACGCTACGACCAGGACACCACGGGTTACGACGTACAGCACCAGAAGAACGACCGCTTCACGCAGGAGATCCGGCTATCGAAGACCGGCGACAGCTACCGCTGGGTGCTCGGTGCCTTCTACGAGAAGAAGCACGAGCACTGGGCATACCGGGCCCGTACACCCGAGTTCCTGGACTCGCTGTCTTACTATTACTGGACCTACTTCTATGCGCCGTCCGGCGTCGATCCGTCCTGGTGGTTGTCGGCGGATCACACGACCTGGAAACAGTGGGCCGTGTTCGGCAATTACAACTACGACTTCAACGACAAGTGGTCGCTCGAAGTGGGCCTGCGCTATTTCGACCAGACGATGGACCGCACTTATTACGTCGACAAGCCGTTCATCGTCGCTCCGGGCGTGTGGCCCGACTACACCAGCCCGACCGGCGACAATAACGGCCATGTGCCCAAGGTCGCGGTCACCTACCGCATCAGCGACGACAAGATGGTCTACGCGTTGTACTCGGAGGGTTTCCGGTCCGGCGGCGCCAACCGCAACCGCGTCGACGAGAGCCTGACGATCTTCCCGCTGGTCTACCAGCCCGACAAGCTGAAGAATTACGAGATCGGCACCAAGACGCGCTGGGCCGAGGGCCGCCTGCAGATCAACGCGACCGCATTCTTCGGCCAGTGGCAGAACTACCAGATCGAGACGCTGGATCCGAGCTTCCAGCCCTGCACGGGCACGCAGACCCCGCAGACCGACCCCTGCGGCCAGCCCTTCCAGGTCGTCGTGGCGAACGTCGGCGACGCCCAGCAGACCGGCCTCGAACTCGAGGTCAAGGCGGCACCGAGCGACTACTGGGACCTCGGCCTGAACCTGTCCTACATCGTCGCCGAGACGTCCGAGTCGTTCGTCGTGACCGACCCGGATCGCCCGGTACCAAAAGGGGCGCGTCTGCCGAACGTGCCCAAGCTCAAGTACGGCCTTTACGCGCAATACACCTGGCCGGTCGGCATCGGTGACAGTGGCGAGGCCTACGTCCGGGGTCAATACACCTACCAGGGCGACTCGGTGAATCAACTCGAGAAATTCGTGCCGGTGTCCGTCGCCGAGGCACAGGCCTCGGGCGGCACCCTGACGCCGCAGGCACGCGGCTGGTTCGTGCAGCCGTCCTACAGCATCGCCGACCTCCGTTTCGGCATACGCACCGCCACCTGGTCGCTCGAAGGTTTCGTCGACAACATAGGCGACGAGCGCGCCGTGCTCTACAACGACGACCTGTTCTTCGATCCGTTCTGGGGCAAGCGCCGCGTCACGACGAACCGGCCCCGCGAATACGGCGTCCGCCTGAGCTATAATTGGCAGTAACAGGGGAGCGCAAGACCTCAGGGAGCGGCCTTCGGGCCGCTCTTTGTTTTTGAGGCCGGGATTCAGCCGCGAGCGCCGGCAGGCGTCAGGAAACCGCGGCCGATCAGCAGGCGCACCACGGGCAGCAGGTCCGCCTGCAGCTTGTCGTGATCGGCCCCGACCGCCTCTGCGAAGCGTTCGATACAGTCACCGAGCGTCGAGGAACCGTCGAGCTGATTCAGGAATGCCATGACCGGTATGTCCACCTCGGCATCCATCGCCAGCCCATCGTCCATCCGCAGTATCGAGCGTTCGGGCCGCCATGCGCCGTCGGCACGCCTGAATTTCTGATCGAGCGTCAGCTGCGGGGCGATGGCAAGCGTCGCGCCGAGCAGCGCGTCGTCCTCAGCGACGGTATCCAGGAAATCGCAGGCGGCGATGCCCCGGCGCACGGCCTCGCCGGCGTCGCGCACCACGTCCGAGGCCACGTTGTGCACGTGCAGCCAGTTACGACCCTGTCGGCGACGCAGGACGAGCATTCCCGGGTGCACGGCGCCGACGTTGCGCTCCTGCAGGTAGGAGAGCCAGGCTGCGTACGAGTCGGACGATGCCGGTTTCGTGCCGACGATATCCTGGCTGCGCCGGGCGACGTAGTCGGTTGGGCTGATCGGCAGGCCGTGCAGCAGCCATGTGTCGCAGCCGCTGCCGTCCACCCACGAGCGGATGCGTTCATGCCAGTTTTCGCCGGCAATCTCGACGGATTCGCAGAGCATCTGCAGGCATCCGCCTTCGGCGAGGTATTCTGGCGCCGACCGGGCGATCCGGCGGCAGAACTCGTCGAGCTCGAGCGGATTGTCCCTGTAGGTGAACGCCTCGCCCGGCGCCGGGACGAAGGGCGGATTGCAGACGATCAGGTCGAAGCGTTCGCCGGCCACGGGCATGAACAAGTCGCCCGCGCGGCACTCGACGTTGCCGATACCGTTCAGCGCGGCGTTGAATTCCGTGTACCGGATCGCCGCGCCGCTGATGTCCGTCGCGATGACGGTGTCGCTGTGGCTCGCCGCGAGCAGTGCGTGGATGCCGCAGCCGCAGCCGAGGTCGAGCATGCGTCCGACGTCATCGCGCAGCGTCACCCGGCTCAGATAATTGGCGGAATGCGTGCTCGCCGGCAGCACGAAATCCCGCGCGTCCTCGCTGCCGAGCATCGCGAACGCGTCCGATGCGACGAGCAGCCCGCCGACCGGTACGATGACGGCGGTGGCGCGGACCCGACCGTCCGCCGACACGAGCAGACCGGCATCCAGGCAAGTCTCGAGGAACGCCGTCGGCAGCGTCTCGTTGGCGAGCGATTCTTCGAGCGATGCGCCGATAAGGAACAGGCGCGCCAGCGCGTTCGCGGCGTTCGCTTCCCGGGTGCGATGCAGCGCGGTGGGCAGATTCTCCGGGCGAGGCGGGGCGGCCGAGCCGAGCCGTTCGGCCAGGTGCCCCGCGTCGTAGCCGTTCTCGGCAAGGAACGCACGCAGCCGCCGGAGCTCTTCCGGTCCCGGCGTGCTAATCATCGGAGGGGTTGTCGTATCGAGTTGACAGTCACGTTCCCTTGCCCGGACACTTGCCGCCAATGCATCCAGGGTCGTTTGAGATTGATTTGAACACATTTCGTGATGCGATGCGCAGCAAGGATTTCGTCCTTACGGCGACGCTCCCGCTAGAACTGACGGCGACCGCCGGGGATATTCGAACCTCGGCGGAGAAGCTTCGCGAGGTCGTCGATGCGGTACACATCGCCGGCGATCGTTCGGCGACCGGACTCATGGATGCACTTGCCGTGGCAAGAATCGTCATCGACGAAGGGCTCGATGCGGTAGTGCACGTCGATTGTCGTGACCGCAATCGCGTCGGATTGCAGGGCGCGCTGCTCGGCCTGGCAGCCCTGGGGGTAACCAGCGTCGTCCTTTCGCGCGGCCAGAAGTTGCCTGACGAACTGCGGGGCAAGGTCAAGGGCGTGTTCGATACCGGCACGCTGCAGCTTATCGAGATGTGTCGGCGCGTCGGGGCGGACCCCGCGCGCGTCTCGCCGCCGGGGACCTATATGGGTTGCCGTGTCTCCGCCATGCGCCCCGCAGACGACTGGAAGGCGAGTGCCGCGCAGAAGCGGATCGATGCCGGCGTACACTTCCTGCAGGCACTGCCGTGCCTGAACATGGGAATGCTGCAGGCCTATGTCAGCAAGCTGATCGCGCTCCGGATCACCCATCGTGCGTCCTTCCTCGTCGACGTCCCGGTCCTCGATTCCATGGAGACGGTGGAGCGCATCAAGTCCGACTACCCCGGCTCCCGGATCCCGCGCCGGATCGTGAGGCGCCTCGCCTCGGTGCGGGACGCGCGCGCCGAGGGGATCGCGATCGCAGCCGACGCCCTGCGGGAGCTCCGCGCGATGCCGGGTGTAGCGGGAGCCAACCTGATCCTCGACGACGATCCGGACACGGCCGCCGAAGTCGTCTCAGCCTGCCTGTAGGAGCCCGCCCCGGCGGGCGATGACGCCCCGCAATAACTCATCGCGGAACGCGGTCTACTAACTGTTAGGCCTAACAATCATGCGCGCAGTGCCAATTATCCTGGCTATTCTGACCGTACTGCTTTCGGCATGCGATGGTTCGGTATGGCCAAGCCACGCATTGGAAATTCCGCTGCAAGTGGGGCACGTCACGTAGATGCATCGCAGGTGGAGCAGCGATGCGTGGAAGTAGTGACTCCACTCGGATACCGTGACCGTGGTCCGAGCGGTTATGACGCGATTCATGGAACGCACACTTCGCTGGATCTTTGGCGTGGGGACGATCTTGTACTGTCTTTGTCTCTGGATCGTCCGGAGGTGGTGATGGTGCGCCTTTCGTATCACGGAGACGCCGCATCAGCCAAAGCATCCGCGGATTTTGCCGTGCTCAAGCGGGCGCTGCAGGCAGCCTGGCCCAATACAAGGGAAGTCCCATGACGTTGGTGTGTGTTAGGCCTAACCAGTCGTTCCAGCCGACGTCGCCCTCGTCGCTTCGCTCCTCCGGCGCCGCGGCTGAACTCCGTCGTTATACATATTGTTGCGTGATGCGCAACGCGCTATACTTAGCGCGTGATCAAGTCTTTCCGGCATAAGGGACTAGGGCGGTTCTACGAAGTCGGGACAAAGTCCGGTATCCAGCCCAAACTTGCCGGTCGACTCAGGCTGCAGCTGTCTGCCCTGGATACCGCCCACAGGATCGAAGATATGGATATCCCTGGGTATAGGCTGCACCCGCTCAAGGGAAAGCTGAAAGGGCGATGGTCAATTTGGGTAAGTGGCAACTGGCGTTTGACGTTCGAGTTCAAGGACGGAAACGTGCACATTCTGGACTACGAGGATTATCACTGATGGCTATGCATAATCCGCCGCATCCCGGCGAGTTTATTCGGGATACTTATATTGAACCGTTCGATTTGAGTATCCGGTCTCTGGCAGCGAGTCTGGGCGTTTCCCCGTCGACGCTGACTCGCGTCATCAACATGCGGAGTGGAATCAGCCCGGAAATGGCGTTGCGCCTTTCCAAGGCGTTGGGCCGTTCACCCGAGAGTTGGCTGGCAATGCAACGTAATTACGACCTATGGATCGCGAAAAAAACTGCTGACCTATCGGCTGTTCAAAAGGTCGAGTTCGAAGCTGCCTAACAATGCGCTGCACCCGACACTTGACCCAGGCCGTCTTTCGCTGCCGCTCCAGGCGGCCTGCGTCAATCGCGGGTGAGCTTAGACGTTAGGCCTCAGGAGGACGCATGCGACGTACTTGGACGATCATTGGCGTAGAGGACGTTTACGCAAGCTTCAAGTGGTACCAGTCGATCCTGTGTCTGCCTGCAACGGAGCCAGCCCACGACTTCTTTGGCCAGATATTGGATACGGACGGTACTTTGTTGCTGTGCCTTCACCGATGGGGTGACCATGATCATCCGTCCTTGACGACTCCGACCCGTGCCGAACCCGGAAACGGGCTGCTATTGTTCTTTCGATCCGATGACTTCGATGAGTCGCTTGCTGCAGCGCGCGAGCTAGGATCGTTTGAAGAGGAGCCGCATCTGAACAATTCGACAGGCACGTTGGAATTTTCGCTTAGGGACCCTGATGGCTACTATGTCACAGTCAGTGCACTTGAGGCCTAACATGAAGTTGAAGCAGACGAGGGAACCTGTCACTTGGCTTGCTTGCGCAACCCAAGCGCCAGGACCGCCTCGCAGCTTAACTTGGTGTTAGGCGGACAGATATGAAGGAGTGCGTTCGGAAATTGGACCCGGGGGATACCATAGCGGCAGCAACACTTATCCGTTCATTCCACTCGCGGACCGTGTCGGAGGCGCATCTCCACAACTTGCTCTCCGATCCTGCCAACGTACTCCTGGTCGCAGAACTCGCTGCCCAAGTTGTCGGTTTTGTCTATGCTCATTGGCTTGACCGGCTGGCGCACGAGCGTCAGCACCTCTTTCTCTATGAGATAGAGGTCGATGCTCGACACCGACGGAAGGGCATTGGTAGAGAACTCATGAACACCATCCTCGCCGAGGCCAGATCGAAACAAGCGGATGTGTTCCTGTTCACGAACCAATCGAACGCGGTAGCTGTGTCCTTCTACGAGTCCATGGGAGGCACGGTCAAGAATGGTGACGATCTTCTATTCGTGTACCCATTTGACGGAGCCACCTAACAAGCCGTAGCAGCCGACCGGCTGTGCCGGCGGCTGAACGGCAGGACGTGAGGCACCGATATGAAGCTGCGGCCCATTGCTGTCCATCGAAGCGTTGCGGGCGCCAATCATCTGTCCGCAGTAACCTGGTTGGCTGCCCGTAATGCCGAGCGTTGCGATGGGTCTTGCATTCCTTAGCGGGAGCCTTTCTTGGACGCAATGTACGCGGAGGTTATTGTGAAGTATCCGAATTTGCTGCGCAGATACTTGGCGACGCTGATCGACGTTGCGACACTCTGGTTTGCTATCTTTGTTGCAACAAAGGTTCCACTTTTAGCTAATTCGATATGGGCCATGGCTGCAGCGGCCATAGGACTTGCGATCATATATGAGCCTTTGCTCACAACGTTCTATTGCACGGTCGGGCAATGGGTTATGGGAATACGAGTCAGAAACTACGGCATATTGCGGCGAATTGACCCGCTTAATGCTTATCTACGCCTGTGCATTAAGTATCTCTTAGGGGCAATATCAGTGTTGACGATTCCAAGTCGCAAGGATAGGCAGGCAATTCATGACCTTGCGACGAATACTATAGTGATCAGTGTTTTCGGTCTCGGTCGTGCGTGCAGGGCATCACAATGCGCTGCGGCCGACCGGGCCGGGCTTGGTCGTTAGGCGCCCGGATAGCAGATGATTCCACGCCAAGTTGCAACGAGCTACGACGTGATCGCTGAGAACGACGACGCGTTTCTCCGGGGTAATGGCAGCGAGCAGCACAAACGCGCCATTGCGTTCGTGAAGCAGAAGCGCCACGCCTTGGACATCGGCTGCGGATGCAATGGAAAAATCATCGATCTGCTGCTGGCGCAGGGTTTCGCGGTAGAGGGGCTCGACATATCCGAGCGAATGATCCAACTGGCGATGCAGCGAAATCCGACGCTGACATTTCATCATGCGGATATCTGCGAGTGGGAGCCTTCAAGGAAGTATGAGTTCATCTCGGCATGGGACAGCATTTGGCACGTCCCATTGTCAGCGCAGGAGCCAGTACTGCGGAAAATCATGGGTGCTCTGGCGCCGGAAGGCGTCTTCATATTTACGACCGGCGGATTGGATTTTCCGTCGGAAAAAGTGGACGCGGAAATGGGACCGCGGATGTACTACAGTGTCCTCGGTATTCCGAGGACTATTTAGCTAATTTCGGAGTTCGGGTGTGTCTGTAGACACTTGGAATATGACCAGCATCCGCAATCGCATGTTTATATCATCGCGCAGAGACCTAGCGGTGCGGGAACGTAGTCGTGGAGCAATCGGCTCTAGCGGCGCGGTGCCTAATAATGCGCTGCAGCCGAAAGAACAAGCTGTTCATGAGCTTTGCGTGTGCAAAGCTCGCGCCAGTTTGCGCGGCGGCTGAGCTTGGTCGTTAGGTGGCGCTCCGCGAATTCACGATACCGAAAGGGGAGTTGATCCATGACATCAAAGCAATACGCAGGTAGCTGCCAGTGCGGAGCCGTGAGTTTTAACGTCAGCGTAGATCTCGAAAGCACCGTCACTTGCAACTGCTCTCGTTGTCAGCGCATGGGGTTTGTTCTTGCTTTTGCGCCGCGCGAGAGTTTTCAGTTGGAATCGGGTGAGGAGGCTCTCACTGAGTACCTCTTTAACAAAAAGAAAATTCGCCATCTTTTTTGCAAAACGTGCGGAGTAGAAAGTTTTGCATATGGGGAAATGCCGGATGGAACCCGTACGGTTGCGGTAAACGTCAATTGTCTGGAGGGGGTGGAACCCAGAGAGTTAGCGAGCCAGCACGTCGATGGGCAGAGCTATTAGCATCATCGCACCGCCGTCTTACAAAGGGATGGAGCCGACAGTCAAAAGCATCACGCCCTTGCAAGAGGAAGAGCGAAGAGCGCGCCGCTTTCGCCTGCGGCTCATCCAAGGCGTTAGGCGCATGCGCGCGTGGTGTCGTCAAGTAATCACGCTCTTGCCGGAGTGCAAGCAGTTGGCCGCTGCAGCCGACATCCCGATGGCGCTGTGGATGGAACTGCACTTTTTGTTTGACGAGGCAATGCATCGGAAGGACTGGGATCTGATTCGGCGCTTTTTGAAGTTTGCCGCTAGGTGTGTCTCCGACCAGTCTGGCACCCTGCCAAACGATACCTCCTCTGCGGCAGCTGTCGGGTTCTATGTGCACCTGCCGGAGAGGCGAGTGTATTGGCTGCACTTCCCAAAGTGGTTCTCCCGTAGCCAGTTCGACGACCTCCATCCTGTGTTCGGCTACCATCTGAAAGGCGAACAATCTGAAGAGCTGAAGCGGAGCTATGCGGCGAGCGCCTAACTGAGCGCTTGCGATACGATAGGAAAATGTCCTATTCAAAGTTTGTCGGAATACTGATCGCAATCGTTGGCATGTGCACGAGTTCAGTTGCACACGCCGACCTCAAGCTTCTCACATTCAACATGTGGGGCGCCGGGCGCAACGCGGGCAAACCCGTTGCCGAGACAGTCGCCGTCCTGAAAGCGGTTGACGCCGATATCATCGGCCTGCAGGAGACCCGCGCCGAAGACGATTTTTGTAGCAAGGACGACTGCCCGCGGCCGGGGGAGAGCGTCGCGCCGGCGCTCGCGGAAGCGCTCGGCTATCACCTTTACGAACAGCGCCAGGGAACCGGGCCCCTGTGGGCCAATGCGGTGCTCAGCCGGTATCCGATCACGGGTGCCACGGACAACGACACCGGCGTCTATATCGACGTCGACGGCAAGAGTGTGGTGATGTTCAACCTGCACCTCACGGACTTCCCGTACCAGCCTTACCAGCTCCTCGGCATCCGCTACGAAGGCGCGAAGCCGCTGAAGACGGCCGACGAGGCGATTGCCGCGGCCAAGACCGCACGCGGCGCCGAGCTGGCCGTCATGCTGGAGGATCTGAAGAACGCCCGCGATACTGACGTGCAGATCGTCAACGGCGACTTCAACGAGCCCTCGTTCCGCGACTGGTCGAAGCGCGCCGTCGTCGCCGGCCAGCAACCGCTGGTCGTGGAATACCCGACGACCAAAAAGCTGGAGTCGCTGGGCTTCAAGGACGCGATGCGTGTGATCTACCCCGACGAGATCGCCAAGCCCGCCTTCACCTGGACGCCGACCACGGCGCCGGACGACCCGAAGGACCACCACGACCGCATCGACTTCATCTTCGTGCGCGGCAAGGCCGAGGTTACCGGAGCCGGTGTCGTCGGCGAGAAACATCCGGAGGCCGACATCGTCGTCACGCCGTGGCCCTCCGACCACCGCGCCGTTTACGCGACGCTTCGCCTCACCGACTGAGTCCCATTGAGAGCGGCAAACACCGGATTACCTCTTGTAGCGCTCGATATCCCAGACGCCGGGCCTGGATTCGCAGCCGATGCCGTCCTTCGTAGATTGCCTGTCGCCGGATTTGGCGACGAGCGTGAATTCCCGGCACTTCGACCCGCCATGGTCGCGGTCGCCGCCGACCAGCATGTCGTAGCGCACGCCGCTAACGTCGTTCACCCACAGCACGTGCTGGCCGGTCTTGCCGACTTCGAGCGAATGACCGATGCAGCCGCGATCGCCGTCGTCGAGCGCCTCGCCGATTTTGTGGCCGATCAGCGCGCCGGCCGCGGCGCCGATGATCATCGCCACGGTGCGGTTGTCGTTGTCTGCGACTTTCGAGCCGACGGTGGCGCCAACCACGCCGCCGAGTACCGTCGCGATCGCATGGTGATCGCAATGCCCCGACAGGATCGAGTAGTCGTGCTCCCATTCCTTGCCCGAATAGCCGATGTAATAAGGATCGTGCTTGACGCGCCAGCCGTGCGCGGGCGCGTGCGCCGGCGGGTCGGCGAGGGCGGCGGTGGACAGCGCGCCGATCAGCACCAAAAGTGCGATACGGGGAATTCGGGTGGTCGCGGACATGGGTGACCTCCTGGATAGTCGTACGCGTATTTTGACTGTACGAACCTGAACGTCACGTGACCGGCATCACACTGCCCGGAAGATTCAGTATCGGAATCGGTGTTCGCTTTTGGGTTCATCTTCCAAACCGACGAAGACGACTTCGCCTGTACTTGCCGACCAGGCGAAGGGTTCGCCGGTATAGGAATTGGTGAGTTCGGCGTTGCGCACTGCGGCGCCAATCGAATCCGGCGCCGTCTTCCTCTCCCGCATCGATACTGTCAGCAGCGCTGCGCGCCGGATGCCTTCCAGGTCGCAGAAGCGCACAACGTAGCCGCCGTAATCCGTGTAGGTGGTGAGACCGAGTACTTTACCGGTCACGTTGTAGGGTCCGCCCACCTGCCAGGGGACGTCGTCGGCCGAGCCGGCCGACGCTTGCAAGGCATCGGGGATCGATTCGTAGGGCACATCGAAAAGACCGATCTGCCGTTTCATTGCTGCCGCCTGATGATTGCTGAAATCTTGAGGCTGCCAGGCTGCCAGCGCGATACGCCATTTTGCCCTGTCCAGCCAGGTCGGAGCTTGGTCATCGTTCCCGGCAAACGGATTCGCGGTTTCGGTCATTAGCGAAGCAATCAACAAGTCCATGTACCGCCATTCACCGATCAACGGACGCTGTATCGAGCGTTCCCTGCCGTCGATCGCAACCCGCCACAACCCCGGTATAGTGTCGCCCAGGGTCCTCGACTGCCATTCGCGCTGGACCTCATTGCCCATCTCGAAATGTTGCTTTATCGCCGCCGTCGCGATCAGCTTCGTGATCAACAAGTCCGAGTTCGCGAGCACCATGCGCCAGAAGGCGAGATCCTGGTCCAGGGCCGTACGGAGCTGCTTGCCACTTGTCGAGGTCAGTAGCGCCGATATCAGGAACAGACGCTGACCATCGCGCACCGTCTTATTATCAGGCGCGGGAGCATCGTCGCCGATGCTGACGGTTTGCAGGAAGACCGGTTTGACGATCAGCGTCTTGTATCGCTCCAGCAGCCAGGCCTCGTCGGTAAGCCACAGCGCCGTGGCGCGGGGAGCAGCATCGACTGCGTCGAAACATTCGGCGGCGGAATTGCCGCAGTGATGCGCGAGTGCCTCGACGACCGGGCGGCGGCTTGCTCGATAGCCCTGGTGGCCGGCGGAGACACGCAGCATCATCAGATAGGCGTTGTCGCGATCGGGGACGGCGGGCCGGCCGTCGAGCGCCTGCCGGAACTCCTGCGCCGCCGCGGACGGGGGCTGATCGTGCCGGTTGACGCCGAGCAGTATCAGGAACAGCCCGCCGGCGACCACGATCAAGCCGACGGCTCCCCAGAACAGAATCTTTAGCAAGGTCGTCATCCCGCAAGCCTAACGCAAACGGTCTGTGCCGACGCCGACCTGCATCAATCGCGCTAATCGGTACAAGCCCGAATTGACCAATTCGATATCACAAGCCTAGAATTAGACCAAGTCTACGAATAGCGATACTCGCAATCGTCATGTCTTGGGTCCGGGAAAGGGGATTGTTTGTCGCGGCACTCGCCGCTCTCGTCCTCGTTCTCAGCCCGACCGTCCGCTCCGACGACACGCCGGCGGCCGGCGCCGCACTCGAGGTCCCGCAGCCGCTGCTGCTCGAATACCTCGCCGACCACTCGCGCTTCACGCTCCTCGATGCGCGCTCGCCTGCCGAATACCAGGCCTCGCACATCGACGGCGCGGTCAACGTCCCGTTCGACGCCCTTGCCGGGAAGGAAAGCCTGTTGCCGGCTGACCATGACGCTCTGATCGTCGTCTACTGCCGCACCGGCCGCCGTGCCGGCAAGCTCCGTGACCAGCTCGTCGAACTCGGCTACACGGACGTGCGCGTGCTCCGACCCGAACAATACGTGCTGACTGAATAGCTCGCCGCAGCACCATGATAGTGGCGTTGGGGTGTGACGCCGCGGCCGGTATCATGGCGGTGATACCGGCCGCATCGAACCCATGACGACTCTGCACGACACGCTGCACGACGTTTTCGGACTCAACGAGTTCCGACCGAACCAGCAGGCGATCATCGAGGACCTCGTCGCAGGACGCGACGCCTTCGTGCTGATGCCGACGGGCGGCGGCAAGTCGCTGTGCTACCAGATGGCCGCGTTGCACCGGCCGGGCATCGGCATCGTCGTCTCGCCGCTCATCTCCCTGATGAAGGACCAGGTCGACGCGCTGACGGCGAACGGCGTACGCGCGGCCTGCTACAACTCGTCGCTGGACGCCGGCGAGGCGGCCGAGGTATTGCGCCGGCTCGACGCAGGCGAACTCGACCTGCTGTACGTCGCGCCGGAGCGGCTGACCAACGAGCGCTTCCTCGAGCGCCTGGCGGCAACCGCGTCGCGCTGTTCGCCGTCGACGAGGCGCACTGCGTGTCGCAATGGGGCCACGACTTTCGGCCGGAATACGCCCGGCTCGGCCTGCTTCGCGAGCGTCTTTCCGCGACGTGCCGCTCATCGCGCTGACCGCGACCGCGGACCCGCAGACACGCGAGGACATCGTGCGCGTGCTCGGGCTCGAAGACGCGCTCGCCACATAACGAGTTTCGACCGCCCCAACATCCGCTATCTCGTCGCCGAGAAAGACCGGCCGCAGGCACAGCTCGCGACCTTCCTCGAGACCCGGGCAGGGGATGCCGGCATCGTCTACGCGCTCTCGCGCCAGCGCGTCGAGGAAATCGCCGGGGCCCTCGCTGCGAAGGGGTCGCGGCGGCACCTACCATGCCGGGCTCGCCGCCGGCCGCCGCCGCGACGTGCAGGACGCCTTCCTGCGCGACGACGTACAGGTCGTCGTCGCGACGGTCGCCTTCGGCATGGGCATCGACAAACCCGACGTCCGCTTCGTGGTGCACTACGACATGCCGCGGCACATCGAGGGTTATTACCAGGAGACAGGACGAGCAGGCCGCGACGGGCTGCCCTCGATGGCGCTCCTGCTCTACGGTCTGCAGGAC
This sequence comes from uncultured Gammaproteobacteria bacterium, assembly GCA_963777675.1. Lineage (GTDB taxonomy): Bacteria > Pseudomonadota > Gammaproteobacteria > Steroidobacterales > Woeseiaceae > UBA1847. Next base: position 355,155 of record CAVZRD010000009.1, on the reverse strand, counting down.
GTCGTGATGGCGCGCAAGCTCCTGGAAAGGACCGAGGACGAGGACCAGCGCCGCATCGATTCGCACAAGCTGCAGGCCATGGTGGCCTTCGCAGAGAGCCCGACGTGCCGGCGTCGCGTGTTGCTCGGATACTTCGGCCAGGAGCTCGGCGAGGATTGCGGCAACTGCGACGTATGCATCGATCCGCCCGAGCAATTCGACGCGACGACCCAGGCACAGAAGGCGCTGTCCTGCGTGTACCGGGTCGGGGAGCGTTTCGGCATGCGCCACGTGATCGACGTGCTGAGGGGCGCCGACACCGAACGGATCCGCCGGCTGGGCCACGAGCGGCTCTCGACCTACGGCATCGGCGCCGACCTGTCGCAGTCCGAATGGACGTCGCGTCATCCGGCAGCTCATCCACCGCGGCTACCTGACCCAGGATATCGGCAACTGGTCCGTGCTCGGGCTGGGCAGCCGCGCACGGCCCCTGTTGCGCGGCGACGAGCGCCTGACGCTCGCGCGCCCGCGTATCCGGCACGCGGCCGCGAAACAGGCCCGCCGCAGAACACCTGCCGACGAGGCGCCGCTGGAAGGCACCGACGCCGAACTGTTCGAGTCCATGCGGGCCTTGCGCCGGCGGCTCGCCGCCGAACGGAACGTGCCGCCGTATGTGGTCTTCAGCGACGCCACGCTGCTCGAGATGTGTCGCCGCAAACCGCGAGACGAGGCCGAACTCACCGACATCAACGGCGTGGGCGCGGTGAAGCTATCCCGCTACGGGCGCGACTTCCTGGACGCCATCGCCGAGCACGCCGCCGAATAAGAAGCAGACCGACTTTCCCGGGAGTCAAACAATCGCCCGCGGTACGGTGTAAGCTGCCGGCACGGCAGAAGGCTATTTTGGCTGCCACCAATCGATGCAACTAAATCAAACGAAAAACAACCAAGGAAATTGAGCGATGAGCAAAATGTTCACGAGAGCGATGGCCGTGCTGGCATGCGGCGCGATGATGATTCTTGCGGCTACGGCCGCCGTAGCCGACGAATGGCCGCTCACGAGCGGAGACTATTGGGAGGTTTCGGGCATCAAGGTCAAGGACGGCGGCGATTTCAAGTATGCGCAGTTCCTTGCGACCGAATGGAAGAAGAGCACGGATTTTGCGAAATCCAAGGGCTGGATCAAGGACGCCAAGATCCTCTATAACGTATACGCGCGCGAGGGCGAGGCAGACATCTATCTCGTCACCATCCGGGCTAGCATTCCCACCGGCCCGGAGGGCGACAAGCAAGGGCAGGAGTATCAGGCTTGGATGAAAAAGACCTTCGAGACGATGGTTGGCGAAAGCGGCAACCGCGCCGAGTACCGGACGCAGCTCGGCAGCGAACTGCTGCAGGAAGCCATTCCTCGCAAATAGCGGCTGATACCGTCGCCGCAGGTTAGGGATGCGGTCGGCGGTAATCGTTTTGCTGTGCGGGCTGGCGTGCGCTTGCGCGCGCCAGCCCGTTGTCGATCCGCCGCCGCCGATGCCGAGCAAGTTGTCGGCCGGGCTGCCGGCGGACTTCAGCGGCTACTGGCAGCGCAACTACACTCGCGACGAGGACATCAACGGCGCACTCGAGGCCGCCTATCGCAAGCTCGAGCGTTCCTTGCCGCAGGGTGGCCCGCCGGGCGCCCCGGCCGGGCCGTCGGCCCGGGACTTCAATTCGCTGGTCGCGCTCGCGCGCCTCGCGGAAAAGATCACGCGGCCTGACGAGATCGCGATCGCCCAGACCGAGCACGAGATCACCGTCCAGCGCAAGGACGACTACACGATGTTGTGCTCGTTCTATGACGATGCCGCGAAAGCCACCGCCAACCCTTACGGCCAGGAAGTCTGCGGCTGGGACGGCAAGGACCTCATCAACCAGCTGACGCTGCCGGGCGGACTCCAGATCACCAACCGCTTCACGGTGTCTGCCGATCGCAAGGAGTTGCGCGTCTTCACGATCGTCGCCTCGAGCACCTCGCGCGTGCCGTTCACGATCAGCCGCTTCTACAAGCGCTACGACCGGCTGCCGCCGGATTTCCACTGCACCGAGACGCTCAGCATGAAACGCGTCTGCAGCATCGGGCCGCTGCAGCAATGAGCCGGAATCCGCACTCGCGTTCCGGTTGGATCGTGCTTCTCGCGTTCGCGTTCGCGCCGTGTCTCGCGGCCGAGCCGGCGCGTGCCGTGACCGCGCTCGAGGTGTCGATCCCGGTGTTCGACCCGGGGCTGCCGAAGGATCCCGCGCAGTACCGCGAGCTCGAAGTGTTCCCCCGCATCCGCAAGATCGAGGCGCTGTTCCTGCCGTTCGTGCTGCGCGACACGCTGGAGAAATCGCGCGAGTGGGGGCCGGTGCGCGTCGTGCCCGAGCCGGATCCCGCTGCCGAACTCACGGTTGCAGGCACGATCCTGCGCTCGGACGGCGATACCCTGCAGCTCCGGATCACGGCGACCGACGCGAGCGGGCGTGTCTGGCTCGACAAGGCTTTCGGCAGTACGGTAACAGACGCCAATGCCCCGCAGGGCACCGCCGCCGGCATGTCGCGCTTCCAACCGCTCTACGACCGGATCGCCGCGGAACTCGTCACCGCGCGTGATGCACTCGACGAAAATGCGCTCGCGCATGTCGCCGACATCTCGATCCTGCGCTACGCGACCGAGCTCGCGCCGGATGCGTTTGCCGGCTACCTGAAGACGAACGACGACGGCACGGTCGAGTTGCTGCGGTTGCCTGCGCGCGACGACCCGATGCTTGCGCGGATACGCCAGGTGCGCGGCGCCGAGGACGTCATCACCGACGCCATCGACGGCAAGTTCCGCGAGCTGCATTCGGAGATCGCGTCCGTCTACGACCTCTGGCGCGCCTACCGCCGCAAGTCGCTGGAGTACCGCGCCGAAGACGCGCAGCACGCCCAGGTAACGGCGAACGACGCGCCGCGCGGCAGTTTCGAACAGCTCGAGAACACCTACGACAACTACAAGTACAGCCGGATCACGTCGCAGGAAATGGACCAGCTCGCCGTCGCGTTCAACAACGAGGTCGGCCCGACCGTCGACCGGATGGAAACGCGGGTCGCGGAGATGCAGGGCTGGGTCGACGAACGTTACGGCGACTGGCAGCGCATCCTCGGCGAGCTGTTCGAGGTCCAGACCGAGCCGGAGAAACCCCGCTCAGGGACCGGCGAAACAGACCACTGACACGGCCACGCAAGCGCGCTGCGCGTCCGGGTTGCGGTACGAGTGGCGCTGGTCGCCGCGGAACACCAGCATGTCGCCTTCCTCGAGCACGTGCCGTGCGCCGGCGGCAATCAGCTCGATGCGGCCCTGCTCGCAGGTCAGGTATTCGCGGGTGCCCGTCGTGTGCGGGATACCGACCATCGAGCCGCCCGGCACGAGTTCCATACGCGAGATCTCCAGCCCGGGCAGGGCCTCGGGGACGAGCGGCCGCAGCCGCGCGCCCTGCCGGCGCCGCTCGCGCACCTGCGCCGCCGGGATCAGTTCGAACTCGCCCCGCGGTGCGCCGATGAGCTCCTCGATCGACACGTTCAATGCGCTCGCCACCTTGTTGAGCACGGCGAGCGTCGGGTTGGCGGTGCCGGTCTCCAGGCTCGCCCAGGTCGGGCGCGGGACGGCCGAGAGTTGCGCCATGCGCTGCTGCGACAGGCCGCGCGCCTCGCGCAGGCGGCGCAGGTTGCGGGCGAGATTTTCGCGGACGTCGGACATGCCGGCAAAATAGCAAGTCGATGATAAATTGGCAATTCGGTTGTGATACTAGCAGTCACGGCGTAGCCTGCTTGCATCGACTACCGGAGACCGCCATGACCGTTCGACTGGAACATGCCAACCTCATCGTCCGCGACATCGATGCCGCGGTACGCTTCGTGACCGCCGCGTTTCCCGATTTCCGCGTGCGCCGGGAGGGCATGCACCAGGGCCGGCGTTGGCTGCATGTCGGCACCGACGACACCTACCTGGCACTCAACCAGGCCACCGCCGAACCCGCCGAGGCCTGGGAGCCCTACAGCGGCAAACCGGGCCTGAACCACCTCGGCTACGAGGTCGATGACGTCGAGGCGCTGCGCGCGCGGCTCGCACAAGCGGGTTTCGAGGAATCGACCGTGCCCAATAGCCATCCGCACCGCCGGCGTGTGTATTTCTATGACGCCGACGGCAACGACTGGGAGTTCGTGCAGTACTTCTCGGACGATCCCGCCGAGCGCAACGATTACGAATTGCCGGACTGACGATTCTCTGTGATGAACTTGCCGATCGTGCGGAAGTCGTCTGAGCGGCCGCTGCCCTTGCGCCAGGCCAGGCCGATCGTTCGATAACTCGACTTGCCGAGCGGCTTGAGTCGCACGTGCGTGCTGCCGAGCAGGGCCGAATCCGCCGCCATCTCCGGCAGGAAAGTCACGCCGAGATCGGCGTCGACCATCTCGATCAGCGTCAGCACGCTGTTGGCCGCGATCCGCCGGATCTTCTGCGTGTTGCGGATCTTGCAGGCGTCGAGCGCGTGGTCGCGCAGGCAGTGGCCGTCCTCGAGCAGCAGCACGCTGTCGGCGTCGAGCCGGCTGTATCGATAGTGATCCGGATCGACACGCTCGGTGCCCTCCCGGTACGCCAGCGCGAAGCGGTCACGGAAAAGCGGCAGCACCTCGACGCCGCCGAGGTCGTAGGGCAGCGCGAGCAGGATGAGGTCGAGCTCGCCGTCCATCAGCCGCTCGTAGATGCGCTGGGTTTGTTCCTCGTACAGATAGAGCTGCAGGTCCGGATAGGCCTTGCGCAGCTTCGGCAGCACCTTCGGCAACAGGAACGGTGCGATCGTCGGGATCACGCCGAGGTGAAGTTCGCCGGACATCGGCCGCTGCTGGCCGCGGGCGAGTTCGACCAGCGCCTGCACGTCGCGCAGGCACAGCCGAGCCTGGACGGCGACCTGCTGACCGATCGTCGTGATCGTGACGCTGCGGCGGGTCCGGTCGACGAGCTGGACGTCGAGCAGGGACTCGAGTTCCTTGATGGCGTTGCTGAACGCCGATTGCGAGACGAACGACGCCTCTGCCGCACGCCCGAAATGCTCCGCTTCCGCGAGCGCGACGAAGTACTGAAGCTGCTTCGTGCTGGGGAGTCTCATACATTCACTTAATAGGATAGAGTAATAGAATTAAACCATTTTATAGTAACTTCTACAAGCGCTATCCTGTCGCTGAAGTAAAGGAGGACAAACATGGAACTGAATATCGGGATCGACCCGAAACAACGCGAAGAGATCGCGAGCGGGCTGTCGAAGCTGCTTGCCGACAGCTATTCGCTGTACCTGAAGACACATAACTACCACTGGAACGTCACGGGACCGCATGTTCAACTCCGCTGCACACGATGTTCGAGGGGCAATACACGGAGCTCGCCGCCGCGGTGGACGAGATCGCCGAGCGTATCCGCGCGCTGGGCATCAAGGCGCCGGGGTCCTATTCGGACTTCGCGAAACTCACGTCCATCGACGAAGGCAGCGGCGAGGAGAGCGCCGAGGAGATGATCCGGCAGCTCGTCATCGGCCAGGAGACGGTCGTGCGCACGGCGCGCGAGGCGTTCCCGGCCGCCGAGCTGGCGAGCGACGAGCCGACGGCGGATCTGCTGACGCAACGCATGCAGCTCCACGAGAAGAACGCCTGGATGCTGCGCAGCCTGCTGGCCTGATCGTTTTGATATCAAATAAGGAGTAAGACATGTTCAAATCCATCGAGGGACGACCCGTCCCCGAAGCCACGTTTCGCACGCGCCGCGATCACGAGTGGGTAAACGTCACCACGGACGAGGTCTTCAAGGGCAAGTCCGTCATCGTTTTCTCGCTCCCCGGCGCGTTCACGCCGACCTGTTCGTCCTCGCACGTGCCGCGCTACAACCAGCTGGAACCGCTGTTCCGGTCGCGCGGCATCGACGAGGTCATTTGCGTGTCGGTCAACGACGCGTTCGTCATGGACGAGTGGAAGCGAGCACAGCAGGCGGACCGCGTGCGCTTCCTGCCGGATGGCAACGGCGAGTTCACGCAGGGCATGGGCCTGCTCGTCGGCAAGGAAGAGCTCGGCTTCGGCAAGCGTTCCTGGCGTTACTCGATGCTGGTGCGCGACGGCGTCATCGAGAAGATGTTCATCGAGCCGGAGGAGCCGGGCGACCCGTTCAAGGTCTCCGACGCCGATACGATGCTGGCCTACATCGACCCCGAGGCACAGCGGCCGTACGACGTGACGGTATTCTCCCGCCCGGGCTGCCCGTTCTGCGCCCGCGCCAAGGGCCTGCTGCACGACGCCGGCATCGAGTTCGAGGAACTCGTATTGAACCGCGACTACACCGACCGCACGCTGCGGGCCGTCGCCGACGCGACGACGTATCCGCAGGTGTTCATCAACGGCGAGAAGATCGGCGGCGCCGATAAGCTCGAGAAATGGCTCGAGAAAGGCGAGCGCAAAGCGGCCTGACCCTCCAGCCGGTTCCTGCCGGGGGCTCGTTGCACCGGCAGGACCCAGCACCCATACTATCCGGTCCCCCAACAATGACCGGGAGCATTCAGGATGAAGATTTCGGATCAGGGTCTGATCAAGACCCGGGCGTACATCGACGGCAAGTGGGTCGACGCCGACAGCGGTGCGACCCGCCCGGTGTTGAATCCGGCGACCGGCGAGACGATCGTGGACATCGCCAGTTGCGGCACGGCGGAGACCCGCCGCGCCATCGAGGCAGCCGGGCGCGCGTTCGGGACCTGGCGGCAGAAGTCCGCCAAGGAACGCTCGAACCTGCTGCGCAAGTGGTTCAACCTGATGATGGAGGCGCAGGAAGACCTGGCGCAGATCATGACGGCCGAGCAGGGCAAGCCGCTGGCCGAGTCGCGCGGCGAGATCGCGTACGGCGCGAGCTACCTCGAGTGGTTCGCCGAAGAGGCGAAACGCATCTACGGCGATACGATTCCCGGCCCGTCGGCGGACAAGCGCGTCGTCATCGTCAAGCAACCCGTCGGCGTCGTCGCCTGCATCACGCCCTGGAATTTTCCGAACGCGATGCTGGCGCGCAAGATCGCACCGGCCCTCGCCGCCGGCTGCACCGTGGTCTGCAAGCCCGCGAACGAGACGCCTTTGTCGGCGTTCGCGATGGTCGAGCTGGCCGAGCGGGCCGGTATCCCCGCAGGCGTCGTCAACATCGTCGCCGGCATCACCGAGGAGATCGGCGCGGAGCTCACGGGCAACCCGACCGTCCGCAAGCTGACCTTCACCGGCTCCACCGCGGTCGGCAAGTTGCTGATGAAGCAGTGCGCGGGCACGGTCAAGCGCACCTCCATGGAGCTCGGCGGCAACGCGCCGTTCATCGTCTTCGACGACGCGGACCTCGACGAGGCGGTCAAGGGCGCGATCATCTGCAAGTTCCGCAACGCGGGCCAGACCTGCGTCTGTGCGAACCGGATCCTCGTGCAGGAAGGCGTCTACGATGCGTTCGCCGAGAAGCTCATCGTCGCGATGTCGAACCTGAAGCTCGGCAACGGCGCCGACGAGGGCGTCAACGTCGGGCCGCTGATCAACGAGAAGGCCGCCAACGACGTCATGAAGTTCGTGGACGACGCGATCGCGAAAGGCGCGCACGTCGCCGCCGGCGGCGGACCCTCGGATCTCGGCGCCTGCTTCGTGAACCCCACCGTCCTGACGGACGTCGATTACGACATGCGCGTGTTCCGCGAGGAGATCTTCGGGCCGATCGCGCCGCTGTTCCGGTTCAAGACCGAAGACGAGGCGATCCGCATCGCGAACGACACCGAGTTCGGACTGGCCTGCTACTTCTATTCCCGCGACGTCGGCCGCGTCTGGCGCGTCGCCGAAGGACTCGAGTACGGCATCGTCGGCATCAACGAGGGCATCATCTCGAACGAGATGGCGCCGTTCGGCGGCATCAAGGAATCCGGGCAGGGCCGCGAAGGCTCGAAGTACGGCCTCGACGATTACCTCGAGATCAAGTACCTCTGCGTCGGCGGCATCGACCGGTAGGAGCGGCTTCAGCCGCGATCCTGCCACAGCGGCTCGAACGGCACCCGTAGGAGCGGCTTTAGCCGCGATCACTCGGCCCGGGCCCGGCGGAATCTGTCGCGGCTGAAGCCGCTCCTACGAAATGTGCTCCGTCCGCGGTCGAACATGCAGGTCCGATTCTGGCTAATTCGACTCCGGCGGGCGCGTATACTTGCGCTCATGTCACCGAGCGCCCTCAGCAACGATCACGCCATCTTCGAGCGCGCCCGGATGTCCCGGGACGCGCGCTTCGATGGCCGCTTCTTCGTCGGCGTGCGCACGACCGGCATCTACTGCCGGCCGATCTGTCCGGCGGTGTCGCCCCGGTCGGCGAACGTGACGTTCTATCCGAGCGCCGCGGCCGCCGCGGAAGCGGGATACCGCCCGTGTCTGCGTTGCCGGCCCGAATGTGCCCCCGGCACGCCGGCCTGGAACGGCACGTCGACCACCGTGCGCCGGGGCCTGCGCCTGATCGAAGGCGGGGCGCTGGACGCGGGCTCGATCGAACAGCTCGCCGATCGTCTCGGCGTGACGAGCCGGCACCTGCGGCGGCTGTTCCACCAGCACGTCGGCGCCTCACCGCTCGCGGTCGCGCACACCCAGCGCCTGCACTTCGCGAAGCGGCTCATCGACCAGACCGACTTGCCGCTGGCGGACGTCGCCGTCGCCGCGGGCTACGGCAGCGTGCGCCGCTTCAATGATACGTTCCGCAAAACTTACGGCCGCACGCCCCGCGAACTCCGGCGCCGCAATGACGACACGGCCGTTGCGGGCGCTGCGCTGACCGTACGCTTGCCGCACAGCACGCCTTACGACTGGTCTGCCGCGATCGGCTTTCTCGACGGACGCGTCACGGCCGGCGTGGAGCGGGTCGCGGGCGACACGTACCTGCGTACGGTCGTCGTCGACGGTGTCCCCGGCGTCATCGAATGCCGGGACGTCGACGGGGACGGCATCACGCTCACGCTGCATGGCATCGCGACGTCCGGCGTGTTCGGCGCGGTGCAGCGCGTGCGGCAGATGTTCGACCTGGATGCACCGGTCGCGGATATCGCGGCCGTTCTCGGCGCGGACAAGACCCTGCGGCCGTTGCTGAAGCGCCGGCCGGGTATCCGCGTCCCCGGCGCCTGGAACGGTTTCGAGCTCGCGGTGCGCGCCATCGTCGGTCAGCAGGTGTCGGTGAAGGCCGCGACGACGGTGGCTGGCCGGATCGCTGAACGTTACGGCGAGCCGATCACGCTGCCGGTTTCGCTCGCCGGGCGCGAGGATGCCGCGTCGCTGACATGCCTGTTCCCGGTGCCTGAAAGACTCGCGCGTGCCCGGCTCACCGGCATCGGCCTGAACAAGGGCCGCGCCGACGCGATCCGCGGGCTGGCGGCGGCGGTGGTGAGCGGCGCCATCGTGTTCGACGACGCGATGGACGTCGACGACGTGCGTCGCGCGCTCGTTTCCTTGCGCGGCATCGGCGCCTGGACGGCGGAGTACGTGGCGTTGCGGGCGCTCAAGGACCCCGACGCATTCCCGGCATCCGACCTCGGCCTGCTGAAGGCGGCCGAGCGCACGGGTATCGACGGCGCCACGGCGCTCGCGCACCGGGCGGAAGCATGGCGCCCCTGGCGCGCCTATGCGGCACTATTATTGTGGAGCTCCCTGGCGGGCTCCGGAGGTTGAACGATGTACTACTGTTACCTTGCCACCCCGATCGGCGATCTGTTGCTCGCCGGCGATGAAGAGGCGCTCACGCTCGTCGGATTCCCGCAAGGCTCGATGCGCCGCGACCCCGAACCCGACTGGATCTACAACGAGAAGCCGTTCGCCGAGGCGCGCCGGCAGCTCAATGAGTACTTCGCCGGCGAACGCAAAACCTTCGAGTTGCCGCTGAAGTTGACCGGCACCGAATTCCAGGTGCAGGTACTCGAGGAGCTGCAGCGCATCCCCTATGGCGAGACGAAGTCGTATCGCGATATCGCAGAAAGCATCGGCCGGCCCAAAGCCGTGCGCGCCGTCGGCGCCGCGAACGGCCGCAACCCGATCCCGATCATCGTCCCCTGCCACCGCGTCATCGGCAGCCACGGGGAACTGACCGGCTTCGGCGGCGGCCTCGACACGAAGGAAGCCCTGCTGCGCCTCGAGGCCGAAAACAGCGCGCTGATGCGCTAGGGCACACCGGTCGGCAAATCAATCTTCGTCGAGCTTGTCGAGCAAGAATTGCACCCATTTATTCCCCGGGTCCATCTCGAGGGCTTTCAGGTATCGCTCGCGGGCTGCCGGTATGTCTCCTTTCGTGACCATCACCTGACCCTCAAGAGAGACGGTTCGTGCCGAATCGGGGTACCAGATGAGATTGAAATCAAGGAACTGCAATGCGCCGTCCGGATCGCCCTGGTCCGCTAGTTGCTCGGCCAGAATCGTCAGTGCCTTCTCGCTGAAGTCGTAGGTGAACCCGCCGTAATAGCGTTCACGCAACTTGCGGTACAGTTTGGCCGCACTTTCGAAGCCGCCCCCTCGGTATGCGCGTTCGAGCACGTCCTGGATCATCAGGGGCTTGGCCTGGCCTCGATGGCAAGTGCCGCAACTGACAGTCACGAGTTCGTCGGCCGGCTTGCCGAGAGACTTCGCGAGATAGGCGTTGATGTCATTGACCAGTTTGATCATGAGGCGGGCCTTGCGCTTCTTTTCCTTGTCGTCAAGAGAGAAATCGAAAGTCTTCAGATTCTCCGGATCTTCGGCGACGTGACAGTCCGAACACTTCGAGCCTGTATCTCCGGCAAAGAACCTCATTGTCCAGCGCAATTCGTTCGGCGAGATGTCCTCAGGGAGTATCTTGAGGTTGCTCGGGTCGTCCCATATGCCGGCGCGGCCCTCGACGCCGAAAGCCAACAGACCCGCGAAGAGGATCGCGCGGATACGTGAGTTACGCTGCCCCATCATGACCGCTCCTTCGAATCGATACGATTGCGGTGAGCGATATTGGACCTGTACGGAGGGTCACGATGGTCCGCGAATTGTCAGGATTTCGTCAGAATCTCGCGATCCGTCCATTGGGCCGGCCGATTTTGCGGGCGGCGGAGATACACTGGTCACATGTCGCGATTGCGGAAACAGGTTCTGCCCGGCGCACGGCGATCGCCGCTCATTCTTGCCATGTTGTTGGCGAGTCTCGTCTTGGTCGGCGTCCTCGGTTGGCAATCGTGGCGGCTGCAGCGATCGAACGCGGTGATCGCCGAAGCGGTTCTGCACGACTATGCAGGTCTGGTCATTGACGAATACGCGCGCCGGGCGACGACGGCGCTCGGTTATCGCGGCTACTATCCGCTGATCACGGCGATCGCCAACTCGGAATCGCCGTCGGCAATGCGCGAGGCACTGGATGCCGGGCAACCTGAGGATCGCCCTCCGTCACTTGCGGCGGGACTCTTCATCGTGACCGACGACGGCACGCAAACGGAAGTCGGCGCACCGGGACCGGCAGTCGCGGCACTTCTGGAGGAAGTGCGCCGCTTTGTCGCTCGCTCCAACGCCCCGTACTATTCCTTGTTCGACACATCTGGGCGTGAGCAGGCGATCTTTGCGGTCCGTGACGACTCTTCGGGCCGCAGGCGGCCCGGGTTCATCGTCGACGGACGCGGAGTTTCCACCTCGCTGCAAGCCGCGCAGGCGAGTGGCCCGCTGTTGCCCAAATCGCTGGCCGGTGGCCACCTGAGTAACGACATGTTGTTTCTGCGCGTCAGGAATCCGGCCGGAGACGTGCTTTACGAAGTACATCCTGAATTCGATGGATCATTGACGGTCGAGCGCACATTGGGCGACGACTACCAGGGCATCCTCGCCGGATACACGATCGCAACGTCGCTCAACCCTGCGTCGGCGTCTTCCCTGGTCATCGGCGGTTTGCCGCAGTCACGGCTGCCGCTGCTCCTGTTCGTAATGCTCATGGTGGTCGTATTGCTTGTCTTGGCGATATGGCTGTCTAGCCGTGAGCAAGCCGTCATGGCAATGCGGGCCGATTTCATTTCGCAGGTGTCGCACGAATTGCGTACCCCGCTGACACAGATTCGCATGTTTGCCGAGACGTTCCTGCTCGACAGGCTTCGCAACGAGTCCGACCGCATCCGGGCGCTTCAGATCATCAATGGTGAAGCACAGCGGCTCACTCACCTGGTCGAGAACATCCTGCAGTTCTCGACACGTGCTAAGACAACGAAATGCAACCTGCGCCTGCAACCGATAGCACCCGTCATTCGCGACGTCTGTGACACGTTGCAGGCGACCGCAAATCAGACTTGCTTCGTCCTCGATCTAGATGATACTGCCGTCGGCGTTGTCGACACCGATGCGCTGCGCCAGATTCTTCTCAATCTTCTCGACAATGCGGTCAAGTACGGACCCAAACCTCAGCGGGTAACGGTGGCGCTCGCTGTTCAGGGCGACGTGCTACGCGTGAGCGTCGCGGACGAAGGGCCCGGCATCCCGGCGGCGGAGCGCGATCGAGTCTGGTCAGCGTTTTACCGCCTCGGACGCGAACAGGATACTGCCGTCAGCGGCACCGGCATCGGACTTGCGGTAGTTCGCGCGCTCGTCGAGGCCATGCACGGCCGCTGTTACGTGGCGGACAACAGCCGGGGAGCGGAATTCGTCGTCGAACTGCCCATCGGAGCCGAACGTGGCTGAATCCGCCCATATCCTGATCGTCGAAGACAACGACGATCTCGCCTTCGGTCTGCGAACCAACCTCGAGGTGCAGGGATACGAGGTCGACATCGCATCCAGCGGTCCCGAAGGACTCGAGCTGGCACGAACGCTCAACCCCGCGCTGATCGTGCTCGACCTGATGCTGCCAGGCCTCGGCGGCATCGACGTGCTGCGAAGCCTGCGCGCCGCCGGCGCCACGATGCCAATACTGATCCTGACGGCGAAGAGCGAAGAGGTGGACAAGGTGTCGGGATTGCGGCTCGGCGCCGACGACTACGTGACGAAACCGTTCGGACTGATGGAACTCATGGCGCGGGTCGAGGCTTTGTTGCGACGTTACGGCGGCGGCGAGTCCGGGCCGTTGGACGTGTATCGGTTCGGCGATATCGAAGTTCATCCGCAAGCTCGGCAAGTGATCCTGGCCGACGCGCCGGTCGACATCACCCCCAAGGAATTCGATCTCCTGCTGGCGTTGCTGAGGCGCGGCGGCGCGGTGGCGACGCGCCTCGAACTTATGCGCGAAGTCTGGGGACATTCTTCGGCCGTGATTAGCCGCACGGTCGACACGCACGTCGCGGAGCTACGGCGCAAGCTCGAGCGTGTGCCGGCAAGGCCGAAGCACATTCTCACAGTCCGCAAGGTCGGCTATCGTCTTGTCACGGACTAGGTAAGCACCACGCAAGCTGGCGTCAATGTGGTCGCGCTGCAGGCAACGCTCTTACAAGAGTTTTCCCTGCAGGGCGCGAACGGCGATGGACGGTTTCACGCCGTCGAGCAGCCGGTCGTCGTCACGCAGTTCCGTGAACGTGCTCTCGAGTGGCAGGATCCCGGCCCAGACGGGCGTGCCGTAATCGAACGGCTCGTCGGCCGGCATGCCAGTCGAGATCTTGGCGGACGCGGATTCGATCCCGAGCGCGATGACGCCGGTCATCTTGAGCTCTTTTGTCAACGGTGCCCGCAGTTCCGCCCAGCGGCCGGGCATCGTGTGTTCGCTGATGGTGTGAAGCGCATGCAGCCTGGCATCGGCGTCGTCGACGAATCCGGGCCGGCCGAACACTGTGACCGAGCGGTAGTTCAGCGAGGAATTGAAGGCGGAACGCGCCAGCACGAGCGCATCGACCAGCGTGACGTTGACGCAGGCCCGGTCGGTCTGCTCGAGCAAACGGATCACGCGCGCCTTGCGGGCGCCGTGCAGGTACAGCGTTTCGCCGTCGCGGCCGTAGATCATCGGCACGACGACCGGCGCGCCGTCCTGCACGAAGCCGACGTGCGCCACCAGCCCGGCGTCGAGGATCGCATGCACCGTATCGCGCTCGTAAGTCGCCTTGTCCTTCAGCTGGCGGACCCGGTTCCGCGCGGTCACCTCGTAAGGCTTCGTCATCGCACCGGCCTCACAACACCCGCGGCGCGAGGTAGATCGCGACCAGCGACACGAGCACGATGCTGAACACGTTCAACACCAGGCCGGCTCGTGCCATCTTCGGGATCGTCAAGAGCCCTGCGCCGAACACCACCGCGTTCGGTGGGGTCGCGACCGGCAGCATGAACGCACAACTCGCGGCCAGTGTCACCGGCACCGCCAGCAGGACGGGATCGAAACCCGCCTCGATGGCGATGGCGCCGACGATGGGAAGGAACGTGGCCGTGGTGGCCGTGTTGCTGGTCAGTTCGGTGAGTAGGATGATCATCCCCGCGACGATGAATACGATTGCCGCCGGTGGCAGCGTCGCGATGCTCTGCAGGCTCGTGCCGAGCCACTCGGCGAGGCCAGTCTGGCTGACGGCATGCGCCAGCGACAGGCCGCCGCCGAACAACAACAGCACGCCCCACGGCAATTTCTCGGTATAGCGCCACCGCATCAGCATCGGGTCCTCGGGATCGCGGCTCGGGACCAGGAACATCGCGATGGCGCCGGCCATCGCGATGCCCGAATCGTCCAGACCCGCCAGCGCCGGTATGCGTACCAGGAACGGCTGGAAAACCCAGGCCAGCGCCATGATGGTGAACACGATCGCGACACGTTTCTCCGGCAGGCTCATCGGCCCCATTTCGTCGAGCATGCGGTCGAGTTCGGCGCGACCTTCGCCGCCAGTGCGGAAATCGACCCGGAATGCGAGCCGCGTCAGCGTGAGCCAGGCCAGCGGCAGCATCGCGGCCGCGAGCGGCAGGCCGATCAGGAACCAGTTCGCGAAATGGATGTCGGTGCCGTACTCGTCGGACATGAAGGCCGCGAACAGCGCGTTCGGCGGAGTGCCGATGAGTGTCGCCATGCCGCCGATCGTCGAGCCGTAGGCGACGCCGAGCAGCAGCGCACACTCGAAGTCGCGGCGGCCTCGCTGATCGAGTTCGCCGACGGAATTGTGGATCACCGTGATCACCGACATGGCGATCGGCAGCAGCATCATCGCCGTGGACGTATTCGTGACCCACATGCTGATCAGCGCGCTGGCCAGCATGAAGGCGCCGATCAGCGATCGTCCGCCGCCGCCTGCGGCGCGCAGCACCTTGAGCGCGATGCGCCGGTGCAGATTCCAGCGCTGCATTGCGAGCGCGACGACGAAGCCGCCGAGGAACAGGAAGATCACCTTGTTCGCGTATGGCGACGCCGCATCCTGGATGCCGGAGATCCCTAGCATCGAGAACGCGGCAACCGGCAGCAGTGAAGTGACCGCGATGGGCACGGCCTCGGTCGCCCACCAGACCGCCATCAACACGCCGATCGATGCCGTCATCCATCCGGCCCGCGACAGGTCTTCGGGCGGCCCCGCGACAAACATCGCGGCGAACAGCCCCACACCCAGCCACAAGCCGACGTTCTGGTGAGTGGACCTCGGGCCCGAGCGAGTTGGCTGATTCAATGCCGGATTCCCCCCTCGCATCGGCTCAAAACTACATCTTGTGCATATCTCGCCTTTGTATACAAGATGTAGTAGCATTCGCCGCGTACCAATCCGGTACGCACGGAGACGGGATGTAGAAGGCAATGCGGATGGGGCGCCGTGCCGGATGCACGATTCCACGGCAGGCTTCACGTGCTTCCTCTCAACACGTAGCTCGAGTGACCGGTCGTCTGCGCGGCCGGCACGTGTCTGGAAGAAGCGGCTCATCCCTTGTTCGCGGTTGACGCAGCCAACAGCGCGACACGGATGTCTCGTACCCTGCGTTTCGTGACTCGCCGGATACATCTTCTGCTTGCTATGCCGCCCAGTTTCTGGGCGGCTTTTTTCGTGGTGCTGATCGCGGGCTGTGCTGCCGGTCCGCCGAAGTTGCCGTACCCGGCTTTCATCCAGGCGGACACCTTGCCGGACGTGTTCCTCGCGAGCCTGCCCGGCGTGCGGGCGAAGCAGTTCTCCGGCGATCCGCAGACACGCCGCAGCAGCAATCGGGTCGACCTGCCGCCCGGCTGGCAGGGCACGACCGGGGCGTCGCCCGGCAAGACGCTCGAGCTCTTCGTGCTGGCCGGGCGGGTCGACGCCGGCGATATCGCCTTGCCGCCCGGCGGTTACCTCTACGCGCCGGCCGGCAACATCGGCTTCAACCTGAACACGAGCGAGGGCGCGCGCGTGCTCTATTATCTCGACGACGTCGATCCGGCCACGATGATCCGCACGCCGATCCTGCTCGACAGCAAGCTCGTCGACTGGCAGCCGACGGCCATCAAGGGCGTGGACATCAAGGAGCTACGTTCCGACCCGGGCAGCGGCGGACGCATCTGGCTGGAACGCGTCGCGCCCGGCGCGGTGCTGCCATGGCAATCCTCGTCCGCCATCCGCGAAGGCTACCTCGCGGCCGGACAATTCCAGGGCAGCGAATGCGTGAACGGCGAGGTGCGTACCGGCACCTATCAGCCCGGCGGCTACTTCTACCGGCCGGCAGGCACGTTCAGCGGCGGACCCGGGGCGAAGGCGCTCACCGAATCTATCTGGGTGCTGCGCGAACGCAGCAAGGGTACGATCATCACGACCGACGCCTGCCGGCCGGCGCCTCCCGCCTTACCCTGAGCGGACTGAATCGGCTGCACTGATCGCGGTTGAAGCCGCTCCTACGGATGCTGGTCCGGCACCGTAGTCTATTGGTTTCCGTCGGAGCGGCTTCAGCCGCGATCGCCGGCGCGCCCCGGTCAACGAGACACGAGCCTGGTGATGCCGCGGCCGAGCTTCATCAGTTTTTTGAGCGTCGAGGTGGGGATCTCGTGGATCTGCTCGTACCAGTCGCTCGTCGTCTCGACGAAATCCAGCATGTTGCGGATGCGTTCCTTCGTTACCGGGTCGGTGTCGGTCTCGTCATCGACTTCGTCGGCGACGCTGCGCAGCATTGTCAGTGTCGGGTTGAGTTCGCGCTGCTTGCGCTGGTCGATGATGACGCGGAACAGGTCCCAGACGTCGGATATCGACTCGAAGTAGTCGCGGCGATCGCCGAGCACGTGCGTCATGCGCACCATGCCGTAGCTCTGCAACTCGCGGATGCTGGTGCTGACGTTGGAGCGCGCGACGGACAGGGCTTCGACGATCTGGTCGGCGGTCAGTGGTTCGGGCGACAGGTACAGCAGCGCATGGATCTGCGCGACGGTGCGATTGGTGCCCCAGCGCGTGCCCATCTCGCCCCAGTGCAGGACGTATCGCTCGACAGCCGGCGACAGCTTCATGGCGATTCTCTTGTTTCTGTTTAAACTGAAAATAAGGAAATTAGCCGGCGTTTGCAAGCACCACGACGCGCCGCGGGGCGGGCCAGCCTTCGACCGTGCGGTCCGGGTCGCCGGGATCGAGTGCATCGGCCAGCGATTCGAACGGCATCCACTCGGTCCGGCGTTGCTCGGCGGGTGTGGTCCGGGAGCGGTCGGCGACGTCGGCATCACGGAATCCCGACCGCGCGAGCCAGGTGAGGAGTTCCGGGACGGTCGGTAACAGCCAGACATTGCGCATGCGTGCATAGCGCTCGGCCGGGGTCCGTGCAAACGCGTCCTCGCCGGGCAGGAACAGCGTCTCGAGCACGAGTTGTCCGCCCGGCCGCAGCGCGCCGCGGAGTTCACGCAAGTGATCGAGCGGTGCGCGCCGGTGATACAGCACGCCCATCGAGAACACCGTGTCGAATGCGTGCGCCCTCGGCCGGCAATTCGTGCAGTGCGAGCGGCAGCGCGAACGCCGGTTGCGGCACAAGGTAACGGCACACGGCCAGGAACTGCAGGCAATACAGGAGCGTCGGGTCGACGCCGAGCACGGCCCGGGCGCCGGCTTCGAGCATGCGCAACATGTAGTAACCGTTGCCGCAGCCGACGTCGAGGACACTGCGTCCTTCGAGCGGTGCGATCGCGGCCGCAAGGCGCGCCCATTTCAGGTTGCTGCGCCACTCCGCGTCGATCGTGACGCCGGCCACGTCGAACGGCCCCTTGCGCCACGGTGCGAGCGTCAGCAGCAGCTCGCGGATGCGCCCGGTGTCGCCCGCCGGCGTTTCGCGCAGCGTGGCCAGGGCCTCCCGCCAGCGCGGCAGGTCGCCGTGGCCGGTCGGCGTGAAACGCTCGCGGATCAGCGGCTCGAGCGGCCCTCGCCAGTCGCCGAGGCCGAGGCCGGCCAGGCATTGCCAGAGGCGGCCATAGTCGATCATGTCGCGCGTATCGCGACGAGCGACACGAAATTGAAAAAGCGCAGCCAGACGGCGGCGTGTGCGAAGCCGGCCGCGCGCAGACGGCGCCGGTGCGCGGCGACGGTCTCGGGTACCAGCACGTTCTCCAGTGCCGCTCGCTTGCGGCTGATTTCCAGCGCGCTGTAGGCGTTGCGGCGCTTGTGTTCGTGATGGAGCTCGACCAGCAGCGCCTCCATCTGCGGGTCCTCGTCGACCACCTTCTCGGACAACAGCAGCAGGCCGCCCGGCACAAGGCCGTCGTGTATGCGGCGCAGCAGCGATTCGCGGTCGCCGGGACCGACAAACTGCAAGGTGTAATTCAAAACGACCATCGAGGCATTCCGGATCGCCACCTCGCGGATATCCCCGAGTTCGACGTCGACGGCGGTCCGGCCGGGCGCAGCCGCGTCGTCCGCCGCGATGAGTTCGGTGCAACGGCGGATCATCGCCGGCGCATTGTCGACCGCGACGATGTGGCAGTCGGGCACGCGGATACCCTGGCGCAGCGCCAGCGTCGCGGCGCCGAGCGAGCAACCCAGGTCGTAGCAGCGTGTGCCGGGCCGGACATAGCGCGCCGCCAGCGAGCCGATGGCCTCCAGGGTGGCCTCGTAGCCGGGGATCGAGCGCCGCAGCATGTCCGGGAACACCGCCGCCACGGTGTCGTCGAAGCGGAACGGCTCGCCGCCCTTGTCGCCGTCCGCGTAAATCCGGTCCTTGTTCATGGCTTGCCGCCGTCCGCCGATGTGGGACAATCGCGACCCGTATGCTACGCGAACTGCACAGGGAACTCGGTATATCCGCGGACTACGGCGGCCCGCCGCTGTTCGAGGAAGCCGACGACCTCGTCGAGGTCGGACCGAATCTCATCGGCCGGATGCAGCGCCTGACGCCCGACGCCGCAAAGATGTGGCAGGCCATGGTGGCTGCGGCCGCCGCGGACGGCGTCGAGCTGCTGATCGTCTCAGGGTTCCGGAGCGTCGAGTACCAGGCGACGCTGATCCGCAACAAGCTGGATGCCGGGCAGACCATCGACGAGATCCTCACCGTCAATGCGGCGCCGGGCCACAGCGAACACCATACCGGACGGGCGGTGGACATCGCGACGCCGGGCTCGCGGCCGCTGACCGAGGAATTCGACCAGACGACCGCGTTCGACTGGCTGCGTGAGCGGGCAGCAGATTTCGGTTTTTCAATGACTTACCCCAAAGACAACCCCTGGGGGATCCTGTACGAGCCCTGGCACTGGTCGCTGAAGGACCGGCAGGAGCGGCGCTTGCCGCCGCGACTGGCCGCGCTGAAAGCAGCGCTCCTATGGACCCTTCCGCGAAACTCGACGGGGCGGGCGGTGGGATTCGGCGGCACTGCCGTGACAGGCCCGGACGCCGCAAACGAGGCCGGACCGCCGGTTGACAGTGGGTTGGGGGAATTAGACAATAGGCGGCTTGTGTCCGCGGAGGGGTACTCAAGCGGTCAACGAGGGCAGACTGTAAATCTGCTGGCTATGCCTACGTAGGTTCGAATCCTACCCCCTCCACCAGAACGTCAGTTCGGAGGAGGTAGTCAGAGCCGAGTATAGCAGTATTGAAAGGCTTCGTTCTCTGACCACTTTTGTACCCGTCAAAAGGCCGCGTGACACAAGCCGGGTGTGTGACTGGGTTGGCAGCTCCACCTAAGGGAAGGTACAACGAGATTTTCGGAATCCGGACGGTTACTTTGGAAAACTGTCAGGATTTTTGCGTCCCGGAAAAAGGGACCCCGGTGAAGGGTTGAGGGTCGTGATGTGAAGTACGCGGCTCGAGATGGCGGGTGTAGTTCAATGGTAGAACCTCAGCCTTCCAAGCTGATGATGTGGGTTCGATTCCCATCACCCGCTCCAGGCGGAAGGCGGGTTTTGGCAGCGCCCACATAGCTCAGGGGTAGAGCACTTCCTTGGTAAGGAAGAGGTCCCCGGTTCAATCCCGGGTGTGGGCTCCACCGGCTGAATTGTTCGACGGGAAAGACGCAGAGGCATTGTAGGAGCGGCTTGGCAGCGCGACGAGACACAAAGAAAGCAGGAAAAGCACGATGGCCAAAGAGAAATTCGAGAGGACGAAGCCGCACGTCAACGTGGGGACGATCGGTCACGTGGATCACGGCAAGACGACGCTGACGGCGGCGTTGACGAAGGTGATGGCGGAGAAGCACGGTCGCGGTGAGGTCAAGCAGTTTGACCAGATCGACAACGCGCCGGAGGAGAAGGCGCGCGGCATCACGATTGCGACGGCGCACGTGGAGTACGAGTCGGACAACCGGCACTACGCGCACGTGGACTGTCCGGGGCACGCGGACTACGTGAAGAACATGATCACGGGTGCGGCGCAGATGGACGGTGCGATCCTGGTGGTGAGTGCGGCGGACGGGCCGATGCCGCAGACGCGGGAGCACATCCTGCTGGCGCGGCAGGTGGGCGTGCCGTACATCGTGGTGTACCTGAACAAGGCGGACCAGGTGGACGACGAGGAGCTGCTGGAGCTGGTGGAGATGGAGGTGAGAGATCTTCTGTCGACGTACGA
Source organism: uncultured Gammaproteobacteria bacterium (assembly GCA_963777675.1). Taxonomy (GTDB): domain Bacteria; phylum Pseudomonadota; class Gammaproteobacteria; order Steroidobacterales; family Woeseiaceae; genus UBA1847. Next base: position 334,242 of record CAVZRD010000009.1, on the reverse strand, counting down.
GTTTCCGGGCGATGACACGCCGATCATCACGGGTTCGGCGCTGAAGGCGTTCGAGGGCGACACCTCGGAGATCGGCGTGCCGTCGGTGCTGAAGCTGGTGGAGGCGATGGACGACTACATTCCGGAGCCGGTGCGGGCGATCGATGGCAACTTCCTGATGCCGGTGGAGGACGTGTTCTCGATATCGGGGCGCGGCACGGTGGTGACGGGGCGCATCGAGCGCGGCGTGATCAAGGTGGGCGACGAGATCGAGATCGTGGGTATCAAGGACACGACGAAGACGACCTGCACGGGCGTGGAGATGTTCCGGAAGCTGCTGGACCAGGGCCAGGCGGGCGACAACGTGGGCGTTTTGCTGCGCGGCACCAAGCGCGAGGAAGTGGAGCGTGGCCAGGTGCTGGCGAAGCCGGGCTCGATCACGCCGCACACCAAGTTCGAGGCGGAGGTGTACATCCTGACCAAGGACGAGGGTGGACGCCACACGCCGTTCTTCAAGGGGTACCGGCCGCAGTTTTACTTCCGGACCACGGACGTGACGGGCGCGGTGGAGCTGCCGGAGGGCACCGAGATGGTGATGCCGGGCGACAACGTGCAGATGGTGGTGGACCTGATCAACCCGATCGCGATGGAGGAAGGCCTGCGCTTCGCGATCCGCGAAGGCGGCCGTACCGTCGGCGCCGGCGTGGTGGCGAAGGTTATCGAATAGAACGACACGGCATCGCAGGAGCGGCTTCAGCCGCGACAGCGGGGCCCGCAAGAACGGCGAGGCATCGTAGGAGCGGCTTCAGCCGCGACAGCGGAGCCGGGAAATACATTAAGGAGCAAGCTGGAAATAGCTTGGGTGGAATGCGAAATCAGGTCGGGCACAGTGTGTCGCGTACCTGACTATCGCGGCCCTGTTTGAGGATATAGGACGCGACAGGCCAGTAGCTCAATTGGCAGAGCGGCGGTCTCCAAAACCGCAGGTTGGGGGTTCGATTCCCTCCTGGCCTGCCAGGAACGGTCGAAAGTGAACACACAGACGGAAACTGGTCAGGGCGGCGGCCTCGACATCGTCAAGCTGTTGATTGCAGCGGCGACGATCGTCGGCGGCCTGTACGCGTATTACTACTACCAGCCCAATCTGGCGCTGGCGGTGCGCGTGCTGTTCGTACTGGTCGGGACCGGCGCGGGCATCGGCATCGCGATGACGAGCACGCAGGGTCAGCGGCTGTGGCGTTTCATCCAGGGCTCCCGGGTGGAGATCCGCAAGGTCGTCTGGCCGACGCGCCAGGAGACGACGCAGACGGCAATTGCAGTGTTCGTCTTTACGTTGGCCATGGCGGTGTTCTTTTGGGCGCTGGACTCGGGTCTTCTCTGGCTGACCCGGAAACTGGTCGGCTAGGCCGACTGTTGCACTCAGGAATCTAGAGGGATAAGGGCAGTGTCCTTACGCTGGTACATCGTTCACGCCTACTCGAATTTCGAGCACAAGGTGAAGTCGTCGCTGGAGGAACGTATCCAGCGAATGGGTCTGCAGGACAAGTTCGGCGAGATCCTCGTGCCGACCGAAGAAGTCGTCGAGATGAAGGAAGGCCAGAAGCGCCGGAGCGAACGCAAGTTCTTCCCGGGCTATGTGCTGGTCCAGATGGAGATGGACGACGAGACCTGGCATCTCGTTAAAGAAGTGCCGAAGGTGCTGGGCTTCATCGGCGGGTCGAGCGATCGGCCAGCGCCGATCACGGACAAGGAAGCCGACCAGATATTACAGCGTGTCAGGGAAGGCGTGGACAAGCCGCGGCCGAAGGTGCTGTTCGAGCCGGGCGAGGTGGTACGCGTGATCGACGGGCCGTTCAACGATTTCAGCGGCGTCGTCGAATCCGTGAACTACGAGAAGAGCCGCCTGCAGGTGGCGGTACAGATTTTGGGAAGATCGACACCGGTCGAACTCGATTTCGGACAGGTGGAGAAATCGTAAGTCGAGGAGCCCTAACCAGGCGTTCGAACTCGGAAGGTAACCAACTATGGCTAAGAAAGTAGCGAGCTACATCAAGCTGCAGGTCCCTGCGGGACAGGCAAACCCGTCCCCGCCGGTCGGCCCGGCGCTGGGCCAGCACGGCGTCAACATCATGGAGTTCTGCAAGGCGTTCAACGCCGAGACCCAGGGCGTCGAGCCGGGCTTGCCGATCCCCGTGATCATTACGGTCTACTCGGATCGCAGCTTCACGTTCATCTCCAAGACGCCGCCGGCGGCGGTGTTGCTGCGCAAGGCCGCCGGAATCCCGAAGGGCTCCGGCACGCCCAACACCGACAAGGTCGGGCGCGTGAATCGGGCCCAGCTCGAGGAGATCGCGACGACCAAGATGCCCGACCTGACGGCCGCCGACATGGACGCAGCCGTGCGTACGGTTGCGGGTACGGCGCGCAGCATGGGCATCGAAGTCGAGGGGGTGAAGTGATGGCCGACAGCAAACGCAAGAAGGCCGCCCGCGACAAGGTCGATTCGGAGAAAGTGTATCTGATCGAAGAAGCGCTCGGCCTCGTGAAACAGCTGGCGACGGCGAAGTTCCCCGAGAGCATCGACGTCTCCGTGAACCTCGGCGTGGATCCTCGCAAATCGGACCAGGTCGTCCGCGGTTCCACCGTGCTGCCGAACGGCACTGGCAAGACCGTGCGCGTCGCGGTATTCGCACAGGGCGAGAACGCGGACAAGGCGAAGGCCGCCGGCGCCGACATCGTCGGCTTCGAGGACCTCGCGGAAAAGGTCCAGGCCGGTGAACTGAACTTCGACGTCGTCATCGCCACGCCGGACGCGATGCGCGTCGTCGGCAAGCTCGGCCAGATTCTCGGCCCGCGTGGCCTGATGCCGAACCCCAAGGTCGGCACGGTCACTGCCGACGTCGAGGGCGCGGTGAAGAACGCGAAGGCGGGGCAGGTTCGCTACCGGACCGACAAGGCGGGGATCATCCACTGCCCGATCGGCCGCGCGGACTTCGAAGTACCGGCGCTGAAAGAGAATCTCGATGTCTTGCTGGCGGACCTGAAGAAGGCCAAGCCGGCGACGTCGAAGGGTGTGTACGTAAAGAAATTGACCGTTTCCTCGACGATGGGTCCCGGCATATCCGTGGACCGTTCGTCGATCGACGCCTGAGCGGGCGCCGGCGGGAGCGGAAGCGAATTCGCGGCGGTGCCGGCAGCGATGCCGGCACCGGCGCGGACAGCCGCAGGGACGCGGCGATCGTCGAAGACCGTAGGCGATCGGATTGATCTCCGATCTTAATAGACGCCTACGCAGATGGTTGAACCCGAGTCAGTCGAAGCTGGTGACGGTTGCCATCCGGCATGGGAACAGGCAGTTCCCACCAGGTGGGCGAGGGCAACCTCGTCTTGTTGTGTAACCGTAGGCCAGGAGTAATACATGGCACTGAGACTCGAAGACAAGAAAGCGCTTGTCGAAGAGGTAAACGCGGTTGCGGGCGACTCCATAACGGCCGTCGCGGCCCAGTACAGAGGGCTGACGGTCGCGGAGATGACCGAGTTGCGCAAGGTAGCGCGCTCGTCCGGAGTGTACATGCGTGTGGTCAAGAACACGCTGGCACGCCGCGCCGTAAAAGGAACGGACTTCGAGTGCATGCAGGACACACTCAAGGGACCGATCCTGCTCGCGTTTGCTAAAGACGATCCAGGTGCCGCTGCCAGAGTCATCAAGGACTTTGCCAAGGAGCATGAAGCTCTGCAGGCGGTCTCGCTGTCGGCTGGCGGGCAATTGCTGTCTGCGTCCGAACTCGACAGGTTGGCGGATCTGCCGACCCTCGATCGGGCGCGAGCGATGTTGCTCGGCGTGTTGATTGCACCGATGGGAACACTGGTACGGACGCTTGCAGAGCCTCCCGCGATGCTCGCACGGACACTGTCCGCGCGTGGCCAGCAGGAAGCCGCGTAAGCTGGTTCGAAAGGTAGTCCGAGGCGACTGGAACGAATAATCCTGACTCAGGAAACAGATAGAGGAATAGAGAAATGGCATTGTCGAATGCAGAACTGCTCAAAGAACTGAGCGCAAAGCCCATCATGGAGATCGTCGAGCTCGTCAAGATGCTCGAGGACGAGTGGGGCGTGTCGGCGGCTGCGCCGGTGGCGGTTGCCGCCGGTCCTGCTGCGGGCGGTGAAGCCGCGGCAGCGGCCGAAGAAAAGACCGAGTTCGATGTCGTGCTGTCCAGCTTCGGCGCAAACAAGGTCGCCGTCATCAAGGCGGTACGCACGATCACCGGACTCGGCCTCAAGGAGGCCAAGGACGCGGTCGAAGGTGCCCCGTCGACGATCAAAGAAGGTGTATCAAAGGACGAAGCAGAAGGCATCAAGAAGCAGCTCGAAGAAGCTGGCGCAAGCGTCGAACTGAAGTAATCGGCTGCAAGCGAACTCTTGATCCATCGTCTCGCGATGCAGGACCCGACGGTCCACCGAAGTCGGGCAAGCAGCTGGCCATCCCACCGGCCGGCTGCTTGCGCGCATCTGAAATCAACGAAGGTGTTCTCGAATGGCCTATTCATTCACTGAGAAAAAGCGTATCCGCAAGAACTTCGGCAAGCGTCCGCAGATCCTGGACGTGCCGTACCTGTTGTCGATCCAGGTCGACTCGTACAGGAAGTTCCTGCAGACGGACAAGACGATCGACGAGCGCGACGACATGGGGCTGCATGCGGCGTTCAGGTCGGTGTTCCCGATCGTCAGCTATTCGGGCAATGCGGCGCTGGAATACGTCAGTTACCGCCTCGGCGAGCCCGTATTCGACGTCAAGGAATGCCAGATGCGCGGCCTGACCTACGCGGCACCGATCCGCGTCAAGGTACGCCTCGTGATTTACGACAAGGACGCGAGCGGCACCCCGAAGCCGGTCAAGGACATCCGCGAGCAGGAAGTCTATCTCGGCGAAATGCCGCTGATGACGGATCACGGCACGTTCGTGATCAACGGCACCGAACGGGTCATCGTCTCTCAGCTGCACCGCTCCCCGGGCGTGTTCTTCGACCACGACAAGGGCAAGACGCACAGCTCGGGCAAGCTGCTGTTCTCGGCGCGGATAATCCCGTACCGCGGTTCGTGGCTCGACTTCGAGTTCGACCCGAAGGATGCCGTGTTCGCGCGCATCGACCGGCGCCGCAAGCTGCCGGTTACGATCATCCTGCGCGCGCTCGAAATGACGAACGAGGAGATGCTCGCCCTGTTCTTCGACACCAACGAGTTCTTCCTGTCGGAGAAGGAAATCCGGATGGCCCTGATGCCGGAACGCCTGCGCGGTGAGACCGCGACGTTCGAGATCAAGCTGGGCCGCAAGGTTATCGTCGAGGAAGGCCGCCGCATCACTGCGAAACACGTCCGGGATATGGAGAAGTCCGCCGTGGACAAGCTCACGGTCCCCGTCGATTACCTCGAGGGCAAGATGCTGGCCCACGACGTCGTCGACACCGAGACCGGCGAATTGCTGGCGGCCGCCAACGCCGAACTGACGACGGAACTCGTCGAGAAGTTCATCGAAGCGGGCATCGAATCGATCCGTACACTGTACGTGAACGATCTCGATCGCGGGCCGTTCATCTCGAACACGCTCAACATCGATCCCTCGACGACGCGGCTCGAAGCGCTGGTCGAGATCTATCGCATGATGCGCCCCGGCGAGCCGCCGACCAAGGAGGCCGCCGAGAACCTGTTCCAGAACCTGTTCTTCAATCCGGACCGCTACGATCTGTCGGCCGTCGGCCGCATGAAGTTCAATCGTCGCGTCGGCCGCGACAAGTCGGAAGGCAGCGGCGTGCTCGACAGGGAAGACATTCTGTCCGTGCTGAAGACGCTGATCGACATCCGTAACGGCTATGGCACGGTGGACGACATCGACCATCTCGGCAACCGCCGCGTCCGCAGTGTCGGCGAGATGGCCGAGAACGCGTTCCGCGTCGGCCTGGTGCGCGTCGAGCGCGCCGTCAAGGAGCGCCTGACGCAGGCCGAGACCGAAGGCCTGATGCCGCAGGAGATGATCAACGCGAAGCCGGTCGCCGCCGCCGTCAAGGAGTTCTTCGGTTCGAGCCAGCTCTCGCAGTTCATGGACCAGAACAACCCGCTGTCGGAAGTGACGCACAAGCGCCGCGTCTCGGCGCTGGGCCCTGGCGGCCTGACGCGTGAGCGCGCAGGCTTCGAGGTGCGCGACGTGCACCCGACGCATTACGGCCGCGTGTGTCCGATCGAGACTCCGGAAGGTCCGAATATCGGCCTGATCAACTCGCTCGCCGTGTATGCGCGGACCAACGAATACGGTTTCCTCGAGACGCCGTACCGCAAGGTCGTGAACAGCAAGGCGACGAGCCAGATCGAGTACCTGTCGGCCATCGAGGAGAGCCAGTTCATCATCGCGCAGGCCAACGCCGAGCTCGATAAGACCGGCAAGTTCGTCGAGGATCTCGTCGCCGTACGGCACAAGAACGAGTTCACCCTGTCCGCGCCCGAGGACATCAACTACATGGACGTCAGCCCGCGCCAGATCGTATCGGTCGCGGCGTCGCTGATCCCGTTCCTCGAGCACGACGACGCCAACCGCGCCCTGATGGGTTCGAACATGCAGCGCCAGGCCGTACCGACGCTGCGCTCAGAGGCGCCGCTGGTCGGCACCGGCATGGAGCGCGCCGTGGCGGTGGATTCCGGCGTCACGGTAGTCGCCGACAGAGGCGGCGTGGTCGACTCTGTGGACTCGTCGCGCATCGTCGTGCGGGTCAATGACGAGGAGACCAGCGCGACCGAGGCAGGCGTGGATATCTACAACCTCACCAAGTACACGCGCTCGAATCAGAATACGTGCATCAACCAGCGGCCGCTGGTGAAGGCCGGCGACGTGATCGCCAAGGGCGACGTGCTCGCGGACGGTCCGTCGACGAACATGGGCGAACTGGCCCTCGGCCAGAACCTGCTCGTCGCGTTCATGCCCTGGAACGGCTACAACTTCGAAGACTCGATCCTGATCTCGGAGCGTGTCGTGGAGGAGGACCGCTTCACGACGATCCACATCGAGGAACTGCAGTGCGTCGCGCGCGACACCAAGCTCGGCCCCGAGGACATCACGGCCGATATCCCGAACGTCGGTGATGCTGCGCTCGCGAAGCTCGACGAGTCGGGCATCGCGTTCATCGGTGCCGAGGTGAAGGCCGGCGATATCCTGGTCGGCAAAGTCACGCCGAAGGGCGAGACCCAGCTCACGCCCGAGGAGAAGCTCCTGCGCGCGATCTTCGGCGAGAAGGCGTCCGACGTGAAAGACACCTCGCTGCGCGTGCCGCCCGGGATGGACGGTACGGTCATCGACGTGCGCGTGTTCACGCGCGACGGCGTCGACAAGGACCAGCGTGCACTGTCGATCGAGAAATCCGAGCTCGAGAGCGTCCGCAAGGACCTTGATGACACGCTGCGCATCCTCGAGGAAGACATCTACCAGCGCATCGAGCGCCTGTTGACGGGCAAGGTGGCGCAGGGCGGTCCGGCGAAGCTCAAGGCCGGCAGCAAGATTACCAAGGCCTACCTGGATGAAGTGCCCCGCGAGAAGTGGTTCGAGATCCGCCTGAAGAACGACGAGGCGAACGAGCAGATGCAGCGTGCCTTCGAGCGTCTCAATTCGCAGCGCGAGGAATTCGATCGCCGCTTCGACGAGAAGAAGGCCAAGATCACGGCCGGCGACGACCTGGCACCGGGCGTGCTCAAGATGGTCAAGGTGTACCTGGCCGTCAAGCGCCGTATCCAGCCGGGCGACAAGATGGCGGGCCGCCACGGCAACAAGGGCGTGATCTCCACGATCGTGCCGGTCGAGGACATGCCGTATCTCGAGGACGGTACCCCGGTCGACATCGTCCTCAATCCGCTGGGCGTGCCGTCGCGCATGAACGTCGGCCAGGTGCTCGAGACGCACCTGGGCTGGGCCGCCAAAGGGCTGGGCCGGAAGATCGACAACATGCTCAAGGCGCAGGAACCGGTCGCCAAACTCCGCGAATTCATGGAGACGGTCTACAACAAGACCGGCGGCTACGGTGAGGACATCAAGTCGCTGAACGATGCGGAGATCATCGAGCTCGCCGGCAACATGACCGGCGGTGTGCCGACGGCGACGCCGGTGTTCGACGGTGCCACCGAGGACGAGATCAAGGGTCTTCTGGCCCTTGCCGATCTCGCCGATACCGGGCAGTCGAGGCTGGTCGACGGCCGCACCGGCGAGTCGTTCGCTCGCGAAGTAACGGTCGGCTACATGTACATGCTGAAGCTGAACCATCTGGTGGACGACAAGATGCACGCACGCTCCACCGGCCCGTACAGCCTGGTCACGCAGCAGCCGCTGGGTGGCAAGGCGCAGTTCGGCGGGCAGCGTTTCGGCGAGATGGAGGTCTGGGCGCTCGAGGCGTATGGCGCTGCCTATACGCTGCAGGAGATGCTGACCGTAAAGTCCGACGACGTGCAGGGCCGTACGAAGATGTACAAGAACATCGTCGACGGAGAACACGAGATGGATGCCGGCATGCCGGAGTCGTTCAATGTGCTCGTCAAGGAGATTCGTTCTCTGGGCATCAACATTGAACTGGAGGCTGAGTAAATGAAAGATCTGTTGAAGCTTTTCAAGTATCAGAACCCCGTCGACGACTTCGAGGCCATCCGGATCGGCCTGGCGTCACCCGATATGGTGCGCTCCTGGTCGTTCGGCGAGGTCAAGAAGCCTGAGACGATCAACTACCGTACGTTCAAACCCGAGCGTGACGGACTGTTCTGCGCGAAGATCTTCGGACCGGTCAAGGACTATGAGTGCCTGTGCGGCAAGTACAAGCGCCTGAAGCACCGTGGCGTCGTCTGCGAGAAGTGTGGTGTCGAGGTCACGCAGACCAAAGTGCGCCGGGAACGCATGGCCCACATCGAGCTCGCCAGCCCGGTCGCGCACATCTGGTTCCTGAAGTCACTGCCGAGCCGCATCGGCCTGATGCTCGACATGACGCTGCGGGAGATCGAGCGCGTGCTGTACTTCGAGGCCTTCGTCGTGGTCGACCCGGGCATGACGGATCTCGAGCGCGGGCAGCTGCTGACCGACGAGATGTACCTCGATGCGCTGGAACAATACGGTGACGAGTTCGACGCCCGCATGGGTGCCGAGGCCGTGCGCGAGATGCTGGCGACGATCGACCTGCAGCGCGAAGTGCTGCAGGTACGCGAGGACATCGCCGGCACGCGCTCCGAGACCAAGATCAAGCGCCTTTCGAAGCGCCTGAAACTGCTGGAATCCTTCATCGAGTCCGGCAACAAGCCGGAGTGGATGGTTCTCACGGTATTGCCCGTGCTGCCGCCCGATCTGCGGCCGCTGGTGCCGCTCGACGGCGGCCGTTTCGCGACCTCGGATCTCAACGACCTGTACCGCCGCGTGATCAACCGCAACAATCGTCTGCGCCGGCTGCTGGAACTGAATGCGCCCGACATCATCGTGCGCAACGAGAAGCGTATGCTGCAGGAATCGGTGGACGCGCTGCTCGACAACGGCCGTCGCGGCCGTGCGATCACGGGCACGAACAAGCGCCCGCTGAAGTCGCTGGCCGACATGATCAAGGGCAAGCAGGGCCGGTTCCGCCAGAACCTGCTCGGCAAGCGCGTGGACTACTCCGGTCGCTCCGTGATCGTGGTCGGCCCGACGCTCAAGCTGCATCAGTGCGGCCTGCCGAAGAAGATGGCACTGGAACTCTTCAAGCCGTTCATCTTCTCGAAGCTGCAGTTGCGCGGCGAGGCGACGACCATCAAGGCAGCCAAGCGGCTGGTCGAGCGCGAGGGACCGGAGGTCTGGGACATTCTCGAGGAGGTCATCCGGGAGCACCCGGTGCTCCTCAACCGTGCGCCGACCCTGCACCGCCTCGGCATCCAGGCCTTCGAGCCCGTGCTGATCGAGGGCAAGGCAATCCAGCTGCACCCGCTCGTCTGCACGGCGTTCAACGCCGACTTCGACGGTGACCAGATGGCCGTGCACGTACCGCTGTCGCTGGAAGCGCAGCTCGAGGCGCGCGCACTGATGATGTCGTCGAACAACATCCTGTCGCCGGCGAACGGCGACCCGATCATCGTGCCGTCGCAGGACGTCGTGCTGGGGCTCTATTACATGACCCGCCTGCGCGTCAACGCGAAGGGCGAGGGCATGGTGTTCTCCGACACCGACGAGGCACGCCGCGCGTACGAGAGCGGCGCCGCCGATCTGCAGGCGCGGGTCAGGATCCGCGTATCGACGTTCAAGGCGCCGGAAGAGGGCGGCAAGCCCGTCGCCGGGAGGAAGCTCGTCGACACGACGGTCGGACGCGCGCTGCTCTCCGAGATCCTGCCCGAAGGGCTGGATTTCGAGCTCGTGAACCAGCCGATGACCAAAAAGGCGATCTCGAACGTCATCAACGCCTGTTACCGGCGGCTCGGACTGAAGACGACCGTCGTGTTCGCGGACAAGCTGATGTACACGGGTTTCCGCCTCGCGACGTCCGCAGGCATTTCGATCGGCGTCAACGACATGGTCGTGCCCGAGAGCAAGCAGGATATCCTGGCGGTCGCCGAGGGCGAGGTGAAGGAGATCCAGGACCAGTACGCGTCCGGTCTCGTCACCGACGGCGAGCGCTACAACAAGGTCGTCGATATCTGGTCACGCACCAACGACCAGGTCGCCAAGGCGATGATGGACAAGCTCGGCGCGGAGACCGTGAAGGACTCGGCCGGCAAGGACGTCGAACAGGAGTCGTTCAATTCGATCTACATGATGGCCGATTCCGGGGCGCGCGGTTCCGCGGCCCAGATCCGGCAGCTCGCAGGCATGCGCGGCCTCATGGCCAAGCCCGATGGCTCCATCATCGAGACGCCGATTACGGCGAACTTCCGCGAAGGCCTCGACGTGCTGCAGTACTTCATCTCGACGCACGGCGCACGCAAAGGCCTGGCCGACACCGCGCTGAAGACCGCGAACTCGGGTTACCTGACGCGCCGTCTCGTCGACGTGGCGCAGGACCTGGTCGTTACCGAGGTCGATTGCGAGACCAAGAACGGCGTCTCGATGACGCCGCTGGTCGAGGGCGGCGACGTCGTGGAGCCATTGCGCGAGCGCGTACTCGGCCGAGTGCTGGCCGAGGCGGTGCTGATCCCGGGCACCGACAAGGTGGCGTTCGACGCCGGTACGATGCTGGACGAGGCCACCGTCGCGCGGCTCGAGGATCTGTCGGTGGATCAGGTACTGGTGCGCTCGCCGATCACCTGCGAGGTCCGCTACGGCGTCTGCTCGCAGTGCTACGGCCGCGACCTCGCTCGCGGACAGCGCATCAACATCGGCGAGGCCGTCGGCGTCATCGCGGCGCAGTCGATCGGCGAACCCGGCACGCAGCTCACGATGCGGACGTTCCACATCGGCGGCGCGGCGTCACGGTCTGCGGCGGTCAGCAACATCGAGATCAAGTCGAACGGCGTCGTCAAACTGAATAACATCAAGACGGTGGCGCACCGCGGCGGCTACCTCGTGGCGGTGTCGCGATCCGGCGAGATCTCGGTGATCAACGAGATGGGCCGCGAACGCGAGCGCTACAAGGTGCCCTACGGCGCGACTATCACCGTCAGCGACGGCGACGAGGTCAAGCAGGGACAGGTCGTGGCGACCTGGGACCCGCATACCCACCCGGTCGTGACCGAGGTTGCCGGCAATCTGAAGTTCGACGATTTCGTCGACGGTGTGACCGTCACCGAGCAGGTCGACGAGTTCACGGGACTGACCAGCATCGTCGTGCTCGATCCGAAGAGCCGCGGTGCAGGCAAGGACCTGCGCCCCGTCGCGCGCCTGGTCAACGAGAACGGCAAAGACGTCTGCTTCGCCAACACGGAAATCCCGGCGGTCTACGCATTGCCGGCCGGCGCGATCGTGTCGATGTCCGACGGCGCCGAAGTGGCCGTGGGCGACGTCATTGCGCGTATCCCGCAGGAATCGACCAAGACTCGTGACATCACGGGCGGTCTGCCGCGCGTCGCCGACCTGTTCGAAGCCAGGAAGCCGAAGGATCCGGCGATCATGGCGGAGTACACGGGTACGGTGAGCTTCGGCAAGGAAACCAAGGGCAAGCGCCGCCTGGTCATCACCGACGAAGAGGGTGAGAGCCACGAGGAGCTGATTCCGAAGTGGCGGCACCTGAACGTGTTCGAGGGCGAACAGGTCGTCAAGGGCGAGACTATCGCCGATGGCGAGCCGAACCCGCACGACATCCTGCGCCTGCAGGGCGTCGAGGAGTTGGCCGATTATCTCGTTCGCGAGATCCAGGACGTATACCGGCTGCAGGGCGTGAAGATCAACGACAAGCACATCGAGGTGATCATCCGCCAGATGCTGCGCAAGGTCGTGGTCGAGCAGCCCCATGACAGCAATTACCTGCACGGCGAGCAGATCGACAAGGCGCGCTTCCTCGAGGAGGCCGAGCAGCTCGAAGCGCAGGGCAAGGAATCGCTGACGGCGGAACCGGTCTTGCTGGGTATCACGAAGGCATCGCTGGCGACGGAATCGTTCATCTCGGCGGCGTCGTTCCAGGAGACCACGCGCGTATTGACCGAGGCCGCGGTCCGCGGTCTGCGCGACGACCTCCGCGGACTCAAGGAGAACGTCATCGTCGGACGCCTGATCCCGGCAGGCACCGGCTTCGCGCACCACGCCGAGCGCCGGCGGACGCGGGAACAGGACTTCGCCGACCAGCTCAAGGAACTCGACCAGGCGAAGGCGGCAGCCGATGCCGAGGCGTCCGCCGAGGAGTCGGCCGAGGAGCCGGCCGAGAACGCGGAAGAGGCGGCGTCGCAGGCCTGAGAACGCCGGAAGTCGGGGCCCGGAGCCAGCTTGACAGCGGCGAGGGGCCGTCTCTACAATGCCCGGCCTTAACCCCGGGGCCCGTTCTGACGGGCCCCGATTTTTCAGGGCGGACAACGATTGCCGTAGCGGCTTTTGCTGCGAAAACAACGGGTTACAGGACTCGAGTTCCCTGACCCGGCGTTGGCCGCCGTACCCGACATCTGGGCCGAAACGGCACAGCGGTCGGGTGCGCGCGCGTAAGGGCGCCGCAGAAGTGACGATTTGTCGATTTGAATGCAGGAGCGGCGTCAGCCGCGGAACAATAAAGAGAGGCCAATGGCCACGGTCAATCAATTAGTAAGGAAGCCGCGCGCGACCAAGGCGGCCAAGAGCACGGTGCCGGCACTCGAAGCCAGCCCGCAGAAGCGCGGAGTCTGTACGCGTGTCTACACGACGACGCCCAAGAAGCCGAATTCGGCGATGCGCAAGGTCGCCCGCGTGCGCCTGACGAATGGATTCGAAGTCACCAGCTACATCGGCGGCGAGGGCCACAACCTGCAGGAGCACTCGGTCGTGCTGATCCGCGGCGGTCGCGTGAAAGATCTGCCGGGCGTGCGTTATCACACCGTGCGCGGCACGCTCGACTGCGCCGGAGTCTCGGACCGCAAGCAGGGCCGCTCCAAATACGGTACCAAGAGGCCTAAATCCTGATGTCCAGACGATCACAGGCACCGAAGCGGACTATCCTGCCGGACCCGAAGTACGGCAGCGACCTGCTTGCGAAGTTCATGAACATGATCATGGCGGACGGCAAGAAGTCGGTCGCGGAGCGCATCATCTACGGGGCGCTGGACCGCATCGCCGAGAAAGAGACGAAGACCGACGACAAGGCGCTCGAGCTGCTGGAGACGGCACTCGAGAACGTCAAGCCGATGGTCGAGGTGAAGTCCCGTCGGGTCGGCGGCGCGACCTACCAGGTGCCGGTCGAAGTGCGGCCGGCGCGCCGGCAGACCCTGGCCATGCGCTGGGTGATCGACGCTGCGCGCGGCCGCAGCGAGAAATCGATGGCATTTCGCCTGGCCCACGAGCTGATGGATGCAGCCGAGAACCGCGGCACGGCAGTGAAGAAAAGAGAAGACACTCATCGTATGGCAGAGGCCAACAAGGCCTTCTCGCACTATCGCTGGTAAGCCGTTGGCTACCGCGATTTACCATCGACACTGGATCCTGACGTGGCCCGCACAACTCCCATCGAGCGCTACCGGAACATCGGCATCATGGCGCATATCGACGCGGGCAAGACCACGACGACCGAGCGCATCCTGTTCTACACGGGTGTCTCTCACAAGCTTGGCGAGGTCCATGACGGCGCCGCCATCATGGACTGGATGGAACAGGAGCAGGAACGCGGCATAACGATCACCTCGGCCGCGACGACCTGCTTCTGGTCCGGTATGGACAAGCAGTTCGCCCAGCACCGCGTCAACATCATCGATACGCCGGGCCACGTGGACTTCACGATCGAGGTCGAGCGCAGCCTGCGCGTGCTCGACGGTGCGATCACCGTGCTGTGTTCAGTCGGCGGGGTGGAGCCGCAGACCGAGACGGTCTGGCGCCAGGGGAACAAGTACAAGGTGCCGCGCATGGTGTTCGTCAACAAGATGGACCGTGCCGGCGCGGACTTCCTGCGCGTCGTCCGCCAGGTTCAGAAGCGCCTGGGCGCGAATCCCGTGCCCATCCAGCTGCCGATCGGCGCCGAGGAGAAGTTCGAGGGCGTGATCGACCTCATCGGCATGCGCGCGATCTACTGGGACGAGAGCAACATGGGCATGACCTATACGGAGGTCGAGATCCCCGAGGCGCTGCGGCCCGACGCCGAGTCCTGGCGCGACAAGATGATCGAGGCGGCCGCCGAGGGAGACGAGGAACTGCTCGAGAAGTTCCTCGAGCACGGCACGCTGGACGTTCAGGACATCCGCAAGGGTCTGCGCCTGCGCTCGCTCAGGAACGAGATCGTCGTGACGATGTGCGGTTCGGCGTTCAAGAACAAGGGCGTGCAGGCGCTGCTCGACGGCGTCATCGATTTCCTGCCGTCGCCGGTGGACGTGCCGTCGATCAGGGGCATCAACGAGGACGATACCGAGGGCGAGCGCCATCCGTCCGACGACGAGCCGTTCGCCGCGCTGGCGTTCAAGATCGCGACAGACCCGTTCGTCGGCAACCTGACGTTCTTCCGCGTCTACTCCGGTGTGCTGAACTCCGGCGATACGATTTTCAACCCGATAAAGGATCGCCGCGAGCGCATCGGGCGCATCCTGCAGATGCACTCGAACGACCGTAAGGAGATCAAGGAAGTCTACGCCGGCGACATCGCCGCCGCCGTCGGACTCAAAGATGTCACGACGGGCGATACGCTGTGCGACATCAAGCATCCCATCATGCTCGAGCGCATGGAGTTCCCGGAACCGGTGATCTCCGTGGCCGCCGAGCCGAAGACCAAAGCTGACCAGGAGAAGATGGGCCTTGCGCTCTCCAAACTGGCCAAGGAAGATCCGTCGTTCCGCGTGACGACTGACGAGGATTCCGGTCAGACGATCATCTCCGGCATGGGCGAGCTGCACCTCGACATCATCGTCGACCGCATGAAGCGCGAGTTCAAGGTGGAGGCGAACGTCGGCAAGCCGCAGGTGGCCTATCGCGAGACGATCCGCAAGACGGTCGAGCAGGAAGGCCGCTTCGTGCGCCAGTCCGGCGGCCGCGGGCAATACGGCCACGTCTATCTCCGGCTCGAACCGAAGGAAGCCGGCACGGGCTACGAATTCGTCAACGGCATCGTCGGCGGGGTCGTACCCAAGGAATACATCCCGGCCGTCGACAAGGGCGTCCGGCAGCAGATGGAGAACGGCGTCGTGGCCGGTTATCCTGTCGTGGATTGCCGCGTCACGCTGTACGACGGTTCCTACCACGACGTCGATTCGAGCGAGATGGCGTTCAAGATCGCCGGCAGCATGGCGTTCCGCGACGGTGCATTGAAGGCCGATCCGGTATTGCTCGAGCCGATCATGAACGTCGAGGTCGTGACGCCGGAAGAGTACATGGGCGACGTCATGGGTGACCTGAACCGGCGGCGCGGGTTGCCGCAGGGCATGGACGAGTCGCCCTCGGGCAAGATCATCCGTGCGAAGGTACCGCTGTCCGAGATGTTCGGCTATGCGACGGACCTGCGCTCGATGAGTCAGGGCCGCGCGGTCTATTCGATGGAATTCGCGAAGTATTCCGAAGTGCCACAGAGCGTGGCCGACACAGTGATGCGAAAAGCTTCCTGAATCGAGCGCAGGAGCATTGTAGGAGCGGCTTGAGCCGCGATGACGGGGACGGGAAAGACGCAGAGGCATTGTAGGAGCGGCTTGAGCCGACGATGACATGATAAGAAGAAGCAGGAAGAAGCCATGGCCAAAGAGAAATTCGAGAGGACGAAGCCGCACGTCAACGTGGGGACGATCGGTCACGTGGATCACGGCAAGACGACGCTGACGGCGGCGTTGACGAAGGTGATGGCGGAGAAGCACGGTCGCGGCGAGGTCAAGCAGCTTGACCAGATCGACAACGCGCCGGAGGAGAAGGCGCGCGGCATCACGATTGCGACGGCGCACGTGGAGTACGAGTCGGACAACCGGCACTACGCGCACGTGGACTGTCCGGGGCACGCGGACTACGTGAAGAACATGATCACGGGTGCGGCGCAGATGGACGGTGCGATCCTGGTGGTGAGTGCGGCGGACGGGCCGATGCCGCAGACGCGGGAGCACATCCTGCTGGCGCGGCAGGTGGGGGTGCCGTACATCGTGGTGTACCTGAACAAGGCGGACCAGGTGGACGACGAGGAGCTGCTGGAGCTGGTGGAGATGGAGGTGCGAGATCTTCTGTCGACGTACGAGTTTCCGGGCGATGACACGCCGATCATCACGGGTTCGGCGCTGAAGGCGTTCGAGGGCGACACCTCGGAGATCGGCGTGCCGTCGGTGCTGAAGCTGGTGGAGGCGATGGACGACTACATTCCGGAGCCGGTGCGGGCGATCGATGGCAACTTCCTGATGCCGGTGGAGGACGTGTTCTCGATATCGGGTCGCGGCACGGTGGTGACGGGGCGCATCGAGCGCGGCGTGATCAAGGTGGGCGACGAGATCGAGATCGTGGGTATCAAGGACACGACGAAGACGACCTGCACGGGCGTGGAGATGTTCCGGAAGCTGCTGGACCAGGGCCAGGCGGGCGACAACGTGGGCGTTTTGCTGCGCGGCACCAAGCGCGAGGAAGTGGAGCGTGGCCAGGTGCTGGCGAAGCCGGGCTCGATCACGCCGCACACCAAGTTCGAGGCGGAGGTGTACATCCTGACCAAGGACGAGGGTGGACGCCACACGCCGTTCTTCAAGGGTTACCGGCCGCAGTTTTACTTCCGGACCACGGACGTGACGGGCGCGGTGGAGCTGCCGGAGGGCACCGAGATGGTGATGCCGGGCGACAACGTGCAGATGGTGGTGGACCTGATCAACCCGATCGCGATGGAGGAAGGCCTGCGCTTCGCGATCCGCGAGGGCGGCCGTACCGTCGGCGCCGGCGTGGTGGCGAAGGTTATCGAATAGAACGGCGCGGCATCGCAGGAGCGCTTCAGCGGCAGCGGCCGGCAGACGGCGAGACATCGTAGGAGCCCGCCGCGACTGCAGCCGGAAAGCATCAAGGAGAAAACATGGCAACGAACCAGAACATACGCATCCGGCTCAAGGCCTTCGATCACCGGCTGATCGACAATTCGGCCCGCGAGATCGTCGAGACGGCCAGGCGCACCGGCGCCACGGTCAAGGGGCCGATCCCGCTGCCGATGAAGAAGGAGCGGTTCACCGTGCTGATCTCCCCGCACGTCAACAAGGATGCCCGGGACCAGTACGAGATCCGTACCCACAAGCGGCTGATGGACATCGTCGACCCGACGGACAAGACCGTCGATGCGCTGATGAAGCTCGAGCTGCCGGCCGGCGTGGACGTCCAGATCAAGCTGAACTGAAGTGGCACGCGGCCGGACGACCGTCGGCGGTTGCTTTGGGGCCCTCCGCGGGGTATAATTGCGGGCTCGCCGGAATTGGCCGGGCCGGGAGTCGGCCAGCTCCGGACCAGGCGTCACAAAGCATCGCTCTGTGGCGCTTACACGTTCAGTCGCCAGGAAATCGGGGGCGACACGGCAAATCCCGGAACCGCCGGATCGGGTTGGTAACCCGGCCCGGACGCAGGGTCAGCCCGACAGCATGGCTGGCCCTTTCGCGTGTCTGAATACTTGGGCGCCGGGTCTGTTACGGCGCGAGGTTTTGAAAATGACGATGGGTCTTGTTGGCCGCAAGTGCGGCATGACGCGCATATTCACGGAGGACGGGGACTCGGTCCCCGTGACCGTGATCGAGGCGCAGCCGAACCGGGTCACGCAGGTGAAAACCGCGGAGTCCGACGGCTACCGTGCCCTGCAGCTGACTGCGGGCAGCCGGAAGCCCTCGCGCGTGTCTCGAGCCTGCGGCCGGCCATTTCGCCGCCGCCAAGGTCGAAGCCGGCGACCTCGTCGCCGAGTTCCGCCTGCGATGACGAAGGCGAGTTCGAGCCCGGCGCGGAGTTCAAGGTCGACCTGTTCGAGGCCGGCCAGAAAGTCGACGTCATCGGCACGTCGATCGGCAAGGGCTACGCCGGCACGGTGAAGCGCCACAACTTCCGGACCCAGGACGCGACGCACGGCAACTCGCTGTCGCATCGGGCGCCCGGGTTCGATCGGCCAGAACCAGTCGCCGGGCCGCGTGTTTCCCGGCAAGAAGATGGCCGGCCACATGGGCAACGTGCGCCGTACCGCCCAGAACCTCGAAGTCGTGCGCGTCGATGTCGAACGCAATCTGTTGCTGGTCAAGGGCGCCGTGCCCGGGCCATCGCGGCGGCCGCGTGATCGTCCGGTCCGGCCGTCAAGGTGAAGGGCAAGGGGTCGTCCTCATGAAGCTGAAGATGCAGGGCAGCGGCACGGTAGACGTCGACCGACGCGGCGTTCGGCGCCGCGTTCAACGAGCCGCTCGTCCATCAGGTGGTCACTGCCTATCTGTCCGGTGCTCGCGCCGGCACGAAGGCGCAGAAGAACCGCGCCAGTGTCCGCGGCGGCGGCGCCAAGCCGTGGCGCCAGAAAGGCACCGGACGTGCCCGCGCCGGCACGATCCGCAGCCCGATCTGGGTCGGCGGCGGTCGCGCTTTTGCCGCGAAGCCGCGCAACTACGAGCAGAAGGTCAATCGCAAGATGTATCGTGCGGCCCTGCGTTCGGTGCTTTCCGAGCTGGTGCGCCAGGATCGCCTGGTCGTCGTCAAGGAGTTCGGCGTCGAGGCGCCGAAGACGAAACTGCTCGCGGACAAACTCGGCGAGTTCGGTCTCGACAACGTGCTGATCGTCAACGAGGCTTTCGACGAGTCCCTGTTCCTTGCGGCGCGCAACCTGCCGAACGTCGGTATCTGCGACGCGGGTTCGATCGATCCGGTGGTACTGATCCGCTTCGAGAAGGTGCTGATCACGGTGCCGGCCCTGAAACTGCTCGAGGAGCGACTGTCATGAGCACCGCACGACGTCAGGAACGCCTCATGACCATCATCCGCGGCCCGCACGTGTCGGAGAAGAGTCATATCGCCGCCGAACACAACCAGGTCGTGCTCAAGGTCCGCGACGACGCGACCAAGACCGAGATCCGCCAGGCCGTCGAACTGCTGTTCGAGGTAGCGGTGGAGGACGTCACGGTCGTCAACGTGAAAGGCAAGACCAAGCGCTTCGGCCGCACCAGCGGCCGCCGCAAGGACTGGAAGAAGGCGTACGTCCGGCTTGCCGAAGGCAGCCAGATCGAGACGCTGTTCGGCACGGAATGAGGTAACGGGACATGGCACTGCAGAAATCGAAACCGACCTCCGCCGGACGCCGATTCGTCATCGCGGTCAAGACGCCGGAGCTGCACAAGGGCAAGCCGTTACGGTCCGCTGACGGCCAAGAAAACGTCGACGGGTGGCCGCAACAACGACGGCCGCATGACGGTCCGGCACCAGGGCGGCGGCCACAAGCAGCGCTACCGCATCGTCGATTTCAAGCGCGACAAGGACGGTATCCCGGGCACGGTCGAACGCCTGGAATACGATCCGAACCGGAGTGCGCACCTGGCACTGGTGAAATACGCCGACGGCGAGCGCCGCTACATCCTTGCCGCCAAGGGCGTCGCCGCGGGCGACACGATCAGTCAGCGGCGAGGATGCGCCGATCAAGCCCGGCAACGCACTGCCGCTCAGGGCCATCCCGGTCGGCACCGTGATCCACAACGTCGAAATGAAGCCCGGCAAGGGCGGTCAGCTCGTGCGTTCGGCGGGCGCCGGCGCCCAGCTCGCGGCCCGCGAGGGTGTCTACGCGACGCTCAGGCTCCGTTCCGGCGAGATGCGCAGGATCCACATCGACTGCCGCGCCACGATCGGCGAGGTCGGCCACGGCGAACACAACCTGCGCAAGCTCGGCAAGGCCGGCGCACAGCGCTGGCGCGGCGTGCGGCCGACGGTCCGCGGCGTCGCGATGAACCCGGTCGACCATCCGCACGGCGGCGGCGAAGGCAGAACGTCCGGCGGGCGGCACCCTGTGAGCCCCGTGGGGCACGCCGACGAAGGGTTACAAGACGCGGAACAACAAGCGCACCGACAGCATGATCGCGCGCCGCCGCAAGCGGAAGTAGGAGCGGCTTCAGCCGCGATTGAACCGGGAAACAGATTCTAAAGGATCGATGGAATGCCACGCAGTGTAAGAAAAGGTCCGTTCGTCGACACGCACCTGGCGAAGAAGGTCGCCGAGGCCATGCGCCACAACGACCGCCGGCCGATCAAGACCTGGTCGCGCCGCTCGATGGTATTGCCGGACATGGTCGGGCTGACCATCGCCGTGCATAACGGCCGTCAGCATGTGCCTGTCCTGGTATCGGAGAACATGGTCGGCCACAAGCTTGGCGAATTTGCGACCACGAGAACGTTCCGCGGACACTCCGGTGACCGCAAGACGGTCAAGACCTGAGGAGTCAGGGCAGATGCAAGTTGCAGCTAAACTCCGTTTCGCGCGCATTTCGCCGCAGAAGTGCCGTCTGGTGGCAGACACCATCCGCGGCAAGTCGGTCGATGAGGCGCTGCGTACGTTGACGTTCATGCCCAAGAAGAGCGCGCGGATCGTGAAGAAGGTTCTCGAGTCGGCGATCGCGAATGCCGAACACAATCACGGTGCGGACATCGATGAGCTGAAGGTTTCGACGGTGATGGTGGACGATGCGTCCGATGTTCCGCCGGTACCGCGCCCGCGCGAAGGGCCGGGGTGCTCGAATTCTCAAGCGCAATAGCCACATCACGATTCAAGTCGGGGACGAGTAGGGAATATGGGCCAGAAAGTACATCCAACCGGTATACGCCTGGGCATCGTCAAGGACTGGTCGTCCAAATGGTACGCCGATTCGCACGCGTTCCCGGAATACGTGCGGACCGATCACCAGCTGCGCGTCTTCATCAAGAAGAAGCTCAAGGATGCCTCGGTCAGCCGTATCTCGATCGAGCGTCCGTCGAAGAAGGCGAACATCACGATCCACACTGCGCGGCCCGGCATCGTCATCGGCAAGAAGGGCGAGGACATCGAGAAGCTCCGCGCGGAAGTCGCCAGGATGATCGGTATGCACATCAACGATGTGCGGATCAACATCGCGGAAATCCGCAAGCCCGAGCTGGACGCACAACTCGTCGCCGAAGGGATCGCCCAGCAGCTCGAGCGTCGCGTGATGTTCCGGCGGGCCATGAAGCGCGCGGTGACCAACACGATGCGCGTCGGTGCCGAAGGCGTCAAGGTCAAGGTCGGCGGCCGTCTGAACGGCGCGGAAATCGCGCGTTCGGAGTGGTACCGCGAGGGTCGTGTGCCGCTGCACACACTTCGTGCGGACATCGATTACGGCCTGGCCGAGGCGCGGACGACCTACGGCGTCATCGGGGTCAAGGTATGGATTTTCAAGGGCGAAGTGTTCGACAAGGCCGAGCCGGCCGTGGCGGAACCCGCCGAAGCGGCCACGGGCGCGCGCAGCTGAGCACCGATTCCGGGAATTGAACGATGTTACAACCTAAACGAACCAAATTTCGCAAGCAGCACAAGATGCGCAACCGCGGCCTGGCGCAGCGCGGCAACACCGTCGCTTTCGGCACCTATGGTCTGAAGGCGCTGGATCGCGGCCGCATGACCGCTCGTCAGATCGAGGCCGCCCGCCGTGCCATGACGCGTTACATCAAGCGCGGCGGCAAGATCTGGATCCGGGTATTCCCGGATAAGCCGATTTCGAAGAAGCCCCTCGAAGTCCGGCAGGGCAAGGGCAAGGGCAACGTCGAGTACTGGGTATGCCAGATCCAGCCGGGTCGCGTGCTGTACGAGATGGAAGGCGTGACCGAGGAGATCGCGCGCGAGGCCTTCCGCCTGGCGGCGGCGAAGCTCCCTTTCCAGACCGAATTCGTCGAGCGGCAGGTGATGTGATGAAGGCAGAGGAGCTGAGACAGAAGTCAGTCGACGAGCTTAACGAGGAACTCGTGGCGCTGCGCCGCGAGCAATTCAACCTGCGCATGCAGCAGGCATCCGGCGAACTCTCGCATCATCACGAGCATCGCCGCGTCAGGAAGGACATCGCGCGAGTGAAGACGATTCTCGGTGAATTCGCGCGCGGAGCGGGTGACAGCGAATGAGCGAGAAGAACGAGAAGACGAAACGTACGGTTGTCGGACGCGTCGTCAGCAACAAGATGGACAAGACCGTCTCGGTGGCCGTCGAGCGCCGGATCAAGCATCCCGTGTACGGCAAGTATGTCCGCCGGACCACCAGGATCCTCGCGCATGACGCCGGGAACGAGTGCAAGGAAGGCGATCGCGTTGCGATCTCGGAATGCAGGCCGATCTCGAAGCACAAGTCGTGGACGGTCGTGGAAGTTGTCGAGCGCGCGCCAGAGCGCGTCTGATTTGGGAACACAGCCATGATTCAGATGCAGACAGTTCTTGATGCCGCCGACAATTCGGGCGCGCGCCGCGTGCAGTGCATCAAGGTGCTCGGCGGCTCGAAGCGGCGTTATGCCGACGTCGGCGACGTGATCAAAGTCAGCGTCAAGGATGCCATTCCTCGCGGCAAGGTGAAGAAGGGCGAGGTGTACAACGCGGTCGTCGTGCGTACGCGCAAGGGCGTGCGGCGCAAGGATGGCTCGCTGATCCGCTTCGACGGCAACGCGGCCGTGCTGTTGAACGCGCGTCTCGAGCCGATCGGTACGCGTATCTTCGGCCCGGTTACGAGGGAACTGCGTACGAACCAGTTCATGAAGATCATCTCGTTAGCGCCCGAAGTGTTGTAGCAGCCGCTTCGGTCACGTATCGAACAGTTTGAATACAGGAGCGGCAAAAGCCGCGATTGAGAAATGAACAAGATCAGAAAAGGCGATGAGGTCGTCGTAAAGACCGGCAAGGACAAGGGCCGTCGCGGAACCGTCATCGAGGTATTCGACGATGGTCGTGTCGTCGTCGAGGGCATCAACATCGTGAAGAAGCACGTCAAGCCGAACCCGAACGTGGGCGAGGCCGGCGGCATCAAGGACAAGGCGATGCCGATCGAGCACTCGAACCTGCTGGTCTACAACCACAAGTCCAAGAAGGGCGAACGTGTAGGGTTCAAGGTGAAGGAAGACGGCACGAAGATTCGCGTGTTCAGGAACGGCGACGCGGTCGATATTTAACGAGGACGCGGACAAAACAGGATGTCACGCTTACAGGAAAAGTACAAGACGGAGCTGATGGGCGAGATCCAGAAAAAGCTCGGTCTCAAGAACCCGATGGAGGTGCCGCGCATCACCAAGATCACGCTCAACATGGGTGTGGGTGAGGCGGTCGCCGACAAGAAGGTGCTCGAGAAGGCGCGCGAGGACATGGAGAAGATTTCCGGCCAGCGCCCGGTTACTACGCTCGCCCGCAAATCGGTGGCGGCGTTCAAGATCCGTGACGGCATGCCGATCGGATGCAAGGTGACGCTGCGGCGCGAGCGCATGTACGAATTCCTCGATCGCCTCGTGAATATCGCGATCCCGCGCATCCGTGACTTCCGCGGCCTGAACCCGCGGGCGTTCGACAAGCAGGGCAACTACAGCCTGGGCGTGGCGGAACAGATCATCTTCCCGGAGATCAATTACGACGAGATCGATACGATCCGCGGGATGGACATCACGATCTCGACGACGGCACGCAATCCGGAGGAAGGCAGGGCGCTCCTGGAAGCGTTCAACTTCCCCTTCAAGAAATAGGGAACCAGGGAATTTTGAATCTGGCTGCGCAAGAAGAACGCTGCAGCGACAATTTTTGAAAACAGTGAAAACGAGTACTTATTAACATGGCAAAGAAATCCATGATCATGCGCGAACGCAAACGCGCGAAACTCGTAGCCCGGTACGCGAACAAGCGCGCCGCGCTCAAGGCGACGATCCGCAACATCAAGGCGTCCGACGAGGAGCGCGCGGTGGCGCAGGCCAGGCTCAACGCGATGCCCCGCGACGCCAGCCCGTCGCGGAAGCGCAATCGCTGCGCCATCACGGGGCGCCCGCACGGGTTCTATCGGAAGTTCGGCCTCGGCCGTAACAAGCTCAGAGAAGCCGCGATGAGCGGCGAGATTCCCGGGCTGACGAAAGCCAGCTGGTAAGGGAGCGAGACACCATGGGTATGACCGATCCGATCTCCGACATGCTGACGCGTATCCGCAACGGGCAGAAGGCGCGCAAGGTGAGCGTTGCCATGCCGGCGTCGCAGGCCAAGGAGGCCGTCGCGAAGGTCCTGAAGGACGAGGGTTACATTACCGATTTTGCGACCGAGGGCGAAGGTGCCGCAAAGACGCTGACGATCGAGCTCAAGTATTTCGAGGGCAAGCCCGTCATCGAACGCCTCGAGCGCTCGAGCAGGCCGGGGCTCAGGATCTATCGCGGCAAGGAGAAGCTGCCGAAGGTCCTGGGTGGGCTGGGCATCGCGATCGTGTCGACGTCGGCCGGCGTCATGAGCGACCGGAAGGCGCGAGAGAAGGGAATTGGTGGCGAGGTGCTCTGCATCGTGTCCTGATGCAGGCGGCTTCGTCGGACAGAGACAAGACTATGTCGAGAATTGCGAAATATCCCGTGCAGCTGCCACAGGGTGTCGAACTGAAGCAGGACGGCACCGTCGTGACGGTCAAAGGCGGCAAGGGCGCACTCTCTCTGGAACTGAATCCGGAGGTGGAGCTCTCGCAGCAGGACGGGTCCGTGAAGGTAAATGCGCGGTCGGGTTCGCGCTTCGCAGTGGCGATGGCGGGCACGACGCGGGCTCTGCTGGCGAATATGGTGTCCGGTGTGACGAATGGCTTCGAGCGCAAGCTCGAACTCGTCGGCGTCGGTTATCGTGCCCAGGCGCAGGGTTCGAACCTGAACCTGACGCTCGGGTTTTCGCACCCGGTCGTCTATCCGGTGCCGCAGGGCATCTCGATCGAGACGCCCAGCCAGACCGAGATCGTCGTGCGTGGCTTCGACAAGCAGAAGGTCGGCCAGGTCGCGGCCGAGATACGGAGCTTCCGGCCACCCGAGCCCTACAAGGGCAAGGGCGTGCGCTACGCGGATGAGCGCGTGGTCATCAAGGAAGCCAAGAAGAAATAGGCTAACGAGTACGTTATGAAACTCGACAAGAAAGTGAATCGTCAGCGTCGTGCCCGCAAGGCGCGTGCCAAGATCGAGCAACTCGGCGTGAATCGGCTGAGCGTGCACCGCACGCCGCGGCACATCTATGCGCAGGTGCTCGCTCCGGACGGCGGCACGGTGCTCGTTTCGGCGTCGACGCTGGAAGCGGAGGTGCGCAAGGGCGTCAAGACCGGCGGCAACGTCGAGGCGGCGGCGATCGTCGGTGCGCGTATCGCGGAGAAGGCCAAGGCCGCGGGCATCGATACGGTCGCTTTCGACCGGTCGGGCTTCCGCTACCACGGGCGCGTCAAGGCGCTGGCAGAGGCCGCGCGCGAAGCGGGACTGAAGTTCTAGGATGAGAGCGGTTGGCAAAAATGGCTAGAAACGAACAAACACAATCTGGCGACGACCTGATCGAGAAGCTCGTGACGGTCAATCGCGTGGCGAAGGTCGTGAAGGGCGGGCGCCAGTTCGGCTTCACGGCGCTGACCGTCGTGGGTGACGGACAGGGCCAGGTCGGATTCGGCTATGGCAAGGCCCGCGAGGTACCGATCGCGATCCAGAAGGCGATGCAGAGCGCACGCAAGAACATGATCGCGATCAACCTGAACAACGATACGCTGCAGTACGCGAAGAAAGGCCGCCACGGCGCGACGCACGTGTACATGCAGCCGGCATCCGAAGGTACGGGCGTAATCGCCGGCGGCGCGATGCGTGCGGTGTTCGAATGCGCGGGAGTGCGCAACGTCCTGGCGAAAAGCTACGGCTCGCGCAACCCGATCAACGTCGTTCGCGCAACGATCAAGGCGCTGTCGGAGATTCATTCTCCGCAGGCGATCGCGGCGAAGCGCGGCAAGAAGATCAAACAGATCCTGGCCTAGGCCGGATCGGTACAGCAGAGTAACGGACGATGGCGAAGGCGAAAGAACTCAAGGTCACATTGTTGAAGAGCAAGCACGGCCGGCTCGAGAGCCACAAGGCCTGTGTGGCGGGCCTGGGTCTGCGCAAGAGGCATCAGACGGTCGTGGTTGCCGACACACCGGAGAATCGCGGCATGATCAATCGTGTCTCGTACCTGCTGTCGGTGGAGGAAGTCTGACATGCGACTGAACGATCTGTCGCCCGGCAAGGGCGCGAAAAAGGCCGGCAAGCGTCTCGGCCGCGGCCATGCCGCGGGCCAGGGCAAGACGGCGGGGCGCGGCCAGAAGGGCCAGCGCGCTCGCTCCGGCGGGTATCACAAGGTGGGCTTCGAAGGCGGCCAGATGCCGTTACAGCGGCGCCTGCCGAAGGTCGGTTTCCGTTCCCGGATGGCGAAGCGGTCGGCGGAGCTGCGCCTGCACGAGCTCGAGATCCCTGCGGTCGAGGTCATCGACATCGATGCGCTCAAGGCGGCCCGCCTCGTGCCGGCCGCGGTCGAGAAGGTCAAAGTGATCAAGTCCGGCAAGATCGAGAAAGCGGTAAAGCTCAAGGGCATCGCCGTGACGAAGGGCGCGCGAGAGGCGATCGAGAAGGCCGGCGGAACCATAACGGAATAGATAGACGAGGCATCGCAGGAGCGCTGCTTGCCAGCGCGACGATGAAGACAGGTAGAACCACTTAGGCAAATGGCGAAGAAACCCCAACAAAGTCCCGCGGACATCGCGAAGACAGCGAGCAAACTTGGCGAACTCAAGACCCGGTTCCTGTTCCTGATCGGCGCGCTGATCGTGTTCCGTATCGGCACCTATATCCCGGTGCCGGGCGTGGACCCCGTTGCGCTCGCCGATTTCTTCGAGAAGCAGGCGGGCGGCCTGCTGGGCATGGTGGATCTGTTCTCCGGCGGCGCGCTGAGACGCTTCGGCATCTTCGCGATGGGCATCATGCCGTACATCAGTTCCTCGATCATCCTGCAGATGGCCAGCCACATCCTGCCGAGCCTGCAGCAGCTGCGGAAAGAAGGCGAGTCGGGTCGTCGCGTTATCATCAAGTACACTCGCTACGGCACGGTCGCACTGGCGAGCTTCCAGTCGATCGCCGCCGCGTCCTGGCTGCAGAGTCAGTCGGGCCTCGTCGTGAATCCCGGACCGGGATTCCTGATTACCGCAATGATTACGCTGGTCACGGGCACGGTCTTCCTGATGTGGCTGGGCGAGCAGATCACCGAGCGCGGCATCGGCAACGGTATCTCCATGATCATCCTGGCGGGCATCGTGTCGCGTCTGCCGGCGGCGGTCGCCGGCACGGCAGACCTGGTCAGCCGCGGAGAGATGTCGCCCGCCACGGCGATCCTGATGTTCGTGGGCGCTGTCGCGGCAGTCGTGATCGTCGTCTACATGGAGCGAGCCCAGCGGCGTATCGCCGTGAACTATGCGCGGCGTCAGCAGGGACGCCGGATGTACCAGGCGCAGAGCACGCACCTGCCGTTCAAGATCAATATGTCGGGCGTTATCCCGCCGATCTTCGCGTCGAGCATCCTGATGTTCCCGGCGACCATCGCGCAGTTTTTCGGAAATGCGCAGGAACCGAACGCATTCCAGAGCGCCCTGCAGACAATCGGGGCAAACCTCGGTCCGGGTCAGCCGATCTATGTATTGCTGTATTCGGCTCTGATTATTTTCTTCTGCTTCTTCTACACGGCGCTGATGTTCAATTCGAAGGACACGGCGGACAACCTGAAGAAGGCGGGCGCCTTCATACCGGGCATCCGGCCCGGCGCACAGACGGCCGAGTACATCGACAAGGTGCTGACGCGGCTGACGCTGTGGGGTGCCCTCTATATTGCAGGCGTATGCCTATTGCCGGAGTTTCTGCGCATGTTCAATCCGGGCATGCCTTTCAGCTTCGGCGGCACATCGCTGCTCATTCTCGTCGTCGTGACGATGGATTTCATGTCGCAAATGCAGGCGCACGCGATGAGCCATCAATACGAGGGCATGATGCAAAAAGCAAACCTGCGGAACTACGGCAGGAGCGGACAAGTACGCTGATGTCCAGCGGCGTACGTGGAGTGATGTCATGAAAGTGAGAGCATCGGTCAAGAGGATTTGCCGGAACTGCAAGATCATCCGGCGCAACGGCGTCGTGAGGGTGATCTGCACCGACCCGCGGCATAAGCAGCGCCAGGGCTAATCGAAAGGTTTCGAAAGAACGCGAAGTTCTAATCGAGGAAGAAAGTGGCACGTATAGCAGGCATAAACATCCCGTTGAACAAGCACGTCGTGATCGCGCTGACGTCGATCTACGGCATCGGCCGTTCCCGAGCCTCGAAGATCTGTGAGGCGGCGGGGATCGATCCTTCCACGCAGGTGAAGGATCTGGCTGAACCGGAAGTGGCGAAGCTGCGCGCGGCGATTGCGAACTTCCCGGTCGAGGGCGACCTCCGGCGCGAGATCTCGATGAATATCAAGCGCCTGATGGACCTCGGTTGCTATCGCGGCATACGGCACAGACGGGGATTGCCGCTTCGCGGCCAGCGCACGCGGACGAATGCCCGCACGCGCAAGGGCCCGCGCCGGCCCATCAAACGGTAAAGGTTATGACCAAGGGAGGCAGTACGAGCTGCCGCTTACAGCGCCACAGCGCTACAGGAACATGGCAGAAACGAATGGTAGAGACAGCCAAAAAGAAGAAGGTGAAAAAGCATGTGGTGGATGCGATCGCGCACATCCATGCCTCCTTCAACAACACGATCATCACGATTACCGATCGTCAGGGTAACGCCCTGTCGTGGGCGACCGCCGGCGGTTGCGGCTTCCGCGGCTCGCGCAAGTCGACTCCGTTCGCGGCGCAGGTGGCCAGCGAAAAGGCCGGCCGCAATGCCCTCGAATTCGGCGTGAAGAATCTCGACGTTCGCGTCCGTGGACCGGGCCCGGGCAGAGAGTCCGCAGTGCGTGCCCTGAATGCTCTGGGTTTCCGTATCCAGAACATCGAGGACGTCACGCCGATCCCGCACAACGGCTGCCGTCCGCCGAAGAAGCGTCGCGTTTAGAGGCTAGAGAATGGCAAGATATTTCAGGACCCAAGTGCAAACTGTCCCGCCGTGAAGGGACGGACCTGTTTCTGAAGAGTGGCGTCCGGCCGCTCGAGTCGAAGTGCAAACTCGAGATACCGCCGGGCGGTGCGCCGCAGCGTCGTCCGCGTCTGTCGGACTACGGCTTGCAGCTTCGCGAGAAACAGAAGCTCCGTCGCATGTACGGCATCCTGGAGCGTCAGTTCCGCGGCTATTACAAGCGCGCCGCGCAGCTCAAGGGCTCGACGGGCGAGAATCTGCTGCGCCTGCTCGAAGGACGGCTGGACAACGTCGTCTACCGTATGGGTTTCGCCGCGACGCGCGCGGAAGCCCGCCAGCTCGTCAGCCACAAGAGCATCGAGGTGAACGGCAAGGTTGTCAACATTCCGTCCGCGCAGGTAAGGGCGGGCGATTCGATCGGCATCCGCGAGAAGGCACGCAAGCAATTGCGTATCCAGAATGCGATGGAGATCGCGGGCCAGGTCGGTCTGCCCGACTGGGTAGATGTGGACGCAAAGAAGATGGCGGGCGTATTCGAAGTCGTTGCCGGATCGGGAAGACATTCTCCCGGACATCAACGAAAACCTCGTCGTCGAGCTGTACTCCAAGTAGTCAGGAGGGATTATTCCCATGCAGGAATCAGTACACGAATTTCTGAAACCGCGCGTCGTCAAAGTGACGCCTGTCAACGATCTGCTGGCGCGAGTGGTCATCGAGCCGTTCGAGCGGGGCTTCGGTCATACGCTGGGCAATGCCCTGCGTCGCATCCTGCTGTCGTCCATGCCCGGTGCTGCGGTCACCGAGGTGGATATCGAGGGCGTGCTGCACGAGTACACGAGCATCGAGGGTGTCCAGGAGGACGTCGTCGAGATCCTCCTGAACCTCAAGCAGGTGGCGGTGCGCATGCATTCGCGCGACACGGCCGAGCTGACGCATCTCCAAGAAGGGACCCGGCCCGGTGACGGGAGCCGACATCCAGCTCGATCACGACGTCGAGATCATGAACCCCGAGCTCGTGATCGCGAACCTCACCAAGGCCGGTGAGCTCAACATGCTGCTCAAGGTCGAGCGTGGTCGCGGCTACCAGCCGGCCACGCAGCGTCCCGTGTTCGAGGAACAGTCCGGCCCGATCGGCCGCCTGCAACTCGACGCCTCGTTCAGCCCGATCCACCGCGTCACCTATACGGTGGAAGCAGCGCGCGTCGAACAGCGCACCGACCTCGACAAGCTGATCATCGACATCGAGACCAACGGCACGATCGACCCGGAAGAAGCGATCCGCCGCGCGGGCAGCATCCTCAAGGACCAGTTGTCGGTATTCGTCGATCTGCAGGGCCAGGAAGAGGGCGCAGGCGTCCAGGCCGAGCACCAGGTCGATCCGATCCTGTTGCGCCCGGTCGACGAGCTCGAGCTCACGGTCCGTTCGGCGAACTGCCTGAAGGCCGAGAACATCATGTACATCGGTGACCTCGTGCAGCGTACCGAGGTCGAGCTGCTGCGCACGCCGAACCTCGGCAAGAAGTCGCTGACCGAGATCAAGGAAGTGCTCGAAGGCCATGGCCTCGGCCTCGGCATGCGGCTCGACAACTGGCCGCCGGCCAGCCTTCGACCGCGACGCACGACCTCGGTCGATCTGCAACTAGACCGAGGACTTATAGCCAATGCGTCACAAAAAATCCGGACGCAAGCTGGGCCGTAACGAGCTCGCATCGCAAGGCCATGTTCCGCAACATGGCCGCCTCGCTGCTGCAGCACGAGACGATCCGCACGACCCTGCCGAAAGCGAAGGAACTGCGCCGGGTCGTCGAGCCGCTGATCACGCTCGCCAAGGAAGACTCGGTGGCGAACCGCCGCCTGGCGTTCAATCGCCTGCGCGACAAGGAAGTCGTCGGCAAGCTGTTCACCGACCTCGGTCCGCGCTTCAAGGACCGGCCGGGCGGCTACCTGCGCATCCTGAAGACGGGTCCCCGCCCCGGCGATGCCGCGCCGATGGCGATCGTCCTGCTCACCGAGAAGGCCCCCGAAGCCGAAACCGAGTCGTAGCACCCCGGCCGGCGATTGATCGCTTACGCGGGACGGATCAGGGTTCCGTAGCCGGCCGGTAGGACTTCGCGAGTTTGTCGAGCAGCTGGGAGACGTATTGCGGGGAGTGCGTGTTCTTCGCGACCAGCGCGTAGACCGTCGGCACCACGACGAGCGTCAACAGTACCGAGAAGCTTACGCCGAAGAATACGACCGCGCCGATCGATTGCCGTGACAGTGCGCCCGCTCCCGACGCGAGCAACAGGGGCACCGAGCCGAACGCCGTACACATGCTGGTCATCAGCACGGGCCGCAGGCGGATCTTCGAAGACTGGATGACGGCCTCGCGAAACTCCGTGCCGCGGTCGCGCAACTGGTTTGCGAACTCGACGATCAGGATGCCGTTCTTGGCTGCCAGGCCAATGAGCATGACGGCGCCGATCTGGCTGAAGATGTTCAGCGACGATCCGAACGTATACAGCCCGAACAGCGCACCGGTAATCGCGAGCGGTACCGTCGTCATGATGATCAACGGGTGCCGGAAACTCTCGAACTGCGCCGCCAGCACGAGGTAGGCGATCACGAGCGCGAGAGCGAAGGTCAGGTAGACGGAACTCCCGGTCTTCTTGAAGTCGCGTGATTCGCCGTCGTAGTCCAGGCGCGCAGAGGCGGGAAGCTTCGTCGCGACGAGGTTGTCGAAGTAGTCCAGCGCCTCGCCGAGCGAGTAGCCGGAGTTCAGCGATGCGCTGATCGAGATCGAACGTTGGCGATCGAAGCGCGGCGCAGGTCCACCGGCCCGGCTATCTCCCGCAATTTCACCAGATTGGACAATGGGATGAGTTGCCCCGACCCTTCGGAGCGGACGTAGATCGATTCGAGATCGCTCGGCGTCTGCCGCCGCTCGTCGGCGCCCTGCAGGATGACGCGGTATTCCTCGCCGTGATCGATGAAGGTCGTCACGACCCGCGAACCGAGAATGGTTTCCAGCGTGCGGCCGACGTTCGCCAGCGACACGCCGAGGTCGGCCGCGCGGTCCCGGTCGATCGTGACGTCGATCTTCGGCTTGCGCTCGCGGTAGTCGGATTCGAGGTTCGACAGGCCCGGATTTTTTTCGGCAGCCTGCATGACGATGTCTCGCCAGTGCGCCAGTTCGTCGTAGTCGGTACCGAGCAGCACGATGTCGAGCGGGCGGTTGCTCTGCCCCAGGCTCCAGGAACCGGGCGAGAATGCGAACGCCTCGACGCCGGGGAGTACCGAGAGTTCCGTGTTCCAGTTTTGTGTGATCTCGTTTGCCGATCGCTTGCGCTTTCCCCAGACGCGCAGCGGCGCAATGGCCATCGCCGTGTTGACGTCCCTGCCGCCGCCCCAGGCCGGCGCCCGGCCGAGGACGCGCAAGACGTCACCCTGCTCGACATCTTTCATCATGATGGACTCGACCTGCTTCACGTAGCCCAGCGTATAGTCCAGGCTGGCGCCGTCGGGAGCGGTGAGTTGCACTATCGCGATGCCACGATCCTCTCGCGGCATGTACTCCAGCGGCAGCACGTTGAGCAACATGAGGCTGCCGATGAAGATCAGCAGCGACGACCCGAGTACGACGACGGGGTGCCGAATCGTGCGCCGCAGGAGCCGCTCGTACAGGCCGGACAGGGACCTGAAGGCGCTGTCGATGGCACCGGCGACAAGCCCGCGATGCAACCGATTGTCGCCGAACAGCTTCGAGGTCAGCATGGGCACTAGCGTCAGTGCGACGAGACTGGAGAAGCAGACGGCCGCTGCCAGCGAGATGCCGAATTCCTCGAAGACGAGTCCGATGTTACCGGGCATGAAGGACACGGGCAGGATCACCGCGACCAGGACCAGGGTCGTGGCAATGACCGCGAAGCCGATCTCCCGGCTCCCGTTGGTCGCGCCGAGCAATGCCGGTTCGCCCATTTCGATGCGGCGGACGATGTTCTCGAGCACGACGATGGCATCGTCGACGACGAGTCCGATCGCGAGCACGAAGCCCAGCAAAGTCAGCGTGTTGATCGAGAAATTCATCGCCGCCATGATGATGAACGCAGAGATGATCGAGATCGGAATCGTGACTGCCGGGATGATCGTCGCGCGCACCGTGCCGAGGAAGCCGTAGATCACGATCAGGACGAGCAGCATCGCGAGCCCGAGCGCCTTTCCGACCTCGATCAGCGAGGCGCGGATGAACATCGAATTGTCGAGGTTGACCGAGACGTCGATGTCGGCAGGGAGCGTCGACTGCAGTTCCTGGATTCGTCTGGTGACTGCTTCGTTGACCTCGAGCAGATTCGCCTGCGCCTGTGGGACGATACCCAGGCTCATTCCTGCCACGCCGTTGGTCGCCGAGTAGCTGCGGATGTCCTCGGGGGCGAGCTCGACGTCGGCCACCTCGCCGAGCCGGACCAGGTAGTCACCGGCGCCTTCGCGCAGCACGAGGTTCTTGAAGTCGGCGGCGGAATGCAGGCCGGTGTTGGTACGCAGCGTGAATTCGCGCGCTCGCGATTCCAGGCGGCCGGACGGGATCTGCACGTTCTCGCGGCGCAGCGCGTCCTCGATGTCGGTCACCGTCATGCCGCGCGCCGCCAGCCGCTTCGGGTCGACCCAGATGCGCATCGCCGGCCGGCGCCGGCCGGCGCCACGGATCTGCGCGACGCCGTCGACCGCCGAAAGGGCGTCGACGATGTATCGGTCGGCGAAATCCGAGACCTCCATGATCGACCGCGTGTTGCTCGAGACGTTGACCCACATCGTCGTCTGGGCGTTGTCGTCCTGCTTGTGGACCTCCGGCGGGTCTGCCTCGTCCGGCAGATTGTTGAGCGCCGTCGAGACGCGGTCGCGCACGTCGTTCGCAGCATCGTCGATGTCGCGGTCCGGCGCGAATTCGAGGTTGATGGAGGAGCGCTCGTCGAAACTCGTCGACGACAGCTTCGTGATGCCCGGGATGCCGGCGAGGCGGTCTTCGAGCACCTGCGTCACGCGACGCTCGACGATATCGGAAGCCGCGCCGCGATAGTTCGTGTTGACGGAGACGATCGGGCGCTCGATCGCGGGATATTCGCGGATCGTCATACTGCGCAGCGACATCAGTCCGATGATGACGAGCATCAGCGAGATGACGGCCGCGAAGACAGGGCGCCGGACCGAGACGTCCGAGATCAGCATCGCCGGCGCCTATCCGCCGTCCATGGCGGCGCCCGCCATGGAACTGCCGCCGGACGCGTTCACCTTGGAACCGTCCCTGACCTTGTTCGTGCCTTCGGTGATCACGGCTTCGCCGGCCGCCAGGCCGTTCTCGATCGCCACGAAGCCCGGGATGCGTCTGCCGAGTTCGACGGTGCGCTTCTCGGCGACGCCGTCGTTCACGACGAACACGTACTGCATGTCCCCCTCGGGGACGATAGCCTGCTCCGGCGCCATCAGGACTTCGCCCTGGTCGCGTTGCAGGTCCACGGACAGGAACATGCCCGGTTTCAGCGCGTCATCCGGATTGGGGAGGATGGCCCGCACCTGGACCGCACGCGTCACCGGGTCCAGGCGCGTGTCGATACTCGCGACGCTGCCCGCGAACACGCGGCCGGGATATACGGGGCTGTGCGCGGAGATGCTCATGCCGACGGAAAGCACCGTGAGGAAGGTCTCCGGGACGGAGAAGTCGAGTTTGATCTGGCTGACGTCATCGAGCGTCGTGATGACCGTCGTCGTGTCCACGAAACTCCCCGGGCTGACGCGCCTGAGCCCGATGCGCCCGGCGAATGGTGCGCGAATCGCAGTGTTCTTCACCCGCGCCCTCGCTGCTTCGACCTGGGCCTCGTCGACCTTGACCTGCGCCAGCAGCTGTTCGAGGTTCGATGCAGAGATTGCTTTCGTGTCCGCCAGCGACTTGCTGCGGTTGTAGAGGCTGCGGCTCTCGGAGAGCGATGCTTCGGCGACGGCCAGTCCCGCAACTGTCTCGTCGTCTTCGAGCTGGATCAGCAAGTCGCCTTTTCTGACTTTCTGGCCTTCCGTGAACCCGATGTCCTCGACCAGGCTCGCGATCCGCGGCCGGATCTCCACCGACTCGTTCGCGGTCGCCGTTCCCAGTGCCTCGATCTTGTCAACCAGCGGTTGCAGCTTGACTCGTTGTGTTACTACCGTCGTCGGCGTTTCCGTCGCGGCATCGGCGCTCGCGGCGGGGTCTTTTGCGCAGGCGCCGAGGACGCACGCGACAGCGGCGAGAGTGGCTGCGGCGGCTACGTGTCGGGTCGGTTGCATAGCTTGTCGGGTCGATTCGACCTGTCGTCGCGGGGAACGGCCCAGTGTAGCTCGAAGTGCTCGAAAAAGCCGAATTCTTTGACAATTTATCGATTGTAATGCGTTGATTTCAATAGTATTGCCGGGAATATCCGGTCTTGTGAGGCGACGCACAGCGAAAGCCGCCAAATCGAACTATGCTCGGCCTCTCGAATCCGGAGACAGACCCATCAGTAAAGACAAGGCATTCGACGACTGCGTCATCCTGTCACGGGAAGCATTCGACCCCGACGCGGTATTCCTCGACGACATCGTCGACGACGAGGTATTGCCGTACCTCAGTCTCGCCGTCGACGGGCTGACCGAGCCCCGCGAAGGCAAGACCGGCCGGCTCGAATTGCGGCCGGACGACATCCCCGCCAACGATCCGCCCAGTCCGGACACGACGATGCCCGTCGCCTCTCTCGATCCGGACATGATCGAGGTGTACGGCTGGGAGACGTCGTGGTGGAAAAAGATCAAGGGGTACTTCGGGTTCTGACGCTGTAGCCCTGCTACACTCCGCTCCATGATCTTCAAGGACAAGACCGTCATCATCACCGGCGGCTCCGAGGGCGTCGGCGCGGCGGCCGCGAGAAAGTTTGCCGAAGCCGGCGCAAGCCTCGTGCTCGTCGCGCGCAACAAGAAGAAGCTCGAAGCTCTCGCGGACCAGCTCCGCGAACTCGCGCGCGTCGAGATCTTCGTGATGGACGTCGCCGATTCCGAGGCCTGCGCGAGTCTGTTCAAGAAGGCGCAATACGAGTTCGGGCGCGTCGATGTGCTGGTCAACAACGCCGGCTATCATGAGCGCGGCGCAGTGCTGAACGTGGATGCCGCCGATCTCGGAAGGATGATCGACGTGAACCTCAGGGCACCGATCGTGCTGACACGCATGGCGTTGCCTTATCTGAAGGAAGCGGGCGGTGGCGCCATCGTCAACGTCGGCTCTCTCGCGGGCAAGGCCCCGATACCCAACAGCGCGGTCTATTCGGCGAGCAAGAACGGTCTGCGGGCGTTCACGCTGGCGCTGGCCGAAGAGCTGCGCGGTAGTGGCATCAAGCTGGCGGTCGTGTCGCCGGGCCCCATCGATACCGGCTTCATCATGTCCGACATCGACAAGGTCTCGAACATCACCTTCTCGCAACCCATCAGCACGGCGGACGATGTGGCCCAGACCATCCTCGATCTGTGTGGCAATCACCGGCATGAACAGTCCATACCGGTGTTCAGCGGCTTCCTCGTGACGGTGATGTCCCTCTTGCCCTGGCTGGGCCGTTTCGCGCGGCCGTTCCTCGAGAGTCGCGGTGCACGCGTCAAGAAGCGCTTGAAGCTCGAGGCCAGGGCGCGCAGCGGCTCCTGAGGAGCCTGTCCGAGTAATGCGCACAATTTCAGCGCGCCGTACAAGGTATGTGGCAAGGCGCGTCCTGCCGGCAATGGCCCAGTCCTTGCCAAAGGACGCAACGCGGCCACATACCTTGTACGGCGCGCCCTCCGGGAACCGGTGACCAGCGCCAGGACTTCGTTGCATCCCTTGCCAAGGTCCCGACATTGGCGGCGGTATGCGCCTTGTCCTGGCGCATGTCACCGGTTCTGAAATCATGCGCATTACTCGGACAGGCTCCTGAAGAGAAAGGCGGCCCGCCAGGGGGGAGGCGGGCCACCCGAAGGGGTCATTGAGGGACTACCTTGTCCGGGGAACCCAATGACCGTCTTGCCTATGCGTGAGAAACGATAGTGAACCGGCCAATCGTTCGCAAACGAAAAAACTTTTCGCAGCGCGTGAGATTTTTTCAAGCGCGATCGTCAAATTCCTGCAATACCCAGTCGCGTAACATCCGGACGTTTAAGTTCTCCTCGTCGTTCCTTGTGCAAACGAAGTAGTACGCATCGTCGGTCGTCAATTCATCCGGGAACAGGCGCACGAGGTCGCCCGAAGAGAACCACTTATCGCTCAGTTGCACAGGCACTAGCGCCGCACCGAGACCGCGTTCGGCTGCGCGGGCAACCGCGATCATCGAATCCAGTCGTATCACGTTCGGCTCTCTCGGCAGTTCGATGCCCGACGATCGTTCCCAGCGCCGCCAGGCGCCCGGTCTCGAGTCGTGAACGATCAGCGGGAACTCGCCGAGGATGCGCTTGTTGTCGAGCCTCATCTTGTCGCGAAACTCGGCCGACGACGCCGGGACGAGTCGCAAGGAGAACAGCCGGTTTGACGACAATGCCGACGGCGGCGACCTGAAGACCCGTATCGATACGTCCACATGCCCGGGATGGCGTTCGGCAGTCTCGTCGCTCGTGTCGACCTTGATGTCGATGTCGGGATGGAGCCGGGTGAATTTCGGCAGCCGCGGGATGAACAGTTCGCTGGCGAAGAACGGCTGTACCGAGATCGTCAGTGAGCTGCGTGCCTGTGCCTTGCGATGGCGCGACGTGATGCCGTCGAGTTGGTCGATCAGCGGGTTGACGTCGTCATACAGCGACTTGCCGACCTCGGTAAGATGGATCGAGCGGCTGCGGCGCTCGAAGAGTTTCTGGCCGAGTTCGTCCTCGAGGTTCCGGATCTGGTGGCTCACGGCGGACGCCGTGATGAACAATCTGTCTGCCGCATCCCGGAAGCTCTCGTGCTCGGCCACGATGCAGAAGGTTCGCAGGCCTCGCAGCGAAATATTCTGGTGTCTTGTTGTCATGCTGAAGCGAAGTGCGGGTGCCCATTTTGCTTATACAACCTGCAAGATGCGTACCGATGACAGGCTGCTCGCAAGCCGGCGGTGGCGTTTAGAAGCATTTGAAAAACAAGGTATTTCTGTACGGGCTGAATTCGCGTCGGGCGCCGGATGCACCAGCATCGGGCGGCGCGGCGAAAGGAGTGCCTGATATTGGGGCAGGTCTCAGGAAATCGCGGCGAACGCGTCCCGCGTCAGGTTCTCGCAGCCACCGGCCGTGATGCGCACATTGTCTTCGATCCGGATGCCGCCGAACGGGCGCAACCAGTCCACGCCGTCCCAATCGACGTGATGTTCCGCGGGAGTGCCGCGCAGATTCTCGAGCAGCATGTCGATCGCATAGAGCCCCGGCTCGATCGTCAACACCATGTCTTCCTCGAGCACGCGCGTGAGACGCAGGAACGGATGGCCACTCGGTGGATCGATCGTCTTGCCGGACTCGTTGGCCATGAATCCGCCGACGTCGTGCACCTGGATACCGAGGAGGTGTCCGACCCCGTGCGGGAAAAACGCCGACGTTACCCCGGTGGCGAGCAAGGTGTCCGGTTCACCCGTGGCCAGTTTGGATTCGGCGAGCACGGCGCCGAGCATGCGGTGCGCATCGAGATGCAGCTCACGGTAATCGACGCCTGCCCGGACGCGATTGCAGAGCTCCAGCTGCATGGCATCCATGCGCGCGATGAGTTCGCCGAAGCGGGAATCGCCCGCTGAATACGTCCGGGTGATGTCGGACGCGTAGCCGTGCACCTGAGCCCCTGCGTCGATCAGGAACGAATGCTTCTTGAGAGGCGGATCGCGATCCAGGTCCGTGTAGTGCAGCACGGACCCGTGCCCGTTGAGCGCGATGATGTTCGAGTACGGCAGTTCGTTGTCGGTGAGGCTGACGGCTTCGCAGTAGGCGCGGTGGATGTCGAATTCGGAAGCGCCTTCGCGGAATGCAGTCGCGGCTGCACGATGGCCGCGCGCGCCGCGGCGTTCCGCGAGCCGCATGCAGGCGAGTTCGTACGCGGTCTTTGTGCCGCGCGCGTAATGCAGGATGTTGATCGCCGAGTTCGGATTGACTCGCTCGATGTCGAACGCATGCGATTCATCGTCAATCTCGCCGATAAGGATGCATTTATCGGGCTGTCCGGGAAGGTGTCCGGCAACGTCGTCGATGTCGTGGACGACACGGATGTCGAAGTACTCAGTCCAGTAACCGGTCGGCTCGCCGGGAACGGGATTCCAGTAATCGCGCGGCTGGTAATAAATGAGTCGAGGCTTGTCGCCCGGCGTATAGACGATATAGGACAGCGGCAACTTCGGAAGCGGCACCCAGGCGAGGAAGTGGGCATTCGCCCTGAAGGGATACGGTGCATCATCGAGAAATGCAATTTTTGGCGCGCCGGAGAAGATCACGGCGTGTGCCGCGCCGGCACTCTCCAGCGCGTGATCGTGACGCGCGCAGAGTTCCTCGATGTGATCGGGGTAGAGCTTACCCAGCCCGGGATTGCTGTCGGAATAGTCGTCCGGCATGGGCCGGGATCATACCGTGTTTCGATTGGCTCGCGCTGTATTTTGGAGCGGGTTCTAGGCATCATGACGCCCTTGCTGCAGACGACGGGCAGTACGATGAGAAGACTGGCATGCTTGACGGGGATGATCGTGACACTTGCAGGGGGGACGGTCTTGGCACAATCCGAGCCGGGCTATGACCGGGTGACGGGGCGCGCATTCGCGTCCCGTTCGGAGGTCATCGCGGTCCACGGGATGGCAGCGACCAGCCAGCCGCTCGTCACCCAGATTGCGCTGGACATCCTGAAGGCCGGTGGCAGTGCGGCCGACGCCGCTATCGCGGCGGATGCAGCGATCGGATTGATGGAACCCACCGGCAGCGGCATCGGCGGAGACATCTTCGCGATCGTCTGGGACAACGATAAAAAGCAACTCGTGGGACTGAACGGCTCCGGGCGTGCGCCGGCGCTGATGACGCTGCAGTATTTCAGGGATCACGGCATCGACAAGGTCCCGCCGCTGGGGCCGCTGCCGGTCACCGTGCCGGGCTGCGTGGACGGCTGGTTCGAGTTGCACGAGCGATACGGGCGCCTGCCGATGACGACGCTGCTGGCGCCCGCGATCCGGTATGCGCGCGAAGGTTTCCCGGTGTCGGAGGTGATCGCCTACTACATGCAGCTCAACGCGTCGGCCCTCGAGAAATACCCAGGATTTTCAGAGACTTATATGCCGGACGGCCATATGCCCGGCAAGGGCGACATCTTCCGCAATCCGCGGCTTGCGGACACGCTGGAGAAGATCGCGAAGGGCGGCCGGGACGTATTCTACAAGGGCGAAATCGCACACAAGATCGACGCCTACATGACGGAGCAGGGCGGTTTGCTCCGGTACGAGGATCTCGCGGAGCATCATTCGGAATGGGTGACGCCGGTGTCCACGAACTACCGCGGCTGGGACGTCTACGAGCTGCCGCCGAACGGACAGGGCATCGCGGCGCTCGAGATCCTGAATATCCTCGAAGGCTACGACATCAGGTCGATGGGCTTCGGCAGCGCCCGGTACGTGCACACCTTCGTCGAGGCGAAGAAGCTGGCTTTCGAAGACCGGGCGCGATACTACGCGGATCCCGCGTTCGCCGACGTGCCGGTCGCGACTCTGATTTCGAAAAAATATGCGGCCGAGCGGCGCAAGCTGATCTCGCCGACCAGGGCCGCAGACTCTTATCCGGCCGGTGACGTATTGCCGGACGCCGGCGACACGATCTACATGACGGTCGCCGACGATGACGGCAACATGGTCTCGCTGATCCAGAGCAACTACCGCGGCTTGGGCTCGGGCATGTCGCCGGGCGAACTCGGCTTCGTGCTGCAGAATCGCGGCGAGCTGTTCTCGCTGCAGGAAGGTCACCCGAACGCGGTCGAGCCCGGCAAGCGGCCGTTCCACACGATCATCCCGGGCTTCGTCATGAAGGACGGCAAGCCGCTGATGAGCTTCGGGGTCATGGGCGGCTCGATGCAGCCGCAGGGGCACGCGCAGATCATCGTTAACATGGTGGACTTCGGCATGAACCTGCAGGAAGCCGGCGATGCGGCGCGGATCAACCACACCGGCTCGTCGCAGCCGACCGGCGAGGTCATGACGGACGGCGGCGTCGTGCACCTCGAGAAGGGCTTCGGCGAGGAAACGCGCAAGGCGCTCGAGGCGATGGGCCACACGCTCGGGGCGAGCGATGGCAGTTTCGGCGGCTACCAGGCGATCATGTGGGACGAGAAGCAGGGCGTGTACTATGGCGCCTCCGAGGCCCGCAAGGACGGGCAGGCGGCAGGGTACTGATCGCAGCATGAGCAGGGACGTCTATCTCACCGGCATCACGACGACGGGCACGCCGCACATCGGGAACTACGTGGGTGCGATTCGCCCGGGCATCGAGGCGAGCAAGGACCGTTCCACGCAGCACTTCTATTTCCTCGCCGATTACCATTCGCTGGCAAAGAACGAGGACCCGGACAGGATCGGCCGCTCGACGCTCGAGATCGCCGCGGCCTGGCTGGCGCTCGGACTCGATACCGACCATGCCTGTTTTTACCGGCAGTCGGACATCCCGGAGATCACCGAACTGACCTGGATACTGCACGGCATGACGGCCAAGGGCCTCATGAACCGGGCGCACTCGTACAAGGCGGCCGTGCAGGCGAACGAGGAGAGCGGCAATAAGGATCCGGACAAGGGCGTGATGATGGCGCTCTACAGTTATCCGATCCTGATGGCGGCCGACATCCTGATGTTCAAGTCGACGAAGGTGCCGGTGGGGCAGGACCAGAAGCAACACGTGGAGATGGCGCGCGACATCGCCCAGCGCTTCAACCATCACTACGGCGAGACCTTCGCGATTCCGGAGGCCGTGATCGGCGAGAACACGGCCGTGCTGAAGGGACTCGACGGCCGCAAGATGTCGAAAAGCTACAACAACACGATCCCCCTGTTCGCCGACGAGAAACGCCTGCGCAAGCTGATCCTGAAGATCAAGACCAACAGCCTCGAGCCCGGCGAGCCGAAGGAAACCTCCGACAGTACGCTGTACGACATTTTCAAAGCGTTTGCGACACCGCAAGAGACGAAGGCCATCGAGCAGCGCTACGCCGAAGGCATCGCCTGGGGCGAGATGAAGCAGGTGCTTTTCGAATACATTAATGAACACATCAAGCCGGCGCGCGCCGAGTACGATCGCCTGATAGCCGACCCGGCGATCGTCGAACAGCAACTGCAGAAGGGCGCGAGGCGTGCACGCGAGCTCGCGGCGCCGTATCTGGCAGAGATCCGTGACGCGATCGGCATCCGCAAGCTGGACTAGGCTGGCGCCGATCTGCGGCTATAGGTGCCACGCATGCGCATTCTGTTTGTCTGCAGTGAAAATCGCCTCAGGAGCCCGACGGCGGAAGTGATTTTCTCGGAGTACGACGGCGTCGAAGCCGTCAGTGCCGGTACCAACCCCGATTGCAAGACGCCCGTCAGCGGCGATCTCATTCAATGGGCCGATGTCATTCTCGTGATGGAATCTTCGCACAAGAAGAAGATCACGCGAAAGTTCGGTTCGCTGCTACGAGACAAGAAGCTCGCGGTTCTGGACATTCCCGATCATTTTCATTTCATGGACCCAGTCCTCGTCAAGATCCTCAAGAAGCGCGTTCCACGCTATGTCCGGATCCAGGGTTAGGTACTGCCTGGCAGGGCATTTGCTGCCGCTTGCGCTTTGATTCCGAACTTGCCTCGGAAAGCTTCGCGCCGGATACTTGCCGGTAAGTGAGGCAAGGCATCTGGCAGTAAGTTCTGTGCGTGACGCTCCGACTCTGGCCGAACTGGAATCGCTGCTCGGCGTGACACTCGAGCGTTACTACCCGAGCGATTCGATGAGTCACCCGGTGATCGAACTCGCCCGAATCATAGAGAATATCTCCGATAGCGTCGGGGATGGCGACCGGCATTCCATCCAGATTGCCTGCCTGCTCATCTCGATTGATCCGCGTCTGCCCTTCGGCAAGGGGCTGAAGAGTCGACTGGCCCGGGGACTTCGCAGGCAATCAGGCCAGCTGAATGAGGTCGATCGCCGCCGGATTGTGGAGTGCACATCCCGGCTGCTCAGCCTGGAATACTGTCCGGGTGAAGCCGAAGAGTACTGCCGACTGGTCAAGAGTTTGGGCGCTGCGGAGACTCGCGCCGTTCTCGGCACTGCCCGGCCGCAGTCCAGGAAGTCTCAAAAGCTGATTGCGAACC
Source organism: uncultured Gammaproteobacteria bacterium (assembly GCA_963777675.1). GTDB lineage: Bacteria > Pseudomonadota > Gammaproteobacteria > Steroidobacterales > Woeseiaceae > UBA1847. Next base: position 290,364 of record CAVZRD010000009.1, on the reverse strand, counting down.
TGGAGCAGGGCATTGCCTGACGATGCACAACACGGGCCGTCTTCGATGCACGGAGTGAGCGTCAGGCTTCCGGTTAAGGTCGTCGCGGGATCATCCAGAAGTTGTATCGCAGGATGGCTCGGCGACACATTGCGAATACGCGTATCTGCGCCGGCGGAGCGCGGCAAGGCCAATGCCGCGGTGGAAGCCCTGTTGACAGAAACTCTGGGGCTGTCCACGGGAGGCGTCAAAATCGTCTCCGGCACTTCATCGCCCCGGAAGCTGGTCAGCGTCGTGGGCCTCTCCGAGGCAGAGGTCCGCCGGAAACTCTCCGAGGTAATCGGGTGACGAGAGGATGAAAATGACGACAAGCATCGTCCTTCTTTGCATATTCACGATGTCCGCCGTGATCGCGCAGCCGAGTGGACCGTCCCAGTATGACGATCTCGAACGGCAATATGCTGAACTCGTCGCAGCCTACCTTGCCGATGGCCTCTGCCCGGGCCGCAGTCCCGAGGTGGTCCAGAGGCAGCGGGGGCTTGCCGGCGCCCTCTCGAGCGCAACGCCCGGTACGGGCCCGAGGGTTCTGCTGTTCGCCGTCGCCGCGAACAGCCTCGACAACGTTCGCCGACTCGATAAGGCAGGCGCCTCGCGGACGGGAGACAACGGTTCCCTCCTTCACGTAGCTGCACGGTTCGCCGACCCGCCGATGCTGGCATACCTGACCAGCGTAGGCTTCGGCATCGAGGACCCTGGCGGCGCCTCGGGGCCGGCGCTCATTGTCGCCGTCACCAGCCATCGCTTGGACAACGCCGGATGGCTGATAGACCATGGCGCGAACGTCAACGCGACCGACAGGAGTGGCGGTCCCGTACTGCGTCATGCACTCGTGTGCAAAGACCAGGAGGTCGTGGATTTTCTGGTCAAGTCCGGTGCCGTACCCGACGCGAAGACGATCGAAGTGGCTCGGGAACTCGGTCTGCGTCTGTGAAAACCGTGGCGATGTCGTCTAGCGCGGTGCCGCGATAATCGTGATGTCGGTTTACGAAAGTGCATTTTCCCTCGAGACGGGTGCCTCTGACGAGCGGGTCGAGCGTGCCGCGGAGGTGTTGACGAATGGCACCGGGATCGTTGTGTTCGGCGGATTCCTGGCGTTGCGTCGGGCTGGCCGGCAACTCCTGTGCGAAGTCATCGACCCGACGCCGTCGGCACATCGGTGTGCCAACGAGTACGAAGTCCTGGTGGAGAATGCCCGGCGCGCCCTCGAAGCTTCGAAGCTCGCCGCTCGACTGCCGGGCCGCCCGCGCAAGTGGATAGTGGTGGAGGCACACGGGACTGACACCACCGAGGTGTGGCGGGCGCCTTGATGAATTCTTGCAGGGAGCCTGCATTTGAGATCTTCGTGCGGTGAGTAGCAGTCGCGCAATGCAAGAATGGGATAGCAGTGAATTGATCAGTCGGATCGCTCGACTCCGGAGGACCTACGGACCGGGATTTCGAGAAATACTGGGGATCCGGCTCATTGGCGGCATTTTCCTGACCATCGGCATGCTACTCCTCAATGCTCGCGATCAGTCCATAAACATGGTCCTGTATTCGGCTCTGGAGGCGGATCTCGGCGGGATTCTCTGAAGAACAGGGCTGGTTGAAGCCGTGACAATGGTGGCGGATACTGACCGTGGCTCAGAGGTGGGGCCGCGCTGGGGGAGACACAAAATGATTGGAGCGATATTCACATTCGTGCTCTTGTGGGCGCTTATATTCTTGTTCGAGCGAAATAGAGACGACTTGGATGCATTCTCGATCGCGGCTGCCGTGATCGTGCCGACGATTCTGGTATTTGTCGTGCACATGGGGCTTCGCTTCGCAGGGGTCGATCGCTGGAGCGGGCTGATCGAGATTCTCGTCCTGGTCGTCGCAACGTACCTCGCTCTCACGATGAATCTGGCGATTCGAAGGACGCGTGCTCTCGCCTACACGTCGGCCGTTCTCGTTTTCAACTTCGCGCTCGGCGAGGGCATGGAAATCGTCACCGGTGCTGCCTGAAGGCCTGCCCGTTCCGGGTCTCGAGCATGCACGCGGTTGTCTTCGATCTGGATGGCACGATTCTTCAATCCGCGGCCGTAGACGATCGCCTCTACAGGGACGCCGTTCGTCATGTGCTCGGCGACGTGCGGATAAGACCCGCGCTGGACGACTATGATCTCGTGACCGATTCCGGGATTCTGGCTCAGATCCTGGCCGACAATTCGGTCGCGCCGAACCCGGAGACCATCCGGGCAATCAAGTCCCATTTCGTCGATGCATTGGCGTCTCACATTTCCCTGCATGGTCCGTTTTCCGAGGTGCCGGGAGCATGCGCGTTCCTCGCGGATCTCCATTCGTCCGACCATCATGCCATTGCGATCGCCACGGGCGGCTGGCGCGAGTCGGCGCAGTTGAAGCTGGACGCCGCCGGTCTGAATCGTTTCGGCATCCCGCTTGCGACGTCCGACGATGCACCCGATCGCAAGGACATCATGCGAATTGCACTCGGTCACCTGGGCTCGGGTTTCGAATCGATCACCTACTATGGCGACGGCCAATGGGACCGGATTGCATCGCAGGCACTCGGCTGGAATTTCGTCGCCATCGGTCCTGCGCTCGGCGGGCTGGAATCTTACGGGGGTTGCTGCGATGCAACAACAACCGTATGACGGCGGCCCGGGGCGGCGCTTCACTTGCGAGCGCAAGTATCGAGCCGGATACTTCCAGAGTGGAAGCTCGGAAAGGTACATACATCAGTCTTTCCGATATCTACTGAAACGAGTGCAGGTCTGCCATGTCTCCGGAATCCAAAAAGAGACAGTTCTACGGACTGCTCGCGTGGCTGGCCGCATGCTACGTCGTGGCGGCGGCAGGTGCCGTCGCCTCGTCGCAAGCCGGTACGTTCTACGGTCAACTCGACAGGCCGTACTGGGCTCCGCCATCCTGGGTATTCGGCCCCGTCTGGACGATACTGTACGGGCTCATGGCGATCGCTGCCTGGTTGGTCTGGCGAGACCGTAATTCCCGGTTTGTCCGAGTCGCTCTCTTCTTCTTCGTGCTGCAGCTGCTCTTCAACGCACTCTGGAGTTGGCTCTTCTTCGGTTGGCACCAGGGGGGCCTCGCGTTTCTGGAAATTGTTCTTTTGTGCGGCCTTATCGTGGTGACATTGGTGAGGTTCTGGCGCATCAGCCCGTTGTCGGGAGCGCTGCTCGTTCCGTATTTCTTGTGGGTCGCATTTGCGTCCGCGCTGAACTACTCCGTATGGAAACTGAACCCGCTGTTGCTGTGACGATTCGACCCGTCACGGTGCGTGACCGAACGCAATGGCTGCGCATGCGCCTGTCATTCTGGCCGGGCGATGCCGCGACTCACGCCGCCGAGATCGACGCGTATCTGTCGGGTACGGGCGAAGATGGCGTAACGCTCGTCGCAGAGCTGTCAGACGGTAGCCTGTGCGGGTTCCTGGAAGCCGGGACGAGACCCTTCGCGGACGGCTGCGACAGTTCGCCGGTCGGCTATATCGAAGGCTGGTGGGTCGATCCCGCGCTCCGGCGGCGGGGAGTCGGTTCACGCCTGGTCGATGCCGCAGAGGCATGGGCTCGCGAGCTGGGTCTGTCCGAGATGGCCAGCGACGCTGACCTGGCGAACCGCCCGAGCCGGGACGCGCACACGGCCCTCGGCTACACCGAAGTACACGAGCTCGTCTGTTTCCGGAAGGTGTTGTGATGGGGCAGGATTCGGTTTCGGGAACGAAAGGGCGTCTCGTCAGCGCCTCTCGCAAGCGCCACTGGGAGCGTGTCTATACCGAGAAGAAGGCCGACGAAGTCTCCTGGTATCAACCGAGGCCGGCCCGGTCGCTGGAACTGATCCGGTCTGCCGGCGTGCCCCTTTCGGAGCCCCTGCTGGATGTCGGCGGCGGTGCGTCGATGCTGGTCGACTCGCTGATCGAGTCCGGGCACAGCGACGTTACCGTGCTCGATATCGCCGGCGCGGCGCTGGAACGGGCACGGGCGCGGCTCGGTACAAAGGCCGCCGGCGTCGAATGGATCGAGGCGGACATCACGCAATTCGTGCCCCCGCGCCGCTATACCGTCTGGCATGATAGGGCGGTGTTCCATTTTCTCGTCGACCCCGCCGATCGGGACAGTTATCTCGAAGTGCTGCGCACGGTGTTAGCGCCGGACGGCCATTTCATCATCGCCACGTTCGGACCCGAGGGCCCGTTACGTTGCAGCGGCCTCGACGTGCATCGCTATTCGCTCGCAGAGCTGCAGGGCCTGCTCGAGCCGCGGTTCTCATTGCGCCGCAGCGAACTCGAAGAGCATCGAACGCCGGCAGGCGGCATCCAGCAGTTCCTCTATGCCTCGTGGCAGGCCCACGGGTCGGAGTCGGGCACGTGATCGACGCTCTCGGTGCGCTGATCCGGCTGCGCGAAGGCAATCGCCGCTTTGCATCCGACGACAGGACCGGCCGGGCACATCGCGAGACCCGTCCGGCAGACCTCGTCGGCGGCCAGGAACCGTTCGCCATCATCCTGGGCTGTTCCGACTCACGCGTCCCGGCGGAGATCGTTTTCGATCAGGGCCTCGGCGACCTCTTCGTCATCCGCGTTGCCGGAAACGTCGTGGCGCCGTCGCAGATCGGCAGTGTCGAGTTCGCCGCGACGAAATTCGGCACGCGCCTCGTTGTCGTCATGGGCCATTCCGACTGCGGCGCGATCCATGCGACCGTGGAGGAACTGCGCGCTCCGACGGAACTGCGTTCGCGCAACCTTCGTTCCATCGTCGACTTCGTGCGGCCATCGGTGCAGACACTCATCGACGAAGGACTCGGCAGTAACCTGGAAACGCTCGTCGCGGAGGCTGTCCGCACGAATGTGCGCGCCTCGGCCGAACACCTGCGGCACGGCTCCGACATCCTCGAGGAACTCGAACGAGACGAGGGCCTGGTTATCGTGGGCGCCGAGTATTCACTGGAGACCGGGCTCGTCGATTTCTTCGACGGGGTCCCGGAGGGTGCGTCGATCGAAGGGTAATGGACGAAAACGAGAGGATCCTCGTGCTCGGCGTGTCTTTCCACGCCGCGCTCGAGTCCCGGCTGGAGCAACTCGTACTCTGGCTAATGGCCTGGCTGACGCGCGTCGGCGTGGTGCCGGACCGGGGCGCAGTCTCCTGCATGGATCTGTTTACGCTCGATGCATTGATGGCCGGTGTCTCGATCATGACGCACGCATCATTCGGGTCCTGAAGGCCGGACCGTCTGCTAAGCTGGTACAGGCATGGCGAAGAGAGTCTTCAGATCCAAGGTAGACTGGTGGTTTCGGGTCCTGATCGGGTTCGTGATTGCGACGGAACTCGGGGTAATCGTCGGCGCCGCGATCAGCGTGCGTGATCCGTTGACGACGACTGGGATTATCCTCGGTAGCCTGGCAGTCGTCGCCCTGTTGCTGTCCGTGCTCCTCAACACGAGTTACACGGTGGATCGAGGCGTGCTCAAGGCGCGGTCGGGGCCGCTGTGCTGGAAAGTGCCGCTGGATCAGATACAGTCGGTGGAAATGACTCGCAGCGCATTGTCATCTCCGGCCTTGTCACTCGACCGGTTACGGATTCGTTACGGCAAGGGGCGATTCATACTGGTGTCGCCAGCCGACAAGTCCGGTTTCCTCCGGGCGATCGGCCAGGACAATGCAAAGGCTGCGGCGGCGACCAGCGGGGTGCAGCGACGATGAGCGGGGAATATCCGACAGATTGGCGCGAGTTGCGCGAGTTCGCCGCCGTCGACCTCACCCGGTCGTTCGCCCTGTCCTGGGAGATCCACTCCGACGCGTTGCTCATCGACATCGATGTGCTGCTGACGCCGGAACACCCCTTCTACGAGACGCCGCGTCCGAAAGAGAAGGTGTGCATACGCCCGGCCGTCATCGAATTTCCTTTCTGCGAACGGGTTGCGTCCGACGACGCTCCGGCGGCGACGAAGCCTTCCGCCGCCGTAAAGAAGCTGAAGAATGGGGCGATCACGGGACTGCGACAGCTGGGCGACGGCCGATACGAAATCAGCGGCGCGTTCGGCGCCGTCCTGATCGAGGCAGAACGGCCGCTCCTTCGGCTCAAAGGCCCATAGAACCCACATAACCGACACGGAGCAAGTCCATGCATGTGCAGATCGATCATCCCTGCGTGCAACATAAGTTGGCGATCATTCGTAACGTCGAGACCGGGCACAAGCGATTTCGCGAGCTGGCAACCGAGATTACCGAGTTTCTCTGCTACGAGGCGCTGAAAAACATCAGGACCCGGGAAGTCGAAGTGCAGACACCGATGTCGATGGCGAAGTGCCGCAAGATCGACACCGACATCGTTGTCGTTCCGATCCTTCGCGCCGGCGTCGGCATGCTCGAGGGTATCCTCGAACTCGTGCCGACGGCGCGGGTCGGCTTCGTCGGCCTTTACCGTGACGAAGAAACCAAACTTCCGGTGAGCTATTACGATCGCTTCCCGCCACAGACCGATGGCGGCACCTGCATCGTCATCGATCCGATGCTGGCGACCGGCGGCTCGATGGTCGCGGCGATCGATCTGCTGAAAAAGACCGGTGCCGGGCAGATCGTCGTCATCTGTATCGTGACCTGTCGCGAGGGCCTGGCACTCATGGAAGAGCGTCATCCGGATGTCCATGTCTACACGGCGGCGATTGACGATTATCTCAATGAAAACAAATATATAGTCCCAGGTCTCGGCGACGCGGGAGACCGCCTTTTCGGCACGTCGCACTGACGCCGTCTGGAGCATTGCCAACGTGACCGGGGTATCATCGACGGGCATGCTGCCGATGGGGGCTGCGATGGCGTACGTCAAGACGAGAAGAAATGACGCCAGCGTGACGGCGTACCTGAAATCGATCGAGGTCAGAGCCAGGCGCGCAGACGCGAAGCGGATCGCGTCCATGATGCGCAAGGCGACGGGCGCGCCACCGCGGATGTGGGGTTCGAGTATCGTCGGCTACGGGTCATATCACTACCGATACGAAAGTGGACGAGAGGGCGAGTGGATGCTCACCGGCTTCTCCGCGCGCAAGCAGAATCTCGTCGTCTATGTCATGCCCGGTTTCAGGACGTTCACCGCTCTGATGAAACGACTGGGACACTACAAGACAGGCAAATCCTGCCTTTACATAAAGTCACTCGACGACGTCGACTCGAAAATTCTGCAGACGATCATAGAACGATCCGTCAAACTGATGCGCAAGCGCTACGAAACGGAGTGAACGGCGTATGACTGATACGATCCGCTCGAAACGCCTGGATGGCACGACGTTGATCATCGAGACGTCGTCGGGGACGGAGACATACGATGCGCAATTCCTGGTCGCGGCGATGCTGATTTTCATTGCGCGTGGCAGCGGATCGATCCATCCCGATGAATCGGCGAAGATGATCGACCTGATCGAGGAGCACTTCCATTTGCAGGGAGCGCAATCTCTTGAGCTCCTGACGCGTGCGATGAGCGAGCTGGCAGAGAAGCCGGAGCTGGGCGCGATGCTCGCGGCTCTGGGCCCCACCCTGTCAGACGCCGAAAAGGAGGAGATCACGCTGATGGCGCTCAAGGTGATCGCGGCCGATGGCCGCCGCGAGGTGGCCGAGATGGAGAAATTCAATCAGGCCGTCGAGGCGATCGGGGTGTCGCCGGAGACGGTGCACCGCGCCTTCGACCGTTACTTCTCGGAGACCATGCCGGGCAGCTGACGCGCTGATGACGGCCGAAGTGTTGCATTCAAACGACTGGGAGCTGAAGACCGCGGCACCGGCGGATGTCGATGTGATGATGCTGTGGTTCGGCGGCAAGGCCGACGTCGTAATCTGGGGCGGACCGTCGTTCCGATACCCGTTCACACGACGCAGCTTCCGCAAGGACATCTATTGGGGAAGGCTGGCGAGTTACAGCCTGTTCGATCCCGGTGGCCGATTCACGGCATTCGGCCAGCTCTACGTGCGCTCGGGGCGCATCAATCTGGCGCGGCTCGTTGTGGATCCGGCCCTGCGCGGCCGCGGCATCGGCAAGCGGCTGGTCGAGCTGCTGATGCGGGCCGGCGCGGCGCGATTCCCGTGTGACGAATTCTCGCTGTTCGTCTTCCGGGACAATGTGCGAGCCTGGCGCTGTTACGAAGCGATGGGATTCGTCATCGACGACTACCCGCACGACATGCCGCACGCAGATGTCTGCTACTATCTGACGCGACCCGTCCACGAACCCGGAGCGAAACCGTGCACCGCAGCCGCCTCGCAGGGGTGAGCATCGATTGCCGTACAGACGACCTCGACGCGGCGGCAGATTTCTGGAGTGCCGTACTCGGCCGGCCGCGCCTGCGGGAAGAGGATGGGCGATACGTCGTCCTTACACGGCCCGACCGGGAACCGCACGTCGAGGTGCAGAAGGTCGATCACGACAGCCGCGTGCATCTCGACATCGAGAGCGACGACGTCGACGCCGAGGTCCGGCGGCTCGAGGCGCTGGGTGCCCGCCGCGTCGGCCAGGTTCGGGATTGGTGGGTGATGGAGGCACCGACCGGACAGCGCTTCTGCGTCGTCCCGGCTGAGAGCGAGCACTTCGCCGAGACCGCCAATCGCTGGGATTGAAGCGGATCGCGGCTGAAGCCGCTCCTACGGATGCTCATTGTCTACGGTGCTTGATCGGATTCCGTAGGAGCGGCTTCAGCCGCGATTACAGGTAACTTTCGCGCAACTGCTCCAGTTCGCTCCAGCGCTCGATGTGTGCCTCGAGCCGGGCCTCGCTGTCGGCGAGCTGCGTGAGCGTGGCCTGCACGTCGTCCCGGTCCTGCGCATAGAATCCGGGTTCCGACACGCGCCGCTGCAGCTCCGCGATTTGTGCTTCGATCCCGGCGATCTCGTCCGGCAGCCGGTCGAGTTCACGCTGGTCCATGTAACCGAGTTTCGTCTGTTGCTTGCGGCGCCTGCGATCATCCGCCGCCCGCCTGCGCCCACCCGACTCGAACGGGCTGTCGGTTTCTGCGAGCCGGTGGCCCTGCCGTACCCAGTCGCTGTAGCCGCCGACGTACTCCTGGATACGGCCGTCGGCCTCGAACACGATCGTGCTGGTCACCACGTTGTCGAGGAACTCCCGGTCATGGCTCACGACGATCAGGGTACCCGCGTACTCACACAGCTTCTCCTCCAGCACCTCGAGCGTCTCCACGTCCAGGTCATTGGTCGGCTCGTCGAGCACCAGCAGGTTGGCAGGCCGTGTGAACAGCTTGGCGAGAATGACGCGGTTCCGTTCGCCGCCCGACAGCGCCTTGACGGGCGTCATCGAGCGTTTCGGACCGAACAGGAAACCCTTCAGGTAACCGACGACGTGGCGGTCCTTGCCGCCGAGCCTGATGTAGGTGCGGCCCTCTCCGACGTTGTAGGCGACCGACTTCTCCAGGTCGAGGGTCTGCCGCAACTGGTCGAAATAGCCGACCTCGAGCCCGGTACCGTGCTTGATCGTTCCGGATTGGGGTTCGAGTTCGCCGAGTAACAAGCGCAGCAGGGTAGTCTTGCCGACGCCGTTGTTTCCGATCAGGCCGATACGGTCGCCGCGCATGATCTTGATCGAGAAATTCTCGATCAGCGGTACATCGCCGAATCGGTAGCTCACGTTGCGGGCGCGGATAACCTTGCGCCCCGATTGCTCGGCTTCCTCGATATGGATGCGCGCGCGAGCGTCCGGCTTGACCCGCTGCGCGCGTTCCTCACGCATCCGGGCGAGCGCACGCGCGCGGCCCTCGTTGCGCGTGCGGCGCGCCTTGATGCCCTGCCGGATCCATTCTTCCTCCTGCTCGAGCTTCTTGTCGAAGCGTGCATTGGCGGCGGCCTCGTCCTCGAGCGCCTTTTCCTTGCGCTCGAGGTAACGATCGAAGTCGCCCGGCCAGCTCGTGAGCCTGGCGCGGTCGATCTCGACGATGCGCGTCGCCAACCGTTTCAGGAATGCGCGATCGTGGGTGATAAAGAGCACGGCGCCGGGCCAGGCATAGACACGATCTTCCAGCCAGCGGATCGTGGCGATGTCCAGATGGTTGGTCGGTTCGTCGAGCAGCAGGAGATCCGGCTTCTGGACGAGTGCCCGCGCCAGCGCGACGCGGCGGCGCCAGCCGCCGGAGAGCTCGCTCATCGTCTTGTCGCCCGGCAGACCGAGTTCCGTGACGATCTCCTCGACCCGTTGTTCGACGTGCCAGCCGTCGTGCGTGTCGATCCTGGCGTGCAGGGATTCGAGTTCGGCCAGGCCCTGCCGGTCAAGCTCCGCCTGCGACAGCCGGTGGTATTCGGCGAGCAGGCGTTCGATGTCGGCGAGGCCGGAGCGCACGACCTCCCGGACCGGCTGCGGCAGCGCTTCGGGCAGGGTCTGCTCGAGCTGACTGACCACGAGATGTGCGCCGGGCACGATTTCGCCACTGTCCGGTTCGACCTGGCCGGTGATCAGGCGCAAGGTGGTTGACTTGCCGGCGCCGTTGCGGCCGATGAGGCAGACGCGTTCGCCCGATTCGATCGCGAAATCGGCATCCTTCAGGATCGTCTGCTCGCCGAAGGCGAGCGTCACTGCATCGAACCTCACCAGAGTCATGGGCGCATTGTAAGAGCGGTGCTTGCGCCGCGACAGTGAATCGTCCACAGACCACAGCGCATCGCCGGTGCGTTTAGGTATAGTCTCACTGCCACGTCCACCGGGGGATCGTCGATGTCCAGGTTGCTCAAGGTCGTCCTGCTTGCCGGGTTGCTGCACGGCGCCGCCCAGGCCGCCGAGACCTACGTGCCCAAAGCACTCGAGGACTGGCGTCCGTGGGTGCTCGATGGCAGGGAGTACCGCGATTGCCCGTTCTGGTTCAGCGCGGCCGCCCGCGACCGCAGCGATTTCCTGTGTGCCTGGCCGGGCCGGCTCGACGTCGTCGTCACCGGTGACGGCGCGCGGTTCACGCTCGAGTGGACCGTGCATGCGGGCGAGCAATGGCTGCCATTGCCCGGGGACACCGACTACTGGCCGCATCGGGTCACCGTCAACGAGCGCGCCGCGGAGGTCGTGCTGCACGGCGGCGTGCCGAGCCTCTACCTCGGACCGGGCAGCTACCGCGTGGCGGGACGGTTCGACTGGGACGAGAAACCGGGCGTACTGCGGGTCCCGGACAGCGTCGGACTCGTGGCGCTCAGCGTCGACGGGCGGCGCGTGGAGCGGCCCGAGCGCACGTCCGAAGGACTGTTCCTGGGCGAGCGAAGGCCGGAGAGCGCCGAACGCGATGCCGTGACGACCACAGTGTACCGGCTGGTCGCCGACAACGTGCCGACCCGGCTCATGACCCGGTTGCAGATCGACGTCGCGGGCGGCGTGCGCGAGGAACTGTTCGGGCCGTTGTTGCCGGAAGGTTTTACGCCACTTGCCATCGACAGCCAGTTGCCGGCCCGTCTCGAGCCCGACGGCAAGCTCCGGGTGCAGGTGCGCCCGGGGCGTTGGCTCGTCACTGTGGAGGCGCGTGCTGCGGGCGTACTGGACTCCCTGTCGCTGCGCGTGCCGGAGGCGAACCTGCCGGACAGCGAGATCTGGAGTTACCGTTCGAACGACCCGCTGCGGGTAACGATGGCCGAGGGTCCGTCGCCGGTCGATCCGGCGCAGGTACAAGTGCCCGGCGACTGGCAGGCACTGCCGGCTTTCCGCATGAACCCCGGCGACACGCTGACGCTGACCGAGCGCAGCCGCGGCATCGTCTCGGCCGACAACGACCTCGACCTCCGGCGCACGCTGTGGCTCGATTTCGACGGGCGGGGTTTCACCGCCCTCGACGAGATCAGCGGCACGATGCGCACCGGCTGGCGGCTGGACATGGTCAGGCCGTTCGCCTTGCTGATGGCAAAGCAAGACGGCGACAACCTGCTCATCACGCAGGGCGCGGGCGAAGGGCGCGAGGGTGTCGAGCTGCGCAACCGGGACCTGTCGCTGGAGACGCTGGCGCGCGGCGAGACCCGCGCCAGGATGCCGGTGACCGGCTGGGACGCGCGTTTCACGAGCGTGTGGTCCGAGTTGCGCCTGCCGCCCGGCGCATGGCTGCTCGCCGCACCGGGCACCGACCGGGCGCCCGGCAGCTGGGTCGGCAGCTGGAAACTGCCGGACTTCTTCCTGGTCCTGATCGTCACTATCGGCACCTGGCGCCTGCTCGGCCGCTGGGCCGGCCTGATCGCGTTGCTGGCGCTGGTGCTCAGCTATCACGAGTTGTATTCGCCGTCGTGGCTGTGGCTGAACCTGCTCGTCGCGAGCGCGCTGCTGCGCGTCGCGCCGGCGGGCCGCCTGCGGCAGGCGGTACAGACCTATCTCGCGCTGAGCGCCGTGACCCTGGTGCTGGTGCTCGTGCCGTTCATCGCCGGTCAGCTGCGCATCGCGATCTACCCGCAGCTCGAGGCGCATACGACGCATGCTCAGTTTTCACCCAACGTACTTTCAGCGCCCCCGCTGGAGGCTTCGGGCATCGCGCCTCTGCGCCGGATGGAATCCGGGAAGCAAGCGTACGACATGGCGCCCAGCAAGGCCCCGAGTACGCTCGAGGAGATCGCGGTGACGGGGAGCCGTGCCGGGACGAAGTACGCCCGTTACGCGCCCAACGCCGTCGTGCAGACGGGTACCGGTGTGCCGTCCTGGGAATGGGCGAGCTACGAGCTGGCCTGGGACGGGCCGGTCGATGCGGACCAGACGCTGCGCCTGGTCATCCTGCCGCGCTGGGCCGTGACGCTGTTGCGCTTCGTCGAAGTGCTCGCGTTGCTTGCGTTCGCCGCGGTGTTCGCGCGCGAGATCCTCGGACCGCGTCTCAGGCTGCCGGCCGGCCTCGGCAGCACGCCCGCGAGCGCACTCATCGTCGTCTTTGTCTTCGCGTTGTTCGCGGGCGCCGCCCCGCCGGCGCGGGCCGACATGCCGGACAAGGCCTTGCTGGATGAGCTCCAGCAACGCCTCACGAAGCCGCCGGAGTGCGCGCCGCGTTGTGCCGAGCTGGCGGCCGCGAATGTCCGCGTGACCCGGGATGCGGTGACCATGCAGCTCACCGTAAACGCGCTGGCCGAGGTCGCGGTGCCCCTGCCGGGCTCCGGGAAGGGCTGGCATCCGAATGCCGTGCGCCTGGATGGCGCTGCGTCGGGCGAGGTCTTCCGGCGCCCGGACGGCAGCCTCTGGGTGCGGCTTGCGGCCGGTCAACATACGATCGACGTCGCCGGTGCGGTGCCCGCGGTCGACAGCCTGGAGATTGCATTCCCGACGCCGCCGCGGGTCATCGAGGCGACGGCGGACGGTTGGCAGGTGGCCGGTATCAAGGACCGCCGGCTGTTGTCCGGCTCGCTGCAGCTGACGCGGCTCGAGGCCGCAACCGGCGGGGCGGGGGCACCGCGCTGGGAGAGCAGCCGCTTCCCGGCCTTCGCCCGCGTCGAGCGCTCGATCGACCTGGATCTCGACTGGCGTGCGACGACCACGGTCACGCGCGTTGCGCCGGAGCAGGGCGCGCTGACGCTGGAGTTGCCTCTGCTCGACGGCGAGACCGTCGTCACCGAGGGCATGACCGTGCAAGACGGCAGGATCCTGGTGTCGATGAGTCCGAACCAGTCCGCGGTGAGTTGGCATTCGAACCTGCCCCGGCAATCGCCGCTGACGGTGACGGCCGAAACCGGCGCCGCCTGGCAGGAGATCTGGCGCGTCGGCGTCGGCGCCGTCTGGCACGCCGATTTCAGCGGCGTGCCGGAGAGTGACAATCCGCAGTCCGCGAACGGCGCGCGCGTCGCGCTGTTCTACCCGCGTGGCGGCGAGCAGCTCACGATCGAGGCGACGCGTCCCGAGGCCAGCGCGGGATCGACGCTGGCCTTCGATTCGGCGAGCCTGACGTCGGAAGTAGGCGACCGTTCCAGCAACGTGACGCTGGACCTCAAGTACCGTAGCACCCGTGGCGCACAACACGTGATCCGCTTGCCGGCGGATGCCGAGGTCACCGAGGTCGAGATCGACGGCGAGTCTCAGTCGCTGCGGGCCGAAGACGGCGAACTCCGGCTGCCGATCGTTCCCGGCGAACACGACGTCAGTATCGCCTGGCGCGCCACCGGCGACATCGGCTTCGTGACGCGGACGCCGGACGTCGATATCGGCGCGGCCTCGAGCAACATTACGCTGGTCACGCAGTTGCCGCGCAACCGCTGGTTGCTGGCGACACACGGACCGCGGCTCGGTCCGGCCGTGCTGTACTGGTCCGAGCTCGCCGCGCTGATCCTGTTTGCCGTCATTCTGGGACGCACGACGCTCGCGCCGCTCGGGACACGGCACTGGCTGCTGCTCGGCCTCGGCTTTTCGACTTTCAGCTGGCCGGTTCTCGGACTCGTCGTCGCGTGGCTGCTCATCTGCGGCGCGAAGGAACGCTTCAAGCCGGACCAGGCCTGGTGGCACTACAATCTCGGCCAGGTCCTCGTCGCCGCGATGACCGTCATCGCGCTGCTGTCGATACTCGGCAGCCTGTCGGTCGGCCTGCTGGGGAACTCCCGACATGCACGTCGCCGGCAACGGTTCCTATGGCAACACGCTCAACTGGTTCGCGGACAGCAGCGACGGCGCATTGCCGACGGCCGCCGCATGGACCGTGCCACTGTGGGTGTACAAGGTGCTGATCCTCGCCTGGGCCCTGTGGCTGAGTTTCGCGCTGATACGCTGGTTGCCCTGGGTCTGGCGCTGCTTCACGAGCGGCGGCTACTGGCGCGCTCGGCCGCTGAAGGCCTGAAGCGTGATATTCGCGGCCGAAGCCGCTCCTACGGATTCGATTAACATCCGTAGGAGCGGCTTCAGCCGCGACACGAGCAATTGACAAGGCAGGTCAAATGCAAAAATGGCGAATCGCATGGATCGTGATGTTCCTCGGCGTGCTTACGTGGTCGGCGATCGCGCCGCACGACTATCCGACGTGGTGGCTGGAGGTGACGCCGGCGCTCATCGCCGCAATGATCCTGTGGACGACCCGCAAGCGTTTCCCGCTGACGACGCTGACCTATGTGCTGATCCTCTTCCACTGCATCGTGCTGATGGTCGGCGGCCACTACACTTACGCGCTCGTGCCGGCCGGAGAGTGGCTGCGCGAGGCACTCGACCAGACGCGCAACAACTATGACAAGCTCGGTCACTTCACGCAGGGCTTCGTGCCGGCGATCGTTGCACGCGAACTGCTGATCCGCCTGAAGGTCGTGACGCGGGCCGGGTGGCGGAATTTCCTGATCGTCTGCGTGTGCCTCGCGATCAGCGCGTTCTACGAGCTGATCGAGTGGTGGGTGGCGCTGTTGTCGGGCGACGCGGCGGAGTCCTTTCTCGGCACGCAGGGTTACGTCTGGGACACGCAGTCGGACATGGCCTGGGCGCTGTTGGGTGCCGTGAGCGCGCTGCTCCTGCTCGGATCCTGGCACGACCGGCAACTGCGCGGCAGCGACTTCGTCGCAGCATGAGGCGTCTCGCGCTGTGCGCCTTGCTGCTGTCGGCGGTGGCCGCACCGGCGCCGGCGGCCGACTGCGTCGTGCTGCTGCACGGGCTCGGTCGCACCTCTGCGTCGATGGATACGATGTACGATGCGTTGCACGAAGCCGGCTTCCTGGCCGTCAACGTCGATTATCCGTCGCGCGACTACCCGATCGGGAAGCTCGCGCGGATGGCCGTCACAGAGGGACTCGAGGGTTGCCGGGCGATGCCGGACACGACCAGGATCGACTTCGTCACGCATTCGCTCGGCGGCATCCTCGTGCGGCAATACCTGTCCGAAACCGCGATCCCGGAGCTCGGCCGGGTAGTGATGCTGGCACCGCCGAACCAGGGCAGCGCGGTCGCCGATGAGCTCGCCGACATGCCCGGTTACGACTGGTTCACCGGCCCGGCGGGCAAGCAGCTCGGCAAGGGCGAAGAGAGCGTGCCGCTCGCGCTCGGCCCCGCCGATTTCGAGCTCGGCGTGATCGCGGGCGACCGGTCGATCGATCCCGTCGGCTCGGCGATACTCGACGACCCGGACGACGGCAAGGTGTCGGTCGCCGACACCCGGCTCGAGGGCATGGATGACTTCATCGTCGTCGAGCATTCGCACGCCTTCATCATGAGTATGGACGACACGATCGAGCTGACGATCCGGTTCCTGGACACCGGCCATTTCGCCGCAGCGACCGCGGATTGACGTTCAGCGCTCGCGCGTCAGTGCATAGACCGCAAACGAACCGAGCCAATGTGAGCCTTCGTAGTGTTCGCTTGCAACAAACGGGAGCGATGCGTCGAGGTGGCGTACGGCCAACTCCCGCAGGCGCGAGATTTTTTCGGGATCGGTCAGTACCGAGGCGATGACGTAGAGATCCCAGGCCCGGGACAAATTCAGGCCGTCCAGGTGCACGATCTTCGGGTCCGAGCGGTCTCCGACTCGGGCGGGGACGAGTGCGCCGTCCTCGAACAGCCGCGGCAGAAAACCCTGTAGCCAACGGCGATATGCTTGCTGCGGCAGTACCCGTGCCATCAGCGCCGCTTCCTCCAGGCAGGGTGACAGGAAATCCTCGCCGCCCGGCTCCCAGGACAACGGGCAGTCCGCGTCGTGTTCGTAGTACCGTCGGGCGGCGGCGATCAGTGCGGCTTCGAAATCGTTGTCCTCGAACACCCGGGCGTAATCGAGCGCGAACGACAGGCCGAAGGCCGTGTTCGGATGCACACCCGTCCGTATCGGGTAGTCCTGCCTCGGCAGAAAGTTCATGTACCTGGAGCGAATCAGCGCGACCAGCGGCGCGAGATGATTACCGAGTTCGCGCCCGGCGGGCTCACGCCAGCTGTGGAGTTCCAGAGCCAGCTGCAACAGCCACGCCCAGCCATAGGTGCGTTCCCAGCTGCCCCACTCGTGATCGAAGTAGCGCACCTCGGCAGCGATGTTGTCCGCAGTCAGCGATTGTTGGAGGCTCGCGAGAATTTCGTCGCGCTCGGGCAGGCCGGGAAACTCCTCGAGCAGCTTGACGAGCATCCAGTGCCCGTGCACCGACGAGTGCCAGTCCAGACAGCCATAGAACGCAGGATGCAGAACCCGGGGTGACTGCAGCCGTTCGCTGTCCGTCAGGACCTGGTTGAGCTTGTTCGGATACTCCTTGTGGATGCAATCGAGAGCGAGGCGCGCGAAATGTGAGGCGCCTTCGACTGTCAGCGCAGGCACACCGGCCTGCTCGGTATACATCTCCACGGGCGTCGTTTCCTGTGCAAGGCTTGTCGAGGGAGTCGTGAGCGACATTGCGATAAGTAGCAAGCTGCGGATCATCGGGAATCCCGGACGGCACATGACGGGCAGGTTCCGATTCTACCGGCAACCGACGTCGACGGCGCAAAATCGGCGGACGATCGAGTACTATGCGCAGCGTGAAGCGCTGCGCCTACCTGACGATGGCCGAGCCCGGGGATTTCGTTACCGACTACGAGCTCAGCTACGACGCCATGGCCGATCTCGGCTGGCGCGCGGAACCCGTGGTGTGGAACGACCCGGCGATCGACTGGGACGCCTTCGATGCCGTCTACATCTGCACGCCCTGGGATTACCCGCAACAGGTGGAGCGCTTCCTGGACGTCCTTGCGACCATCGACCGTTCGGCGGCGGTACTCATCAACCCGCTGCCGCTGGTCCACTGGAACCTGGAGAAGAACTATTTGCGCGACATCGAGGCGCGCGGCGGGGCGGTCGTGCCTAGCCTGTGGTGCGAGCGGTTCGATGCAGCCGAGATCCCGCGCTGGTTCGCGGCCCACGACACCGAACGTATCGTCGTGAAACCGGCCGTCGGTGCGAATGCCGCCGACACGTACGTGCTGACCGAGCCCGTGCCGCCCGGGCTGATCCGGGTGCTCTCCGAGACGTTCGCCCGGCGCCGCTTTTTCGTGCAGCCGTTCATGCCGAACGTGATCGCGGAAGGCGAGTACTCGCTGATCTGGTTCGGCGGCGAGTGCAGTCACGCGATCCTGAAAACGCCCAAGGCCGGCGACTTCCGCAGCCAGGAGGAACACGGAGCAGCGATCCGCGCCGTAACACCGGCGCCTGCGATCGTCGATGCCGCCCGCGCCATCTTCGATCGTGTCGAGCCGAAGCCCGCTTACGGCCGTGCCGACCTCGTGCGTGACGAGGGAGACCGGTTCCTGTTGATGGAACTCGAACTGATCGAGCCGTCCCTGTACTTACGAACCGACGCGGGTTCTTCTGCGCGCTTCGCCGCGGCCATCGACGAGTGGTTTCAGATACTGTCCGGTAAATGAACGCTTGTCGGCGGCGACGCGCTCCGGCGTGCCGGTTGCGATAATCTCACCGCCGCCGTCGCCGCCTTCGGGCCCCAGGTCGATGATCCAGTCGGCGGTCTTTATGACGTCGAGGTTGTGCTCGATAACCACGATGGTGTTGCCGCGATCGCGCAGACGGTGCAGCACGTGCAGGAGCTGTTCGATGTCGTGGAAGTGCAGCCCCGTCGTCGGCTCGTCGAGGATATACAGCGTGTTGCCGGTGTCCCGCTTCGACAGTTCCTTCGCGAGCTTGACCCGCTGCGCCTCACCGCCGGACAACGTCGTCGCATTCTGGCCGAGGCGGACGTAGGACAGGCCGACATCGATCAGGGTCTGCAGCTTCTTCGCGACGACGGGCACGTTCTGAAAGAACACGGCCGCGTCCTCGACGGTCATGTCGAGCACCTCGTAGATGTTCTTGCCCTTGTAGCGGATCTCCAGCGTCTCGCGGTTGTAGCGCTTGCCACGGCAGACGTCGCAGGGGACGTAGATGTCCGGCAGGAAGTGCATCTCGACCTTCAGTACGCCGTCGCCCTGGCAGGCCTCGCAGCGCCCGCCCTTGACGTTGAAACTGAAGCGGCCCGGCGCATAGCCGCGCGAGCGCGCCTCCTGGGTGCCGGCGAACAGCTCGCGGATCGGCGTGAACAGACCGCTGTAAGTCGCGGGGTTCGAGCGCGGCGTGCGTCCGATCGGCGACTGGCTGATGTCGATGACCCGGTCGACCAGTTCGAGTCCGCGGATTTCACGGTGCGGCGCGGGATTCCGGCTGGTTCGGTTGAGCGCGTCGGCGACCGCCTTGTACAGCGTGTCGTTGATCAGCGTCGACTTGCCGGATCCGGACACGCCGGTCACGCAGGTCATCAGTCCGATCGGGATGGATGCGTCGATGGCCTTGAGGTTGTTGCCGCTGGCGCCGACGATCGTCAGCTGCCGTTCCGAATCGACGGGTACCCGATCGTCCGGCATCGGGATACTGCGCTTGCCCGACAGGTATTGTCCGGTCAGCGACTCCGAACTCTTCTTGATCTCGTCGGGCGTGCCGGCCACGACGACGCGGCCGCCGTGGACACCGGCACCCGGTCCGAGGTCGACGACGTGGTCGGCCGCAAGGATGGCCTCCTCGTCGTGCTCGACGACGATCACCGTGTTGCCGATGTCACGCAGATGCGTCAGCGTGCCGAGCAGGCGCTGGTTGTCCCTCTGGTGCAGGCCGATCGAGGGTTCGTCCAGGATGTACATGACGCCGACGAGCCCCGAGCCGATCTGGCTCGCGAGGCGTATGCGCTGCGCCTCGCCGCCGGACAGGGTCTCCGCGCTGCGGTCCAGCGACAAGTAGTCGAGGCCGACGTCGGACAGGAAGCCGAGGCGGGCGCCGATCTCCTTGACGATCTTCTCCGCGATCTTCGCGCGCCAGCCTTCGAGGCGCAGCGATTCGAAGAAGGCGCGCGCGTGCCCGACCGACAGGCCGGATATCTCCGGCAGGGACCTGTCGAGCACGAACACGTTGCGTGCCGCGCGGTTCAGCCGTGTGCCCCCGCAGTCCGGACAGGGCTGGCTCGCCAGGAATTTCGCGAGTTCCTCGCGCACGGCGCCCGACTCGGTCTCGTGGTAGCGCCGCTCGAGATTCGGGATCACCCCTTCGAAACGATGCAGTTTCTTGACCTGCATGCCGCGGGAGTTCTCGTAGTGGAACTGGATCTTCTCCTTGCCGCTGCCGTAAAGGACGATGTCGCGCAGATTCTTCGGCAGCTCGTTGAACGGCGTCTCGATATCGAATCCGTAGTGCTCCGCCAGGCTCTGGATCATCTGGTAGTAATAGGTCGTCTTCCGGTCCCAGCCGCGGATGGCGCCGCCGGCGAGCGACAGGTGCTCGTTGGTGACGACGCGTTCGGGGTCGAAGAATTGCCGGACCCCGAGTCCGTCACAGCCCGGGCAGGCGCCCGACGGGTTGTTGAAGGAGAACAGGCGCGGCTCGAGCTCGGTCAGAGAGTAGCCGCAGATGTTGCAGGCGAAGCGGTCGGAGAAGACGAGTTCTTCGGCTTGCGCATCGTCCATGAAAGCGATACGGGCGACGCCGTCGGCGAGGCGGAGTGCGGTCTCGAAGGATTCGGCGAGGCGCAGGCGCATGTCGTCGCGCACCTTGAAGCGGTCGACGATCGCATCGATGCGGTGCTTCCGGCGCAGGTCGAGTGTCGGCGGTTGGTCGAGTTCGTACACCTCGCCGTTGATGCGGGCGCGCACGAAACCCTGTGCCATCAGGTCCTTCATGAGCTGCACGTGCTCGCCCTTGCGGTCGGCGACGACCGGCGCCAGCAGCATCAGCCGCGTACCTTCCGGGAGCGCGAGGATCTGGTCGACCATCTGGCTGACGGTCTGCGCTTCGAGGTCGGTGCCGTGGTCCGGGCAGCGCGGGATGCCGGCGCGGGCGTACAGGAGGCGCAGGTAGTCGTGGATCTCGGTGACCGTGCCGACGGTCGAGCGGGGGTTGTGGGAGGTGGATTTCTGCTCGATCGAGATCGCCGGCGACAGCCCGTCGATGTGATCGACGTCGGGTTTCTCCATCATCGACAGGAATTGCCGTGCATAGGCCGACAGCGATTCGACGTAGCGGCGCTGGCCTTCGGCATAGATCGTGTCGAACGCGAGCGAGGACTTGCCGGAGCCCGACAGACCCGTGAACACGATGAGGCGGTCGCGCGGCAGACTCAGGTCGAGATTGCACAGGTTGTGCGTACGCGCACCGCGGATATCGATGGTCTTTTGCATCGCAACTAAGGTTTGAGCGGCCAACCTGCTAATATACGCCGCGCCGCGAGTGCGGCGCAAAGTCCCCTCGAAAATGAGCACAGATCCCGACAAGAAGAGCGCGCCCATGCTTCCTCAGGAGATGCGCGCCGTGGCGGTGGTTTCGTCGGTCGCGATGCTGCGCATGATCGGCCTGTTCTCGCTGTTGCCGGTGCTGTCGCTATACGCGGGCCAGCTGCCGGGTCATCGGCCGATCCTGGTAGGGCTCGCAGTCGGCGCTTACGGCCTGACCCAGGCCGCCCTGCAGATTCCGCTCGGTGCGCTGTCCGATCGCATCGGCCGCGTTCCCATTATCGTCGGCGGCCTCATCGTGTTCGCGGCTGGCAGCGTCCTCGCAGCCACAGGCGACACCATCTGGACCGTCATCGCCGGACGTTTTCTACAGGGTGCGGGCGCGATCGCGGCCACGCTGTATGCGTTGATTGCGGATTCGACGCGAGAGGCGGTACGCACGCGCTCGATGGCGATCTATGGCGGCGTCGGCTATGGAGTCTCGATTTTTATCGCGCTTGGCGCCGGACCCAGCGTGGCGGCACATTTCGGTGTGCCGGTCCTGTTCTGGGTTGGCGGTGTGGCGGCGATCGTCGCGATCCTGCTGCTATTGGCGCTGCCCGGGAGCGCGGCCCGGCCTCTGAAGACCCAGAGCTGGGACTTCGCGCCGGCCTTCAAGAGCAAGCTGCTGCGCCTCGACGCCTACATGTTCCTGCTGCAAGTGATCCAGATTGCAACGATGGTCGCATTACCCTACCTGCTCACGAGAAAGCTGCAACTGAGCGTTGCACAGTTCGGGGAGTTCTTCCTCGGTGCATTGCTCGCGTCACTCGTCGTGGCGGTACCATTGATCCGCAGCGACGAGCGCCAGGGCAAACCGAGGACAATCGAGATCGCGGTCGCGTTGATGCTCGCAGGGCAGGTCATGCTCTGGCTCCTCGGTATATCGGTAGTCCCCATATTCATCGCCCTGACCGTGTTTCTTGCCGGATTCGTGTTCCTGGAGGCCGGGTTACCGGCGCGCCTGACTTTGTTGGCCGACGACGATGCACGGGGCTCCTCGCTGGGGGTCTTCTCGACTTCGCAATTTTTCGGTGCCTTCGTCGGCGGCCTGCTCGGCGGCCGTTTTCTTGCGGGGGGCGACCCGGCCGACGTGTTCCGGGTATGCGCACTGCTTGCGGCGCTCTGGCTAATCGCCGGCATCCGCCTCAACGACAGCTAGGTCGGTCGGTGGGAATGTCGCGGCTGAAGCCGCTCCTACAGACGCTGTCCGGCCACCGAGTTCGATTCGCACCCGTAGGAGCGGCTTCAGCCGCGATCGGGCTGTCCGGCCACCGAGTTCGATTCGCACCCGTAGGAGCGGCTTCAGCCGCGATGTGCGCGGTCGTTTCGGCGGGATACGCCCGGAAATCGGGGTGGTTTTTGCCCGGGCAGGCTCTACAATAGGCGCCCCCACCGGCCGCTGACGGCCGGAAAAACGACATTCTCAAGACAGGGAACCGGCTATGGCCCGCGGAATCAACAAAGTCATCCTAATTGGCAATCTCGGCCAGGACCCCGAGACCCGCTACATGCCGAGCGGCTCGGCCGTCACCAACTTTACGGTCGCGACCAACGAGAGCTGGAAGGACAAGCAGACCGGCGAGCAGAAGGATCGTACCGAATGGCATCGCGTGGCGATGTTCAACCGCCTCGCCGAGATCGCGGCCGAGTACCTGCGCAAGGGCTCCCAGGTCTACATCGAGGGCAAGCTGCGCACGCGCAAGTGGCAGGATCGCGACGGCAACGACCGCTGGACCACCGAGATCATTGCCGACGAAATGCAGATGCTCGGCGGCCGCGGCGGCGGCTCGGCGCCGATGAACCAGGATCCGGGTCCGGGCAGTGAACCGGCGCCGTCCGGGTCCGGTTCGGACGACTTCGACGACGATATTCCTTTCTGATCCGTATCTTGTCGACCACGGTCTTGCACACGGGGCGGGCTCCCTATAGCCTGCGCCGCGACCTTATCCCGGGAAACCAATAGATGGGCGCTTATAAAGAGCCGCACGGCGGCGAATTGAAAGACTTGTATCTGGCGGCCGAGGCCGCTGCGGCCGAGAAAGAGGCGGCCCGCAACTACGTGTCGTGGAATCTGACCGAAAGGCAGCTATGCGACGTCGAACTGCTCCTCAACGGGGCGTTCTCGCCTCTGGAAGGCTTTCTCGACAAGGACGACTACGAGTCGGTCGTGAAGTCGATGCGTCTCGCGAGCGGCGTGCTGTGGCCGATGCCGGTCACGCTGGACGTCAGCGAGGACTTCGGGAAGGACCTTTCGAAGGGCGATCGCATCGCGCTGCGCGATCTCGAGGGCGTGATCCTCGCGACACTGGAGGTCGGCGACGTCTGGACCCCGGACAAGGCGGCGGAAGCGAAGCAGGTGTTCGGCACGACGGACGAGAAGCACCCTGCGGTGTACTACCTGAACCACGTCGCCGGGCCGGCGTACGTCGGCGGCCGGCTGCGCGGCATCGAGGCGCCGACGCACTACGATTTCAAACACCTGCGCGACTCGCCGGGGGAGATGCGCAAGCGCTTCCGGAAGCTGGGTTGGCGCAAGGTCGTCGCCTTCCAGACCCGCAATCCGATGCACCGTGCGCACCAGGAGCTGACGCTCAGGGCCGCGCGCGACGTCGAGGCGAACCTGCTGATCCATCCGGTCGTCGGCATGACCAAGCCGGGAGACGTCGATCACTACACGCGCGTGCGCTGCTACGAGCACCTGCTCGACCGCTATCCGGAACAGACCACGATGCTGAGCCTGCTGCCGCTCGCCATGCGCATGGGCGGCCCGCGCGAAGCCTTGTGGCACGCGATCATCCGCAAGAACTACGGCTGCACGCACCTGATCGTCGGGCGCGATCACGCAGGACCCGGCCAGGACAGCAAGGGCAACGATTTCTACGGCCCCTACGACGCGCAGGAGCTCCTGAAGCAGCACGAAGAGGAACTGGACATCTCCATGGTGCCGTTCCGGCTGATGGTCTACGCAGAGAATCGCGCGCAATACGTGCCGATCGACGAGACCAGCGACGACGACAAGGTGCTGAACATCTCGGGCACCGAATTGCGCCGGCGCCTGCAGGAAGGCCTCGATATTCCGGAGTGGTTCTCGTTCCCGGACGTGGTCGCGGAACTGCGGCGCACGCATCCCTCGCGCCACAAGCAGGGCTTCACCGTGTTCTTCACGGGCCTCTCGGGGTCCGGCAAGTCGACGATCGCCAATGCCTTGATGGTCAAGCTGATGGAGATGGGCGGCCGGCCGGTCAGCCTGCTCGACGGCGATATCGTGCGCAAGAACCTGTCGAGCGAACTCGGGTTCTCCAAGGAACATCGCGACCTCAACATCCGCCGTATCGGTTACGTGGCCAGCGAGATCACCAAGAACGGCGGTATCGCGATCTGCGCTCCGATCGCGCCGTACACGGCAACGCGGCGCGCGGTGCGTGAGGTGATCAGTCCTGTGGGCGGCTTCATCGAGGTGCACGTGGCCACGCCGCTGGAGGTCTGCGAGGCACGCGACCGCAAGGGCCTGTACGCCATGGCCCGCGCCGGCAAGATCAAGGAATTCACTGGTATTTCAGATCCTTATGAAGTGCCGGAGAACGCCGAGATGGTCATCGACACCGTGGACATCACGCCGGACCTGGCGGCGCATCGTATACTCGTCAAATTGGAATCGATGGGATTCATCAAGTAGTTTTCGCCCGCTGGGGCGGGCTCCAACGGGTAGCGCCTGTAGGAGCGCGGCCCACCGCGCGACGGAAGAAGCGGGATTGAAATGGCCGCAAAGCTCTACATCCGGACGATGGGCTGCCAGATGAACGAGTACGACTCGGACAAGATGGCGGACGTCCTGCGCGCATCGCATGGCTTCGAGCTGACCGACGACGCGGGCGAGGCCGACCTGCTGCTCGTCAATACCTGCTCGATCCGCGAGAAGGCCCAGGAGAAGGTGTTCTCCGAACTGGGGCGCTGGCGTCCGCTCAAGGAGAGGCGGCCCGGCGTCCTGATCGGCGTGGGCGGCTGCGTCGCCAGCCAGGAGGGCGACGGCATCACGCGTCGTGCGCCGTTCGTCGATATGGTGTTCGGGCCGCAGACCCTGCATCGACTGCCGGAGATGGTGGACGCGGTCCGCCGCGACGGCAGGCCGGTGGTGGACGTTTCGTTCCCGGAGATCGAGAAGTTCGACCGCCTGCCCGAACCGCGGGCGGAGGGCCCGACCGCGTTCGTCTCGGTAATGGAAGGCTGCAGCAAGTACTGCAGCTTCTGCGTCGTGCCGTACACGCGCGGCGAGGAGATCAGCCGGCCTTTCGACGACGTCATCGCCGAGGTCGCGGGTCTGGCCGGCCAGGGCGTGCGTGAGGTCAACCTGCTCGGGCAGAACGTCAATGCCTACCGCGGTCCGATGCATGACGGCCAGATCGCCGACCTGGCGACGTTGATCTTCTACGTGGCAGCCGTGGACGGCGTCGAGCGTATCCGCTTCACGACCTCGCACCCCGTCGAATTCACCGACAGCCTGATCCAGGCCTTCGCCGAGGTACCGAAACTGGCGAATTATCTGCACCTGCCGGTACAGCACGGCTCGGATCGGATCCTCGCCCGCATGAAGCGCGGTCATACCGCGCTCGAGTACAGGCAGAAGATTCGCAAGCTGCGGGCTGTGCGCCCGGACATCTCGCTGTCGTCGGATTTCATCGTCGGTTTCCCCGGCGAGACGGATGCCGATTTCGAAGCGCTCATCGAGTTCGTCGCGGACGTCGGCTTCGATCAGTCGTTCAGCTTCATCTACAGCGCGCGGCCGGGCACACCGGCGGCCGGTCTCGCCGACGACACGCCGATGGCGGTGAAAAAGGATCGCCTGCAACGGTTACAGGCGCTCATCGGTCAGCCAGGCGCAAGCGATCAGCGAGTCCATGGTCGGCACGAGGCAGCGCGTTCTCGTCGAAAAGGGCTCGAAGAAGAGCACCCGGCAGGTGGCCGGCCGCACCGAGAACATGCGCTGGGTGAACTTCGACGCGCCGGCCTCACTGATCGGGCAGTTCGCGGACGTGGAGATTACCGAGGCGTTACCGAATTCCCTGCGGGGCCGCCTGTGTAAAGACTCCGCGGAAGACGCCACACGGCGGGGCGCCGCGGCAGGATGGCAAGTCGACGGCGCACTTCCCAAGCAACACGTATCGCGGTAGTCTTTTCTGGCCTTGAATTCCGTTCAGATATCTCGGGACGTCGTCCTCGAGCCCGCCGACAACAGCCGCCTGGCCAACCTGTGCGGACAATTCGATGAACACCTGCGTCAGATCGAACGCCGGCTCGGCGTCGAGATCTCCAGCCGCGGCAATCGCTTCCGCGTCACCGGGCAGCCCGGTGCGGCCGCGATCGGCAGCAGCGTGCTGGAATCGCTGTTCCGCATGACCGATCACGAACGCCTCGATCCCGAGCGCGTGCACATGTTGCTACAGGAATCGGTGATGAAGGAAGGCGACCCCAATCCGCCGGCCGACACCGCCGGGGACGAGGACGGTGCCGAGCGGCTGTCGATCCAGACGCGCTACAAGCTCATCCGTCCGCGCGGCGCGAACCAGGCGGCGTACATGCGCAACATCCGCGATCACGATCTGGCGTTCGGTATCGGCCCTGCCGGCACCGGCAAGACTTACCTGGCCGTAGCCTGTGCGATCGAGGCATTGGAACACGAGTCGGTGCGGCGCATCGTCCTCGTGCGGCCCGCCGTCGAGGCCGGCGAGCGGCTGGGCTTCCTGCCGGGCGACATGTCGCAGAAAGTGGACCCGTATCTGCGGCCGATGTACGACGCCCTCTACGACATGATGGGGGCGGAGCGGGTGACCCGGCTCATCGAGCGCAATGTCATCGAGATCGCTCCGCTCGCGTTCATGCGTGGCCGCTCGCTGAACGAGTCGTTCGTGATCCTCGACGAGGCGCAGAATACGAGTGCGGAGCAGATGAAGATGTTCCTCACACGCATCGGCTTCGGTTCGCGCGCCGTGGTGACCGGAGACGTGACCCAGGTCGATCTCCCGACCCGGCAGGAATCCGGGCTCAAGAACGCCGTACGCATCCTCGAGAAAGTCGCTGGCATCTCGTTTACCTTCTTCACGCCTCGGGATGTCGTCCGCCATCACCTCGTGCAGAAGATCGTGGAGGCCTACGAGGCCGACGACAACAGCAGTGACAGAGGTTGACGTGCAGGTCGTAAGCCGCGACCGCGGCGTCCCGGCAGACCGTGTCATCCGGGGCTGGGTCGAGGCGGCAGCGGCGCGGGCGGGCCATGCCGGCGACGTCGAGATCGCGGTCCGCGTCGTCGACAGGGACGAGATCCGCGCGCTGAACCGCCGCTACCGGCAGCAGGACAAGGTCACGAACGTGTTGTCATTCCCCGCCGGCCCAATCGATGGCCTGCCGGCCGGCAACCGGCGGCCGCTCGGCGACGTGGTGGTCTGCGCCGGCGTCGTCGCCGAAGAGGCGACGGCGCAGGGCAAGCGCCTCGAGGACCACTGGGGTCACATGCTCGTACACGGCACCCTGCACCTCATGGGTTTCGACCACGAGAACGACACCGACGCAGCGGAGATGGAGGCGCTCGAGACGGCCATCCTCGCGGCCGGAAATGTGATGGATCCCTATACGGCCTGAGCCCCGGTTACTGATACACTATTGTGCCCCGCCGTAAGGCACTATCAGAGTGCAATGAACGACAAACCGCCAGGTACGAGCGGCACGGGAAACACCGGATTGTTCGCACGCGTCAAGCGCGCGATCAAGGGTGATCCCTGGAGCCGCGAAGAGATCCAAGACTTTATCCAACAATCCGAGATCGACCTCGATGCCGAAGAGAAGAGCATGCTGGCAGGCGTGCTCGAGGTGTCCGAGACCCAGGTTCGTGACGTCATGGTGCCGCGCTCGCACATGGTCGTTATCGATATCGACGAGGACTTCGACGAGATTCTGTCGACGATAGTGCAGTCCGGACACTCCCGCTTCCCCGTAATCGGCGGCGACCGGGACGAGGTATTGGGTATCCTGCTCGCCAAGGATCTGCTCCGCTTCTTCCGGAAGAACGGCTCGGAACACGTGCCCTTGCGCCAGTTACTGCGCCCGGCCGCCGTCATCCCGGAGTCGAAGCGACTGAATGCCCTGCTTGCCGAGTTCCGCGCGAGCCACAATCACATGGCCATCGTTGTCGACGAATACGGCGGCGTAGCCGGCCTCCTGACGATCGAGGACGTGCTCGAGGAGATCGTCGGCGAGATCGACGACGAACACGATCCGGAAGAAGCGGCGTTCATCCGGCCCGACGGCGACCGCAACGGCAAGCCGAGTTACTCGGTGCGGGCACTGACGCGGATCGAGGACTTCAACGAATTCTTCGATTGTGATTTCCCGGACGAGGAGTACGACACCATCGGCGGCCTCGTGTTGCACGAGCTCGGTCGCCTGCCGCGCCGGGGCGAGGCCGTGGACGTGGGCGGGTTCGTGTTCTCCGTCGTCAAGGCCGACCGGCGCCGTATCGAATCGCTTCAGGTCCAGCGGGCCGGCTGACGCGTGCCGCGCAAGCCGACGATCCTGACGTTGCCGGCGGACCGGCCGGCGATCAGCCAGGCGGTGTTCTTCCTCCTCGGTTGCCTGGCGACGCTGGCCTTCGCGCCGTTCCGGTGGTACTGGCTGTTGCCGCTGCTCCTGCTGCCCCTGCTGCAGGTCTGCCTGTCGCTGTCGCCGCGCGACGCGGGCCGGCACCTGTTCTGGTTCGGCTTCGGCCAGTTCCTGTCCGGCACCTACTGGATCTACATCTCGGTGGTGATCTTCGGCCAGGCGCCCGTTTGGGTCGCGCTGCTACTGATGTTCGGACTGGTGCTGATCATGTCCCTGTATCTCGGCCTCGCCGGGTGGCTGATCGGCCGGCTGGCCGGCGGCGAGCCCTGGCTGTTGCTCGCGGTGGCCCCGGCGTGCTGGGTCCTCGTCGAGTGGCTGCGGGGCTGGGTACTGACCGGCTTCCCGTGGCTTGCGCTCGGCTACAGCCAGATCGACGGGCCGCTCGCCGGCTTCGCGCCGGTCGCGGGCGTGTACGGCGTCACGGCGATGCTGCTGCTGAGCACGGCGGCGGTACTGGTCGTCCTGCACGTGCGGGGCCGCGCGCGGCTGATCGCCGTGGCCGTCGCGGTGCTGCCGTGGCTCGTCGGCGGGATACTGCGGACGATCGACTGGACCGAAACCGCCGGCCCGCCGCTCAGGGTGACGCTGATCCAGGGTGCCGTCCCGCAGGATCGCAAGTGGCTGCCGGAGCAGTTCCGGCCCACGCTGGAGTACTACCTCGGGGAGACGCTGCGCGCGCGGGGCAGCGACATCGTTGTCTGGCCCGAGGTTGCGATCCCCTCGGTCTCCAACCGCGTCGAGGGCTACCTGTCGGCGCTCAATGCCGATGCGCACGAGACCGGCCAGACGATCCTGCTCGGCATCCTGGAGAGGGCCGACGGACCCGGAGACCAGGTGCGGATCTACAACAGCGTGTTCGCCCTGGACGGCGGTGCACGGCAGGTCTACCGCAAGCGCCACCTGGTGCCTTTCGGCGAATACTTCCCGGTCCCTGCGAGAGTCCGCGAATGGATGCGGATGCTGAACCTGCCGCACAGCGATCTCGCTGCCGGCCGCGAGGACCAGCCGCTGATCGAGACGCCCGAAGGCGTCAGGCTTGCCGTGGCGATCTGCTACGAAGACGCCTACGGCGCCGAGCAGCTGTACGCACTGCCGGCGGCGAGCCTGCTCGTCAACGTCAGCAACGACGCGTGGTTCGGCGATTCCATCGCGCCGCACCAGCACCTCCAGATCGCGCGGATGCGCGCGCTCGAAGTCGGTCGCTCCACGGTCCGGGCGACGAATACCGGCATCAGCGCGTTCATCGGCCCGGATGGCAAAGTCCTGGAGACAGGGCCGCAGTTCAAACCGACCACGATGACGAGGAGCGTCGAGCCGCGGCGCGGCTCGACGCCCTACGCCGCGACCGGAAACCGGCCGATCGTCATCCTGTGCCTGCTGGCGATCGCCGCGGTCTGGCTGCGAACCCGACCGTCTTGAGGTAGGCTTGCGGGTTTTCGCAGCCCGCATTCAACTGACACAGATGAGCACACCCTATCGACCGGATATCGTCGAGGAGCGCGCCCGGGAATACTGGCAGGCGCGGCGCTGCTTCGAAGTCGACGAGGATCCCGAGCGCGAGAAATTCTATTGCCTGACGATGTTCCCGTATCCCAGCGGCAGGCTGCACATGGGTCATGTGCGGGTGCTCACGATCTCCGACGTCATCGCGCGCTACCAGCGCATGCAGGGCAAGCACGTGCTGCAGCCGATGGGCTGGGATGCGTTCGGCATGCCGGCCGAGAATGCCGCGATCCGGCAGGGTGTGCCGCCCGCGAAATGGACTTACGAGAATATCGCCGTCATGCGCGATCAGCTCGAGCGGCTCGGCTATGCCTACGACTGGAGCCGGGAGATCACGACCTGCAAGCCCGAGTACTATCGCTGGGAACAATGGCTGTTTACGCGGATGTTCGAAAAAGGTCTCGTCTACCGCAAGAACTCGATCGTCAACTGGGACCCGGTCGATCAGACCGTGCTCGCGAACGAGCAGGTCATCGACGGCCGCGGCTGGCGTTCGGACGCGCTGGTCGAGCGCCGCGAGATCCCGCAGTGGTTCATGAAGATCACCGCCTATGCCGACGAACTGCTCGGGGAGCTGGAGCGCATGCCCGGCTGGCCGGACTCGGTCAAGACGATGCAGCGCAACTGGATCGGGCGTTCCGAGGGCCTCGAACTCGCATTCGACGTCGTCGGCGAGGACGAACCGCTGACCGTCTTCACGACCCGTCCCGACACCCTGTTCGGCGTGACCTACATGGCCGTTGCCGCCGAGCACCCGCTGGCCGCCAGGGCCGCGGCCGCCGATCCGAAGCTGGCGGCCTTCGTCGAGGAGTGCAAGAAGACCGGGGCGGCCGAAGCGACGATCGAGACGATGGAAAAGAAGGGTATGCCGCTGGGCATCTCCGCGGTGCATCCGCTGACGGGCACGGAGGTGCCGCTTTGGGTCGCAAACTTCGTGCTCATGAGCTACGGCACCGGCGCCGTCATGGCCGTGCCCGGCCATGACGAGCGCGACTTCGAATTCGCGAAGAGGCACAAGCTGCCCGTCAAACAGGTGATCGCGCCCGCCGACGGCTCGGCGATCGACATCGATGCGGGCGCGTTTACCGAAAAAGGCGTGCTGGTGAACTCCGGCGACTACGACGGCCTCGACTACGAGGCCGCGTTCGATGCCATCGCCGATCACTTCGAGGCGACGGGCAGGGGCAGGCGCAAGGTCAATTATCGGCTGCGCGACTGGGGTGTCTCGCGGCAGCGGTACTGGGGCGCGCCGATCCCGATCATCTATTGCGATGCATGCGGCGCAGTGCCCGTACCCGAAGAAGACCTGCCGGTGGTCCTGCCGGAGGCCGTCGAATTCACGGGTCACGGCTCGCCGCTCAAGGACATACCGGAGTTCATCGACGTCGACTGTCCGCGCTGCGGCGAGGCTGCGCATCGCGAGACCGATACCTTCGATACGTTCGTCGAGTCGTCCTGGTATTTTGCGCGCTACGCGTGCCCCGACAACGACCGGTCGATGCTCGATCGGCGCACGGCGTACTGGATGCCGGTCGACCAGTACACGGGCGGCATCGAGCACGCGATACTGCATCTCCTGTATGCGCGATTCTTCCAGCGCGTCATGCGCGACGAGGGTCTTACGGATGTCTCCGAGCCGTTCACCAACCTGCTGACGCAGGGCATGGTGCTCAAGGACGGCGCGAAGATGTCCAAGAACAAGGGCAACGTGGTCGACCCGCAGGAACTGATCGGCGAGTACGGCGCGGACACCGTGCGGCTGTTCATGATGTTTGCGGCGCCCCCCGAGCAGGCGCTCGAGTGGTCCGACGAGGGCGTGCAGGGCTGTTTCCGCTTCCTGAAACGGTTCTGGAATGCGGTGGCGACGCATGCCGGGGATGGACCTGCCGGCCCGGTCGAGCCCGCGAAGCTCGGCGCCGCGCAGAAGGACCTGCGCCGCAAGACGCATCAGACGATCCTCAAGATCGGCGACGACATCGGCCGCCGCTACACGTTCAACACGGCCGTCGCCGCGGCGATGGAACTCCTGAATGCAGTCAATCGCTTCGACGACAGTTCGGATGCGGGGCGTGCGGTCGTCCGTGAAGCGCTCGAGGCAGTCGTGCTGATGCTGGCGCCGATGGTGCCGCACATCTGCCACGAGCTCTGGTCGATGCTCGGACACGAGACGGCGCCGATCGACGAGCGCTGGCCGGCCGCCGACGCGGCCGCGCTCGAAGCCGAGCTTGTCGAGATCGTCGTACAGGTGAACGGCAAGCTGCGCGGCCGCATCGAAGTGTCCGCGGATGCGGACGACGACGCGATCGGAGCGCTGGCATTGTCGGATCCGAACGTGCAGCGATTCGTGGCGGACAAGACGATCCGCAAGACGATCGTCGTGCCTGGCCGCCTGGTCAACATCGTTGTATAGGTCGCTCCTCATACTGGTCGCTGCGCTGCTGGCGGGTTGCGGTTTCCACCTGCGCGGCGCGCTGACGATGCCGGAGGCGATGCAACGAACCTACGTCGATGCCGTCGACAACTACAGCCTGTTCCATCGGGAGCTGCGTCTGAGGCTCCGGGAGGCCGGCGTGCAGCTCGTGGATACGCCGGGAGAGGCGACGGCCGTACTCTCGATTACTTCCGACGACACGGGCCAGCGCGTGCTGTCGGTGTCGGCACGCAACGTGCCGACGGAATACGAGGTCTACTACACGGTCCGCTATTCGCTGGCGGCCGGCGAGAAGACGCTGCTCGAATCGCAGGACGTCACCGAGACGCGCGACTACACTTACGACGAGACGCTCGTGCTGGGCAAAGCCCACGAGGAAGCGGTGCTGCGGGAGGCGATCGCCAAGGACCTGGTGCGCATCGTCCTGAAGCAGGTCTCATCGCTGTAGACTGCTGGACGGCTCCGGCGCAAGCGTGTTGACCGTCGGCGAGCTCGGCGCTGCGCGCCTGCAAACACTCCTGGTTCGCTATGGCCTGCAGCTTGTGCTGCAAGCGCAGGGTACGTCGATCACAGCCAGTTACTGGGGCGATCCGGAGGCCGGCATCGCCGGCCGCGAGATATACGCACGCG
The DNA here is from genome assembly GCA_963777675.1 of uncultured Gammaproteobacteria bacterium. Classification (GTDB taxonomy): domain Bacteria; phylum Pseudomonadota; class Gammaproteobacteria; order Steroidobacterales; family Woeseiaceae; genus UBA1847. The sequence continues at coordinate 256,971 of CAVZRD010000009.1, read as the reverse complement.
GGGATACGCCCGTGCATTCGGTGCTCCACGAAGCCGCGCACGTCATCTGCATGCCCGGGGAGCGGCGCGACGATCTGTTTCGCGATGCCGGGGGCAGCGACCTCGAGGAGGCGGCCGTGTGCTATCTGCAGATCGTCCTCGCCGATCACGTCGACGGCGTCGGCAGGGATCGGCTGTTGCGCGACATGGATGCGTGGGGCTACAGCTTCCGGCTGGGCTCGGCCCGGCAATGGTTCGAACGGGACGCCGGAGATGCCCGCAACTGGTTGATAGAAAATAAATTACTGGAAAACGACGCTATCCCCACCTTCCAGCTTCGGGCCTGACCTATTGTATAGTCAGGCATGGTCTGGCCTCGCTACGTCCTCTATTTCGTCGGCATCCTGCTCGTGTTCTGGGTGCTGACCCGGCTCGAGATTCAGTATCCGGGCAGTCTCCAGCTATACGTGCCGCTCGGCGACCCCGAACTGCCGGGTACCAGCGAATTTTCGCCGGTGGAAATCGTGCAACCGCTGATTCTCGCCGTTTGCGGCGCACTGATGGGGTGGGTGGCCTGGTACTGTCCGACGCAGCGACCGATCGCGGTCCCGTTCGGGGGCGTGGCACTCGTGTTCCTGATCAGGGAATGCGGATACTTCATCGATCGCTACCTGATCGGGAACCTGTGGCCGATCCTGATCGCGATCACGCTGGCATTCATGATCGCCTACACCTTCCGCGCCGCACGACGGCTGAGGATCGCGCTCGCGAGGATCTGGCCGTCGCCCGCTCTCGCGCTGGCCTTCGCCGGCGCCGTTGTCCTGGTCGGGTTCGTGCGGCTTGTCGGCTCGGGTCCGCTGTGGATGGCGATCCTGGGTGACGACTATCGTCCGGTCGTCGATACCGCCGTCGAGGAGTTCGTCGAACTGCTCGGATATCTGCTCTGGCTCGTCGCTGCCATCGAGTACGCGTACCAGGCGCGTGCGATCTCCTACCGCGAACCTCAGCCCGCGGCGCGGCGGCGGAGACAGAAGCGCCGCCATGACCGCGAAGGCAGATTCTAGATTCGGTACCGGGGTTTCAGTGGACGGATTCCTGAACATGCTCCTGTACACGACTTTTGCCGGTGCGTGCATCCTGATCGGCGGTCTCGTGGCGCGCATCGAGCGCATCCGCCCGCGCTGGCTCGAGGACGAGCTGCGCCACAGCATCATCGCATTCGGCGGCGGTGTGCTGATCTCCGCAGTGGCGCTCGTGCTGGTCCCCGAGGGAACGAGGCTCGTGCCGTCGATGTGGGCGGCGCCGCTGTTGCTGGTCGCCGGCGGACTCGCGTTTTTCGGCATCGAGCGCTACCTGGGTCTGCGGCGTCGCGGCAAGCCGCAGTTCATGGCGATGCTGCTGGACTACCTGCCGGAGTCGCTGGCCCTGGGCGGGATGTTCGCCGTGGGATCGGTATCGGCGCCCTTGCTGGCGCTGCTGACCGGCCTGCAGAACCTTCCGGAGGCCTTCAACGCGTATCGTGAGCTCGACGCGCTGCCGAAGGCGAATTCGCGACGCATCCTCTGGCAGATGTGCGCGACGATCCCGCTCGGACCCGCAGCCGGCGCGCTGGGCTGGATACACGCGGCCGAACACGCCTGGGCACTGGGCGCGGTGATGCTGTTCTCGTCCGGCGGGATACTCTACTTGCTGTTCCAGGACGTGGCGCCGCAATCGCACCTGAACCGGCACTGGGGACCCGCACTGGGGTCCGTGCTGGGCTTCGCCGTGAGCATGCTCGCGCAGCTGATCGTCACACCAGCGTAGTTAGGTTCTAGAGTACCGTCGGATTCGGCGCGTCCCCGTAGACCTCCTGCGGGTCGAAGACTTTCTCGGTATCGGTCCACTCGAGGTCGATATGGCCGTCTTTCTGCAGCCGGTCGAATTCCGCGCCGACGGGCACGCGACGATAGAAACAGCTGCGATAGCCGACGTGGCAACTGGCGCCGCCGGCGACGTCGACGCGCAACCAGATGCAGTCCTGGTCATCGTCGATCAGCAATTCACGCACGCTCTGCACGAATCCGCTCGTGGCGCCCTTGTGCCACAGCGCCTGACGGCTGCGGCTGTAGTAATGCGCCTTACCGGTCCTGATCGTCAGGCCCAGCGCCTCGGTGTTCATGTAGCCCTGCATCAGCAGCTCGCCCGTATCCGCGTCGGTCGTTACGACGGGAATCAGTCCGTGGTCGTCGAAACGGGGCGCGAGGTCTGCGCTCTCTTCGACCTGCTCGACCGACGTGCGGGATCGGAATTTGACCGGCGCGCCAGGCATCGTGTGTCCTCCGGTTTCTCTGGAAGGGCCGGCAGAATACCAGAAGCCGTATCGCAATACCCCGGGGGCGGGTGCCGGGCGTAGCGAGCGATGCCAATATTGCTATCATTCCCTGTTTGCGCGGCGAACAGAATCCATGACGATCCATCTGCACGACACCCGGCAAGGCAGGAAGATCACCTTCGTACCCATGAAGGACGACGAGGTGACGATGTACCTGTGCGGGCCGACGGTCTACAACTATGCCCACATCGGCAATGCCCGCCCGGCCGTCGTCTTCGACCTGCTCGCGCGGGTCCTGCGCCGCCGCTACAAGCTGACCTTCGCGCGCAACATCACGGACGTGGACGACAAGATCAATGCCGCCGCCGTGCAAACGGGCAAGCCGATCGACGAGATCACCGCGCGCTTCATCGAGGCCTACAACGAGGACATGGCGGCGCTCGGGGTGCAGCCGCCCGATATCGAGCCGCGCGCCACCCGGCACATCGCTCAGATGATCGAGATGATCGGGACGCTCATCGACAAGGGCTTTGCCTACGAGGCCGAAGGCCATGTGCTGTTCGATGTCGAGCGCTACGCGGACTACGGACGCCTCTCGAAACGCAATCTGCGCGAGATGATCGCCGGCTCGCGCATCGAAGTCGCGCCCTACAAGCGCTCGTCGCACGACTTCGTGCTCTGGAAGCCCTCGACGCCCGAGTTGCCGGGCTGGGAATCGCCGTGGGGGGTCGGCCGTCCGGGCTGGCACATCGAGTGCTCCGCGATGGCGGCAGCGCATCTCGGCGACACGATCGACATCCACGGCGGAGGCCAGGATCTGGTCTTCCCGCATCACGAGAACGAGCTCGCGCAGAGCCGTTGCGCGCACGACGGCGCGGACTTTGCGCGCTACTGGGTACACAACGGCTTCCTGTCGATGGACCACGAGAAGATGTCGAAGTCGCTCGGCAACGTCGTGCTCGTACGCGAATTGCTCGAGTCCGTCCCCGGCGAGGTGATTCGCCTGGCATTGCTCGGCGCACACTACCGGCAGCCGCTGGACTGGTCGGAGGAGACGATGGATTCGGCGCGGCGCATGCTGGACCGGCTCTATGGCGCCGTGCGGGGTATCGAGGTCGGTGTGGCCGCGCGAGCGGCGGCCAAGCCGCCGGACGCACTGGTGGCGGCGCTCGAGGACGACCTGAACACGCCGAAGGCGATGAAGGAATTCTTCGCGCTGGCCAGGGCCCTCAACAAGGCGACGGATGCGGCCGACCGCGCGGCGCTCGCCGCACAGATGTACGCCTGCGGCGACCTCATGGGATTCCTGCAGACGGATCCCGAGAACTGGTTCGCCGGCGAGGGCAGCGGCGACCTGTCCGTGGACGAGATCGACGCCATGCTTGCCAGGCGCACGGCCGCTCGGGAGGCTCGCGATTACGCTGCCGCGGACGCGATCCGCGACGAACTCGCGGCCGCCGGAATCGGTATCGAGGATGGGCCCGACGGGACGACCTGGAGGCGGCTTGAGTAACGAAGTCGCGGCCGCGCAGGACGAGGTGATCGAGGAATTCCGCTTCTTCGACGACTGGGTCGACCGCTACCAGTACCTGATCGATCTCGGCAGACGATTGCCCGAATTCCCCGAGCGCGACCGGATCGACGCCAACAAGATCAAGGGCTGTCAGTCGCAGGTCTGGTTCGTTGCCAGAGCGCGCGACGGCAGGCTCGAATTCCGTGCCGTCTCGGACGCCGCGATCGTCTCCGGCCTGATCGCGCTGTTGCTGCGGATCTACAGCGGCCGCCGACCGCAGGACATACTGGATACCCCGCCGACGTTCGTCACCGCGCTCGATTTCGGGCAACACCTGAGTCCTACGCGGAGCAACGGGCTTGCGTCGATGCTCGAAGCCATACGGGGGTTTGCGAGAGACGCCATCGAGACAACGGGATGAGCACTGCCACCGAGCGAATCCTGGCCTGGCCGCTCATCGGTCTCGTCTGGGTGTACCGGTACACGCTGTCACCCTGGCTCGGCGCGAACTGCCGCTTCGAGCCGACCTGCTCGGTCTACGCGATCGAGGCGCTGCGCCGGCACGGCGCGTTTCGCGGCACGGCGCTGGCGGCGAAGCGAATCGCACGCTGTCATCCGTGGGGCGGCTCGGGCTATGACCCGGTGCCGGGCCATCGCGAGGACGGCGATGAGAGCAACTGATCTCTTGCGGGAGCTCGGCTATCCGGCCCGGGACTCGGCCGTACTGATGGCCATGATCCTGTTCTTCGTGTTGCTCGAGTTCGCGGCCTTCGGTGGCCTGTTCGGCCTGTTCCTCGGGTTCCTGGTCGCCCCGGCGCTGTTCCGCTACCTGACGCTCCTGCTCGAGGCGCGCACCCAGGGGCGCGCGGCCGAACCGCCGGGTATCGAGTTGTTCCAGTGGCTGGGCAGCGGCTGGAGCATGTTCCCGCTGGTGCCGCTGGCCGCATGCGTCGGGCTGCACGTTTACCTGCACGGTCGTTTCGGCCTCGCGGCCGCACTGGCCGTCGATGCTGCGTCCGCCGTTATCCTGCCGGCGTCGCTCGGCGTGCTCGCCATCACCCATTCGCCGCTCGAGAGCCTGCGACCCGGGACGATCGTCAGGATCATCGGGCGTTGCGGCGCGGCCTACTGGATCGCACCGGCCTATCTCGCTGCCGTCGCCGCGGCCTGGGTCTGGCTCGCGGCGTCGTCGCTGCCCGGCGCTTTGCTGCAGCTCGCCCTTTTCTATGCCGTATTCGCGTTCCACGCATTGCTCGGCGGCATCCTGCGTCCGTACGACCTGTACGACGAGATCGATGTACCGGCAGCCGTCGAGCGGGACGCAGCGGAGTTGGGCGCCGATGTCGATCGCCAGCGCACCCAGGTACTCAACCACGCGTACGGATTCGCGAGTCGGGACAACCGGGGCGGCGGCCTGGCACACATCTATGCCTGGCTCGAGCGCGACCCGGATCCGGTGCGCGGCTGGCAGTGGTTCTTCGAGCAGATGCTGAAATGGGAGAACAAGGACCCGGTGCTCGTGTTCGCGCAGCAATACCTGAGCCAGCTGCTGCAGGCGCAGATGGAAGTCGAGGCTGTGAAGCTGATGATGCGTTGCCGGCTCGTCAACCCGGCATTCGCGCCCCTGCCCGCCGATCGCGAGCTGACGCGGCAGGCCGCACTCAACTGCCACAACGAAGACCTGGCACGTTCATTGTCGGGTTGACGATCGCGGCTGAAGCCGCTCCTACAGACGCGATTCAGGCACCGAGGTTTCGCAACGGGCGCGGGTGGCGTTGAAGTAGTAGGCGAACGTGCTGAGTGGCAATACGACGGCGAGCATCTGCAAGTGCAGGTGGCCGTCGGCATACCGTGCGAAAAACGGCAACATTGCGACGAACCGCGGCAATGCCAGGCAGTGCACCCGGCACGAGCCCGACAGGCTGACCGCCGTCAGGTCGAGCCAGCGGCCGGATTTCGACGCATTTTGATCCAATCGTAGTTGCCGTTATGCTGCTGTTGATGCGTCGCGGCCGTGCCGGCGCTGCGCGCAGAGCGCGGAAGGATTTGGGATAACATTTTGGGCTTCAAGCGCTTGTAAAACAATGAGTTACGCTGGAAAATCCGCGGAGACACGATGGACAAACGCCTGTTGACGATCCTGCGCTGCCCGCTGACGCACAAGGGGCTCGCGCCCGTCGGCTCGGCGCTGCTGAGTTCGGTAAATTCGGCGATCGCGGCCGGGAAACTCGTCACGGCCGATGGCCGCAAGATCAGCGAGCCGCTCACCGACGCACTGGTCACGGATGATGGTAAGGTTCTGTATCCGGTCGCAAACGGGATACCCGTATTGCTGGAAGGCGAATCGATCAACGTGGAGCAGCTCGGTTGAAGCTCAAAGCCGGGCAGCTCTCAGCCGCTCTGAAGAACGATCTGGCTCCCTCCTATCTGGTCAGCGGCGATGAGCACCTGCTCGTCGCCGAGGCCACCGACGCGATCCGTCGCGCGGCACGCGACCGCGATTTCACGGAGCGTGACCTGTATGTCGCGACCAGTGGATTCGACTGGGAGCAACTGCGGACGTCCGGCTCGAACCTGTCGCTGTTTGCCGAGAAGCGTATCGTCGAAGTGCGCCTGCCGACGGGTAAGCCGGGCGTCACCGGTGCGCGCGTCATCGCGGACCTCGCAGAGAATGCCGGCAGCGACTTCTTGCTGATCGTGAGTGCGCCGAAGCTGGAAGGTGGCGGCCGGACCGCGGCCTGGGTCAAGGCGATCGAGTCGCGCGGCGCACACATCGCCGTGTGGCCCGTGGAGGCGCGGGAGTTGCCCGGCTGGATCGCGAATCGCATGCGACGCGCAGGGCTGGAACCGGACCGCGCGGCCGTGGCGCTCGTCGCCGACCGGGTGGAGGGCAATCTGCTGGCCGCCGGCCAGGAGATCGAAAAACTCAGGCTGCTGCTCGGCGAAGGCCGTGTGACGGCCGACGACGTGGCGGCCGCGGTGGCCGACAGCAGTCGATTCGACATCTTCAAACTGACGGATGCCGCACTGAGCGGAGATGCCGTGCGCACGCTGCGGATATTGTCGGGTCTCAGGGCGGAAGGCAGCGAGCCCGTCATGGTCGTGTGGGCCGTGGCGCGGGAGCTGCGAACGCTGGCAGGATTGGCCGACACCGTCGCCGATGGCGCGGAACTCGGCGCCGCGATGCAAAAGATGCGGATCTGGCGCAACCGCCAGGATCAGATTCGCCGCTGCATCGGTCGTCACCAGCGGCAGGATTTCCGCCGCCTGCTTCGGGCCGCGGGGTTTGCGGATCAGGCGGCGAAGGGCCAGAACGGCGCGGATCCCTGGCAGGTATTGACGGAAATCGTCCTTTCTCTCGCGTCTCCATCGAGGTCTGCCGCGTGAGCGACGGCGCTGGAGGGGCCGAGTGCTGAGCCCGGTCGGAATTTTCGGCGGCACCTTCGATCCAATACATTACGGCCATCTGCGCACCGCGTTCGAGATGCTGCAGGCATTGCGCTTCGGAGAGATCCGGTTCGTACCCAGCCGCGACCCGCCCCATCGTGGCATAACGTATGCCGACGCGGCGACGCGTTTCGAGATGGTCCGCCTCGCGATCCAGGGTCTGCCCGGTTTCACTATCGACGATCGGGAGCTGCAGCGCGACGGGCCGTCCTACACCGTGGATACGCTCGAATCGCTGCGGTCCGACGCCGGCGACACGCCGCTCGGCCTGATCGTGGGCATGGATGCGTTTCTCGGCCTGACGAACTGGCATCGCTGGGACGAGATCCTCGGTCTGGCACACATCGTCGTCGCCCATCGTCCGGGCTGGCGAGCGCCGGACATAGGTCCGCTCGGCGAGTTGCTCTCGGCGCGGGGTACGCACCGCGTCGAGGATCTGCACGAGCGCAGCCATGGCCGCCTGCATATCCATGCGGTGACGCAGCTCGAGATCTCGTCGACGGAGATCCGCGAGCTGGTCGCCGCGGGGCGCGATCCTCGTTTCCTGATGCCGGATGTCGTCCGTGACTTCATCATGGAGAGCGGCTGTTACACCAATCCCGATTTGAAAGTCTAAAGGAGCCTCAACCCGATGCACGAAGAGAACTGCGCATGAACAGCGACGAGCTGGGCAGAGTGATCGATACGGCGCTGGACGACATGAAAGCGAAGGATGTCGTACGGCTCGATGTCAGGGACATGACCACGGTGACGGACTACATGATCATCGCGAGCGGGACGTCGAAGCGGCACGTGCAGGCGATCGCCGAGAACGTCGCCGAGAAGGTGAAACAGGCCGGCCAGTCGGCCCTCGGCATCGAGGGCGAGGAAGGCGGCGAATGGATACTGCTCGACCTGCAGGACGCGTTGGTGCACGTGATGCTGCCCAGGGTGCGTGAGTTCTACAATCTGGAGAAGCTGTGGTCGCTGCGGCCGGCCGGCGGACGCGTGGCCACCGACCGGTGAGCGATGCACGTCCGCCTGATCGCCGTCGGTGACCGTCAGCCTGCCTGGGTCGATGAGGCGTTCGCGATGTACTCGGCGAGGTTTCCCCGCGAGTGGAGGTTCCGCGTTGACGCCATCGGTACCGCAAGGCGCGGCAGGAACGACAAGCCGGATACGGCCCGCGACGACGAGGGACGGCGGATCCTGGCGCGGGTCGAGGCGGCGGAGTGTGTCGTGCTGCTCGACGAGCGGGGCCATTGCCCCACGAGCCGACAATTCGCCGGTCGGCTCGCGGATTGGCAGACGGACGGCCGCGACCTCTGTTTCGTCATCGGCGGTCCGGACGGCGTCTCCGCCGCCTGTCGCGAACGCGCGGATTTCGTCTGGTCGCTGTCGGCCCTGACACTGCCACACGGTCTCGCGCGCGTACTGTTCGCCGAGCAGCTGTACCGGGTATGGACGCTGCTCACCGGTCACCCCTACCATCGTGATTAGGATCAGGACCGGGACCTGAGCGACATGTCGCAACCCATGCTCCATCTCGCATCGGAGTCGCCGCGTCGGCGGGAGATCCTCGAGGCGCTCGGGGTAAGATTCTCTTTTGCCGGCGTGCGCATCGACGAGCGGCCGGTGCCCGGGGAGGGTCCGGAAGAAATGGTGCTGCGACTGGCGAGAGAGAAGGCAGCCACGGCCGGCGAGGACTCCGCTCGTCCGGTGCTGGGTGCGGATACCGCCGTGGTACTCGGCGGGCAGGTGTTCGGCAAACCGCGGGATCGCGACGACGGCCTCGATATGCTCGGGCGCTTGTCGGGACGCACGCATCGCGTGGTCACCGGTGTGGCGCTGCTCAGCGAGGCGGGTATGACGTCCGCGTTGTCGTCGACAGCCGTACGGTTCCGTGCCATCAGCCGCAACGAGTCGATCGCGTACTGGGACAGTGGCGAGCCGCGGGACAAAGCCGGGGCCTACGCCATCCAGGGCGCGGGCGGCGTGTTCGTCGAGGAGATCCACGGCAGCTACTCCGGCGTGGTCGGACTGCCAGTGTTCGAGACCGCACGGCTCCTCGAGGCGGCGGGGATATCGATCCTCGGGACCCGATGGCGGCATCGCAGATGCCGGGGCGTGAGACATGACGGATGAATCGACGAGAATAGAGATCCTGATCAACGTTACACCCAGTGAAGTGCGGGCGGCCGTGCTGGAGAACGGCATCCTGCAGGAAGTCCACATCGAGCGGGCCGAACGCCGCGGTATCATCGGCAATATCTACAAGGGCAGCGTGTCGCGCGTATTGCCGGGCATGCAGGCGGCGTTCGTCGATATCGGATTGAGCCGCACCGCGTTCCTGCATGTCTCGGATATTGTCAGGGGCAAGAACGGCGACACCGAGAGCGATTTGCCCGCCATCCGCGACCTGGTGCGTGAGGGCGACGAGCTCCTCGTGCAGGTCGTCAAGGACCCGCTGGGTAACAAGGGAGCCCGACTGACGACGTTCATCACGCTGCCGGCACGGCATCTGGTCCTGCTGCCGAAAGGAGACGGCGTCGGCGTCTCGGCGCGGATCGAAGACGAAGAGGAACGCGGCCGCTTGCGCACACTCGCGGAAGAGCTGTTGACGGGGCAGGAGCTGGAATGCGGCGCGATCGTGCGCACAGTCGCCGACGGAGTGTCTGCCGACGCCTTGCGCGCGGATTTGCGGTTCCTCGTCAAACTCTGGAACGTCGTTCAGGCTGAGTGCAGCAATCGTCCGGCAAAGTCCCTGGTGCATGAAGATCTGTCGCTGCCCTTGCGCGTATTGCGCGACCTCGTGTCGAGCGACGTCGAACGCATCCTCGTCGATTCGGAGGCCGATTTCGAGGCGATGCGCGAATTTGCGGCAAAATTTCTGCCCGAGGCCACTCCCAGGCTCGAGCGGTACGAACGGCGCCGGCCCATCTTCGACCTGCACGGCATCGACGAAGACATCCACCGTGCGCTGGACCGGAACATCTCCTTGAAGTCCGGAGGCTATTGCATATTCGATCAGACGGAATCGATGACCACGATCGACGTCAACACGGGCCGCTACGTGGGCCACCGCAATCTCGAGGAAACCATCTACCGGACCAACCTCGAGGCCGCGGTGGCCATTGCGCGGCAGCTGCGGCTGCGCAACCTCGGCGGCATCATCATCATAGATTTCATCGACATGGCGGAGCCCGAACACCGGGAAAACGTGCTCGAGGTATTGCGCCAGTCGCTGGCCAGGGATCATGCCAGGCACCAGATCACGCCAGTGTCGCCGCTCGGGCTCGTCGAGATGACTCGCAAACGAACGCGCGAAAGCCTGCAACACATCCTGTGCGAAGACTGTCCAACCTGTGAGGGCCGTGGCTACGTGATGACGGCCGAGACGGTATGCTTCGAGGTTTTCCGGGAGATTATCCGCCAATCGCGGCAGTTCGAGTTCGATGAGGTCATGGTTCTGGCGCACCAGAACGTGATCGAAATGATGTTGGACGAACAGGCGCCCAGCTTCGCCGAACTCGAGAAGCAGACCGGCAAGACCATTCGCCTGCAACCGGAAGCGCTGTACGACCCGGAGCAATTCGATGTCGTACTCATGTAGATGCCAGTAATGAAACACCTTCTGCAACGCCTGACCAGAATCATGGCTTACGTCGTGGGCGGGATCGTGATCCTGCTGGCGATCGCGGTCGGCTTGTTCCGCCTGTTCCTGCCGCGCCTGCCAGAGTATCAGGAGGACATCAAGCGCTGGGCGAGCGAAGCGATCGGCATGCAGGTCGAATTCTCCGGTATGGATGCGCGCTGGGGGCTCAGCGGACCTGAGGTCGAGTTCTACAATGCGGAACTCATCTCGAAGGACTCTCACTCGCGCATCGTCGCAGCGGACGAGGTCAGTCTGGGCGTCGGTCTCGTGCGCCTGCTCCTAGATCGCAAATTCGTCGTGGACCGTGTCGCAGTGCGCGACACGGCGATCGAAGTACGCCAACTGGCGGACGGACAGTGGTGGGTGCAGGGCGCACCCATCGACAAGCTGATTCCCGTTCGCGCCGGGGGCGGTGGTGGCGACATAGGCAACATCGAGGTCGTCGGCGAGAACATCCGCGTGCAATTTCTGCAGCCGGGTGACGAGCGGCCCAGGCGTTTCCGGGTGACGAGGTTGCACGCGCGCAGAGACGACGCGCGGCTCGCGGTGGACGCGAACGTCGAACTCCCCGACGACCTCGGCCGCCGCATGACGGTGAGCGCGACGCAGCTGCTGGCGGAGGATGATGAACAGCGCCGCTGGGACGTCAACGTCGACATCGATGACATCGACCTGGCGGGTGTCACCGCATTGCAGCCGGAGGAGGCCGCCCGATTCGATTCCGGGAACGGCGACATCTCGCTGTCGTTTTCGGTCCGGGGCAAGCGCGTTACCAGCGCGACGGCGGACCTCAAACTCGAAGACGTCGGGATAGCGGGCATCAGCGATGTTGCGCTCAGCGGACGCATCGAATACCTGTTGAATGACAAGGGCTGGCTGGTCGCAGCGGACGGTCTCAAGGCAAGCACACCGGCAGGGCAGTGGCCGAATTCGAATCTGCGCTTCGAAGCGGGCACGGACGAGAACCTCCACATCGACTCCGTCGATGTCCGTGCCTCGTATCTGGATCTTTCGTTCATCGCGCTGCTCAGGCCGTGGCTCGACGAAACTCAGCGCACCCTCGTGACGGACCTGGCTCCGAGCGGGACCGTGCACGACCTGACGCTGACGGCGAGCGGACTGGATGGCGACGAGCCACAATTCTCGGTGTCCGCGGAGTTCGGGGGCCTCGGTGTCGCCGCAAGCGGCGGGCGACCGGGCGTGCGGGGCTTCTCCGGCAACATCCGCGCCGACCGGTCCGGAGGCTTGCTCGAGGTCGACAGCCACGGCCTGGTGGTCACGGCCCCGAAGGCCCTCGGCAAGCCCCTGGAGCTCGACACCGCCGCCGGTACGCTGGTGTGGCGGACCAGCGGCGACCACACGCGCGTGTTGTCGGACAGCATCGTGCTCGCCAACGACTTCTTCGACAGCGAGACGAGCGTCGAGCTCACCTTCGAGGGAGCGGGCAAGTCGCCCGTCGTCGACCTGGACGGCACCTTCAGCATCGACGATATCGCAGTGGCGAAAGAATACATCCCGTTCATGGAGGAACGACCGAACACGAGCAAATGGTTCCACGAGGGGTTGGTCTCCGGAAGTATCCCGCAGGGTCGGGTCCGCCTGCAGGGGCCGCTCGACGAGATGCCCTTCGAGAACGACGCCAAGGGCCACCTGTTGGTCGAAGGCAAGGTTCGCGATGCCGTGATCGTGTACCAGCCGACCTGGCCGGCTGCCCGGGTGATCGACGCCGACATACTGGTGGATAACATGCGCCTGTATACCGGGCACAATCACATCATCAACGCCGGCAACGAGATCGTCGACGCGCAGCTCGAAATAGCGGATTTTCGCAACCCCGTGCTCACGCTCTCCGCTGAAGCGAAGGGTACGCTGGAGAGCTTCCGCCAGCTCTCCATCCAGAGCCCGATCGCCGAGATGTTCGGCGGTCAGCTCGATCACATCCAGGTCGCGGGTGATGCGACCGCGTCGCTCGATCTGAGCGTGCCGATACGCAACTGGCGGGACTTCTCTTTCACGACCAGGCTGCAGATGAGCGAGGGTTCGCTGCACTTCGAAGGCTTCCCTCCGGCGCTGACGGATCTGAACGGAAAGGTAACGATCCAGCGCGACAACGTCAGCAGCGAAGCGTTGGGAGGCACCTTCCTCGGCCAGCCCGTCTCGATCACTCTGGCACCGGCCCCCGAGTCCCAACCGGCGTTCCGGGTCGTGGCCGAAGCGACCGGCCGTGCGACGGCGGCGGCCCTGGTCGGCGAGCTCGGACTGCCGCTGGGCGACCATGTCAGCGGTGCGACCGACTACACCGCGAAGCTGCTGTTTCCGCGCGGCGACGTCGAGGAGCCCGCATCGTTCACGATCGACGTCGACAGCGACCTCGTGGGCCTCGGCATCGATCTCCCCCGACCGTTGCGCAAGGGAGTCGACGATGCGCTGCCGACGGCCGGCAACATCGTGATCCCGAGGGGCGGAGACCGTATCGACACTGCGGGTACGGCCGGAGACCTGCTGTCCTGGCAGATTGCGTTTACCAAGGCCAACGGCTGGGATATCGATCGTGGCCAGATTGTGTTCGGCAATGGGCCGCTCGACGACCTGCAGGCGGAGACGCGCGGGCTGCACCTGCGGGGCCATGCAGACTACGTCTATGCCCAGGACTGGTTCGACCTGTCGCATGGGCAGCAATCCAGCACAGGGGTCGGCGATCGAATCCGCTCAATCGACATGACAATCGGCGATCTGCATCTGATCGGACAGCACCTCGTCAACCACAGGATTCGTGTCGACCGCAGCTCAAACGAATGGCTCGTACAGCTGGACGGGGACCAGATTCTCGGATCCGCGTTCGTGCCGTACGATTTCAATTCGGGCGAACCGATCGTGGTCGAGGCGGAGCGGATGTTGATGCCGGGCGACGACGAGCGCAGAGAGACCGAGCCGGTCGATCCCCGCTCGTTGCCGCCGATCTCGATCAAGGTGCAGGATCTCGCGTTCGGCAAACGCCACTTCGGGGCGGTCGAGGCGAAATTCGAACGAACCGGGAATGGCCTGGAGGCCGAGCACATCGACGCAAAGGACAAGACCTTCGAGATCCGGGGCAGCGGCAGCTGGCTGGCCGACGAGAACGACCCGGCCGGCAGTCGCAGCCACCTCGATGCGACGCTGACCAGCACCGACGTCGAGCGCACGATGCGCCGGCTGGACTACGACCCCGGGATCACCAGCGATGAGCTGTCGATGCACCTCGACCTGAGCTGGTCCGGCGGCCCGAGCGAACATCTGCTGCAGTCGCTGAATGGCGCCGTCAAGCTCCGGATCGGGGCCGGGCAACTCGCCGAGGTCAAGCCGGGCGCCGGCCGCGTGTTCGGCCTCATGAGTATCGCGGCGCTGCCACGCCGTCTTGCGCTGGATTTCAGCGATGTGTTCAGCAAGGGATTCGGCTTCGACAAGATCAGTGGAAACTTCCGGATCGTCGATGGAGATACCTATACCTGCGACCTTTCGCTCGAAGGGCCGGCGGCCGACATCGGCATCGTCGGGCGCGCGGGTTTGGTGAGTCGCGACTACGAACAGACGGCGGTCGTGAGCGCGAACTTCGGCAATGCCTTGCCGGTCGCCGGCGCGCTCGTGGCAGGCCCGCAGGTCGCGGCGGCATTGCTGATCTTCTCGCAGATCTTCAAGAAGCCGCTGCAGGAGGTCACGCAGATCTACTATGGCATCGGCGGTTCGTTCGACGAACCCCAGATCGACACGATCACGGCGGAACAGTTCGCCGCGGGCGGCGTCGTCGCCGGTTGCATCGAGACGACGGAGTAGCTGCATGAGCAAGGATACGATGCGGGTCGCGGCAATCCAGATGTCGAGTGGCGCCGAGGTGGACGCCAATCTCGAGACGGCCGGCCGGCTGCTCGCCGCCGCCGCGGACGACGGCTGCCTGTTCGCGGTGCTGCCGGAAAACTTCGCGTTGATGCCGGTCAGCAGCCGCGACAAGACGGCGGTTGCGGAACGACCCGGCGACGGACCCATCCAGTCCTTCCTGGGCGAAACCGCCCGGCGGCTCGGCCTGTGGATCGTTGGCGGCAGCCTGCCGCTGCTCTCGCCGGATGCCGACCGCGTCTACGGCGGCTGCCCGGTCTACGATGCCGATGGACGCCTGCGTGCCTGCTACCGCAAGATCCACCTGTTCGACGTCAAGCTGCCGGACCGCGACGAGTCGTATCAGGAATCCTTCTCGATGTTCCCGGGCGATGACCCCGTGACCGTCGACACGCCTGCGGGCGCGGTCGGCCTCAGCATCTGCTACGATGTTCGCTTCCCCGAACTGTACCGGCGCCTGGTGGCCGACGGTGCGTGTCTGTTCACGGTACCGGCGGCATTCACGAGAGTGACCGGAGAGGCGCATTGGCACACCTTGTTGCGCGCGCGTGCAATCGAAAACCTGGCTTACGTCATCGCACCCGGACAGAGTGGCCGGCATCCCGACGGGCGCGAGACGTTCGGCCACTCCCTGATCGTCGATCCCTGGGGCCGGATACTGGCGGAACGGGTCGACGGGGAGGGCGTCGTCGCGGCGGACATGGATCCTGCACTGCCGTCGAGGTTGCGCTCGGAGTTTCCGGTGCTTGCGAACCGGCGCCTGTAGATCATTTGCATAGAGACCAGTCGTGAACAGGGACACGGAAAATCCGATCAACGAGGTGATGTCGCAATTGCTCGAGCCCGTCGGCCTCGGCGAGCGGCAACTCAATACGACGCTGGGGACGATGCTGAGCGGCGGGATCGATTACGCGGATCTGTATTTCGAGGTCAGCCGGCGGGAGAGCTGGACCGTAGAGGATCGCATCATCCGCGAAGGCAGTTTCAGCCTCGATCAGGGTGTCGGCGTTCGGGCGGTGAGTGGCGAGAAGACCGGTTTCGCCTATTCGGACGAGCTCGTGCTGCCGGCGCTCGAACAGGCCGCCCAGGCCGCGCGCGCGATCGCACGGCAGGGCGGATCGAAGGCACTAAAGGCGTGGAAGCGCAGTGACGCGCCGCCCCTGTACCCGGCGACGGACCCGACGACGAGTCTGCCGGACGCGCACAAGACGGCGCTGCTGCGCGATCTCGAACAGGCTACGCGGCAACTCGACCCGCGCGTGGAACAGGTCATCATCAGCCTGTCCAGCTCGCAGGATCTCGTGCTCGTCGCCGCCTCGGACGGGACGCTGGCGGCCGACGTGAGGCCTCTCGTCCGTCTCAACGTCAGCGTGATTCTGGTGAAGGACGGGCGCCGCGAACAGGGCTATGCCGGCGGCGGCGCGCGCGCCGATCTGGGTTACTTCCTGGCCGGCGACAGGCCGATGGAATACGCGAGGGAAGCAGTACGCCAGGCTGTGGTGCAGCTGGAGGCGAGCGCCGCGCCAGCCGGTCTGATGCCGGTCGTCCTGGGCCCGGGATGGCCCGGGATACTGTTGCACGAGGCCGTCGGGCACGGGCTGGAGGGCGACTTCAACCGCAAGGGCACGTCGGCCTTCTCAGGGAGGATCGGCCAGCGGGTCGCATCGTCCGAATGCACCGTGGTCGACGACGGGACGCTGCCCAACCGACGTGGCTCGCTGGCAATCGACGACGAGGGGACGCCCGGGCAATACAACGTGCTCATAGAGAACGGCATACTGCGCGGTTACATGCAGGACAAGCTCAACGCGCGTCTCATGAACGTCGCGCCGACGGGCAACGGCCGTCGCGAGTCCTATGCTCACATGCCGATGCCCCGCATGACGAATACCTACATGCTCGCGGGCCCGCACGACCCCGCCGAGATCATCGCGACCGTTGACAAGGGGCTGTATGCTCCGAACTTCGGCGGCGGACAGGTCGATATCACGTCGGGCAAGTTCGTGTTCTCCGCGAGCGAGGCGTACCTGATCGAGAAGGGACGGATCACCCGGCCCGTCAAGGGCGCCATGCTTATCGGCGACGGCCCGCAGGCGCTGACCCGGATCTCGATGATCGGCAGCGATCTGGAACTGGACACCGGCGTCGGAACCTGTGGCAAGGAAGGACAGTCGGTCCCGGTCGGTGTCGGTCAGCCGACGCTGAAGATCGACGAGCTGACCGTCGGCGGCACGGCTTGACATAAGCCGCTCCCGGCCCGGGTCGCAACCCGCATTGTGCGGTCGTTCACTCCATAAGGCCGGGAGTTCCGGTACTGTTGCACCGTGCCCTAAGGGAACCGGACGATGGCCTTCGAGAATACGATTACCGAATATGACATGGACGCCAGCTCGAGATATTTCGTGCAGGGCCTCCGCGGCGAAAACGAGGATTTCGACCCGGACCTGGCGGTCGACGGCCTGTCCGATTCGATCCTGTCGCGGATCCTGGGCCTGTTCGGCCTGGGCTCTCCGAGGCGCTGAGCGGGTTCGACCCCCATCCGGGTGTGCGTCGCCGAACCCGGCACCGTGGCGGGGTTCCGCCGTTTTGTGACTGGACTCTCCAGTGGCGCACATGGACAATGAACCCGGTGTGCAGCCATGAAGCAGACGCCATGTGGGTTTCAAAACCAATCTACGAAAGCCTGCCCTACTTCTACCTGGTAGTCGGCGCCATTTGCCTCGGGTCGTCGATGTATGTGAATCACTGGTATTGGCCGACGATCTGTTTCGTAACCGGCGTCCTGTGCCTTGTGGCCGGACTGGTCGTACTCCTGAAGCGGCGTGACTATCGCGTGAACGATCGCCGCGCAGGACAGCGCCACGATTTCTGACTGACAGGACCCGCTACTTGCGGGCGACCGACGCCTTGTCCTTCTGCTGGGCTTGTGCCGGCTGGTCGCGCAGATCCTTATAGACGAGTTCGTGGACGCCGAGCGACACGACGTCGCCGCTTCGCAGTCGGTATTTCTTCACCTGCTTCTCGCCCAGAAACACGCCGTTGGTGCTGTTCAGATCCTCTACCAGGCAACCCTCGTCGTCGCTGATCAACTGCAGGTGATGGCGGCTGACGAACTTGCTCTGGATGTAAATCTCGTTGTCGGGTGAGCGCCCGACGATGACGCGCCCCTGCGGGAAGGTATGCGTGGATTGCGTCTCACCGCCGGAACGGACTTCGATGTGCGTCACCGGAACCGCCTCCGACTCGTCACGTGCCGCGGCCTGCGCGAGTTTCTGGTACAGCCCCGTATTGCTCTCGTGCTCCTCCCAGTTCAACTCGGCGACCGCCGCCATGATGTCATCCACGTCGACAACCGGTTTCTCGTCGGCGAATGCGCAGAGCAGTGCCGTATCGCACAGCGTATTGATCAGGCGCGGAACGCCGCCGCTGTAGCGCAGGATCAAATCGTAGGTCTTCGGTGTGAACAGATCGTTTGGCTCGCGGCCACCGACAGCGAGCCGGTGGTCGATGTATTGCCGCATATCGTTCATGTCGAGCGGCCCGATATGAAATCGCAGCCGAACGCGTTGGACGAGCTGCTTGAGGCTGGGGGTTTCCAGCGTCTCCTTGAGTTCAGGCTGGCCGGCGAGGATGATGCGCAGCACCTTTTCCTTGTGCGTCTCGATACCGGACAGGAGCCGGATTTCCTCGAGGACCTTCTTGCTCAGGTTCTGGGCTTCGTCGACGATCAGCACTACTTTTTTGCCGTTCGAATATTGCTCGATCAGGAACATGTTCAGCATGTCGAGCAATTCGACCTTGGCTTTGTTGAATGGCTTGAATCCGAACTCGGTCAGCACGGCCTGCAGGAACTGCGTTGGCGTCAGCTGGGTCTGGGACACGACCGCGTAGACGATGCTCTCGTCGAGTTCCGCCAGGAAGGACTGCAGCAGGGTGGTCTTGCCGGAGCCGATCTCGCCGGTAATCACCACGAATCCGTCGGCCAGCCAGATCGTGGACTCCATGTAGGCCTTGGCCCGGGCGTGCTGCTTGCTCCAATACAGGAAGTCGGGATCCGGCGTCAGCCGGAACGGCTGCTCTTTGAGCTTGAAATGTTGCAGGTATGACATGGGGCGTCTTCGTTCAGTCCACGGCCTTCAAAACCACCCGAAATCGTGGCGAACGGGGGCCGACAGCCAGTGTACCCGGTTTTTTTGCCTTCGGGCTAATGCGGAATACCGGTTCATCGTGTGGAGTTCATCACAGAATGGTGAATCTCTTCCAGCTGGCGATCGCGTTCCGTCTCGGACTCCGCCACGACGGTGATGTGGCCCAGCTTGCGGCCGTCCCTGGGAGATTTGCCGTAGTCGTGCAGAGATCCGAAGGGGAGTGTCCGGGCTGCCGCCGGGATGGTGCCGATCAGGTTGAACATTCCCGCATGGTCCCGGTTGGCGACGGCACCCAGCGGCGAATTCGTGATCGCGAGAATGTGATTGGTGAACTGGCTCGTCTCGGCGCCTTCGATGGTCCAGTGCCCCGAGTTGTGTACGCGCGGAGCGAACTCGTTGGCCAGCAGGGCATCACCGACGACGAACAGTTCGAGGGCAAGCACGCCGACGTAACCGAGTCCTTCGAGCAGCGCCTCGACGTAGCCCTGCGCCGTCGTCGTGAGTGCGGTGTCGTGGATGGGTGCTCGCGAGACGCGCAGGATGCCGGCGCGGTGTTCGTTCTGCGTCAGGCTGTAGACCCTGGTCCGGCCGTCCGTCGCGCGCACGCCGATCGCCGATACCTCGTAATCGAACTCGATCTGGCGTTCGGCAAGCAGGGCGGCGGGTCCGAGCTGTTGCCAGACCTCGCCGGTCCGGCCGGCGTCGCGCAGGATGGCCTGGCCCTTGCCGTCGTATCCCATCCTGCGCGTCTTGACGACGAGCGGCACACCGATGCTTGCCGTGGCGGCGTCGAGTTCGGCGGCCGAGCCGACGGCCCGATACTCGGCCGTGGGGATGCCGAAAGACTCGAACAGGCGTTTTTCCGCCAGGCGATCCTGGGCCTGGCGCAGCGCGTCCAGCGGCGGGTAGATCGGCACGAGTCCTTCGACATCCGCGAGTGCGTCGACCGGCACGTTCTCGAACTCGTAGGTCAACACGTCGCATTGAGCGGCCAGTTTCGCGAGCGCGGCCGTGTCGTCGAAGCGCGCCCGCATGACGGGGCCGACGGCGCCGGCGGGCGGTTCGCCGGACGGATCGAGGAACAGGCTCTGGTGACCCAGCTCACGCGCCGCGACTCCGAGCATGAGGCCGAGCTGGCCGGCGCCGACGATACCGATGCGCATCGGTTCCGGGCTAACTGTGTGGGATCGCCGTCGGCGAGCACCTTGTCGGTCTGCTCCCGGCGATAGCGCTCGAGTGCCGCCGCAACGTCCTCGTCCTCGGTGGCGAGGATCGCGGCCGCGAGGAGCGCGGCGTTGATGGCACCGGCCTTGCCGATGGCCATGCAGCCGACCGGGATCCCGGCCGGCATTTGCGCGATGGAGAGCAGCGAGTCCATTCCATTCAGCGCTTTCGATCGAACCGGCACGCCGATCACCGGCAATCGTGTCTTCGCCGCCGTCATGCCGGGCAGGTGGGCGGCTCCTCCTGCGCCGGCAATGATGACCCTGAGGCCTCGTCCGACCGCGCTCTCGGCATACTCGAACATCCGCTCCGGCGTCCGGTGCGCCGAGACGATGCGGGCCTCGGACGGTACGCCGAGCGCATCGAGGGTTTCGCTCGCGTGCCGCATCGTGTCCCAGTCCGATCGGGAACCCATTATGATGCCGACTTTCACGCTCATTGACGGATTCTAACCCGAATGGCACGGCCAATCCGAACGCCGGCCCGGACTCGAGCCGCGCTCAGGGTCGATGCGCCAGGATTTCGTGCACGCGCCGGAAGATCCGGCGGCGCAGGGTCTTGCCGCGGCGGCCGTCGGGCACGTTCCGGAGTTCACGTTCGAGTTCATGCAACACTTCGTCGTGCGTGCCGGTCTCGGCATCGAATCCGGCAAGTCCCGACGCGCCGTCCGAGACGATCCGATCGCGCCAGCGCTCGGCGTCGGCGAACAGGCGCCGGTCGGCCACGTCACCGGCTTCACGGCGCTCGAGTGCCTCGAGGATCGCGGCGGCGTCCGCCGTCCGCATCAGGCGGCCGATGTATTGTTTCTGGCGCCGCAGGGCGCTTCGCGACCGCATCGTCGCTGCCTCGCGCACGGCCTCTCTCAGGCGTTCGTCGAGCGGCAACGAGTCGAGGTCCGGATCCTGCAGGCCGATCATCCGCTCGCCGAGTTGCTGCAGCGCCAGATGCTCGCGTTTTCTTGCGGTTTTGCTCGGCTTAGAATCCGTCACCGGGTAAGCTTAACCCCGCCGATAGTCGCGGCCACGGACAATTGTGAGATAGGGTCTCTATATGCAAGCCATCGCGAAGCGGGAGTCGCTGGGACCCGACCAACTCGAAGACCTGGTCCGGATGGCGCTCGAAGAAGCCGACAGCAAGGGCGTGGATCAGGCAGAAGTCGCGGCGAGCCACGATATCGGTCTCGCCGCCACGGCGCGCCTGGGCGACGTCGAGAATCTCGAATACACCAACGATCGCGGCGTCGGCATCACCGTCTACAAGGGATCGCGCAAAGGCAACGCGAGTACCTCCGACATACGACCGGAGGCGATCCGGGAAGCTGTCGGCAAGGCCTTCGCATTCGCGACGTTCACGGCCGAGGATCCCAACGCCGGACTGGCGGATGCCGCGCTCATGTGCACGGAGATACGAGACCTCGATCTGGATCATCCCTGGGACATCGATGCGTCGGACGCGATCTCGATGGCGATAGAGTGCGAGGGTGCCGGCCTGGCGTTCGATCCCCGGATCACCAATTCCGAGGGCGCGACCGTTTCCACCAATCGCGGCTCACACGCCTACGGCAACACGCACGGCTTCATCGGCAGCTACACCCGGACCAGCCATAGCATCAGCTGCGTCGTGCTCGGCAGCGAGAACGGCGATATGCAGCGCGATTATCACTACACGGCTGCGCGCGACCCCGCGGATCTGGAGAGACTCGTCTCGATCGGCGAGACTGCGGCGCGCCGTGCAGTTACCCGTCTCGGTGCGCGCAAGATCAAGACCCGGCGCGCGCCGGTCCTGTTCATCCCGGAACTCGCGCGCGGTTTCATCGGACACGCGATCGGCGCGATTTCCGGCGGCGCCCAGTATCGTCGTGCGTCGTTCCTGCTCGATGCCGTCGGCGAGAAGATCTTCCCCGAATTCGTCCGCATCGAGGAACGCCCGCATCTGCCGAAGGGCATGGCGAGCGCGCCCTACGATGCCGAGGGCGTTGCGACCTACGATCGCGACATCGTCGTCGACGGCGTGCTGCAGGGCTATATCCTGAGCAGCTACTCGGCGCGCAGGCTGGGACTCACGACGACCGCGAACGCAGGCGGCGCGCAGAATCTGATCGTGCCGGGCAACGCAGAGGGATTCGAAGCGCTGATCCGCGACATGGGCACAGGCCTCATCGTCCAGGAACTGATCGGGCAGGGGGTCAACGGCGTGACGGGCGATTATTCCCGCGGCGCGGTGGGACTGTGGGTCGAGCACGGCGAGATCCAGTATCCGGTGCACGAAGTGACGATTGCGGGCAACCTGCGCGACCTGTACCCGCGGATCGCTGCGATCGGCCGCGACCAGGATCTGCGCGGCGGCATCCGCTGCGGCTCGTTGCTCGTCGAAGAGATGACCATCGCCGGAGCGTAGGAGCGGCGCTTGTCGCCGCGATCCGTCACACGGTCCGGGGAGGGGCGCCCGTCTCCGCGACCGGTCGCGCCGACAAGTTGTGCGCCGGGTGACCTAGCCGGCTTCGGTTTCGTCGAGGAGGTCAGCGAGCGTCTTTTCGGCGACAGTGGCCGTGACGGCCGCGTCGAGCAGCTTGCCCAGCGACGTAATCTCCGGCGTCCACGCCGGATCCCTGTACGAGCCGGTTTCACCCCGTTCGCGCACGACCGCCAGGATGTCCGCAAGACGCAGGCGGGACATCTCCCGCGCGGGAATCAGTTCATCGGCCTCGCCGGTAGTCAGCAGGCCGTCGGCCTCGAGCCCGTTGATGATCGGCGTCAGCGCGATCGACGGGATGCGCAGCGATTTAGCGAGCGAGTTCGCCGTCACGAACGGCAGGCCCCTGCGGAAGGCGCGGCCGACGATAAACATGATGTTGAGGGCGAGGCGCTCCCGCATCGCGTTGGACAGCCGCGGTTCCTGGCGGCCGATGCGCAGGAACGCGGGGTTCTGGTGGTAGAAGGCGAGTTGTGCGCCGATGAGCAGCACGAGCCAGTTGAGATAGAGCCAGATTAGCGTGGTGATCGCGAGGGCGAATCCCGAGTATATGAGCAGCTTTGTCGTCGAATAGGCGACGAAGGTGGCGAAGAAGATGCTGATCGTCGCCCAGATGAATCCCCCGGCAAGACCGCCGACGAGTGCGGAGCGGAAGCGGACGCGTCGTGTTCGGCATGAATTTGTAGACGAACGTGAATACGCTGGTAACGAGGAGATAGGGCGTCAACTTGCTTGCTGCGATGAACAACGGCCCAAGGAATTCCTGATGCAGCAGGTACTGCACGATCGTATTGCTGCGCAGCGAGGCGATCATGCCGAGCGCGATGACGATGACCACCGGACCGATCAACAGAACGATGGTGTATTCGGTGAAACGACGCGCAAAGCTGCGCCGCTTGCCGACGTACCAGACGTAATTGAAGCTCTCCTCGACCCTCTGCACCATGGAGATCGCGAAATAGATCACGAAGGCCAGGCTGATGCTACCGAGCACGCCGCCCCTCACGTTACCCACGAATCCCATGACCTTGTCCTTGATCTCCATGCCCTGGTCGCCGAGCGGCGCGAGCAGCGTGCCGAGCTGTGGCTCGAGCTGATCGAACAGACCCAGGCCCTTGAGTACGGAGAAACTGAAGGCGATCAACGGCACGATCGAGAGTAGCGTCGTATAGACCAGGCTCATCGAGCGCATCGTGAGCTGGCCCTGGACGACGTCGCGCAGTAGCGCGACGATGTAACGTAGGATTGCCGCGAGCGTGCGTCCCCACCAGCCGAAACGTGTCTCGAGCATCGTGCTCCAGACGAGCTTGTCGAACTTCTGCCGCAGGGTCGAGATCGTCATCGGATCATTACGCCGCGCCGGTCAGCCTGGCGTATGCCTCCTGGTATTTCTCGGCGGTCTTCTCGATCACGTCGGTCGGCAAGTCGGGTCCCGGAGCCGTCCGGTCCCAGTCGAGCGTATCCAGGTAGTCTCGCACGAACTGCTTGTCGAAGCTCGGCGGGCTCACGCCGGTGCGGTAGCTGTCCACCGGCCAGAAGCGCGAAGAATCCGGCGTCAGGACCTCGTCGATCAGGTACAGGCGGCTCTCCTCGTCGAGCCCGAATTCGAACTTCGTGTCCGCGATGATGATGCCGCGGCCGGCGGCGTAGTCCGCGGCGCGTTCGTAGATCGCGACGGAGATGTCGCGGACGCGTTCTGCCAGTGCCTCGCCGAGCGTGGCGGCGACCGCATCGAAGCCGATGTTGATGTCGTGTTCGCCGGCTGCGGCTTTGGTGGCCGGTGTGAACAGCGTCGAAGGCAGGCGTTCGGCCTGGGCCAGGCCCGGCGGCAGCGTGATCCCGCAGATGCCGCCTGTGTCCTTGTAGTCTCTCCATCCCGAGCCGATGAGGTAGCCGCGGACGACGGCTTCGATCGGCAGCGGCTTCAGGCGCCTGACGACCAGCGAACGGTCCCGGAGCAGCGCGGCCGTCTCGCGATCGTCGACGACGTCGTCGACGACGAGGTCCGTCAGCTGATTGGGCACGAGGTCCGCCATCATTCGGAACCAGAACAGTGAAATCTGTGTGAGTATGCGGCCCTTTTGCGGAACCGGGTCCGGCATGACGACGTCGTACGCGGACAGCCGGTCGGTCGTCACGATCAACAGGTGAGTATCGTCGACGCCGTAGATATCCCGGACCTTGCCACGGCCGAGCAACGGCAGGCCCGGCACTTGTGACTCGAACAGTGCTTCGGCTGGATCCATGGTGCCAATGCCTGTTTCCTCAAGACCCGCGGATCATCGCCGTTCAAACGTTGCGAGGCAAGCGCAGCCATAGGAAACGCGCCGCGCAGACGTTACGATTGGCGGACCCTGCCAGGAGAAATTTCGTATTGTACTGGGGCAAGATCATCGGCACGCTGGCCGGTCTCGCGACGATGAGGCCGTGGTTCGCGGTGCTCGGTCTGTTCCTCGGACATCAGTTCGACCGGGGATTCGCCGAACGCTATCGAAAATTCGAGCAGCAGGGCGCCGGTGTCGGCCGGCTCCCGGACGAATTCGTGCAGGCCCTGTTTCAGTCCATGGGACACCTGGCGAAGTGCGACGGCCGCGTCAGCGAAGAGGAGATCCGCGCGGCGCGCGTCGTCATGCATCGCCTCGGTCTCGGCCCCGCGAAGGTGCGGCACGCGATCGACTGGTTCGAGGCCGGCAAGCAGCCGGGCTTCCCGCTCGTGGCGACCGTGCGGCGCCTGCGCCGTGCCGGAGCGCGGCGCGCCGACGTGCGGCTGCTGTTCGTGCGCCTGTTGCTGGAGGTGGCGCTCGCCAAGGACAGGATGCATCAGGACGAACGCCAGCTGTTATGGACCATCTGCACGGAACTGGACGTCGGCCGCGTCGAACTGGCGCAACTGGAGGCCATGATCCGCGCACAAAAGGGATTTCGGCGCTCGCCGGCGGGGGATGCCGATGCGCAGCGCGTCAAGCGGGCCTATCGTACCCTGGGCGTGGTGGAGTCGGCGACCAACGACGAGATCAAGAAAGCCTACCGCCGGCAGATCAGCCGCTCTCACCCCGACAAGATCGCGCCGGATAATCCGGACGCGGCAATGCTTGCGGAGGCCGAGCGCAGGACCCGCGAGGTGCGCAGTGCCTACGAGATGCTCAAGGCCCGCCGCTCGATACGCTAGGCACCTAGGCCGTGCCGTCCGCCTGCGGTAGAGTGGGCGGCGATGCCGAGGCAACCATCGTGACACCGTTCATCGCACCGTCGATCCTGTCGGCGGACTTTGCGCGCCTGGGCGAAGAGGTCGATGCCGTAATCGAAGCCGGCGCGGACATGGTGCACTTCGACGTGATGGACAACCATTTCGTCCCGAACCTGACCGTCGGACCGCTCGTCTGTGCCGCCCTGCGCAAGCACGGTATACAGGCGCCGATCGACGTCCACCTGATGATCCGGCCGGTCGACCGGATCATCCCCGATTTCGCCGCGGCCGGCGCGACCTACATCACGTTCCATCCGGAAGCGAGCGACGAAGCGGCGCGCACGCTGGAGTCGATCCGTGGCTTCGATTGCAGGGCCGGGATCGTGTTGAATCCCGAAACGCCACTCGACGTCGCCGAAGATCTGTTGGGGCACGTCGACATGCTGCTGATCATGTCCGTCAACCCGGGTTTCGGCGGGCAGGAATTCATCCCCGAGACGCTCGACAAGCTGCGTGCCGCCCGGCGCATGATCGACGCCAGCGGCCGCAAGATCCGTCTCGAGGTGGATGGCGGTGTGAAGATCGACAACATCGGAGAGATCGCGGCGGCCGGTGCGGACACGTTCGTCGCGGGGAGTGCGGTCTTCCGCAGCGCCGACTACACGAAGACGATCGCTGCGATGCGCAGGGAGATCGCCGGGGTATCGTAGGAGCGGCGCTTGCCGCCGCGATGCGTCCGGCTACATCGCCGGCGTGCGGTTCGGACGGGCTCCGTAAACGACGATGGTCTTGCCGCTGGCCGTGACCAGGCCCTGCTCTTCGAGGACCTTGAGGACCCTGCCCGCCATCTCGCGCGAGCAACCGACGAGGCGGCTGAGTTCCTGGCGGCTCACCTTGATCTGCATCCCGTCCGGATGCGTCATCGCGTCCGGTTCGTTGCAGAGGTCCATGATGGCGTGCGCGACCCGGCCGGTGACGTCGACGAACGCGAGATCGCCGAGCTTGCGGTTGGTACGATCGAGGCGCGTGGCGAGCTGTGTCGCCAGCTCGAACACCAGCCCGGGGCTCTCACTGGCAATCTGGCGGAAGCGCGGATAGGTCATCTCGGCAATCTCGCACTCCGTGCGCGTCCTCACCCAGGCGCTGCGCGTCGGCTGCTCGTAGAACAGACCCATCTCCCCGAAGAACTGGCCCTTGTTCAGGTACGCGAGGACCATCTCGTTGCCGTCTTCGTCTTCGATCATGACTTCGACGGAACCGTCCACGATGTAATAGAGCACGTCGGGCAGATCGCCGGCGTGGATCATCACCGTCTTCGATGGGACCGTACGTACGCGGCAGTAGCTCAGGAACCGGTTGATGGCCGGTACGTCGCTCAGGGTCTTCGCTGTCGTCTGCATGAGTCTGTCCTCAACGCGGCTGCGGCACTTCTTTTAATACAGATCGCCGCCGAGGGCAAGCTAAGTCCGTGTTTTGCCTCGTTTTCGCAAATCTCCCCGCAACGGGGCACAAAATTCAAACCCGGTATGCCGTTCTCGTCATGATCCCGGCAGTGAGTTTCATCAGCTGCTTGAGTGGGGTCGGCAATTCCGCCGCGCCCGCGCCGATCGCATTCTCGCCGTGGCGTTGTTCCTCGTCGCGCATCGTTTCGACGATCGCACGACTCTTGGCGTCGTGTTCCGGAAGACGGCCCAGGTGACCCGTGAGGTGTGCGCAGACCTGTCGCTCGGTCTCCGCGATGAAACCCAGGCTCCACCTGTCGCCGAGCACGCCGCTCGCGGCGCCGATCGTGAATGCGCCCGTATACCAGAGCGGAGAAAGGAGGCTCGGGCGCGAATCGAGTTCCGTGAGACGCTGCTCGCACCAGGCAAGATGGTCGAATTCCTCGCGCGCCGCGCGCTGCATCTGCTCTTCGGTCGCGGCATCCCGCGCGACCGCGGCATGCCCCTGGTAGAGGCCCTGTGCGGCGATCTCGCCGGCGTGGTTGACACGCATGAGACCCGCCGCGTGACGTTTTTCGGCGGCGCCGAGATCGCTTTCCGGAAGATCGATCGCCGGGCTGGGTCGCGCGCCCCGGCGTCCCGGCGGAGCCAGGGTCCGCAAGGCGTTCTCCGCGCCGGCAAGCAGGCGATCCAGTGGCGTGAGACGTCGGTCCTGCATCGCCTTTATTATAGCAATGCGTTGCAGACTGACGATATACTCCGCGGCCCGCGAATTCTGGAGGAAAACGATGACGCTCCGTTGCGTATGTCTCATCAGCGCGTTGCTGCTGGCGGTGCCCGCGGTTGCCGCCGAAAAGGAGCAGGAGAGCCCCTGGGCCGGCAAGGCGTCGCTTGGATACCTCGCGACTTCGGGCAACACCGACAATTCGAATCTGAACACCGCCTTTGAGATCAGCTACACACGCAACGACTGGAAGCACAGCTTCAAGGCGCACGCCATCAATGCAACCGAGGACCAGGCGACGACCGCGGAATCGTACGAGGCCGGCTGGAAGAGTGAGCGGGACTTCTCCGAAGGCAACTACCTGTTCGGACAGTTGGACTGGCGCAAGGACCGCTTCAGCGGTTACGACCAGCAGTTCTCGCAGACAATTGGCTACGGACGCCGGCTGCTCGATACCGACAGGCACCGGCTCAACGTCGAGGCCGGCCTCGGTGCCCGGCAGTCGGACCTTACCGACGGCACCAGCCAGAGCGAGACGATCCTGAGGGGCGGCGTGGATTACACGCTGAAGATCAGCGACAACTCCGAGTTCTTCCAGGGTCTGGTCGTGGAATCCGGCAACGAGAACACGTATCTGGAGTCGGTGACCAAACTGTCGGCCAATCTCGTCGGCAATCTGGCGCTGGTCGCGTCGTACACGATCAAGAACAATTCCGCGGTGCCCGCCGGGACCAAGAATACCGACAGGTTCACCGCATTGTCCCTCGAGTACAAGTTCTAGGCCCGGCAGCGATCTCCAGGGTCCTGATAAATATCGGAAAATAGGGCCACTCGAGGCCGGGCCGCCGGGCTGCCGCCCGGCGCCGGCCGGTTTGCATTGGGCGCGGCCCTACAGTAGAATTTCGCGCCTTTCGGCCCCGGCGAGACCCGGGTCCGGAACCCGGAATTCCGACGGAAACAAGCCAATGAAGACCTATTCTGCCAAGCCAGCCGAGCTGCGCCGCGACTGGTATGTCGTCGATGCGGCCGGCAAGACG
The DNA here is from genome assembly GCA_963777675.1 of uncultured Gammaproteobacteria bacterium. Classification (GTDB taxonomy): domain Bacteria; phylum Pseudomonadota; class Gammaproteobacteria; order Steroidobacterales; family Woeseiaceae; genus UBA1847. The sequence continues at coordinate 227,980 of CAVZRD010000009.1, read as the reverse complement.
CTCGGGCGCCTGTCGACCGAGATCGCACGCCGGCTGCGCGGCAAACACAAACCCGAATACACGCCGCACGTGGACACGGGCGACTACATCGTGGTCGTCAATGCCGCCAGGATTCGAGTCACCGGCAACAAGTTGAAGGACAAGATGTACTACCGGCACACGGGGTACATCGGCAACCTCAAGTCCGTCTCGCTCGAGAAGCTGCTCGACGAGGCCCCCGAGCGTGTACTCGAATTCGCCGTGAAGGGAATGCTGCCGCGCGGGCCGCTGGGCCGGAAGATGTTATCCAAGCTGCGGGTGTACCCTGGCCCCGAACACGATCACGCGGCACAGCAACCGATTTCTCTGGAAGTGAGCGCATAATGAGTGACACGAGATTCTACGGAACCGGCCGCCGCAAGACGTCGACGGCACGTGTGTTCCTGACACCGGGACGCGGCACGATCACCGTAAACGATCGCCCGCTCGAGAGGTTTTTCGGCCGCAAGACCGCGCAGATGATCGTCAAGCAGCCGCTCGAGCTGATGAAGCTGGGCGATGCCCTCGACGTCAAGGTGACGGTCAAGGGCGGCGGTACGACGGGGCAGGCCGGCGCGATCCGGCACGGGCTCACCAGGGCGCTCATCCGATATGACGCGGCGTTCCGCCCGACCTTGCGCAAGGCGGGCTTCGTCACCCGCGACGCGCGCGAGGTCGAGCGCAAGAAAGTGGGCTATCGGAAGGCGCGCCGCGCGACCCAGTACTCGAAGCGTTAGGTCGCGAGCCGCAACACCGGACTTGGGGGATCGTCTAGCGGTAGGACTGCGGACTCTGACTCCGCCAACCCAGGTTCGAATCCTGGTCCCCCAGCCAAACACAAAGGGCCCCTGAAATGGGGCCCTTTGTGTTTGGCTGGGGGACTTTAGGTTGAGAGCCTTGTTCGACAAAATCGCGAAGCGATTTTGGACGCACGCAGTGCGCCCCGAAGGGGCGAGGATCGCCCACAGGCGATCCGAGTCAATCCTGGTCCTGGCTGCCGAGCGATGTCCCCGCGAACAAGGCCCTTTGTGTTTGGCTGGGGGACTTTAGGTTGAGAGCCTTGTTCGACAAAATCGCGAAGCGATTTTGGACGCACGCAGTGCGCCCCGAAGGGGCGAGGATCGCCCACAGGCGATCCGAGTCAATCCTGGTCCTTCAAGCCCTCAATTCCCTGACACCCTCGTCATCCGCGATCAGCAGGATGTCCGCGTGCCGGTGCGCGAACAACCCGACCGTTACGACGCCCGGGATCTGGTTCAGCCGCGTCTCCATCTCGAGCGGATTGGTGATCTGCAGATCGTGTACGTCGAGGATGTGGTTGCCGTTGTCGGTGACGAAACCTTCTCGCCATACGGGTTGCGCGCGGAGCTTCAAGAGCTTGCGGGCGACGAATTCCTGCGCCATCGGCAGCACCTCGACGGGGAGCGGGAATGCGCCCAGGATTCCGACGAACTTCGAATCGTCGATGATGCACACGAATCGCCGTGCGGCGCTGGCGATGACTTTCTCGCGAGTCAGCGCGCCGCCGCCACCCTTGATCAGGAAGAGCCGCTTGGTGGCTTCGTCGGCGCCATCGATATAGACGTCGACTTCGCCTACCTCGTTCAGGGTCGAGACCTCGAAGCCCTGCTGCTGGAGCATTTCCGTGGACGCCGTCGAACTGGAGACGATCCTGTCGATCCGGTCGCGAACGCCGGGCAGCATGCCGATCAGTTCGGCGGACGTCGACCCGCTCCCGACGCCGAGGACGATGCCCGGCTCGATGTAACGGAGCGACGCTTCGGCGACCTTGCGTTTTTTGGCGGTTGAGTCCATGGGGCTTCGGACCAGTCCCGGGTGGATGCCAGTGTATACCGAAAACTCAGCGCATGAACGGAACTGGTCCAAACAAAAGTGCCCGCAATTGCGGGCACCTTATGTTGCAACGGAGGAAGGCCATTCCTCCTTGCGGCTCGAAAGCTAAGCCTTCTTGCTCGAACGCTTCTTGCTGGAAGCCTTCTTCTTGCTAGCTTTCCGCTTCGTCTTCCTTTTCGCAGTCTTCTTCTTGGCCTTCCGCTTGGCCTTCTTCTTAGCCTTTCTCTTAGTCTTCTTCTTGGCCTTCTTCTTAGCCTTTCTCTTAGTCTTTCTCTTAGCCTTCTTCTTCGTTGCCTTCTTCTTTGTCTTGCGCTTCGCTGCCTTCTTCTTGGCTTTGCGCTTCGCTGTTTTCTTTTTAGCTGCGCGCCGCTTCTTTCTCGGCGCTGCCTTCTTCTTAGCCGTTGCCTTACGCTTCTTCGCGACCTTTCGCTTCGAAGCTTTTTTCCGTGACTTCTTTTTGGTAGCCATAGTGATTTCTCCGTGTCGGGTACCCGGCGTTGAGTATATACAACAAAACCAAAAAATCCAGCAAGTTAAGTGACGTGGTTAACGCTTTGGGATTTGCCCCCGAACCCGAATCTCGTGTCTCACACGACGCACACTCGCGATGTCATTCGCGCATCGAGTTCGTCGGCTTGTGTGTCAGCAACTGGCGACAGTTGCACGAAGTGTGACGCATGCACGGCGTGCAGCGAGCGTCGCACTTCCGCTGACGAATCCCGAGAAGAGCGCGGCACGTTCTGCGATCCGGCCGAATTCAGGTCACGTTGCTTTCGGTGACGATTCTATAAAGTGATATATCCCAAGGATTTGTCTGGATTTTCTCGATTCGCTGGCAGTCGAAGGCGAGACCGATAAGCTTGGGATGCAACCAGTTTCTGCGGTGTCTGAGGAACGCAAAACAGCGATCGAAATAGCCTCCACCCATGCCGATACGGTTGCGTGATTTGTCGAACGCGACGAGCGGCGTGAGGACGAGATCGATTTTTGGTGCCGCGATCAATGCTCCGGCGACGGGTTCCCAGAGCCCGAAATAGTTTCTCTCGAGGCGAGTGTCGGGGCTTATCTGCCGGAAGATCATGCCGCCGCGACCATCGATAACCGGGGCGAAAACGCGCTTTTTTGCGCACCACGCGCGCGCGATCACCCGGCGAGGGTCGACTTCGTCGTCGCAGGGCAGATAGCAGGCGATCGAGCGACTGGCCGCGAATTCGTGAGAATGGATGAGCGTCGATGCAATCCGAGCGGATGCGGACTCGCGGTGGTCCGCGGAGAGTGCGCGCCGCGCGTGTAGACGCTCACTGCGCAGCAGATTTTTTTTCGTCGGAATCAAGAGCGCCTCCCGCCTGTGCCGTTACAGACCGTCGCTCTCGAACCAGAGCAACAAGTGGGGCCAGCCGTGGCAGCAACAGGCTTACCGCGAACGGCCCTGCTCAAATGCTGCCGACAGTGCACGGCCCCGAGGTAAAGATTTAGGGTCGAAAGGTGTCCAGGTCGGTATCGAACACCGCAGGAGGCGCCGGTTCGGTTGTATCGCAGTACGCGTCAAAGATCCAGATGCCGGGATTCACCCAACACGTGCTCGACGCGCTCGGAGATCAGTTTCAATCGGTTACTGAAGTCATTGTCGACCAGGCGGCCGCGCGCCTGGGCGTGCAGAAGTTCATTGGCCATGTTGAGCGCCGCGATGACTGCGATCCGGTCGAGCCCGACGACATGGCCGCTGTCACGGATCTCTCGCATCTTGGCATTCAGGACCTCGGCCGAATCGAGCAGGTCGGTGCGCTCGCTGGCCGGGCACGAGACACGGTATTCCTTGTCCAGGATACGGACACTGACTTGAGCGTAGTCGGTCATGTTCAGGATCCTTGCTCCATTGCCTTGAGTCTGCCGATCATCGCTTCGACCCTGGCCCGCACCTGTTCGTTCTTCTGCAGCAGGTTGGCGCGCTCGGCCGTCAGGACGTCCTGGCGTTGCTTCAGGGACTTGTTCTCGTCCTGGAGCTGGTCGCAGACCTTTACCAACGCATCGACGCGCTTCTCCAGTCGCTTCAGCTCGTGCTCGAACGTGATATTGGTCTCGTCGGCCATACCGGCAATATAGACAGGCGCTCAGACAGAATCAATCACCCGGATCGCAGCGTATCGGCCGCCATGGCCAGTCCTTCAGTTACGTGGGATCATTGGGCCCACAGGCCCTGCAAACAGCGCCTTAATCGAACGTGGGATCATTGGGCCCACAGGCCCTGCAAACAGCGCCTTAATCGAACGTGGGATCATTGGGCCCACAGGCCCTGCAAACAGCGCCTTAATCGAACGTGGGAGATCATTGGGCCCACAGGCACTTTCGAGGGAGCCCCTGCCCGGAGGTATTGCATTGAACGACAAGGAGTTCCAGAGACGCCGCAGGCAGCTCAACGGCATGATGGGTGCGGGCGGCATCGCGATACTCCCGGCGGCGCCCGTCAGGACCCGGAGCCGCGACGTCGAATACCGCTATCGACAGGACAGCGACTTCTACTACCTGACCGGATTCGAGGAACCGCAGGCGGTCGTCGCCCTGGTACCCGGGCGCAGTGCGGGTGAATACCTGATGTTCTGTCGCGAACGGAATCCGGAGAAGGAACGCTGGGACGGGCGGCGTGCCGGGCCGGAGGGAGCCACAACACAGTACGGGGCTGACGACGCGTTCCCCATCGACGACATCGACGACATCCTCCCCGGCATCTTGGAATCCTGCGAGCGCGTCTTCTATACGATGGGGATGTACCCCGATTTCGATGCACGGATCGCCGAATGGGTGAATTCGCTGCGTTCCGGCGGCTCTCGAGGCGTACACACGCCGCAGGAATTCGTCGCCCTGGATCATCTGTTGCACGACATGCGCCTCTACAAGAGCCGCGCCGAGATCTCCGCGATGCGCAAGGCGGCTAAGATTTCCGTCGCGGCGCACACACGCGCCATGAAGATGGTCCGCCCCGGACTGGCGGAGTACGAGATCGAAGCCGAATTTACTCACGAATTCCGCCGGCACGACGCGCGCCACGCATACATGCCTATCGTGGGCGCCGGCGCCAATGCCTGTACGCTGCATTACGTCGACAACAGGGCCCGGCTCGCCGACGGCGACCTGCTGCTGATCGACGCAGGCTGTGAACTCGACTATTACGCGTCCGACATCACGCGGACGTTCCCCGTCAGCGGACGTTTCAGTCCGGAGCAACGCGCGATCTACGAGATCGTGCTCGAAGCACAGCTTGCCGCGATCGACAAGGTACGCAAAGGGAATCACTGGAACGATCCGCACGATGCCGCTGTGCGGGCGATCACACGGGGCCTGAAGCGGCTGGGACTGCTCGAAGGCTCGTTGCCCAGGCTGATCCGCGACGAGGCATACAGGGACTTCTACATGCATCGGACCGGACACTGGATCGGCATGGACGTGCACGACGTCGGAGACTACAAGGTGGGCGAGGAATGGCGCTTGCTCGAGTCGGGGATGGTGTTGACCGTCGAACCCGGCGTCTATATACCGGCGAGCCGCAAGGTGCGGGCACGCTGGCGCAATATCGGCGTGCGCATCGAAGACGACGTCGCCGTCACAAGCAATGGCGCGGACGTGCTGACCAAGGGATTGGTCAAGGAACCGGATGCGATCGAGTCACTGATGCGACACTGATGGTTCCAGCAAGCAGCGAACACGACTACGACATCATCGTCGCCGGCGGCGGCATGATCGGCTCTACCCTCGCGCTGGCGCTCGCGCCGCTGGCCCTGCGCGTGGCGATCGTGGAACCGGTGCCCCGCGCGGCCGCCGCGCAGCCGAGCTTCGACGACCGATCGACGGCGCTGTCGCGCAGCACGCAGCGCACGTTCGAGGCGATGGGTCTCTGGGAAGGGATCGTCGCTGCCGCGACGCCGGTCACTCGGATCCATGTGTCCGACCGGGGCCGTTTCGGTTTCGCGCACATCGATGCGGCCGAGCAGGGCGTAGAGGCGCTGGGTTACGTGGTCGTCAACCGGGTCCTGGGCGAGATGCTCGGCGACGCCCTCGATCGCACGCAAGGCCTGCGGATGCTGTGTCCTGCGCGCATCGTCGGCGCGCGGCCGGGCCCGGATAGCGTGACGGTCCGCGTCGCCAGCGACGACGGAGCCGGCAGCGAACTCCGCTGCAGGTTGCTGATCGCCGCGGATGGCGCCGCTTCGCCGGTGCGGGACATGGTGGGCATCGCGTCGAAGCGCATCGCCTACGGCCAGCGCGCCGTGGTCGGTAACCTGGTCCCCGAGAAGCGGGCCGACGGTTGCGCCTTCGAACGGTTCACCGGCCGCGGTCCGGTCGCGCTGCTGCCGGTCGCGGACGGTCGCGCGGCATTCGTCTGGACCGTTGCAGAGCGCGATGCGGAGCGCGTCCTCGGACTCGACGATACGGAATTCCTGGACGAGCTGCAGTCGATCTTCGGGTACCGGCTGGGCCGCTTCTCGAAAGTCGGTGCGCGTTCGGCGTACCCGCTCGCTCTCTCGAGGGCGGCTCGTCTCACGGCGCAACGCACGGTGCTTCTCGGCAATGCGGCGCACGGACTGCATCCGGTCGCCGCGCAAGGCTTCAACCTCGGCGTCAGGGACGTGGCGGCACTCGCCGATTGTATCGCCGACGCGTGCGCCGCATCGGTCGATGCCCCGGACCCCGGGGCGGCGACCCTGCTCGAGCGCTATGCTGCCTGGCGCCGGTTCGATCAGGCGAAGCTGGTCGGGCTCACCGACGGCCTCGTGCGGCTGTTCGGCGAAGCCGCACCGCCGCTGCCCTTCCTGCGTGACCTCGGCATGCTCGCATTCGACCTCGTTCCTGGCGTCAGGGGGCTGTTTGCGCGACACACGATGGGGCTTGCCGGGCGTCTGCCGAGGCTCTCGCGCGGAGTGCCGCTGGCGTGAAGAAGCGCTTCGACGTCGTCATCGCCGGCGCCGGGCTGACGGGACTCGCCGTGGCCGCGCAGCTCTCGCGCCTGGAGTGCGGCCGGGGCCTGCGATTGATTCTGATCGACGGTGGGCAGCGGCCGCGGTTCGATCCCGCCGCGGACGTCGCACTGCGGGTCTCAGCACTCTCGACGGGATCGGTGGGCCTGTTGCAGGCGCTCGGCGCCTGGGAGGTCGTCCGCAACGCGCGCGCGTGCGCCTATGACCGCATGCGGGTCTGGGATGCTTCCGGGCGCTGGGATGGTCCGGCGACGCTGCGTTTCGACGCGGCGGATTTCGGCGTACCGCAACTCGGCTTCATCGTCGAGAACGTGCTGGTGCGGAGCGCGCTCGCGGACGCGCTCGACGGCAGCGACGTCGAATTGCGATTCGATACGCCGATCGCGGCGCTGGAACGTTCCGGGCGGCGCAACGTCGTGGTGCTCGGCGACGGCGAGCGCCTCGAACCGACGCTCCTCATTGCGGCGGACGGTGCGCAATCTTTCCTGCGGGAGCAAGCGGGCATCGCGACCCGTGACACGCCCTACGGTCAGGCCGCGCTGGTGACGCACCTGGCACCCGCCGAGCCGCACCGCAACACGGCGTGGCAACGTTTCCTGCGCAACGGACCGCTCGGCATGTTGCCGCTCGCGGACGGCCGGATCTCGGTCGTCTGGTCGACCGGCCGGGCGGACGCCGAGCGCGCGATGGCGGCGACCGACGAGGAACTCGGCAGGATGCTGAGCGAGGCGTCCGACGGCGTGCTCGGCGAGCTCGTGGTCGCCGGGCCGCGCGGCGAATTCCCGCTGTGCGCGCGGCACGCCGAGCGCTATGTCGCGCCCGGACTGGCGCTGGTCGGTGACGCGGCGCATGCCGTGCACCCACTGGCCGGGCAGGGTGCCAACCTCGGCCTGAGGGATGCAACCAAGCTCGCGGAAGTCATCGACGCCGCGCTGCGCGAGGGCCGCCATCCCGGCGACCTGCCGGTCCTGAGGCGCTACGCACGGGCACGCCGCGGCGAGAATGCACTGATGCTGCAATTCCTGACTGGCCTCAACCGGCTGTTTGCGACAGACTCTGCCCTCGTCGGGCAGATTCGCGCCGTCGGCATGCGGGCCTTCAATCACAGCGGGCCGATCCGGGCACACGCGGTCGCGATTGCATTGGGGATGGGCCGATGAACCAGCGGTACGTCTATGGCCTCGCTGCATTGCTGGCGATCACCGGGTTCGCCTTCTTCTTCTATAAATGGCAGATCCTGGGCTTCCCGGTCACGAAGAATCTGCAGACGTCGGTCTACACGATCGAATCGTCGGTGTCCTTCGAGAGCGGGCCCGGCTCGATCAAGGTCAAGCTGCTGATCCCGACCCTGACGCCGGGCTACCGGATGCTGAACGAGAATTCGGTGTCGCGCGGCTACGGCTTCACCGTGAATTACGGCGCCGGCGGCCGCGAGGCGCAATGGACGATCCGGAGGGCCGACGGGCCGCAGACGATCTACTACCGGATCTCGGTGTATCCGGACTCCTATGCGAAACAGTCCGACACGACGCCGCCGTTCCCGCCCATTCCGGTCATCAACGAACCGTTTCGCACCGCGATCGATGTGCTCGTCTCCGATGTCGAGGAACAATCCGCCGATACCGCATCGTTCACTGCCGCCCTGCTCAGGCGGCTCAACGAGGCGTCGCCGGACCCGAACGTCGAACTGCTGGTCGCAAACTCCGCCACGCCGGCCGACTTCGTCGAGACGGTGACGATGATCCTCGCCACCCGGAAGATCCCGGCGCGTGCGATCCACGGCTTCATCCTGCAGGGGCGTCAGCGGGATGCCGAGCCCGTCACCTGGCTCGAGATCCACGATAGCGAGCGCTGGCGCTACTTCAACCCGCGCACGGGCGAAGAGAATTTGCCGGACAACTTCTTCGTCTGGTGGCGCGGCAACGAGCCGCTGGTCACGGTCGAAGGCGGCAGCAGCGTGCAGACCAATTTCGCCGTGCAGGAGACGCATCTCGACGCCGTCACGATCGCCGAGACCAAGGCCGATCAGAAGGGTGCCAGCCTGATCGATTTTTCGCTGTACAGCCTGCCGATCCGCACCCAGGCGGTGTACAGCGTCATTATCATGATCCCGATCGGCGCCTTCGTCATGGTCATCATGCGCAACCTCATCGGCATCGAGTCGTTCGGTACGTTCATGCCGGTCCTGATTGCGCTGGCTTTCCGCGAGACCAAGCTGTTATGGGGCATCTTGCTGTTCATCCTGCTCGTCGCACTCGGCCTCAGCATCCGCTTTCTGCTGGAGCGATTGCGATTGTTGCTGGTGCCGCGGCTATGTGCCGTGCTCATCGTCGTCGTCATGCTGATGACCGGCGTCAGCCTGGTGTCGAACCAGCTCGGCCTGGAGACGGGTCTGTCCGTGGCCCTGTTCCCGATGGTCATCATCTCGATGACGATCGAGCGCATGTCCGTCATGTGGGAAGAGAGCGGTCCGGCGGACGCCATACGCTCCGGCCTCGGCAGCCTCGTGATCGCCGCGATCGCCTACATGTGCATGGGCACCAGCTGGCTCGAACACCTGATCTTCACGTTCCCCGAACTACTGCTGGTTGTGCTGGCGATGGTCGTGCTCCTCGGCCGCTACACGGGCTACCGGTTGGTCGAACTGCGGCGCTTCAGTGCACTGGACGACACATGATCCTCGCGACGCCGAAACGGCTCCACGCGCTGGGAGTGCTCGGTATCAACGAGCGCAATTCCGAGTACATCATGCGCCTGAATCCGCGGCGCCTGTATCCGTGCGTCGACGACAAGGCGATCACCAAGGAACTCGCGATCGAGGCGGGCATGGCGGTGCCGGAACTGTACGGCGTCATTTCGCACCAGGGCGAGGTACGAGAATTCGCCGAAGTGGTCAGTGAGCTCGACAGTTTCGTCATCAAGCCTGCACGGGGCAGCGGCGGCGAGGGCATCCTCGTCATCACGGCGCGCAGCAAGCGCAAGCGCGACACGTTCCGGCTCTCGAGCGGCCTGCTGATCACGGAAGCCGAGATCGCCTTCCACATCTCGAATACCGTGAGTGGCCAGTACAGCCTCGGTGGCACCCCGGACAAGGCATTGGTCGAATATTGTGTGCGTTTCGACCCGGTGTTCGAGGGCGTCAGCTACCAGGGCGTACCCGACATCCGCGTCATCGTCTACCGCGGCTATCCCATGATGGCGATGGTGCGCCTGCCGACGCAGGCATCCGACGGCAAGGCGAATCTGCACCAGGGCGCTGTCGGCGCCGGCGTCGACATGAGCGGCGGCGAGACCCTCACCGGGGTCCTCGGCAACCGTATCGTGGATGAGCATCCCGACACCGGCGCACTGATCTCCGGCCTGCGGATCCCGCAATGGGACTTCATCCTGCAATCGGCGGCGCGCGGTTACGAAGTCACCGGGCTCGGCTACCTCGGCGTCGACATGGTCATCGATCGCGACCTCGGTCCGCTGATTCTCGAGATGAATGCCCGCCCCGGCCTCAACATCCAGATCGCCAACGGGGAGGGACTCGCGAAGCGCCTTGCGCGGATCGATGCGATCTACGACCCGAAGGCGACGCCGGCCGAACGCGCACGCGTCGCACGACGCGAATTCGCAGCCGAACGCCAGACCTCGATCCCATTCGACGCCGTCGAGGCTGTGTAGCTCACGTTCCTCGTTGCTGGTGTGCCGGTCGCGGCTGAAGCCGCTCCTACGGATACGATTCACCTTGGATGCTTTGAATAGAGTCCGTAGGAGCGGCTTCAGCCGCGATCCCCGGCGTTCTTTGAGACCTGTGCGGAGATCCACGCATCCATGCGTTGCTCGAGGATGTCGAGCGGCAGGGCGCCGCTGGCGAGCAGGGCGTCGTGGAAGGCACGGATGTCGAAACGGTCGCCGAGCGTGCGCTCGGCGCGCTCGCGGATCGCCTGGATCCTGAGCTGGCCGATCTTGTAGGCGAGCGCCTGGCCGGGATTGGCGATGTAGCGATCGATCTCGTTGACGATGTCCGCATGCGTCTTGGCCGCGTTGGACTCGAAAAAGTCGATCGCCTGCTGGCGTGTCCAGCCCTTGTAGTGGATGCCGGTGTCGACGACCAGCCGGACGGCACGCCACATCTCGTAGGTCAGTTGTCCGAAACGGGAGTAGGGGTCCTTGTACAGGCCCAGGTCGTAGCCGAGGCTTTCGCTGTAGAGACCCCAGCCCTCGACGAACGCGGTAAAGCCGAGGTAGCGCCGAAACGGCGGTATGTCGCCGAGTTCCTGTTGCAGCGCGATCTGCAGGTGATGTCCCGGCACCGCCTCGTGCGCGGTGAGTACCTCGATCTCGTACTTGGGACGCACCTCGGGTTTGTACAGGTTGACCCAGTAGGTGCCGGCCCGGCTGCCGTCGGCGGCCGGCGCCGTGTAGTAGGCCGTCGTCGTATCGGGCGCGATCGACGCCGGGATGGGTTTCACGCCGTACGGCATGCGCGGCAGCTTGCCGAACAGCTTCACGAGTTCCGGGTCGATCCGCTTGGCGGTGGCGAGATAGGCTTCGTAGAGGTCGTCCGGATTGTCGTAATAGAAACGGGGATCGCTGCGCAGGAATTTCAGGAAATCGGCGAAGCTGCCGTCGAAACCGAGGCCATCGATGACCTTTTGCATCTCGTCGTGGATGCGACGGACCTCGTTCAGCCCGAGTCTGTGGATCTCGTCCGGCGTCATCCGCGTTGTCGTGTAACGCCGCGCGAGGAACTCGTACCAGGCGCTGCCGTCCGGCAATACGGACAGACCGATGCTGTCCCGGCAGGCGGGCAGGTAGGTATCGGCGAAGTACTTCGAGAGTTTGCGATAGGCCGGAACGACCTTGTTCGAGATCGCCTCGCGTGCCGCCGACCGCAAGCGTTCCTGCTCCGCGGCGGGTATCGAGTCGGGCATCGATTCGAACGCTGCGTAGAATGGACTGTCCCGCGCATCGTCGACGAGTTGCGCGGCGATCTGGCCCGGGATGCGCTCCATCAACACTTTCGGCGCCGTGTATCCGGCCTTGCGGCCGCGCTCGGCGAGGTCGACAGTCTGCGCGACGTAGGCGGCCAGTTTACCCAACCGCGACAGCCAGTCGTCGAAGTCCTTCACCGTCGTGAAGGTCAGCGACTGTGTCGTGATATCGAGATTCTGCACGCCGCCGCGATGATCGAACGGCATGAGGTAGCCCTTGAAGGCGGCCTCGTCGACGTTGTTCTGCAAGTCGCGCCGGAACAGTTCGTAATCGAGTTTGCCGGCCTCGTCGAGCGCATTCCGGTCGATGGCATACAGCCGGCGCAGGAACTCGCGCCTTTCCGCCTGCCTGCGGTCGATCGCCTCGAGACTCAGGTCTTCCCAGCGATCGTTGTATCGTTTGTCCCCCAGTTCCGATGCGAAAGTGGGGTGCGTGGCGAGTCGCCACTGCCAGGCCTCGTCGAGGAGCGCCGCAAAGTCCTCCGCCGGGTCCGCGCGCAACGACGGCGCCAGCGAAAGCAGGATTACGGCCAGCAACAGACGCTGGAACTTCATCGGTTTCTCCGGTTGTCCGCAGCGCATTGTCACTGCAAGGTTGTCGAGTGGCAACCGGCGGACGCATTGGCTATGATGGCGTCCACCGATCGATAGCGAGCGCGGAAGAGACCCCGGCGAAGCCCGGGGCGCCGAAGGCGCAACCCGCCCGGAAACGCTCAGGCAGAAGGACCGCGCGCGCTGATCGGCTCTGGAGAGCGGCCTGATTCGGGCCCACCGAAGGGGTATGTGGCTCTGGCAGTCATTGATCTCTCAGGTTACGAAGGACAGAGGGGCGACAGGCGAATCACCGGCTTGTCGCCTTTTTCATTTTTGGTCGGGAACAGACATGGGACTCAAAACGCCGCTGTACGACAAACACGTCGAAGCCGGCGCGCGCATCGTCGATTTCGGCGGTTGGGACATGCCGCTGCACTACGGTTCCCAGATAGAGGAGCATCATGCCGTGCGCCGTCATGCCGGCGTATTCGACGTTTCGCACATGACCGTCGTCGATCTGCAAGGGACGGCGGTTCGCGGCTTCCTGCGCGGGCTGCTCGCCAACGACGTCGCCCGCCTCGAGGAGGACGGTGCGGCACTGTATTCCTGCATGCTGGCAGAGGACGGCGGCATCCTCGACGACCTCATCGTGTATCGACTCGGCGACGAGCGCTTCCGCCTCGTGGTCAACGCGGCGACGCGATCGAAAGACCTCGAATGGATACGCCGCCACGCAGAACCGGCCGGCGTCCGCGTCGGCGAGCGCAGGGAATTTGCGATGCTCGCCGTGCAGGGACCGAAAGCGCGTGAGCTGGCCGCGCCTTGCATCGAGTCGGGATGGCGGGAGCGGGCGATGGCCCTGTCTCCTTTCCATGCGCTCGAGACGGGCGAAGGTTTCGTCGCACGCACGGGTTACACCGGGGAGGACGGCTGGGAGATCCTGGTCCCGTCTGCCAGTGCCCCCGCGGCGTGGGACCGGCTGCTCGCGGCCGGCGTCGCGCCCTGCGGCCTCGGGGCGCGCGACACGCTGCGGCTCGAAGCCGCAATGAATCTGTACGGCACCGACATGGACGAGAGTGTCTCCCCGCTCGAATCGGGACTCGGATGGACCGTCGCCTTCGAACCCGCGGAGCGCCCGTTCGTCGGGCGCGCGGCGCTGGAGCGACAGCGCGACGGCGAGGGTCTGCGCCGTTTCGTCGGGCTCCTGCTCGAGGATCGCGGCGTGCTCCGTAATCACCAGCGGGTCGTGGTCGACGGTGTCGGAGAAGGCGAGATCACGAGCGGCGGTTACTCGCCGACCATCGATCGGTCGATCGCTCTGGCCCGCCTGCCGGCGGGCGACTACGAGCGTGCCAGGGTCGACGTGCGTGGCAGGATGCTGGACGTGCGTATAGTGAAAACACCTTTCGTGCGTCACGGACGTGTGCGCATCGAGGTTTGAAGACGAGCGGCCTCGCGGCCGCACCTATCTTGCGGAGAGAAACTGATGAGCGAATTGCCCGGAGACCTGCTGTTTACCAGTGAACACGAATGGCTGCGCCGGGATGACGACGGTAACGTCACCATCGGCATTACCGATCATGCGCAGGCGGCACTGGGCGATCTGGTGTACGTGGAGTTACCTGAGGTCGGGCTGGAGGTCGAGGGCGGCGGCGATCTGGCCGTCGTCGAATCGGTCAAAGCCGCGTCCGACGTCTACGCGCCGATCGACGGTACGGTGGTCGAGATCAATGAGGACCTCGCCAACGATCCGGAGATCATCAACGCCGATCCCTACGGCGACGGCTGGCTCGTCAAGCTGCAGCCGAACGACGACCTCGACGAGGATGCCTTGCTGACGCCCGAGGCGTATCAGGAACTGCTCGACGAAGAGGCCAGCTGAGGGAACCGCATGCCGTTCATACCGCATACCGCCGAAGACACGCGCGAGATGCTCGATGCCATTGGCGTACCCGATCTCGATGCGTTGTTCGACGAAATTCCACCGGAGTTGTTCATCGACTCGCTCGACGGCATGCCGCCGGCGCTCAGCGAGATGGCGATCTCGCGCCTGATGCGGGAACGTGCGGCAAAAGACGAGGCGCCGCTCAATTTCATCGGCGCCGGCGCCTACGAGCACTACATCCCGGCAGTCGTCTGGGACATCGCGACACGCGGCGAGTACTACAGCGCGTACACGCCGTACCAGGCGGAAGCGAGCCAGGGCACGCTGCAGACGATCTACGAATACCAGACCATGATCACCGGGCTGACCGGCCTCGACGTCAGTAACGCCTCGATGTACGACGGCGCCTCGGCGCTGGCGGAGGCCGCGTTGATGGCGGTGCGCAGCCATCGGCGCGCCAGTTCGAAGCGCATCCTGTTCGCGCCGGGCGTGAATCCGACCTATCGAAAGGTGGCCGCGAGCATCGCCGGCGGCCAGGGACTCGTCTTCGAGAGCCTGCCGATGGACACGGCCAGCGGCAACGCGGCCAAGGCATTGTCGGCTGGTGAGGCGCCGGTCGCGGTCGTAATCCAGCAGCCGGGCTTCTTCGGCACCCTGGAGGACGTCGATCGCCTGACGGACTGGGCGCACGCCCAGGGCGCGCTCGTGATCGCCCTCGTCAACCCCACGGCGCTCGCCGTGCTCAAGGCACCCGGACAATGGGGCGCCGACGGCGCCGACATCGCCTGCGGCGAAGGTCAGCCGCTCGGCGTGCCGCTGTCGTCGGGCGGACCGTATTTCGGCTTCATGACCTGCAAGCAGGCGCAAGTGCGGCAGATGCCGGGGCGGATCGTCGGACGCACGACCGATCTCGAGGGCAAGCCGGGATTCACCCTGACGCTGCAGGCGCGCGAACAGCACATCCGCCGCTCCAAGGCGACCTCCAACATCTGCACGAACCAGGGGCTCATGGTAACGGCCGCGACGATCTATATGGCGCTGCTCGGTTTCGACGGGTTGCGGTCCGTCGCCTGCCGGTCGCAACGCAATACGGCCTTGCTGGCCGACGCGCTGACCGCGATCGACGGCGTTGCGCGCCTGTTCGACGGGCCGCATTTCCACGAGATCGCCCTTCGACTCGACCGGCCCGTGGCGCCCGTCCTGGCGGCGCTCGCGAGAGAGGACATCCTGGGCGGTTACGATTTGTCCCGCGACTTCCCTGAGCTCGGCGATGCGCTGCTCGTCTGCGCGACGGAGACCAAGACCGACGCCGACCTCGAACGCTATCGCGACGCCTTCGAGCGGGCGCTGGCGAACGCCGGGAAGCACCCGGCCTGAGCAGGCGATGGCGATCGTACGCTACGAGAAAGGGACCTATCGTACCGCCGGCGAACTGCCGCCGGTCGGCAGCCGCGCGCCGGACTTCTCCCTGGTCGATACGAAACTGCACAACGTGTCGCTGGCAAACTGGTCCGGCCTGCGCAAGATCGTCAACACCTTCGTGAGCATCGATACCGAGGTCGGCGCCCGTTCCGTGATCGAGTTCGATCGCTTCGCGGAGGGAATAGAGAACATCGCGATGCTGATGGTCTCGTACGACTTGCCGTTCGCACATCAACGCTTCTACGACGAGCACAAACTGGCGAACGTCGTGGGCCTTTCGGCGATACGGCACGCCGGCTTCGGTCAGAACTACGGCGTGCTGATCGCGGATGGCCCGTTGGCCGGGATGTTGGCGAGGGCGGTCGTGGTGCTGGACGAAAACGACACGGTCGTGCACCAGGAACACATCGAAGACATCGCGACCGAACCGGATTACGCTGCCGCGTTCCGGGCGCTCGGCATCGGCATCGAAGAGGCTTGAGTCGTATGACCACTCTCATATTCGAGAAATCGCGCAAGGGCCGGCGCGCCTATGCCCAGGCCCCCCTGAACGTCTCCGATATGGACATCCCGGCGGCATTCCTGCGCGGGGACCGTCCGCTGCTGCCGGAAGCGTCCGAGTTGCAGGTCGTGCGGCATTACACGCGCCTGTCGCAGCAGAATTTCTCGATCGACACCCAGTTCTATCCGCTGGGCTCCTGCACGATGAAGTACAACCCGCGCGTCTGTAATTCGCTTGCGCTGCTGCCCGGTTTCGCCGGACGCCATCCGCTCGGCCCGGTCAGTCACGGCCAGGGATTCCTCGAGTGCATGTACGAGCTGCAGGAGATGCTCAAGGCCGTCACCGGGATGGCGGGCGTGTCGCTAACGCCGATGGCAGGTGCGCAAGGGGAATTCTCCGGCGTGGCGATGATCAGGGCCTACCACCAGGCGCACGGCGATCCGGACCGCAACGAGATCATCGTTCCGGATGCCGCGCACGGCACCAATCCGGCGACGGCGACCATGTGCGGCTGTGTCGCGGTAGAGGTCCCGACCAAGGCCGACGGCGATGTCGACATCGACGGGCTGAAGTCGGTCGTCGGACCCAGGACGGCCGGGATCATGCTGACCAACCCGTCGACCCTCGGCGTGTTCGAGCGCGAGATCCTCGAGGTGGAACGCATCGTCAAGGATGCGGGCGGGCTGCTCTACTACGACGGCGCCAACCTGAACGCGATCTGCGGCAAGGTGCGGCCGGGCGACATGGGCTTCGACGTGATCCACATGAACCTGCATAAGACGTTCTCGACGCCGCACGGCGGCGGCGGTCCGGGGTCCGGCGCGATCGGCGTCGGCGAGCGCCTTTTGCCCTTCATGCCGATGCCGATCGTTACCGCGCGCGAGGAAGACGGCCGGACTGTCTACGACTGGCTGACCGAGGACGATTTCCCGCAGTCGATCGGCCGCCTGTCGGCGTTCATGGGCAACGCCGGCGTGCTCCTGCGCGCCTACGTGTACATGCGGATGGTCGGCCGGGGCGGAATGCGGCGCCTGGCGGAGTATGCGACGCTGAACGCGAATTACCTGCAGGCGAGGCTGCGCGAGGCGGGTTTCGAGCTGGCTTATCCGGGCCGCCGCGCGAGCCACGAGTTCATCGTCACGCTGCGGCACGAAGCGAAGGCATTGCACCTGACGGCGATGGACGTCGCCAAGGCGCTGCTGGATCGGAACTTCCATGCGCCGACGACTTACTTCCCGCTGCTCGTCCCCGAGTGTCTCCTGATCGAGCCGACCGAGACCGAGAGCAAGGAGACGCTGGACAACTTCGTCGACGCGCTGGTCGCCATCGCACGCGAGGCGCGCGAGGAGGGAAAGAGTTTCAAGGAAGCCCCGTACACGACTCCGGTGCGGCGGCTCGATGACGTCAAGGCGGCACGCCAGCTCGACGTCCGCTACCAGCCACCGGCAGAATAAACTGCGCAAACAGGGGAACCGAAGCAAGCGAGGTCGGTCCAGATACCTTCCCCGCCCGACGATCAGGAAACCTATGACACAGGGAAGATTGTGGATACTGCTCCTCGCGTTCGTCACTGCAGGCAACTCGCTGGCTTCCGAGGACACGGATTGGGCCCGCACGCTCGAACGCATTTCCTCCGCCGTCGTATCGATTCGTGTCGACAGCACTCGGGCGTTCGACACGGAATGGAACTCCTCGGGCCAGGCTACCGGTTTCGTCGTCGACGCGAAGCGCGGGCTGATACTGACCAATCGCCACGTCGTTGCGCCGGGGCCGGTCGTCGCCGAGGCGGTGTTCCGGAACAACGAAGAAGTCCGCCTGACACCGGTCTACCGTGACCCCGTGCACGACTTCGGCTTCTTCCGCTACGACCCCGACGACCTGCGCTACATCAAGCCTGCCGAACTTCCGCTCGACCCGGAAGGCGCGAAAGTGGGGCGGGAGATCCGCGTCGTCGGCAACGATGCCGGGGAACAGCTGTCGATACTGGCGGGCACCATTGCCCGGCTCGATCGCGCCGCACCCGATTACGGGCGCGGCAAGTACAACGATTTCAATACCTTCTACCTGCAGGCCGCATCGGGTACCTCGGGCGGCTCGTCCGGCTCGCCGGTGATCAACATCGACGGCGAGGTCGTGGCGCTGAATGCGGGCGCCAACAATATGGCGGCGAGCAGCTTCTTCCTGCCGCTCGACCGCGTGCATCGTGCATTCGAACTGATCCGCAAGGGGCTCCCCGTGACCCGCGGCACGCTCGAGACGATCTTCGATCACAAGCCGTACGACGAACTCCGGCGCCTCGGCCTGACGGACAAGTCCGAGAGCGCGACGCGATCCGCGTTTCCCGATGACACCGGCATGCTCGTCGTTTCGGAGGTCATCCCCGACTCGCCGGCCGAAGGCAAGCTCGAGCCGGGCGATATCCTGGTACGTGTGAACGGCGAGCTCGTCACGGACTTCGTGCCGCTCGAGACGATCCTGGACGACAGCGTCGGCAAGCCGGTCGAGGTCGAAGTGGAGCGCGGCGGCCACAGCGTCGTCAGCGAGATTCCCGTGGCGGATCTGCACTCGATCACTCCCCACGAATACCTCGAGTTCGGCGATGCCGTCGTCAACAATCTGTCCTATCAGCAGGCCCGTCACTACAATCGCGCGGTGAGCGGCGTCTACGTCGCCAACCCGGGCTACCTGTTGTCCAAGTCGGCGATCCCTCGCGGTGCCGTGATTACCGAATTCGGCGGCAAGAAGACGCCGAACATCGACGACTTCGAGAAAGTGCTCGACGGGCTCGCGGAAGGCGACCGTGCGCTGGTGCGCTACGTGACCATGGACAGTCCGCAGAGCTCGACGGTCCGCCCGTTCGAAATGGACCGTGTCTGGTTCCCCGCGCGGCACTGCTGGCGCGACGACCGAACCGGCGTATGGCCCTGCCGCGACCTCCCGCCGGGTCCGCCGGCGAAGCCGGCCAAGCCATCCAGCACGCGCCTTACGCAGTACGACGACCCGCGCGTGCAGGCGATCGCACCGTCGCTCGTCGTCGTGACGTTCGACCTCCCTTACACCGTGTCCGGCGTCGCCGAGCGCCACTACTACGGGACGGGGCTGATCGTCGACAAGGACCGCGGCTACGTCGTCGTCGACCGCAACACCGTGCCCGTCGCGATGGGAGATGTAACCGTCACGTTCGCCGGCTCACTGGAGGTCAAGGCTAAGGTCGTGGCCCTGCATCCGTTGCACAACCTTGCGATCGTATCCTATGACCCGCGGCTGATCGATGGCACGCCGGTCAAGACGGCGAACTTCGATCCCGCACCTGTCAAGCCCGGCGACAAGCTCTGGGTCGTCGGCATCAAGGCCGACCATCAGCTCGTGCACCAGGAGACGAGTGTCGCATCGGTCGAGCCCCTGTTGTTGCCGCTGTCGCGGACGCTGCGATTCCGGGACTCTAACATCGAGGTCATCGACCTGGTCAACGCACCGCCGGACCTGGACGGCGTGCTGGTCGACAAGGAAGGCAAGGTTGCGGCGCTCTGGTCGAGTTTCGCGTACCAGACCAGCAGCGATACCGGCCAGCTGAGCAGCGGCATCGGCGCGGATCTCGTCAGGGAGTTCGTCGATACCGTGCGCGAGGGCCGGCCGATCTATTCGCTGGAGGTCGAGTGCGTTTACGCGCCGCTGTTCGCCGCGCGCAACATGGGCGTGGGCGAGGAATGGATCGGCAAGCTCGAGAAGAATGACCCACTGCACCGGCGAGCCCTCAGCATCACGCGCATCGTGGCCGGCACGCCGGCGGCGAAACTGTTGAAGAACGGCGACATCATCCTGGCCGTCGACGGCAAGGTCGTGAGCTCGTTCCGCGCGCTGGAAAAGTCCGTCCAGAAGCCGCAGGTCACCGTGACTGTCTGGCGGGACGGCGAGGCGCAGGACATCAAAATTGGAACTGCCGCACTGGACGGCCGCGGCATAGACCGGGCAGTATCCTGGGCGGGAGCACTGTTGCAGGATCCGCACCGTGCGATGGCTGCACAGCGTGGCATCGAGCCCAATGGCGTGTATGTCGCGTTCTTCAGCTACGGATCGCCCGCGACACGCTATGGCCTGTGGGCCGGGCGGCGCATCGTCGAGGTCGACGACACGCCGACGCCGGATCTGCAGACCTTCATCAAGACCGTGGCGGGCAAGCAGGATCAGTCGTCCGTGCGTCTGAAGACCGTGACCTGGAATGGCGCGGTCGAGGTGATTACGTTAAAACTCGACAATCAGTATTGGCCGGCCTATGAAATCCGACGCACCGACGACGGGTGGCGACGCATCCCGATCGGTTCCTGATGCGACGGCACGGGCGCTCGTCGCGCTGATCCTGAGCCTGTTCGCCGCCGTGGCCGGCGCGCAGACGATGTACAAGTACCGCGGCGGCGACGGCGAATGGATCTATTCGGACCGGCCGCCCGATGACGGCAGCAAGTCCCAGGTCGTCGCGCTGCACAAGGGCTTGCGGCACAGTGCAGTCCGGCTCACGGAAGCCATCGTCGGCGGCACGATGACGCTGACGGCCCACAATACGTTCTACGCGCCGGTGGAACTGGCGCTGGATATCGAGCGAATCGCCGGCATCCAGTATCCGGACCCGGACAAGCCGTTGCGCTGGGTGCTGCCGCCGCGCAGCGATAGCGACGTGCTGGACCTGCCGTTGTCGAACGACGGCGCGGCGCCGGCCCTCGTGTACCAGTTCAAGTACGTGGCCGGCGATCCGGCGGCGCGGCACCAGCCGCCGGGCCCCTACCGTGCGCCATTTTCGATCTCGAGCCAGTTCCCCGTGACCCAGGCGTACCCGGAGGTCGCGACGCACACCACTCCGGACAGCTACTACGCGGTCGACATCGCGATGCCGATCGGTACCGATATCGTCGCCGCACGCGACGGGATCGTTTTCGACGTCGCCAGCCGGCATTTCAGCAGCGGGCTCGATCCGATACGCGACGGCCCGAACGCCAACGTCGTCCGCATCCTGCACGACGACGGGACCTACGCGATCTACGCGCACCTGAACACCAACACGATCCGGGTCAAACCCGGCGATCGCGTGCGGCGCGGCCAGTACATCGCCGATTCCGGCAACACGGGCTACTCGAGCGGTCCGCACCTGCACTTTGCCGTCGTGCGCAATGCCGGCATGCATCTCGAGTCGGTGCCGTTCACGTTCCAGGGATCAAGCGCGGGCAGCAGCATCACCCCGACGGCCGGGAGTCTGCTGACGGCGTACTGAGTCGGGTACATGTATCGCGGCTGAAGCCGCTCCTACGGATTGTGTTTCAGCCGTCGTGGTCGAACAGCATCCGTAGGAGCGGCTTCAGCCGCGATCGAGCGCGGCGAGGAGTTCGTCCAGGGCGTCGACGGGCAACTCGCAATGCGTGCCGACGCAGCGGTAGGCGAGCGTCTTGCCGGGCGCGGCGGCGCGTTCGGCCAGCAGTCCCGGCAGCGCGGCGTCTTCCGGGATCGCGAACACGAGCCGTGCCGGCGCGAAGGGTCGCGATGCCGCGTCACGCCAGGCGCCGATCTCGCCGGCGGCCCCACGGATGACGACGATCTCCGGGGGCGTCAGGTATTCCTCGAGCGCCGTCAGCAACGAAACGTGGGCCTGCGGGAATTCCCGCAACGCCGGCCATGCGTAGCGCAAGATGCGTTCGGCGGCCGCCAGGTAGCGGGTCTCGCCGAGGAGGTGACCGAGGCGCTGCAGTGCATACGCAGCGATGCCGTTGCCGGACGGCATCGATTCGTCGGCGAGCGGCTTCGGGCGCTGCATCAGCGCTTCGTGGTCGTCGGCCGTGAAGTAGAGGCCGCCGGCCTCGGCATCCTCGAAGTGCTCGAGCAGGAGGTCGGCCAGCCGGGTTGCGAATCGCAGGTCCTCGTCTCGCCAGCGCAGCTGCAGGAGTTCGAGCAGCGCCTCGACCAGGAATGCGTGATCGTCGAGGTAGGCGTCGAAGCGTGCCGTGCCATTCTTGAAGCTGGCCCGCAGGCGACCGTCGACGAAGAGTTTCTCGCGCAGGAAATCGGCAGTGCTTGCCGCCGCATCGACGAGATCGCCGCGCTCGAGGACGCGGCCGGCGATCGCGAGACCGCGGACGGCGAGCGCATTCCAGGCCGTGAGCTGCTTGTCGTCGAGTCCGGGCGCGATGCGCGCTGCGCGCGCCTGCAACAGGCGTTCGCGTGCGTTGGCGAGCGAGGCCTGCACGGTATCGGCCGACCTGCCGAGTTTACCGGCGATGGTGTCGATCGACTCCCGCACGCCGAGATGCCAGTGCCCTTCGAAATTCGCCGGGGCATCGAGGCCGAAGCGCGGCGCGAAGGCGGCGTAGTCGTCGGGATCGAGGAGCGTCGCGACTTCGTCGGGTGTCCATACGTAGTATTTGCCTTCCTCGCCTTCCGAGTCCGCGTCGCGCGCCGCGAAAAATCCGCCGTCTGCCGAACGCATGTCCGCAAGCAGCCAGTGTGCCGTGAGCTCCGCGGCTGAGGCGAACTCCGGCTCGCGAGTGGCCTGGAAGGCCTGTGCGCAGGCCGCCAGCAGTGCGCCGTTGTCGTACAGCATCTTCTCGAAGTGCGGGATCTGCCATTGCCGGTCTACGGAGTAGCGGCAGAAGCCGCCGCCGACGTGATCGAAGATGCCGCCCTCGGCCATGCCGCGCAGCGTGAGCGTCGCCATGTGCAGCGCGTCGGTGTCCGGCGCCCGGTCCTTTACGCCGCCCTGGCGCAGCAGCCAGGCAATCGTCTCCGCGTGCGGGAATTTCGGCGCCGCGCCGAAGCCGCCGAACTCGCGGTCGAAGGTCCGGGCGAGCCGGCTGCGCAGCGTGGCGAGCGGTTCGGGATCGAGCGTCGTGTCGGTCGGGGCCGCGGCCGGCGTGAGCCTTCCGAACGCCTCGGCGAGTCGCTCGCCCTGTTCGCGCACTTCGTCGCGCCGCTCGGCATAGAACTTCGCGACGCCCGTGAGCAATTCGCGGAACGCGGGCAGACCGTGGCGCGCCGTGTTCGGGAAATAGGTGCCGCCGAAGAATGGACGCCGATCGTCGGCGTCGAGGAACATCGTCAGCGGCCAGCCGCCGCCGCGCTGGGTCAGCAGCTGCTGGGCCGTCTGATAGATCTTGTCCACGTCGGGGCGCTCCTCGCGGTCGACCTTGACGTTGACGAACAGGCGATTCATCAGCTCGGCAGTCGCCGGATCCTCGAAGGATTCATGCGCCATGACGTGGCACCAGTGGCAGGCCGAGTAGCCGATCGACAGCAGGACCGGCTTGCCGGATTCGCGGGCGTCCTCGAATGCTGCGTCGCCCCACGGATACCAGTCCACCGGATTGTCGGCGTGTTGCAGGAGGTAGGGACTCGTCTCGTGGTGAAGGCGATTGCTCATCCTTTGTTATGATACGCGCCTCCCCCGGGCCACGGAGACCCGATGCTCGTCTATCCGCACATCGATCCGGTCATCTTCTCGATCGGGCCGCTCAAGATTCGCTGGTACGGGCTGATGTACGTCATCGGCTTCCTCAGCGCATGGTGGCTGGCGAAACGGCGCGCACGGAAACCCTGGTCGATCGTGGACCCGGCACAGGTCGACGACCTGATCTTCTACGCGATGCTCGGCGTGATACTCGGCGGACGCATCGGCTCCGTGTTCGTGTACAGCTTCGACCTCGTGCGGGACGACCCGCTGTATCCGTTCAAAATCTGGGAAGGCGGCATGTCTTTCCACGGCGGACTCGTCGGTGTTATGGTCGCGATGTGGTTCTTCGCGCGCAAATGCGGCAGGGGAATGTGGCAGATCACCGACTTCGTCGCGCCGCTCGCACCGCTCGGCCTCGGCTTCGGCCGCATCGGCAAT
This sequence comes from uncultured Gammaproteobacteria bacterium, assembly GCA_963777675.1. Lineage (GTDB taxonomy): Bacteria > Pseudomonadota > Gammaproteobacteria > Steroidobacterales > Woeseiaceae > UBA1847. The sequence continues at coordinate 203,946 of CAVZRD010000009.1, read as the reverse complement.
TTCATCAACGGCGAATTGTGGGGCAAGGAGACCGACCTGCCGTGGGGGATGCTCGTAAATGGAAGGGTGCTGCACCCCTCGCAGCTGTATGAATCGGCGCTGGAGGGTTTCCTGCTGTTCGCGATCCTGTGGTGGTTCTCCGCGAAGCCGCGGCCGACAATGGCAGTCTCGGGACTGTTCCTTGCCTGCTACGGCGTGTTCCGCTTCCTCATCGAGTTCGTCCGCGTGCCCGATGCGAATCTCGGCTATCTCGCATTGCACTGGGTGACGATGGGGCAGATGTTGAGCGCTCCGATGATCATCGCGGGCGTTATATTGCTGATCCTGGCTTACCGCTCACACGGCAGGGAGGCGACGGCCTGAGATGCGGCAGTACCTGGCGCTGATGCGCGAAGTGCGCGACAACGGTGTCCGCAAGGACGACCGGACCGGCACCGGCACGCTGAGCATCTTCGGCCACCAGATGCGCTTCGATCTCGGCGAAGGTTTCCCGCTGGTGACGACCAAGAAGCTGCACCTGCGCTCCATCGTCTACGAGCTGCTGTGGTTCCTGCGCGGCGACAGCAACATACAATATCTGAAGGAGCACGGCGTCTCGATCTGGGACGAGTGGGCGGACGAGGACGGCGAGCTCGGCCCGGTCTACGGCGTGCAATGGCGCAGCTGGCCGACGCCGGACGGTGACGAGATCGATCAGGTGGCGCGTGTCGTCGAGCAGCTCAGGACGACGCCCGATTCGCGGCGCATCATCCTGTCCGCCTGGAACGTGGCGGACATCGACAAGATGGCGCTGCCGCCCTGCCACTGCCTGTTCCAGTTCTGGGTCGCCGAGGGTCGCCTGTCCTGCCAGCTCTACCAGCGAAGCTGCGACGTGTTCCTCGGCGTGCCGTTCAACATCGCCTCGTATGCGCTGCTCACGCACATGCTGGCTCAGCAGGCCGACCTCGGCGTCGGCGATTTCGTCTGGACCGGCGGCGACTGCCACCTGTACAGCAATCACCTCGAGCAGGCGGACGAACAGCTCAGCCGCGAACCGCTGCCGCTGCCGCGGCTCGCGATCCGGCGCCGCCCGCCGAGCATCTTCGACTACGACTACGAGGATTTCGAGATCCTGAACTACGAGGCGCACCCGCACATCCGCGCGGCCGTTGCCGTCTGAAACGATCCTCGTGATCTCGCTCATCGTGGCCGCCGCCGAAAACAACGTCATCGGCCGCGACGGCGGCATGCCCTGGCACCTGCGGGCGGACCTCGCGCGGTTCAAATCCCTGACGATGGGCAAACCCGTCGTGATGGGGCGCCGCACGTTCGAATCGATCGGCAAGCCGTTGCCGGGCCGCAGGAACATCGTCGTCACCAGCCGTGCGGATTACCGTGCGCCCGGCTGCGAAGTCGTCGGCTCGATCGATGCGGCGCTCGCCGCCGCCGGCGACGCCGCCGAGATCATGGTTATCGGCGGCGGCGCTATCTATCGCCAACTGCTGCCGCGGGCCGATCGCATTTATTTCACGCGCGTACACGTCGAATGCGACGGCGACGCGTACTTTCCGGAACTCGATCCGGACGAGTGGCGCGCATCGGAGGAGTCGGCGCATGCGGCGGATGCCACGAACGACCATGCCTTCTCGGCGCTAACCCTGGACAGGAAGAAATGAGCTGCCGGCGGCTCGCGGCTCTCGTGCTGGTATCGGCCTTCCTGTGCCGCGGCGCGCCGGCCGACGAACTCGCCCCGCTCGAGAGTTACGGCAATCTGCCGGTCATCTCCAGCATGGCGCTGTCGCCCAACGGGCACCGGGTGGCTTTTCGTCACGTGCAGGACGGTAAGGATTTCGTGTTCGTTCGCGAACTGGATACGAGCAAACTGGTGGGAGGCGCCGATGTCTCCGAGGTAAAGCCCCGGGATCTGTATTTCCTGAATGACGATATTGTACTGCTGGTTGTGTCGGACACGATGCACGCCAGGTATGGCGCGAAAGCATTCGAGTACAACGCCACATTGGTGCTCGACGTTGTGACCAATGAATTGCATCAGGTTTTGCGGCGCCCGAAGGACCTACATCCGGTCCAAGCCGGGCTCGCACGGATTGTCGGCAGAAGCTCCGACGGCAGAGTCCTGTATATGCCTGCTTTCACGGGCAGGAGAGTCGGGTTGTACAGCCTCTTCCGGGTAGATCTGGACCACGGAACTGAACGCAACATCGCAGAGGGCAGGCCGGACACCGTCGACTGGTTCGTGGACGCCGGAGGCCGGCCGCTGGTCGAAGAGGAGTTCGACAAGTGGACGAATGTCCATCGCATCTGGGTTCGCCGTGAAAAGCAACGGCGACTGATCTACGAGAAGCAGGCGCCTGTTCCCGAGATATCGCTCGTCGGACTTACCCCGAAGCGGGACGCACTGGTACTGAACTCCGTCGATGGCGAGGCTGATCGTTCGTGGCTCTATCATATGAGTCTGGACGATGGAGCGATCACCGGCCCGTTTTACGCCCGCGGTGATGCCGATGCCGAACGAACGCTGCTGGACCTGAATCGGGTGGTACACGGTGTCGAGTACTCGGGATTCATGCCGACCTACGAGTTTGCCGACCGGAAGCAAACGATGAGGGTCAGGGCCGTCCAGGAGGCACTGGAAGGGACCGCCGTTCGACTGATCGACTGGACACCCAGCTTCGACCGCCTGTTGTTCCGCACCAGCGGGGGCTGGAGTTCCGGCGACTACGTTCTTGCCGGAAAGGATCTGCCAAAACCCGTCATCGTGGCACACAGTCGCCCGGACATCTCGTCCGGGCAGGTCGTGCCGACGGCAATTGTGAAATACAAGGCGCGGGACGGCGTGACCATCCCCGCGCTCTTGACCTACAATCTTGATGCTGCCGACGCCAGCGGTAAGTTGCCCCTCATCGTATTGCCACATGGCGGTCCGGCGGCCCACGATAGGTTCGGCTTCGACTGGATCGCACAGTACCTTGCGAGCCGCGGCTATGTCGTGCTGCAACCGCAGTTCCGAGGCTCGAGCGGCTTCGGGTTGCACTTCCAGGAACTCGGCAAGGGTGAATGGGGCGCCGGGATGTCAACCGATCTCGATGACGGTGTCGAATGGCTGATCCGTCAGGGACTGGCGGACCCGGACCGCGTCGCCATAGTCGGCGCCAGCTACGGCGGCTACGCGGCACTGGCCGCGGGCGCGTTCTCGCCGCTCAACTACAAGTGCATCGTGTCCATCGCCGGGATGAGCGATTTGTCGCGCATGGCGAAGGTGGCCCGGGAACGCTACGGTATGGATTTCTGGGCCGTCCAGTACTGGGAATACCAGTTTGGCTCCGGCGAAGGCCAGCAGGAAAAGCTAAAAATCGTTTCTCCCGTCGACCACGTCGAGAATTTTCGGGCACCGGTGCTTCTCGTGCACGGCAACGACGACACAGTGGTAGAAATGGACCAGAGCGAGCGAATGTACCGTGCGCTCAAAAAGGCCGACAGGGACGTGAAGTTCGTGCGGCTGGAGGGCGAAGACCATTGGTTGTCTTCGGCAAAAACACGCCTCGAGACGCTCAAGGTTGTCGCGGATTTCCTCCGAAAGAAGCTGTAATGCGTTGGACGGCTCAGCCTTGCCCCGGCGAGGCTTCCAGCGCCTCGCCGAGTCGTTCCGCAAACTCGAACAGGTCGGCGAAACTGTTGTACAGGGGCGCCGGCGCTACTCGGATGACGTCGGGTTCGCGCCAGTCGCAGATAACGTTCAGTGCGCACAGCCGTTCGAACAGCGCTTTCCCGTCGACGGCGTCGCTGTGGACGACGAGTGAGAGTTGGCAGCCGCGTGCGTCCTCGGGCGTGATTACGCCGATCACGCCGGCGAAGCGTTGTTCGATCAGCCAGGCGAGATAGCCGGTGAGTTGCCTCGATTTCGCGACGAGCGCCGTCATGCCCGCTTCCTGGAATAATTCGAGGGACGCGAGCACCGGGGCGAGCGACAGGATCGGCGGGGTACTCATCTGCCAGCGCTCCGCGCCGGCCGCCGGTCGGAACACGGGCGCCATCTCGAAGCGCGTGGCTTCGTCGTTGCCCCACCAGCCCAGCAGGGCTCCGGTGCCGTCGTCGAAATGGCGCTCGTGCACGAATGCGCCGCCGATCGCGCCCGGACCGCCGTTCAGGTACTTGTAACAGCACCACGCCGCGAAGTCCGGCCCCCAGTCGTGCAACGCGAGTTCGACGTTGCCGATCGCATGTGCCAGGTCGAAGCCCACGGCGGAGCCGGCCTGGCGTCCCAGCCGGCAGATCTCGCGCATGTCGAGCACCTGGCCGCTCAGGTACTGCACGCCTGGCAACAGCAGCAGCGCGATGCCGTCGCCCTCGCGCTCGAGGAGTGCCGCGAGGTCGCCGGTATCGAGTGTGGAGCCGTCGCCGCGCGGCGTCCACTCGACGATACCGGCCGCCGGGTCGTAGCCGTGCATGCGAATCTGCGAGGCGGCGGCGTAGCGATCCGAAGGGAACGCCTGCGACTCGATGAGAATCCTGAAACGCTCGGCGGTAGGTCGGTAGAAGCTCGTCATCAGCAGGTGCAGGTTGACCGTCAGCGTGTTCATGGCGACGACCTCGGGGGGCTTCGCACCCGCCAGTGCGGCGAGAGCGGCCGTGGCCCGGCGCGGATAGGCGAGCCAGGGCCGCTCGGGATGAAAATGGCCGCCGACGGCGCAGTTCCGCCACTGCGCCAGCTCTTGCTCGACGAATTGCGCGGCCAGCTTCGGCTGCAGGCCGAGCGAGTTGCCGCACAGGTACACCGGCGTGCGTCCGCCCTTCGGCAACGGGAACGCGAAGCGTTCGCGGAACTTGCCGAGTGGGTCGTCCGCGTCGAGTGCCGCGGCGAATTCGCGCCGGTCCTCGAAGTTCATGCCTGCCCCGGCACTTGCCAGACTTCGGTCACCTTGGTATCCAGCCGCACCGCGGTCAGCTGCCGTCCCCAGACGCAACCCGTGTCGAGGCTGATCAGCCTCGGCAGCGCGATCAGTCCGAGCGCGGACCAGTGACCGAACACGACGCGCGTGCCGTGCCAGGCGGGGTCAGGGAAGGCATACCAGGGCAGCAGCGCGCGGCGTGCCCGCCAAGGGGAGCCGCTATACGACAGGTTGAGCTGCAGGTCTGCCGTCAGCATTCGGATGCGAGTCAGGCAGTTGATGATAAAGCGCAGCCGCTTGTAGCCGCGCAGATCACTGCTCCATGCCGCGGGCGTGTTGCCGTACATCTTGGCGAGCAGGGTGCGATAGCGGCTGCCGTGCAGGGCTTCTTCGACCTCGGTGGCCCGCGCCAGCGTCCTTTTTACGCTCCAGGACGGATGCGTGCCGGCGTGCACGAGCAACGTATCGATGGCCTCGTCGTAGTGTGCCAGCGGCCGCGTCCGCAGCCAGTCGAGCAGTTCGTCCCGGTCGGCGGCATCCAGCACGTTGCGCAGCGTCGAGAAGCGCCGCGTGTAGCGTATCGCGCCCGCGCCGAGGGCCAGCAGGTGCAGGTCGTGATTGCCGAGTACGGTGACGACCGCGTCGCCGAGCGACTTGACGAAGCGGAGCGTCTTCAGCGACTTCGGGCCGCGATTGACCAGATCGCCGGTCAGCCACAGGGAGTCCGATGCGGGATCGAAGTGCAGCGAGTCGAGCAGCCGGCGAAAAGGGTCGTAGCAACCCTGCAGATCGCCGATCGCGTAGATGGACACGCCGTGAGTTAGTGCAGGACGCCCGGTACCGCGAGCGTGAACGGCGCGATCGGCGCCTCGAAGCTGACCCCGTTGTCGGCCTGCATGCGATAGAGGCCCTGCATGGCGCCCACCGGCGTTTCCAACACCGCGCCGGATGAATACCGGAATTCCTCGCCGGGATTGAGATGCGGCTGCTCGCCAACGACCCCGTCGCCGCTGACCTCCTTCACCTTGCCGTTGGCATCGGTGATGATCCAGTGCCGGCTCATGAGCCGCGCCGGGATCTCGCCGGTGTTGGCGATCGTGATCGTGTAGGCAAACACGTAGCGCCCCGATTCCGGCTCGGACTGTTCGCTGATGTAGTTCGTCGCGACCTGGATTCGGAAATTGAAGTTCCTGTCTTCCATCGGGCACCGGGAGTGGCGGGCGTCGCGGCTTATTCTATCGCATTCGCGAGGCCGACATAGCGGGCGATCGAGATGCCTTCGGGACGGATGCCCGGGTCGATGCCGGCCGCCTCGAGTTGCGCGTCGCTGGCGAACCCGCGCAGCGCATTGCGCACGGTCTTGCGGCGCTGACTGAACGCCGTCGCGACGAGCTTCCCGAACAGCGCTTCGTCGTCGATTACGTAAGTCCCGGCAGGCAATGGCGTCATCCGCACGACACCGGACGTGACCTCGGGCGGCGGATCGAAGGCCAGCCTGTCGACCTCGAACAGCTTTTCGATGCGGAAGCGGCAACCGAGCATGATGCCGAGGCGACCGTAGGCCTTGCTGCCCGGCGTCGCCGCCATCCGGTCGACGACTTCCTTCTGCAGCATTACGTGCATGTCGACGATGTGCTGCCGGTGTCCGAGGAGCGCAAACAGCAGCGGTGTCGAGATGTTGTAGGGGAGATTGCCGACGATGCGGATTCTCGTGCCGAGTTGCGAATAGTCGAAACTGAGCGCGTCAGCCTGGTGGACGGTCACGTTCGGGTCTTGCGCGAATCGGCGTTCCAGGTGCGCGGCGAGATCGCGGTCGAGTTCGATCGCGTGCAGGGTGCCGGCACGGCGCGCCAGCGGGACGGTAATCGCGCCGCGGCCCGGGCCGATCTCTGCCACGACGTCCGACGGCGCCGGGGCGACGGCACCGACGATCGCATCGATGACACCCGGGTCGGTGAGGAAGTGCTGCCCGAAGCGTTTGCGTGGACGCTGCGGGCTCATCGCGCCGCGAGCCCGGCGGCGAGGCGTACGGCCTCGACGAGACTGCCGTTGTCGGCCTTGCCGGTACCCGCTATGTCGAGGGCCGTGCCGTGATCGACGGACGTACGTACGATCGGCAGGCCGAGCGTAACGTTGACCGCGTGCCCGAAACCCGCGTACTTCAGGACGGGCAGACCCTGGTCGTGATACATGGCCAGCACCGCGTCCTTGTGTCCGGCGGCGGGCGTAAACGCGGTGTCGGCCGGCAGGGGGCCGCGTACACGGTGTCCGCGGGCTTCGAAATCGGCCACGACAGGCGCGATTACTTCCGCGTCCTCCGACCCCAGGTGTCCGCCTTCGCCGGCATGCGGGTTGAGGCCGCAGACGACGACCTCCGGTGCGTCGATGCCGAATCGCAAGCGCAGCCCGTCGAGCAACACGCCGAGGACGGCGGTGAGGCGCGCGCGGTCGATGTTGTCGGCCACCTCGCGCAAGGGCAGGTGCGTGGTCGCGAGCGCGACACGCAGCTGCCCAGCGACCAGCAACATGACGGGCAGCGGGGTACCGGTCAGTTCGGCGAGGAGCTCGGTGTGGCCGGTAAACGGGATGCCGGCGTCGTTGATCACGCCCTTGTGCACGGGCGCCGTCACGAGACCGGCGAAGCGGCCGTTCATGCAGCCTTCGACCGCGAGGCCCAGGCCGTCGAGCAGCGCGCGTGCGTTCTCCGTCAGCGGTCGGCCGCAGTCGGCCTGCTTCGGGAAGCGCAAGGGCAGGACCAGCAGTTCGCCGGTGCCCGCGCGCACCCTGCCGATCTCGTCATCGCCGATGACCGTGACGGTCGTCCGGATCCCGGTCTGGCGGGCTCGCGCGCACAGCAATTCCGGGTCCCCCACGACGACGAGGTCCGCACCGTGATGCTCGTGCGGCAAGCTCAGGCAGAGCTCGGGCCCTATGCCGGCGGGCTCGCCGGCTGTTACGACCAGGGGTTTGCGATTCGCCACGACAGCCGACCCTGCCGTATCGCCTCAGGCTCAGATGCGCGTATCGACGTACGCCTCATCCCGCAGGCGACGCAACCAGAGCTGGGTCTCTTCTTCGAGCTTGCTGGCCCGGATGCGGGAGACGCACTTGCTCTTCTTCAGGTCTTCGGTGTTGTCGTATACGCGGCGGTCGAGCACTTGCAGAATGTGCCAACCATAAGGCGTGTGAAACGGTTCGCTGATCTCCCCGACCTTGGTCTTGTCGACGACGGCCTCGAATTCGGGCGTGAAGGTACCGGGACTGGTCCAGCCGAGGTCGCCGCCGAGGGAGGCCGAACCGGGATCGTCCGACATCAGCTTGGCAATTTCGCCGAAGTCCTCACCATTCTTGATCTTCTTCAGCGCGTCTTCGAGTTCCTGCTTGGCCGTCGCGTCGTCGATGATCTCGTTCGGCGTGATCAGGATGTGACGCACCTTCACCTGGTTCACCTCACTGTGCTGCACGGCGCTGCGGACGTCGTTGACCTTGACGATATGGAAACTGCTCGAGCTGCGGAACGGCTTGGAAATCTCGCCGGTCTGCATCGCGACGACGGTGTCGGTATACATCGTCGGCAACTCGTCGCCCTTGAGCCAGCCGAGCGAGCCGCCGTCGAGCGCCGTCTGCGCGTCGGAATAGCGGATCGCCATCTCGCCGAAATCGGCGCCGTCCTTGAGTTTCTGATACACCTCGTCGGCCTTCGCACGTGCCTTCGCGACGTCCTCGGTAGTCGCGGGTTCCGGGATCGCGATCATGATGTGCGACAGGTTGTAGTCGGACTCGATGGCGGCATTGCCTTCGAGGTCGGCGACGCACTGTTCGATCTCGCGTGGCGACACCGAGATGCGCTGACCGACGTCGATGTGCTTCAATTGTTCGAGCGTGATCTGTTCGCGGAGGTCGCGACGGAAGTCAGCATAGGTGACACCGTCCTGCGCGATAAGCGCCGGCATGTCCTCGAACTTGACGTGATTCTCCTTCGCAATGTTGGCGATCGCCTCGTTGAGCATCTGGTCGGAGACCTGCAGTCCGATGCGATCGGCGCGCTGCAGCTGGATCTCCTTCAGGATGAGCTGTTCGAGCAGCTGCTCGCGGAGGATCGGTGCCGGCGGCAGGTGCATCGGCGGCTCCGCCTTGCTGGCGCGCTCGATGATCAGCTTGGTCTGGTCGATCACCTGGCTCTTCAGAACCACCCCGTCGTTGACGATGGCGGCGATCCCGTCGAGGAACTCGCCGGTCTGCGAGAGCTCGGCGGCGCCGGCGACGGACGTCACCAGGAGGGCCGACAGGCCCCAGGCCGTCACCGTTAACTTGTTGAATCTGAACACTAAATTACTACCGGACGTCAGAGGAATAGCCAAGAATACCACGTTCGAGCATCTCGTCGGCGGCGGTACCGACGCTCGACATGCCCTTCAGTATCAACTGCAGACCAATCGACGATTCGCGAGTTCCGTCGCGCGTGGACAGGTGCCGGCGCGTGACGAGCCTGAGCCCCCAGCAACAGCTCTCGTACTCGATGCCGAAGAACTGCTCCAGTGCCTCCTGGTCGCGGAACGAGTAGTTGTAACGGCCCACGAAATTCCACCGGGAACCGAGCGGCCAGGACCACGAGACGTCGCCCTGTTTCAGCGAGTCCCGGCGGTAACGATACGAGAGATTGAGGATCTCGTTGTTTGCCGGCCGGTACTGGAGCCTGGCCTGCGACCATTTCGTGCCGCGATCCTCCTGGCCCCACTGATGCCCGAAGTCCAGCTTGATATCGTCGTGCACCTGGAAGTGCACCTCGGCGACGTAGTCGGAAGTGTCGTTTGTGATCAAAGGTTCGCCCGGCAGCGTGACGCCGCTGGCACTGAGGTATCGGGTCTGGCCGATCGTCGCGGTGAACAGTTCGCGGCCGGTCGAGTCGTCGATGACCCGGGAGGTGATACCGAGACTGACCTGGTCGGTGTCGGCGATACGGTCGACGCCCAGGAACCGGTTCTTGCGAAACAGTTCCACGAGATTCAGGTCCGGCGTGATCGTATCGAAGACCGGGAGATCGGACTGGTCGCGGTAGGGTACGTGCACGTATAACACGCGCGGCTCCAGCGTCTGCACGCGGTGGCCGCCCGACTTCATGTCGCGTTCGAGCACCATGCCGAGATCCAGGCTGCTGATCGGCAGCGCGCGGCTCGGGCTGCTGCGATGGCCGGGCTCGGTGTTGTCCAGCGAATACTGCGTGAGATCGAATGCGACCGCTGGCGTGATGAACCAACCGGGCCGCGAGATCGGCAGCTCGACTTCGGGCGCCATATTCAGGCGCCAGCCGGTGACGCCGGTATCGCGCTGGAAATTGACGAGTTCGCCGTCGACACGCAGGTCCGCGCCCAGCCAGCGATCCGGCCAGTCGGCTCTCATGAGCAACTGCGGCAGGCGCCGGTAGGGTCGGTCCTCCGGCAGGATGGCAGCGTCGAGGGTCTGATAGTCCTGTAGCTGGCCGAACAGCGACAGAGTATCCGTGTAATAGTCGAAGATCAGGTTGCGTTCGATGTGCGTGATGCTGGAACTGGCGAGGCTGCCGCCGAGGTCCTCGAAATACTGATCGTCGGAAACCTGGTAGAAGTTGATACGGTTGCGCCACGCGTCGTCGAACGTCGTGCGATGCCGGAGCCGCATCATCGTTCGGGTTGCGCCGAACATGTTGTCGTCGGGCAGATACTCCAGGTCGACCCGACCCGCCGACTGCTTCGTCAGGTAGCGGAACTGGGACTGCAGCTGCAGGCCGCGATCGGACAGGTAACGCGGTGTCGTCAGCAGGTCGTAATTCGGCGCGAGGTTCCAGTAATAGGGGATACGGATCTCCGTGCCGCTGCGATTCGTGCTGCCGATCTGGGGCGACAGGACGCCCGACTTGCGGGCATCGCCGACCGGGAATGACATATAGGGCGTATAGAAAATCGGCACACCCTGGAATCGCAGCTTGACACCCTTGGCGGTGCCCACACCCGCGATCGTATCGAGATTGATGTCGCGTGCCTGGAGCAACCAGTCGTTCGAGCCCTCCTCGCATGTGGTGTAGCTGACGTCCTGCAGCGCCAGTACTCCCTGACGGTCAATCTGGATGACGTCGGCCGCGCCGTGTGCGTTGTTGGTTGCGACCGAGAACTTTGCGCCGAGGAAGCGGATTCGCCCGAAGTCGTAGGACAACTCCCCGGAGCGCGAGGCGACTTGCGTATCCGGATCTTCATACTTGACGCCGCCATCGAGGAACAAGGTCTTGCTTTCCGGATCGTAGTGGGCGCTTTCGGCACCGGCGAGCTTGTTGCCCTGGTGGACGTAGATGCCGCCGGTTATCGAGGCCCTGGGCTTGTCACCGAGTTGACCTTCTATTCCTCCGACATCGAGCGTGATCGTGCTGGGATTGGTATCCGAGGCCTCCGGCTGGCTCTGTTCGCGGATTCGCTCGAGCGCTGTGCTGCAGGATGTCGGTTCTGCCGCCCGCGCATGGGACACGACCAGCAAAGCGCCGGCGATGATCAGGAATTTTGATGACAATTCGATCGTCGAATCACAGGGGTGTGTTACCTTCGCATAGTTTTGCTGGTGCTTCAACGCGTTACGGAGGCAGCAATCGACACCGTCAACGACCCCGATGACCCCCGACTTGCGGAGCTCCGGACCTGGCTTTCTGGTTTTGAAAGAATCGCGGGTACCGAACCGGTACCCGCATCCTTCGACGCGAGTTTCCGCCGTTACTTTCGAGTGCACAAGGGCCGGGAGAGTTTCATCGCGATGGATGCGCCGCCGGACCGGGAAGACTGCCGGCCGTTCATCCGCGTCGCCGGCTATCTCGAATCGATGGGCCTGAACGCGCCGCGGGTAATCGAGGCCGACCTGGATGCCGGGTTCCTGTTACTGACGGATCTCGGCACGACGTCCTACCTCGGAGAGCTGCAGGGAAACCCCGGCCGGACCGGGCCGCTGTACGCGGATGCGTTGCAGGCACTCGAGCGCCTGCAGGCGAACGGCGCCGCCTTCCAGGCACACCTGCCGCCGTACGACGATGCACTGTTGCGATTCGAGCTGTCTTTGTTCCACGACTGGCTGTGCGGCAGGCACCTCGGCCTGCACTTCGACGCCGACGACGGGAAGCGCTGGCAGGCGATCTGCGATCTGCTGGTCGCAAACGCCCTCGATCAACCGCAGGTGTTCGTGCACAGGGATTATCATTCGCGAAACCTGATGGTCACCGCGCGGGACAATCCCGGCATCCTGGATTTCCAGGACGCGGTCGAGGGTCCGCTCACCTACGACCTGGTTTCGCTGCTCAAGGATTGCTACATCAGTTGGCCTCGCGAGCGGGTCGACGAATGGATACACGGATATCATGCCGGCTCCGGCATCGCGGCTACGAGCGGGATCGACTTCGAACAATTCCGGCGTCATTTCGAGCTCATGGGCGTGCAACGTCATCTGAAGGCATCCGGCATCTTCGCGCGCCTGAATCACCGGGATGGCAAGCCCGGGTACCTCGCGGACGTCCCGCGCACGCTGCGTTACATCGTGGAGCTTGGGCCGCGTTATCCGGAACTCGCGTTCCTGCAGAGTCTGCTCGTTGAGCGTTGCCTGCCGGCGCTCGAGGTACCCGAGTGATCGCCATGATCCTTGCCGCGGGTCGCGGCGAACGTCTCCGGCCGGTCACCGACAGGATTCCGAAAGCCCTGGTCCGGGTGCGCGGCGAGGCGCTGCTCGATCGCCACCTCGCCGCGCTGCGGGCGGCTGGTATTGGCACCGTGGTCATCAACCTCGGCTGGCTCGGGGAAGCCATCGTCGAGCACGTCGGTTCCGGTGCCGCCTGGGGGATCGACGTCGTCTACAGTCCCGAAGGGGACGACGTCCTGGAGACGGGCGGCGGGATTCGCCGGGCGCTGCCCCTGTTGGGGGAACAGCCGTTCCTCGTGATCAACGCCGACGTCTATACCGGGATGCCCTTGCCGATGCGGGAACTCGCGGCGGATGACCTCGCCCACCTGATGTTGGTACCGACGCCGGCCGCACGGGAGCACGGTGACTTCGATCTCGTCGGCGATCGCGTGCGAAACGGCGTGCGCCCGGCGTTCACGTTCGCCGGTGTCGCCCTGTACCGACCCGCATTCTTCGCGGAATACGAGCCCGGCCGTTTCCCGCTCGCGCCGATGCTGCGCGCGGCGGCCGAGGCCGGCGGCTTGCGCGGCGAGGTCTACCGGGGTCCCTGGGACGATGTCGGCACGCCGGAGCGGCTCGCCGCGCTCAATCTCGGCGTCTGATGAGGCGAGCCCCGGGCATACGCAGATGGCGCAGCAGCACCGGCAGCAGCGCTTCGCGCACGCTCGTCAGGTCGCGGTCCGCGCCGAGCCGCGCGAGATCGGTGACCTCGAGATTCGCGAAGCCGCAGGGATTGATGCGCGAGAACGGCTCGAGGTCGGCATCGACGTTCAGCGCCATGCCGTGAAAGCTGGCGCCGCGACGGATCCTCAGACCCACGCTGGCAAACTTGACACCATCGACATAGACGCCCGGGGCGTCGCAACGGCTGGCCGCGGCAATGCCGTAGCCCGCCGCCAGTTCGACGACGCTCTGTTCCAGCGCGGTGACCAGGTCGCGCACCCCGAGCCCGGCGCGGCGGATGTCGACGAGCGGGTAGATCATGAGCTGGCCCGGTCCGTGATAGGTGACCTGGCCGCCGCGGTCGATCTGCACCACGGGGATATCGCCTGGTGCGAGGACGTGTTCGCGCGACGCATTCACGCCCAGCGTGAACACCGGTTCATGCTCGGTGAACCAGATCTCGTCCGGCGTCGCCGGCCCGCGCTCGTTAGTGAAGGCCTGCATGGCCCGCCAGACCGGTTCGTACACGGTACGCCCGAGGTTGCGGATTACGACCGCTTGCGCCATCGATTCCGCTGCCAGGCTCACAGCGCCACCAGCACGGCATCGTGCGAAGTCACTTCCCGGTACAGCTTATCGAGTTGCTCGCGGCTCTGGGCACTGAAGGTCACGGTCACCGACACGAAGCGGCCGGTCCTGCTGGGCGTGACCTTGACGGCGTCATCGTCAACCGGTCCGGTGTGCTTCTCGACCAGCGCCCTGACGGTGGACCGGAATTCGGGCGTGTCGATCCCCATCATCTTGATCGGGAAGTCACAGGGGAACTCGAGGGCCGTCTCCTCGCTCATCGCGGACGCATCTCACTCGAACCAGAGGCTGATGCCGTCGCGCAACCGCTGCCAGAGCGAACCGGCCGGATTGTCGGCCAGCGCCCGGAGCGGCGTGTCGATGAGCGCCTTGCCGTCCAGACTCACCTCGAGTTTCGCGAGCGGCTGACCCTGGGCGACCGGCGCCGTGAGCACGGCCGGGATGTTGAGTTCCGAATCCAGCGAATCGTATTTGCCGCGCTGCACGGTGACGTAGAGGTCCTTGAGCACGCCGAGCGACGTGTATTCGTTGGCCGACTTCCAGATTCTGGCCCGCGTGATCTCCTCGCCGGCCTTGTACAGAAGGCGGGTCTCGAAGAAGCGGAATGCGTAGTTGAGCAGCGCCTGGCTGCCGTCGATCCGGGCCCTGCTGCTCGACGTGCCCAGCACGACCGAGATGACTCGCATGTCGTCGCGCTTCGCCGAGGACACGAGGCAGTAGCCGGCGGCCTCGGTGTGACCGGTCTTCATGCCATCGACCGATTCGTCGCGCCAGAGCAGGTTGTTGCGGTTCGGCTGCTTGATGTCGTTGTAGGTGAATTCCTTTACGGAGTAATACTTGTAGTACTCGGGGAACTCGTAGATGATCGCGCGAGCGAGCGTGGCGAGGTCGCGTGCGGTCGAATAGTGATTGTCGTCCGGCAGGCCGGTCGCATTGACGAAGTGGCTCGAACTCATGCCCAGCGACTTCGCGTACTGATTCATCAGTTCGGCGAACACGGACTCGGAGCCGGCGACGTACTCGGCGAGCGCAATACTCGCGTCGTTGCCCGACTGGACGATCATGCCGAGCAGGAGATCCCGGACCTTCACCTGCTTGCCCACCTCGATGAACATGCGCGAACCCTCCGCGCGCCATGCCTTCTCGCTGACCGTCACCTCGTCGTCGAGCCCGATCTGCTTCTCCTCGAGCGCATGGAATACCACGTAGGCGGTCATCAGCTTGGTCAGGCTTGCCGGTGCGACGGCCTTGTCCGGCTCCAGCGAGGCGATCGGGTAACCGGTTTGGCCATCGATCACGAAATAACTCGATGCACCGATGGTCGGCGGGGCAGGTAACGGATGCAGTTCGACGGCTGCGGAATCGACGGCGATTAAAAGCGCAAGCAGCGCCAGAAAGCGAAATTTCATGAATACCCGGGATGACAACGTGCCAGGCCGCGTATTCTACCGTCATTCAAAATAAAACCGTAGGAGCGGCTTCAGCCGCGATGCGTCACACGGCGCCGCGCCGCTGGAGCCCGCCTGTAGCGGACGCTAGTCGGTCACGAGATACGGGTCGCCGATGCCCATGCGTTCCAGCTCCGCGACCAGCAGGTCGTACTGCTCCACCTGGCGTATCGGGCCGATGCGGACGCGGTACAGCGGCGGCCGGCTCGCCGTGTCCGGGACGATGACCGCGGTGCCGATGCCGTGCGAGTGCAGCAGCGCCAGGCGCCGTTCGGCATTGCCCTTGTCGCCGAAGGCGCCGACCTGGGCATAGACCTCGTGCTCCTGTTCTGCGGCGGCCGGCGCCGGTTGGCTGGTTCCGGTCTCTGGCGGCGCCGCGGTCGTCTCGCTGGTCGGGTGATCGCCTTTCGCGTCGGCGTCGAAATTGATCGCCTCCACTTCGACGAGGCAGGTACCGTCGCGGATCATGTCCAGCTTCACCGCCGCCGCATAGGACAGGTCGATGATGCGGTTCGGGACGAACGGACCGCGGTCGTTGACGCGGACGACGACGGACTTGTTGTTGCGCAGATTGCGCACCCGCACATAGGTCGGCAGCGGCAGGGACTTGTGCGCGGCAGTCATCGCGTACATGTCGTAGGGTTCGCGCATCGCGGTCAGGTTGCCGTGGAACTTGGTGCCGTACCACGATGCGACGCCGCGCTCCTTGTAACCGCTGCCGCTCTTCATGACGTGGTATTTCTTGCCGAGGGCTTCGTACACGGGACCGTTGCCGTACTGGCTCGTCGGTTCGCGGCGCGGCACCGCATCGCCCGGCAGGTTCGGTATGGCATTGCTGCCGCTCCGCGGCGCGCCATCCTTCATCCGATTCGAGCCGCAGGCGGCGAGCAGGACCAGTCCGAGCACGATCGCGCCAAGGCGGAGCGCGTCACGACCCGTCACGGGCGACCTCCAGGGCGATCTCCTGGCCAAGCTGCTGCACGGCCAGCGCGTACATGACGCTGCGGTTGTAACGGGTGATCACGAAGAAGTTGTGGAAACCGACCCAGTATTCGGGTCCGTCGGCGCCCTGCAAGGACAGTAACTGGCCTTCACTGTCGAGCGGCAGGTCGGTCGAGAACATGACTCCCGCGTCGCTGAGGGACTGGATCGTGTCGGCGGGCTCGAGCGTATTGGCGGGCTCGGGCGCCGGACCTCGGAATTCCTCGCCCAGCGTCGCACGTGTCACGATCTCCTCGTCGGCCCGCCAGCCGTGCTTGACGAAGTAGTTGGCGATGCTGCCGGCGACGTCGCTCCAGTCGTTCCAGATATCCCGCTTGCCGTCGCCGCTCTCGTCGACGGCATAGGCGCGATAACTCGACGGCATGAACTGCGGGCGGCCCATCGCGCCGGCGTAGGAACCGATCGGCACCGTCGCCGGCATGCCTTCCTCGCGCACGAGGAGCAGGAATTGCACGAGTTCGCTGCGAAAGTATTTCGCCCGCGGCGGATAGTCGAACGCCAGCGTGGCGAGCGCGTCGAGCACGCGGTGGCCGCCCGTGATGCGACCGAAATACGATTCGACGCCGATGATACCGACCACGATCCGCACCGGCACGCCCGTCTCGGTGCTGACGCGCTCGAGCGCGTCGCGGTTCGCCTTCCAGAATGCGGCGCCGGCTTCGATGCGTTCGCGGGTGATGAAGATGGCGCGGTACTGCGCCCAGGTCAGGGTCTTCTCCGCCGGCTTGCTGATCAGCTCGACGATGGAATCGTCGATCTCCGCCTGCCCGAGGATGTCGCGCAGTTTGTCTGGATCGTAGTCGTGTTGCCGGACCATCGTCTGGATGAACGTCTGCACGTCGGGCCGGTCGAGATCCACGGCGTGGACGGGAGCTGCGAGAACGAGCAAGCCTGCCAGGCCGGCGAGTGTACGGAGGACCATTAGGGCCTGTTAACCATTGTCCGATCGCCGCAGCGTAGGCCGTTTTTTCGGCAGACAAGGCGCAGCGAGTGTGTTGTAGTACCGCTACATGAGCGAGCTGTAACGCCGGCTGACGGAAAAACGGCCACGCCCCGAAGGGTTGCGCCCGACAGGCGCCCTGGCGGCGTTGCTCGTCGTTCATTTAGTCTCACTAAACTTCTCTCCTCGCGCCTTGCCAGGGCGCCTGTCGGGCAGCAACGCGGCGACTGGACAATGGTTAACAGGCCCTAGTGTGGGAGCAGTTTCCGGTGCGAGTGGATAGACATCAGAATACCGAATCCGGTCAGGAGCGTCACCATTGACGTACCACCGAAACTGACGAGCGGCAACGGCACGCCGACGACCGGAACGAGACCCGTGACCATCGCCGTGTTGACGGCGACATAGACGAAGAAAGTGAGGCTGATCGAGCCGGCGAGCAGCCGGGAATAGGTATCCGGCGCCTGCATCGCGATGTACATGCCGCGGCCGATGACGAAGACATAGAGGCACAGCAGTGACAGCTCGCCGAGGAGTCCGAGTTCCTCGCCCATCACGGCGAAGATGAAATCGGTGTCGCGTTCGGGCAGGAACTGGAGATGCGCCTGCGAGCCGTTCGTCCAGCCCTTGCCGAACAGCCCGCCCGAACCGATGGCGATCTTCGACTGGATGATGTTGTAACCGGCACCGAGCGGGTCGTTATCCGGGTTCAGCAGTGTCAGGACCCGCTGCCTCTGGTAGTCCTGCATGAAGTGCCAGAGCGCGAGCGCTCCCGGGACAGCGGCGATGGCCATCGCGAACATGAGCCGAATGGACATCCCGGCGAGCACGATAACGATGAGGCCGGAGGCCGCGATCAACAGCGCGGTGCCGAGATCCGGCTGGCGGGCGATGAGCACGGTGGGCACGACGATCATCACGGCGAGCAGCAGCAGCGTCAGCACCCTCGGCGGCAGGTGCCGGTCGTGCAGGTACCAGGCTGCCATCATCGGCACGGCCAGCTTCATGATCTCGGACGGCTGGAAACGGACGCCGAGATCCAGCCAGCGCCGCGCACCCTGGCCGACCTCGCCGGTCGTCAGCACGAGTATCAACAGCACCAGCCCGCCGACATAGGCCCAGGGCGTCCAGCGGCGCAGGAAGTCGGGCGGGATCTGCGCCGCGACGAACATGGCGGCCAGCGCCACGCCCAGTCGGGCGAGCTGGTTGAGCCACAAACGCATGTCTTCGCCCACGGCGCTGTACAGCACGACGAGACCGAGCGTGCAGACGAGCAGGATCCCGCCCAGCAGCGGCCCGTCGATGTGCAGGCGTCTGAGCAGCCGCGTGAAGTCGCTGAGCGGTGCCGACTTGTTGGCGACGAGGCGGGATGTATCACTCAGCGGCATCTTTGCCGTACCCCAGGTACTGGTCCATGATCGCGCGGGCGATGGGCGCCGCGACGTGGCTGCCGCTCACGCCGTTCTCGACGACGACGGCGACGGCGATCCTGGGGTCCTCGAAGGGCGCAAAGGCGATGAACAGTGCATGATCGCGCAGCCGCTCCTCGATCTCCTCCGAATCGTATTCCTCGTCCTGACCCACCGAGAACACCTGTGCCGTGCCGCTCTTGCCGGCCATCTGGTAGGGCGCGCCGCGACCCACGGAGTAGGCCGTGCCGTGGATGCTCTGCATCACGTCGTGCATGCCGGACAGCACGATGTCCCAGTATTCCGGCTGGTCGATACGCACGTCGTCGAGCCGCTTGGGCGTCACGAGCTTGCGTTCGCCCGTCAGCGCGTCCTCAGTGGCCGCGACGAGATGCGGCTGGTAGCGGATCCCGCGCGTCGCCAGCGCCGCGGCGGCATCGGCGAGCTGCAGCGGCGTCGCCAGCAGGTAGCCCTGGCCGATCGCGACGATGACCGTCTCGCCGTCGAACCAGCGCTGATCGGCAGGATCGTGAAACGCCGCGCGTTTCCATGCGCGTGACGGCACGAGGCCGTCGTTCTCTCCGTTGATGTCGATGCCCGTCGGCTGGCCGAGGCCGAACTGGCTGAGATAGTAATGTATGCGGTCGATGCCGATGTCGTTGCTGATCTGATAGAAGTACACGTCACAGGATTGCGTGATCGCGTTGTGCAGGTCCATCTCACCGTGGCCCTGCGGTTTCCAGTCGCGGTACCGGTGCGTCGAATTCGGCAGCGTGAAGAAGCCGCGGCAGAAAACCTTGCGGGTCGGCGTGGTCGCGCCGGATTCGAGCGCGGCGAGCGCGAGCATGGGCTTGATTGTCGAACCGGGTGGATAGGCGCCGCGGATCGCGCGGTTGAACAACGGCCGGTCGAGGTCGCCCTGCAGTGCTGAGAACTGTTTACCCGACATGCCGACGGCGAACAGATTGGGGTCGAAGGTCGGCGCGGAGACCAGTGCGAGGATCTCGCCGGTCCAGGGGTCGACCGCGACCGCGGCGCCACGCTTGCCTTCCAGCGCCTTCGTCGCGACGCGCTGCAGGTCCAGATCGAGGCTCAGGTACACGTTGGAGCCGGGCGACGGCCGCTCGTCGGGTGGCAGCGAATCCGCGAAGTCGAAAGTGTCGGCGGCGATGTGCCGGCCCAGCGCATTGAATACGGCGTGCTGGTAGCCCACGTCGCCGTGCAGGCTCGCCTCAAAGCTGTTCTCGATGCCGGTCTTGCCGGTATGCGCAGTGCCGGCATAGTTCGACGAATCGAGCCGCTGCAGGTCGTTCGTCGACAAAGCGCCGACGTAGCCGACCGCGTGGGCGACGTCGGGACCGTTCGGGTAGTGCCTGACGAGACGCGGCTGGAAGTCGACGCCGGGGAATCGCGGCCGCTGGATCGCGAAGTTGGCGATTTCTTCGTCAGTCAGCCTGAGCTTCAGCGTGACCGGTTTGAAGCGCGGCCCGCTCAGGCTCAGCTGCTTCAGGCGGGGGATGTCGTCGGATTCGATCAGGCCGAGCGCCGCGAGGCGCCGCAGCGTGTCGTCGAGATCCGGCACCTGTTCCGGGATCAGTTCGAGCTGGTAGGCCGGCAGATTCTCTGCGAGCACGCGGCCCTTGCGGTCGAAGATCAGGCCGCGTATCGGCGGCACGGCTTCGATGCGCATGCGGTTGCCCTGCGACTGTGCCGCGAAGTCCTCGTAGTTGACGATTTGCAGCTGCACGAGGCGGGCGATGATCGTGCCGAGCAGGACGATACCGACGATTGACGTCAGGGCGACGCGCCCGACGAACAGACGGCGCTCGGAATGATGGTCCTTGATCGGCGAGAGGAGATCCAAGTCAGCCCCTCAGTTGTACCCGCGCGCGCACTCCGGCCAGCAGGATCATCACGAACGGCCAGACGATCGTACCGGTCAGGACCGGCGCCCAGTAGTCGATCAGCGGCGAGTGGATGCCGGCCACGCCGTTGATCCAGAACAGCAGGAACTGATAGAGCGTCAACAAGGCAAATACCGTGGCCGTCAGTTGCTGGACGGGGAATACGCGCATCAGGAGATGGAAGCGGGCCGTGACGAACACGATGCAGCACAACACCAGCGCGTGCTGGCCGAGGATCGTGCCCTGAGCCACGTCGAGGATGATCCCGACGGCCCAGGCCGAGCCGACGCTCCAGCTGCGAGGCAGCATGATCGCCCAGTATATAAGTACCAGTGCGACCCAATCCGGGCGGAAGGGTTCCACCCGGTCGGGGAGTGGCACGACGGTGAGCATCAGTGCGATGACGATCGTCACCAGGACGGGCAGCCGATGTGCCCTGCCGTTACTCATTTTTCGTCTCCGGGGCGGGCGGAGTCTCGCCCGCGGCCGGCCAGATCAGCATGACCTCGCGCACCTGGTCCAGCGCGGCCACCGGCTTGGCGGAGACTTCGGCGAACGGTTCCTGCGGGTTGCGATTCACGAGCGTTACGACGGCCACCGGGTAGCCTGCCGGGAACGCGCCGCCGAGGCCCGAGGTCACGAGCAGGTCGCCGGCCTTGACGTCGGCGTTGTTCGGCAGGAACGGCAGGTCCAGGCGGTCGAGCTCGCCGGTCCCGTTGGCGATCGTCCGCAGGCCGTTGCGGTTTACCTCCACCGGCAACGAGTGGCTCGGGTCGGAGATCAGCAAGGCCTCCGACGTGACCAGCCCGGTGTTGATGACCTGTCCGACCACGCCGTTCGCGTCGACGATGGCCTGGCCGTCATAGACTTTGTCGCGCGCGCCGACGTCGATCACGATGCTGTGGCGGTAGGGATTGGCATCGACCGACATGATCTCGGCGACGCGGATCTCGTCGCGCACGTGGGAACGCGCCTCGAGTAGATCGCGCAGCCGTGCGTTCTCCGCCTCGAGCGCGTTCATGCGCTGCAGGCGCGCGTTCGTCAACAGCCGTTCGGCCTGCAGCCGACCCACTTCGAGTTGCAGTTCCGCCCGTTGGGTGGTCTCCTCGCGCAGCCATGCCCAGAGCCTGAACGGGGCATCGACAACCACCTGCAGCGGATACACGGCGGCGCTGATTGCCCGGCGCACCGAGTCGAGGTGGTGCTGTCGATGATCGAGCACCATGAGCACGATGCTCATAAAGATGAGTAGCAGGAAGCGGGCGCCTAGCGCCGGGATTCTTGCGGAAGTCGTGGTGTTGGATCGGGAAGCTACCATCGCTATCCGCTGTTCGAAAGGCGGTTTCGGTCGCGGGGTTCATCTCCAGTCCGAATACCGCTGGCCCGTGCTCGTCGATCAGCTCGATCACGCGGCCGCCGCCGCGGGCGACGCAGGTCATCGGGTCGTCGGCGATGACGACGGGCAGGCCCGTCTCCTCCATCAGCAACTTGTCGATGTCGCGGAGCAGCGCGCCGCCGCCCGTCAGCACGATGCCGCGTTCGGCGACGTCGGCGCCGAGTTCCGGCGGAGTCTGCTCCAGAGCTTCCTTGACCGCCCCGACAATGCCCTGCAAGGGCTCTTGCAGCGCTTCGAGGATCTCGTTGCTGTTGAGCGTAAAGCTGCGCGGCACGCCTTCGGAGAGATTGCGGCCCTTGACCGAGATCTCGAGCACCTCCTGGCCCGGGAACGCGGAGCCGATGTCGTGCTTGATGCGTTCGGCCGTCGCCTCGCCGATCAGGATGCCGTAGTTGCGGCGGACGTAGTTGGTGATGGCCTCGTCGAAACGGTCACCGCCGATGCGGACCGAGGCGGCGTAGACGATTCCGTTCAGTGAGATCACGGCGACCTCGGACGTGCCGCCACCGATATCCAGGACCATCGAGCCGCGTGCCTCGTGCACGGGCATGCCGGCGCCGATCGCCGCCGCCATGGGTTCGTCGATCAGGTGGACCTTGCGGGCCCCGGCGCCTTCGGCGGACTCGCGGATGGCGCGTCGCTCGACCTGTGTCGAGCCGTACGGGACACAGATCAGCACCCGCGGGCTGGGGCGGAAGTAACGCGAGGCGTGCGCCTTGCGGATGAAATGCTGGAGCATCTTCTCGGTGACCGTGAAGTCCGCGATGACGCCGTCCTTCAGCGGCCGGATCGCCGTGATGTTGCCCGGCGTGCGGCCCAGCATGTTCTTCGCCTCGACACCGACAGCCTCGACGATGCGTCCGCCGCGGCCGGAGTCCTCGCGGATCGCGACGACGGACGGCTCGTCGAGCACGATGCCGTGACCCCGCGAGTAGATCAGGGTATTCGCGGTGCCAAGATCGATCGACAGGTCATTGGAAAAATAACCCAGAATGTTCTTGAACATGTTGGGATAAGGTCCCGATCCGAGGCTAACGCGCTAATCTAACAATGCACACGACATAGCACAAGGCGGCGTGTATCATTGCGGGCTCGCTCGCCGAGCGGCGAAACTTCCGGGCATTCAGGCAGGGAATATCCGTGTCACTCGACAAGGATCAGGTTCAGCATATCGCCATGCTGGCACGGCTCAGACTGGCGGACGAAGAGTTCGCCGAAACGGTCGACAAGCTGTCGCGGATCGTCGATTTCGTCGATCAGCTCTCGAAGGCGGCGACGCAGGACGTGGTGCCGATGGCCCACCCCCTGGACGCTGCCCAGCGCCTCAGACCCGACGAGGTCACCGAGCCGGATGATCGCGACCGCTTCCAGGCAAACGCACCGCTCGTTCGGGACGGCCTGTACCTGGTCCCCAAGGTCATCGAGTGATAGATGGACGCGGAGCTGCACCAACTCACGCTCACGCAACTCGCTGCAGGGCTCGGGCGAGGTGAATTCTCGGCCGTCGAACTGACGCGGGCGCTGCTCGGGCGCATCGAGCGCCACGACGGCGATCTCAACGCGTTCGTCACCGTGACGGGGAACAGGCGCTCGAGGCCGCACAGCGGGCCGACGACGCCAGGTCGTCCGGCGACGCCGGCGTATTGAACGGCCTGCCGATCGTGCACAAGGACATCTTCTGTACGAAGGGCGTCGCGACCACCTGCGGCTCGCGCATGCTCGAGGACTTCGTGTCGCCCTACGACGCCACCGTCGTCGAGCGACTCGCCCGGGCCGGGGCCGTGGTGCTCGGCAAGACCAACATGGACGAGTTCGCCATGGGCTCGTCCAACGAGACGAGTTATTTCGGTCCGGTGCACAATCCCTGGGACCTCGAACGATCTCCCGGCGGTTCGTCCGGCGGTTCGGCGGCAGCCGTCGCGGCGCGGCTCGCGGCGGCGGCGACCGGCACCGACACCGGCGGTTCGATCCGGCAGCCGGCGGCGTTGACCGGCACGGTCGGGCTCAAGCCGACCTACGGCCGCGTTTCGCGCTACGGCATGATCGCGTTCGCCTCGAGCCTCGATCAGGCGGGCGTGATCGCGCGCTCCGCCGCCGACGCCGCGCTCCTGCTCGGCGTGATGGCCGGCTTCGACCCGCGCGACTCGACCTGCATCGAGCATCCGGTGCCCGACTATGCCGCGACGCTGACGGCGCCGGTCCGGAGCCTCAGAATCGGCATCGTCCGGCAACACTTCGACCAGGGTCTCGATGCCGGGTGCGCGGCGGCCGTCCGCGAGGCGCTGGCGGTGCTCGAATCGCAAGGCGCCACGCTGACCGAGGTCGACCTGCCCAACCTCGACCTGTCGGTGCCCACCTATTACGTCGTCGCCCCGGCCGAATGTTCGTCGAACCTGTCGCGTTTCGACGGCGTGCGCTTCGGGCATCGCGCGGCCGATCCCGCAGACCTCGTGGACCTGTACTGCCGCAGCCGCGGCGAGGGCTTCGGCGCCGAGGTCAAGCGCCGCATCATGACGGGCACTTACGTGCTGTCGGCGGGCTATTACGATGCCTACTACCTGAAGGCACAGAAGGTACGGCAACTGATCGCCGACGATTTCCGGCGCGCCTTCGAGCAAGTGGACGTCATCGCCGGCCCGACCTCGCCGACACCGGCGTTCCGGCTCGGCGACAAGACGGACGATCCCGATCACGATGTACCTCAATGACATCTATACGATCGGCGCGAACCTGGCGGGACTGCCGGCGATCTCGGTGCCCTGCGGATTCGTCGACGATCTGCCGGTCGGCCTGCACCTGGTCGGGCCGCATTTCGGCGAGGAGACCGTCCTGCGCTGCGCCCACCATTACGAGCAGGCGACCGAGTGGCACGCCGCCTGCCCGGAGGCGTACCGATGAGCGCAGCCGACTGGGAGGCCGTGATCGGGCTGGAGATCCACACCCAGCTCGCGACGAAGAGCAAGATATTCTCCGGCGCAGCCACGGCCTACGGCGCGGAGCCGAACACCCAGGCCTGCCTGGTCGATCTCGGCTACCCGGGCGTACTACCCGTCCTCAACGCAGAGGTCGTGCGCATGGCCTGCCTGTTCGGCCTGGCTATCGATGCGGACATCGCGCGGCGCTCGGTATTCGCGCGCAAGAACTACTTCTACCCGGACCTCCCGAAGGGCTACCAGATCAGCCAGTACGAGCTGCCGATCGTCGAACGCGGCGAGCTCTGGATCGAGGGTGACGACGGCGAAGACAAGCGCATCGGCATCACGCGCGCGCATCTCGAGGAGGACGCCGGCAAGTCCCTGCACGAAGGGCTGGAGCGCTACTCCGGCATCGATCTCAACCGCGCCGGCACGCCGCTGATCGAGATCGTCTCCGAGCCCGACCTGCGGTCGGCGAGCGAGGCGGCCGCCTACATGCGCAAGATCCACACCCTGGTGCGTTATCTCGGCATCTCCGACGGCAACATGCAGGAAGGCTCGTTCCGCTGCGACGCCAACGTCTCGGTACGGCGCCGCGGCGAGACGGCACTCGGCACCCGCGCCGAGATCAAGAACCTGAACTCGTTCCGCTTCGTCGAGAAGGCGATCAACTACGAGATCGAACGCCAGATCGAACTCCTGGAGGACGGCGGCAGCGTCGTCCAGGAGACGCGCCTTTACGACGCGGCCAAAGACGAGACCCGCGGCATGCGCAGCAAGGAAGAGGCGAACGACTATCGTTATTTCCCCGATCCGGATCTGTTGCCTGTCGTGATCGACGACGAGTTCGTCGAATCCCTGCGCGGCAGCCTGCCGGAACTGCCGGATGCGAAGACGCCGCCGCCTCGTCGACGACTTCGGCATCCGTGGCGAGGACGCCGCGATCATCGCCTCGAACCGGGCGCTCGCCGACTACTTCGAGGCCGCGGCGCGCGCCACCGGTGCCGCCGCACAGCTCGTCGCCAACTGGGTGACCGGCGATCTCGCGGCCGCATTGAACCGCGACGGCCTCGACATCGAGGCGAGCCGCATCGGTGCCGCGGACCTGGCCGGCCTGATCGACCGCATCGACGACGCGACGATCTCGGGCAAGATCGCCAAGGAAGTCTTCGAGGCGATGTGGGCGGGCGAGGGCAGCGCCGACGCGATCATCGACGCGCGAGGGCTGAGGCAGATCACCGACAGCGGCGCCATCGAGGCCATCGTCGACGCCGTCATCGCGGCCAACCCGTCGCAGGTCGCCGAATACCGGGCGGGCAAGGACAAGCTGATCGGCTACTTCGTCGGCCAGGTCATGAAAGAGACCGGCGGCAAGGCCAACCCCGCCCAGGTCAACGCCATCCTCAGGCAGAAACTCGCCCCGTAGGAAAGAGTGTCCTTTGATCGCGGCTGAAGCCGCTCCTACGGAACCAAATACCCCGGCGGCAGGAGTCGAATCGTGGAGCGGCTTCAGCCGCGATCCCGGCGCGTGCCCTGGGGACTATTGCATTCGACGCGAACGTGCTATGCTGTGCACCCCTAAATATAAAGAAATAGTTATATATTTATCTTATGCAAAATAGCACTTCCCGACTGATTGCCTCGTTCAAGGCGCTCGCCGACCCGATCCGCTTGCGGATCATGGCCTTGTGCGCCCGCGGCGAGTGCAGCGTCTCCGAACTGACGCAGGTCGTGGGCGAGAGCCAGCCGCGCGTCTCCCAGCACCTGCGGCAACTGTGCGAGGCGGGGTTGCTCGAGCGTTTCCGCGACGGTCAGTACGTCTATTATCGGGTACCCCTGCGCGGGCCGCGGGCCGTGCTGCACCGGAGCCTGATGGCGCTGTTTCCGGAAGACGAACGCCAGTTCGAGCGCGACCGCAAGCGCCTGCAGGTCCTGCGCGGCGAGACGCGTCACGAGGTGCCCGCCGCACTCGACGAAGACGCGCTGCGTCGCCTGCACCGGGCCCTGGTCGAGCTGACCGTCACCGCGCCGCTCGGCGACCTGCTCGACATCGGCAGCGGCCGCGGCGGCCTGCTTAAATTACTCGCGTCGCGTGCGCGGCGCGTCATCGGCGTCGACCTGGATGCCGATTCCCGCCAGCTCGCCCGCGCGGATTTGATGCTGGCGGGCATCGACAACTGCAGCCTGCGCAAGGGCGACATGTACGACCTGCCGTTCGGGGATGCCGAGTTCGACACGGTCGTGCTCGACGACGTGCTCGGCACGGCAGAGCGCCCGGTCGACGCGCTTCGCGAAGCGTGCCGCCTGCTGCGGAGCAATGGCCGCCTGATCATCCTCGCCGCGATCCACGGCGAGGAGGCGGGCCGCGTCGAAACGCAGTTCGCCGACTGGTGCCGGAGCACGGGCGTGCGCATGGCGGCGCCGCGGCTCATCCCGCGGCGGGATCCCCGCTGGTTGCTGGCAGTCGCTACGCAGGCCGAGAGCCGGCCGGCCGCTGCCTGAGGACATCCGATCATGACCGAGACCCGTCATAACGACGTTGCCGTTTCGCTGGAATTCTTCCCGCCGCATTCCGAAGAAATGGAGGCGACGCTGTGGGCCTCCATTCAGCGGCTCGCGCCGCTCGGGCCCCGCTTCGTGTCGGTAACTTACGGCGCCGACGGCTCGACGCGCGAGCGCACGCACGCGGTCGTCGAGCGAATCCTGTCCGAGACGCGGCTGACGCCCGCTCCGCACCTGACCTGCATCGACGCGACGCGCGGCGAGATCGACGAGATCGCGCGCCAGTACTGGGACATGGGCGTGCGGCACCTGGTCGCGTTGCGCGGCGACCCGGTGCAGGGCCGCGGGCCCTACGTGCCGGCGAAAGACGGCTATGCCTACGCCGCCGACCTCGTCGCCGGATTGAAGCGCGTCGCCGATTTCGACGTCTCCGTCGCCGCCTACCCGGAAGTGCATCCCGAGGCGCCGAACCCGCTGTTCGACCTCGACAACCTGAAGCGCAAGCTCGATGCAGGCGCATCGCGTGCGATCACGCAGTTTTTCTTCGACGTGAGCCTCTTCCTGCGCTTCCGTGACCTGGCGGCGGCGGCGGGCATTCATGCCCCGATCGTGCCCGGCATCCTGCCGATCACGCGTTTCCCCAGCTGCAGCGGTTCGCGTCCCGTTGCGGCGCGAGCGTGCCGGCGTGGCTGGTCGAGCGCTTCGACGGCCTCGACGACGACCTCGAGACGCGCCGATGATCGCGGCGAGCATCGCCATCGAACAGGTCGCGCACGCTGCAGGCCGAAGGCGTCGACAACTTCCATTTCTACACGCTCAACCGTTCCGAGCTCACCTTCGCGATCTGTCACGCGCTCGGCGTGCGGCCGAAGCGGCGAGCGGCCTGAGGCAGGACGATGGAACGCAGGCCGAACGCATCGCCGCGCTCGTTCGCGCGCTCGAATCCCGCATCCTGCTGCTCGACGGCGCGATGGGCACGATGATCCAGGGCCACGGCCTGCACGAGAGCGACTATCGCGGCGAGCGCTTCCGCGACTGGGAGCGCGACCTCAAGGGCAACAACGACCTGCTGACGATCACGCAGCCCGAGGTCATCCGCGGTATCCATCGCGGGTTCCTCGATGCCGGCGCGGACATCATCGAGACCAACACGTTCAATTCCAACGCGCCGTCGCATGGCCGACTACGGCATGGACGCGCTGGTACCGCGAACTGAACCTGGCAGCGGCACGGCTCGCGCGGGACTGTGCGGACGCAGCACGCCGCGAAGATCGGCGAACCCCGCTACGTCGCGGGCGTGCTCGGCCCGACCAACCGCACCGCCTCGATCTCGCCGGACGTCAACGATCCCGGCTTCCGTAACATCCGCTTCGCGGATCTCGTCACGACGTATCAGGCGGCGGCGCAGGCACTGATCGAGGGCGGCGTCGATTTCCTGATGATCGAGACGATCTTCGACACCCTGAATGCCAAGGCGGCGATCTTTGCGGTCCGCCGCAGTTTCGAGGCGAGCGGCGTGAGCCTGCCGGTAATGATCTCCGGCACGATCACGGATGCCTCGGGCCGCACGCTGTCGGGGCAGACGACCGAAGCGTTCTGGAACTCGGTGCGGCACGCCGATCCGTTCATGGTCGGTCTCAACTGCGCGCTCGGTGCGAAGGAACTCCGGCCCTACGTCGAGGAACTCTCCCGGGTCGCCGACACGCGGGTTTCCGCACATCCGAACGCCGGCCTGCCGAACGAGTTCGGCGAATACGACGAGACGCCGGAGTCCATGGCGGAGGTGGTCGGCGAGTTCGCCCGCTCGGGATTCCTCAATCTCGTCGGGGGTTGCTGCGGCACGACGCCGGAGCACATACGCGCGCTCGGCGAGGCCGTCGCCAAGGCGGCGCCGCGGCGCGTGCCGTCACGCCCGCCGCGCCTGCGCCTGTCCGGCCTCGAGCCGCTGAACGTCGGTCCCGACGACCTGTTCGTGAACGTCGGCGAGCGCTGCAACGTCACGGGGTCGGCGATCTTCCGGCGCCTCATCGAGGCGGACGACTACGCGGCCGCGGTGCAGGTCGCGCGCGAGCAGGTCGAGAACGGCGCGCAGGTCATCGACGTCAACATGGATGAGGGAATGCTCGACTCCGAGAAGGCGATCGTGACGTTCCTGGACCTGATCGCCGGCGAGCCGGACGTCGCTCGCCTGCCGGTGATGATCGATTCGTCGAAATGGTCGGTGATCGAGGCGGGGCTGCGCTGCGTACAGGGCCGGGCCGTCGTCAACTCGATCTCCCTGAAGGAAGGCGAGGAAGTATTCGTCCGGCAGGCGCGCCTGGTCCGCGACTACGGCGCCGCCGTGATCGTCATGGCCTTCGACGAGAAGGGCCAGGCGGACAACGTCGATCGCAAGGTCGAGATCTGCAAGCGTTCGTACCGGATCCTCACCGAGGTGGTCGGCTTCGAGCCGAGCGACATCATCTTCGACCCGAATATCTTCGCGATCGCCACCGGTATCGAGGAGCACTCGAGCTACGGGCTCGATTTCATCGAGGCGACACGCCGGATCAAAGAGGAGATCCCCGGCGTGTGGGTCAGCGGCGGTGTCAGCAACGTGTCGTTCTCGTTCCGCGGCAACAACGTCGTGCGCGAGGCGATCCACTCCGTGTTTCTCTACCACGCGATCCGCGCGGGCATGGATATGGGCATCGTCAACGCCGGGCAGCTCGCGATCTACGAGGACCTGCCGGGCGACCTGCGCGACGCGGTCGAGGACGTCGTGCTCAACCGGCGTGCCGACGGCACCGAGCGGCTGCTCGCCGTCGCCGAGAACTACAAGGGGCAGGCTTCGGGCGAGAAGGCCCGCGCGCAGGACATGTCCTGGCGCGAGTTGCCGGTCGGCAAGCGCCTGGAGCACGCGCTGGTCGCCGGCATCGACGAATTCGTGATCGACGATACCGAGGAGGCGCGGCTCGCCACGGAGCGCCCGCTCGACGTCATCGAAGGGCCCGCTGATGGACGGCATGAACGTGGTCGGCGATCTGTTCGGTGCCGGCAAGATGTTCCTGCCGCAGGTCGTGAAGTCCGCGCGCGTCATGAAGAAGGCCGTCGGACACCTGGTGCCCTTCATCGAAGCGCAGAAGGACGGCAAGGCAAGTTCGAACGGCAAGATCGTGATGGCGACCGTCAAGGGCGACGTGCACGACATCGGCAAGAATATTGTCGGCGTGGTCCTGCAGTGCAATAACTTCGAGGTGATCGACCTCGGCGTGATGGTGCCCTGTGAGAAGATCCTCGAGACGGCGCGCCGCGAGGGCGCGAAGATCGTCGGCCTGTCCGGGCTGATCACGCCGTCGCTCGACGAGATGGTGCACGTCGCCAGCGAGATGCAGCGCCTCGACTTCGACCTGCCGCTGCTGATCGGCGGCGCGACGACCTCGCCGGCGCACACGGCGGTCAAGATCGAGCCGCGCTACGAAGGGCCGGTCATCTACGTCAAGGATGCGTCGCGGTCCGTCGGCATCGCGCAGGCCCTGATCGAACCTTCGAAACGCAAGGAAATCGTCGACAAGACGCGGCGCGAGAACGCGCGGCGGCGCGAGCAGCATGCCGGCAAGAAACGGCTCACACCGCAGGTCTCGCTGGACCAGGCGCGCGAGCGCCGGTACCGCTGCGACTGGAGCTCGTACACGCCGCCCGTGCCGACCTTTACCGGGCACCGCGTGTTCGACGACATCGACCTCGGCGTGCTTCGCGACTACATCGACTGGATGCCGTTCTTCAATGCCTGGGAATTCCGCGGCCGCTTCCCCGAAGTCCTCGACGACCCGACGGTCGGCGAGGCGGCCACGCAGCTGTACGACGACGCACTGGCCTTGCTCGACACGGTCATCGAGGAGCGCTGGCTGAAGGCCTGCGCCGCATTCGGCTTTTTCCCGGCGAACAGCGTGGACGACGATGACCTGCTGCTCTACGGCGACGACGCCCGCAAGTCGGTGCGCATGCGCCTGTGCAATCTGCGCCAGCAGCGCGCGAAGGCCGATGGCATGCCGCAGCTCTGCCTGGCAGATTTCGTGGCCCCGGCCGACACGGGACTTGCCGACTACCTCGGCGCGTTCGCGGTGACGGCCGGCATCGGCATCGACGAACACGTCGCGCGCTTCGAGAAGGCTCACGACGACTACAACGCGATCATCCTGAAAGCGCTCGCCGACCGGCTCGCGGAAGCCTGCGCAGAATGGCTGCACGAGCGGGTGCGCCGCGAATACTGGGGCTACGCGAAGGACGAGGAGCTCGACAACGACTCGCTCATCGCCGAGCGGTACACCGGCATCCGCCCGGCGCCCGGCTATCCGGCCTGTCCCGATCACACGGAGAAGGGCAAGCTCTGGGAGCTGCTGGACGTCGAGGCGAGCACCGGCATGCAGCTCACGGATTCCTACGCGATGCTGCCGACGGCCGCGGTCAGCGGCTTCTATTTCTCGCATCCCGATTCCCGGTACTTCGCGGTCGGCAAAATCGATCGCGATCAGCTCGAATCCTGGGCCGCGCGCAAGGGCCTCGAGATTTCGGTTGCCGAGCGCTGGCTCGCACCCAACCTGGGCTACGATCCGCACGCGAAGGCGGATGCGGCCTGATCGGGCGCTGCCGCTGTTATTGATCACCGGTGTCCTGCAGGCGCCGACGGCGCTGGCGGACGCCTACGCGGATGCGCGCGCCGAGCTGGTCGCGGCCTACCAGGCACAGGATTACGGGCGGATGCGCGACGCCGCAGAGGCCGCACTCGACGCGCGGCCGGGCTACCCCGGGGCGATGTTCAACCTGGCGCTCGCCGAAGTGCTGGCCGGGGATCCGGACGCATCGCTGAAGATCCTGGGCTCGCTGGCCGACCGGGGCGTGGACTACGCCATCGAAGACGCCGACGAATTCGCACCACTGCGAGCGCTGAACGGCTGGTCCGACTACCGCCGCCGCATCGCCGCGCTGCGCGAGCCGGTCGGCGAGGCGACGGTCGCCTACACCCTGGACCAGGGCGATTTCGTGCCGGAAGGGATCGCCGTCGGACCGGCCGGCGAACTCTATCTCGGCAGTATCCGCCACGGCACGATCGTGAGGCTCGACGGCGGCGTGCAGCGCATCAGCGATGCGGCCGCCGGGCACTGGAGCGTGTTCGGCATGCGCCTCGATACGCAGGGCGGACTCTGGTTCGCGAGCGCGGCAGTGCCGGAATTTTCAGGCGACGCCGAGGTCGGCCGTACGGGCCTGTTCTATCTCGAACCCGAATCGCACACCGTCTCGGTACGTGCCCTGTTGCCGGATGACGGGCAAGCCCGCGTGCTGGGCGATCTCGTGATCGTCGATGCCGATACGATCTACACGACGGAGAGCCTCACCGGCGCGCTGTACCGGTATTCCATCGCGGACGGCCGCTACACCGAGTTGATCGGGCCGGGCGCGCTGCGCTCGATGCAGGGACTCGCCATCGACCGCAGCGGTCGCTACCTGTACGTGGCCGACTATGTCGGCGGACTGTTCCGGATCTCGCTCGGGGACCTTTTGATCGAACGCGTGCGGGCCCCCGACTCGATCTGCCTCACCGGTATCGACGGACTGTATCGGCACGGCGACGAACTGATCGCGGTCCAGAACGGCATCCGGCCGAATCGCGTCGTCGCCCTGACGCTGTCCGGCGACGGGCTGTCCGTGGCGGCCCTGCGGGTACTGGCACGCAATCTGCCGCAATTCGACGAGCCGTCGCTCGGCGCGCTGAGCGGAGACGAGTTCTACGTCGTGGCGAACAGCCACTGGAACCGTTTCGGCCCGGATGGCAGCCTGCCGGACGGCCTGGCGGGACCGATCGTTCTCGAGCTCAACCTGGCGGCGTCGGCTCCGCCCGGAGCGCTAGGAGAACGATAATCGGCAGGTGATCAGAGCCGACCCGAGCGCCCGCGCGGAGGTCGAGCACGGCCAATTTGTCCGACACGAGGCAGTGGTCGAGCGGAATCATCGCCGGCACGAGCGTGGTCGGCCAGGTCGGTACGACGCCGAAACCGCGTCGCGCATTGACCAGGCCGGTGTCCGCGACGAGTTGCCGGAAGTGCTTGCCCCACATGGTCGTGTTCAGGTCGCCGGCGAGGATCACCGGCCCGTCCAGTTCGGCGACCAGCGCCGCCACCGCGGCGAGCTGCCGATTGCGGGCATCGAAGCCTGCCGCGCCGAGCGGCGGCGCCGGGTGGGTGCCGATGAAGTTCACGGGCCGGCCGTCCACGTCAAGCACCGCAAGCAGGGAAGGACGGGCGAGCGGCGGCGTAGCGATCGCGTCCACGCGTTCGAACGGGCGTCGTGCAAGCAGGGCCACGCCGAAGTTATCGTTGCGCGGGACGACGTAGCGATACGGATAGCTGTCGTCGAGCGACTCGATCGCCGCCGCCCACTCGTCGGTGACTTCCTGCAGGAACACGAGATCGGGTGCCTCGGCACGGATCAGGGCGAGCAGCCGCGCCGGCTCGTGGTTGCCGGACCAAACGTTGGCACTCAGCAGCTTCAGTTGTGCTGCGGGCGCGGCCGCTGCGGCCCGGCCCGGGAGGTACCACGACATAACCGGCCAGACGTCGAGCAGCGCGGCCGCCAGCATCAGCACCAGCCAGCCACGCTTGCGCAGTGCACCGAAAATCGCTGCGAGCAGCACCGCGAGGACGAGGTATTGCAGACGGAAGTGTGTGAGGAGTTCGAGCAGGCGGTGCAGCGAATCGAAATACGCCGTGACGGAGCAGAATGCAATGACGGCGGCGCCTGCTTCGAGCAGACCGATCAGGGTGGGAGACCGGAGTGCCGGCCGCATCACCGCTCTCCGCTAGTCGTCGACCGTTACCTCCAGGATCGTCACCGGCTCGACGGGGACGTCCTGGTGACCGGACTTGTTGCCGGTCGCCACTGCCGCGATCGCGTCGACGACGTCCATGCCGTCGGTGACCCGGCCGAACACGGCATAGCCGAAGTCACGGCTGCCGTGATTCAGGAAGTCGTTGTCGCGCAGGTTGATGAAGAACTGCGAGGTCGCGCTGTCGACGACCCCGGTACGCGCCATCGCCAGCGTGCCGCGCGCGTTCGTTTCGCCATTGTCCGCCTCGTTCTTGATCGGCGCGCGCGTCGGCCTGGCCTGCATGTCCTCGTCCATGCCGCCGCCCTGGATCATGAAATTCGGGATAACGCGATGGAAGATCGTGCCGTCGAAATGGCCGGCCTTGACGTACTCGATGAAGTTGTCGCAGGTAATGGGAGCCTTCTCTTCGAAGAGCTCGACGGCAATGTCGCCGTGATTCGTGCGGATCGTGATCATGCTTTCTCGCCGGTGGCAAAACGGGCGCAGGTCACCCGGGGCAGTCCTGCGTCGTCATCGTAACATCGTATGGATTCCCAGCCACATCCGGCCAGGATCCCGGCGACAGCCTCGCGCTGGTCGAAGCCGTGCTCGACGATCAGGAGACCGCCGGCCTCGACGATCGCGGTGCATTCCGTCGCGAGCCGGCGGATGGCGTCGAGGCCATCGCTGCCCGCCCGCAGTGCGAGCCCGGGCTCGGCGTCGAGCGACGCGAGCGCCGGATCTTCGTCGCGCACGTACGGCGGGTTGCTGACGATGAGCGGGAACCGGCGCTCCGCGACGGGCGCGACCCAGTCGCCTTCGAGGAAGGTCACGTTGCCGATGCCGAGGTGCTGCGCGTTGAGGCGTGCCACGGCCAGGGCCGCGGCGCTGACGTCCGTCGCGACGACATCCGCGAGCCTGCGCTCGCTCGCGATGGCGAGCGCGATGGCGCCGCTGCCGGTGCCGAGATCGAGCACGGACCGGTCCCACCGTCGCGGCATCTCGCTCAACGCGAGTTCGACGAGCTTCTCGGTCTCCGGCCTCGGCACGAGCGTCGCGGGCGATACCGCCAGCTCCAGCGACCAGAATTCCTGCGTGCCGCGGATATAGGCCATCGGCTCGCCGCCGAGGCGGCGCGCGAGCGACTCCTCCAGCCGGCCGATCGCGGCGGTATCCAGCGTGTCGTCCGGGTGCGCGATCAGGTAGCTGCGCGGCATGTCGATCGCGCGCGCGAGCAGCAGCTCGGCGTCGAGCCGCGCCGAGTCGCTCACCGGCTCGAGCCGCCGCACCGCGTCGCTCAGCAGCGCCGCGATGGAGCGCGTCTCAGCAGCCTGCGGTTTGCCACACTGGCCGGTGGAGGCGGGCATGCGTAAACTCCGTGGCAATTTCAATTGAAACTGCTTTTCTATCTTCCATGGACGTCTATTCCAGTGTTCTCGACATGGTCGGGCGTACTCCGATGCTCGAACTCACGCGCTTCGACACCGGTCCGTGCCGCCTGTTCTTGAAACTCGAGCTGATCAACCCTGGCGGCTCCATCAAGGATCGTATCGGTATCTCGATGATCGAGGAAGCCGAGCGGCGCGGCGACATCACGCCCGGCGACACGATCGTCGAGGCGACGGCGGGCAACACCGGCATCGGTCTCGCGCTGGTGGCGGCGCAGAAGGGCTACAAGCTGGTCCTCGTCCTGCCCGACAAGATGAGCCAGGAGAAGATCTTCAACCTGCGTGCGATGGGCGCCGAGGTCGTGCTGACCCGCTCGGACGTCGGCAAGGGCCATCCCGAGTACTACCAGGATCTCGGCGCGTCCATCGCCGAGAACCGCGGCGCCTACTTCATCAACCAGTTCGGAAACCCCGACAACGCGCTCGCGCACGAGCGCACGACGGCGCCGGAGATTTTCGAACAGATGGGCGGCGAGGTCGACGCGATCGTGCTCGGCGTCGGTTCGAGCGGCACGGTGACGGGTATCGGAGCTTACCTGACGAAGCATGCACCCGCGACCGACATCATCCTCGCCGACCCGGCCGGTTCCGTGCTGGCCGATTACGTCAATACGGGTGAACTCGGCGAGCGCGGGAGCTGGCTCGTCGAGGGCATCGGCGAGGACTTCATCCCGCCGATCGCAGACTTCGGCCGGGTCACGAAGGCGTACGCGATAACGGACCGGGAGTCGTTTGCCACCGCACGCAAGCTGCTGCGCACCGAGGGCATTCTCGCGGGCTCGTCGACCGGCACCCTGCTGGCGGCGGCGCTCAAGTATTGTGCCGAGCAGACCGAGGCGCGGCGCGTCGTGACGCTCGCCTGCGACACCGGCAACAAGTATCTCTCCAAGTTGTACAACGATTTCTGGCTCGAGGACCGCGGCTTTATCCTGCGCGAGCAGCACGGCGACCTGCGCGACCTGATCGGGCGGCCGCACGGCGAGCACGCGACGATCACGGTCGGACCTACCGACGTCCTGTCGACCGCGCACAATCGGCTGCGCAATGCGGGGTTCTCCCAGCTGCCCGTCATGGAGGGGGGCCGGCTCGTCGGTGTCGTCACGGAAGACACGATCATCCGTTTCGTGTTCGGCAAGCCGGACCTGATGAACTCCCCGGTGCGCGACGCGATGCAGGAGGCGTTCATCCGCCTGGAGAAGGACGCGAGCCTCAACAACCTGGTCGCGATGCTGCACGTGCAGCCCTATGCCGCGATCATGGACGGCGACGAGTTCCTGGGCCTCATCACGCGTTCGGACGTGCTCAATTACCTGTGGCGGGAGATTTGAGATACTCCACCCATGAGTAAGGACGACGGCAAGCGCGCGTTCGGGACGCGCGTCATACACGGCGGGCAGCGGCCGGATCCGGCGACCGGCGCGGTTATGCCGCCGATCTACGCGACGTCGACCTATGCCCAGGAGAGCCCGGGCCGGCACAAGGGCTACGAATACTCGCGCACCCGCAATCCGACCCGGGAAGCCTACGAACAGTGCATCGCTGATCTCGAGTCGGGCACGCGCGGCTTCGCGTTCGCCTCGGGCATGGCGGCGACGGCGACGATCCTGGAGCTCGTGCCGGCCGGCAGCCACGTGATCGCGATGGACGACCTGTACGGCGGAACCCGGCGCCTGTTCGAAGGCGTGCGCAAGGCCAGCGCCGGGCTCGAGTTCAGTTTCGTCGACCTGACGGACCCGGCCGCGTTGCGCGCGGCGATCCGCGATGAGACGCGCCTCCTTTGGATCGAGAGTCCGTCGAACCCGTTGCTCAAGATCGCCGATCTCGAGTCCGTCGCGGCACTCGCACACGAGCACGGGATCCTCGTCGTCGGCCGACAACACGTTCGCGACACCGTATTCGCAGCGCCCGCTCGAGTTCGGCTGCGACATCGTGATGCACTCGGCGACCAAATTCATCAACGGCCATTCCGACATCGTCGGCGGCATCGCGGTGACGGCGGACGCGGCGCTCGGCGAGCGGCTCGCCTACCTGCAGAATTCGATCGGTGCGATCGCCGGGCCGTTCGACAGCTTCCTCGCACTCAGGGGCGTCAAGACGCTCGCGGTGCGGATGCAGCGCCACTGTGAGAATGCGGCACGCATCGCAAGCTGGCTCGAAGGCGACGCGCGCATCGAACGCGTTCTGTATCCGGGTTTGCCGTCGCACCCGCAGCACGAGCTCGCGAAACGGCAGATGCAGGGCTTCGGCGGCATCGTTACTGTGTTCGTGAAGGGCGACCTCGAGACGGCGCGCCGCTTCCTCGAACGCTGCCGGGTGTTCACGCTGGCCGAGAGCCTGGGCGGCGTCGAGAGCCTGGTCGACCATCCGGCGATCATGACCCACGCCTCGGTGCCGGCCGAGCGCCGCGCCGAGCTCGGCATCTCGGATCAACTGGTGCGCCTGTCGGTCGGCATCGAGGATGCCGACGACCTCATCGCCGACCTCGACCAGGCGCTTGGCTGACCTCTTACGGGACGGTTTAGCGGGATCTACGGCAGCGGCCGACGATCGGTGGATGGTAAAATTGGTGCGGGCGCTGAACGGAGGAATCGAAATGAACTTCCCGATGATTTTTCCCCCGCCGGACCTGCTGCTGCCATTCCTGGTCGCCGGTATCGCCCTGAACCTGACGCCGGGGCCGGACATGACCTTCGTGGCATTGTCCGGGGCACGCGGCGGCCGCACCGCGGGACTCGCCGCGGCCGCCGGGATCTTTACCGGATGCTGCGGGCACATTCTCTTCGCGATGGTCGGCCTGTCCGCGCTGATCGCCGCATCGCAGACCGCGTTTGCAGTCGTGAAGTGGATCGGTGTCGCGTACCTCCTGTACCTGGCCGTCAAGCTCGTGCGCCAGAAGGACGGCGCATCCCGGATGCTGGTCGACGATGCGACCTACGGACCGTGGCACGCGTTCCGCCAGGCGGCACTCGTCAATCTCCTGAATCCGAAAGTCGGGATCTTCTTTCTCGCCTTCCTGCCGCAGTTCGTCGAGCCTGATACGCAATCGCCGTGGCGGGAGATCCTCGCCCTCGGCATTCTCTTTAATACGACGGGTGCGCTGGTCAATGCGCTCGTGGGCCTCACCAGCGCCGCGGCCGCCGGCCGGCTGACCGCGAGCCGGTGGTTCGGACGCGCGACGCGCTGGTTTGCCGCGACCGTGATGGGCGGCATCGCGGTCAAGCTCGCGCTCTCGCGCAACAACTGAGCCGGAGCCGGCAGGGGGATCGTGAATGACCATCCAGGATCTCGGCGCACTGGGCGACATGATCGGCGGCGTGGCCGTGGTCGCCTCGCTGATCTATCTCGCAATCCAGATACGCCAGAACACGCACCAGATTTCGCAGAACGTCGAGGTCACCCGGTTTGCCGCGTTCGAGCGCAATATCGAATCGGCGAGCCGGATGCGGGAGCTGCTGATGCTGAATCCCGACCTGATCGACCTGTTCCTGCGCGGGTCGAAGGACTTCGACGCGCTCGATGCCGGCGAGCGGTTTCGCTTCGATCTGCTAATGCGGAACACGATGACGGCGTTCCAGGGCGCGTTCCTGAGACACCGCGTGTTCGGCGGGGACCCGCTCGGCTTCGAGGGAGCCGGCCGCCTGGTCGACTCCATCCTGAAATCTCCCGGCGTGCGTGCCTGGCTGGAGCAGGGCGACTTCGATTGGCGGCCGGAATTCCGCGCCTTCGTCGAGCAACGGCTTGAGAGCGTCAAACGCCGGGCGGCGGAATCCGGAGAACCCGGCCCGGCCGGCGGGGTGGCGAGCCCGGGCAACTCCTAGTCGCCGATCGAGATGACGACGGCGCCGAGGCGCTGCTCCGTCTCCACGCGCCGGTGCGCGGCGGCGGCCTCATCCATGGGAAAGATCTTATCGACGATCGAGCGGATCTCGCCGTCTTCGATCATCTGCTTCAGGGTCTCGAGTTCCTCCATCGACTCGGCGGCGAAGGCGAAGCTGGCCGACTTGTCGGTGAGCCAGCTGGTGAACAGCGAACGGATCATCACCGACAGTCGCGGGTTGCCGCACAGGTAACGGCCGCCGGGATTCAGTATCCGGATGCAGTCGGAGTACGAACTGCGCGGCACCATGTCGAACACGACGTCGTAGCGTTGGCCTTCTGCGGCGAAATCCGACCGCGTGTAATCGATGAATCGGTCCGCGCCCAGGCGCAGCAGTGCCGCCTCCTTGATCGTGTGATCGACCACGGTCACCTCGGCGCCCATGGCCTTTGCAATCTGCACTGCGTGCAGACCGATACTGCCGCCGGCACCGTTGATCAGCACCCGCTCTCCCGGGCGGATCGCCGCGCGCCGCATGAAGTGCAACGCGTTGAGGCCGCCCAACGGTACGGCCGCGGCGTCGGCAGGGTCCATGTTGCGCGGCTTGGTGATTATCGTGTTGCGCTGCGGCACGGCAAGGTATTCAGCGTAGGCACCCATGCGGAAGCCGGCCGTGCCGAAGACCGCATCGCCCGCGGAGAATCGCGTCACGGCCGCACCGGTGGAGACGATCTCACCGGAGAAGTACATTCCGAGGATCTGTCGCCGCGGGCGGCGTACGCCGAGTGCGATGCGCAACGGCAGCCAGAACCACTTCACGGCGTAGCGGAAGCTGCGCATCTCGCAGTCGCCCTTGGTCGCCTCCACCGCCTTGACCCTGACGAGGACCTCGTCCTCTTTCGCCGCGGGTCTCGGTACCTCTTCGACGTGCAGCACATCCGGGCCGCCGTATCGCGTGTAGGTAATCGCTCTCATTGCTCGCCCTCCGGATTGATACAATGGTAAGCACCATGCGCAAATCGACCAAAGCGGCGCTGCTGTCCGGACTCGTGTTTCCCGGCATCGGCCACCTGGTGCTGAAACGATACGTGCAAGGAGCGATCCTGATCATCGTCTCTCTCGTGGCGATGTGGTTGCTCGTCACCGGCACGGTGAATCGCGCCATGGACGTCGTCGATCGCATCGAAAGCGGTGAGGTGGCGATGGACAGCGCGTCGATCGAGGCAGCCGTATCGGATGCCGGGAGTTCCGCCGGGTTCACGGCGGAGGATGCCTCTGCGTATGTATTGCTGATCGCCTGGCTCGTCGGCATCGCCGACTGCATCAGGCTGGGCCGCGGGACGGAAGAATAGCTTCGCCGTCCGCCGCACTCACGCCGACAGGGCGGCGAGCTGATCGGCCTGGTATTCGTCGATCAGCGGCTGGATGACCGGGTCCAGGTTGCCCTCGAGGATCTCGTCGAGCTTGTACAGCGTCAGGTTGATCCGGTGATCGGTGACCCGGCCCTGCGGGAAATTGTAGGTCCGGATGCGCTCGGAGCGATCGCCGGAGCCGACCAGCAGCTTGCGCTTCGCGGCCTGTTCGCTCGCCTGCTCGGTGACCTTGATGTCGAGCAGCTTCGCCTGCAGCAACGACATCGCGCGGGCGCGGTTCTTGTGCTGCGAGCGCTCGTCCTGGCATTCGACGACGATGCCGGTCGGCAGATGCGTGAGGCGTACGGCCGAGTCGGTCTTGTTGACGTGCTGGCCGCCGGCGCCCGAGGAGCGGTAGGTATCGACGCGCAGCTCGGCCGCGTTGATCTCCTCTTCCTCGACTTCGTCGGGTTCGGGCAGGACCGCGACCGTGCAGGCGGAGGTGTGGATGCGGCCCTGCGATTCGGTCTCCGGCACCCGTTGTACCCGGTGCGCGCCGGACTCGAACTTGAGGCGCGCGTAGATGCCGTTGCCGGTCAGGCGGCTGATGATCTCCTTGTAGCCGCCGTGCTCGCCCTCGCGCGCGCTCAGGAT
The DNA here is from genome assembly GCA_963777675.1 of uncultured Gammaproteobacteria bacterium. Lineage (GTDB taxonomy): Bacteria > Pseudomonadota > Gammaproteobacteria > Steroidobacterales > Woeseiaceae > UBA1847. The sequence goes on along the minus strand of CAVZRD010000009.1, from coordinate 162,492 downwards.
CTCGATGCCCCAGCCGAACTCCTCGGCATATTTCGAGTACATGCGGAACAGGTCGCCCGCGAACAGCGCGGCCTCGTCGCCACCCGTTCCCGCGCGGATTTCGAGGAACACGTTGCTGTCGTCGTGCGGATCGCGCGGGATCAACGATCGCTGCAATTCGACGAGCAATTCCTCGCGCCGGGACGTCAGCGTCTCCAGCTCTTCCTCGCCCATCGCCCGGATTTCGCTGTCCACATCGTTCGCCATCTCTTCGGCGGCCGCGATGTCGGCGTCGAGCTTCTCGTAGTCACGGAACAGCTTCACGACCGGCTCGACGCGCGCATACTCCTTCGACAGTTCGCGGAAGCGGTCCTGGTCCCCGATCACGCCGGGGTCGGCAAGCAGACCGGCGATCTCCTCGAAGCGGTCGCTCGCCGACTCGAGCTTGTGTCGGATGGATTCCTTCATACAGGCGGATCAGTCGTCATCGATGCCGAACAGCGAGCGGGCGACCGTGATGATCTCCTCTTCCTCCGCCTCGCCGGCTGCCCGCAAGCGTACGCTGGGATGGTGCAAGAGCTTCTTCATCAGCGACGCCGTGGCGTACTCGATCACTTCGTCGCTGTCGACGCCCTTCTTGAGCCGGCGGCGAGCTTCGCGCAGCACCTCGTCGCGAACGGACTCCGCCCGCTCGCGCAGTGCCGTGATCACCGGCGACACCTGCTTCGCGCGCTCCATGCTCAGGTAACGCGTGATCTCCTCGTCGAGGATGCGGTTGGCGTCGAGTGCCGCCGCCTCCCGGCTCAACTGGCCCTCCTGGATGACCTTCTGGAGATCGTCGATCGTATAGAGGTAGAGGTCTTTGAGGTCCGCGGCCTCCCGCTCGATGTCGCGCGGCACGGCGATGTCCACGGCGAAGATCGGCTTGCGCTTGCGCAGTTTCAACGCCACCTCGAGATCGTTGCGGGTGATGATCGGTTCCGGGCTGGCCGTCGAGGTGATGAGGATATCCGCCTCCGGCAGCGTGCCCTCGATCTCCGAGAGCGGCAGCGCGAAGCCGCCGAACTGACCGGCGAGTCGCAGCGCGCGGTCGACGCTGCGGTTGGCGATGAACAGGCGGCCGAGCTTGCGCGCCGCCAGGTGCCGGGCGACCAGCTCGATGGTCACGCCCGCGCCGACGAGCAGGGCCGTGTGCTGTGTGAAGCCCGCGAAGAACTGCTGGGCGAGGCTGACGGCGGCGGAGGCCACCGACACCGGGTTGGCGCCGATCGCCGTGTCGGTACGGACCTTCTTGGCAACCGAGAACGTGTGCTGGAACAGTCGCGAGAGATGCTTGCCGAGCGTACCGGCCTGCTGGGCCTCGCGGAAGGCATCCTTGAGCTGGCCGAGGATCTGCGGCTCGCCCAGGACCATCGAATCGAGCCCGCAGGCCACCCGGAAGATGTGCCGGATGGCTTCCTCGGAGTCCATGGTGAACAGCGTCTCGCTGAACGCCGGGTCCAGGTGGCGGTCGTCGTGCAGCCAGGCGCGCAGCCGATCACGGCCGCCGTCGGACGTGACAATATAGAATTCGGTCCGGTTGCAGGTCGACAGGAGCACGGCTTCCTCCACGCCCTCGATCCCGGACAGGCGCGTGAGGGCCCGGCCGACCTCGTCTCCCGCGAAGACGACCTGCTCGCGAATCTCAACGGGTGCCGTGTTATGGTTCAGGCCGAGTATCTGCAGCCGCATAGGCTAGTACCCTGTCAAGGTGATATTGGTGAATTCAGTTGACCTGTCGGCGTTTCTGGCAAGGCGCGGGTCGCAGCGAATGGCGAGCCCTTTGCAAGACCCGCAACGCGGCCAGGGACGCCGACAGGCCAGCCCGCAGGGCGCGCCTGAGCGGTTGCGCCGCCGCGTTGCGCCGCTTGGCAAGGGCTCGCCATTGCCTGCGCGACGCGCCTTGCGTCGCAACCGCTCAGGCGCGCTGAATCCATCAATATCACCTTGACAGGGTACTAGGATTGTAAGCGAACTGTCGAACCAGTTCCTTGTCTGTGATACCCGTGCACCGCAAACTACTCGTGCCGATTCGGATGACCCCTGGGACTGCCATGCCTGACTTTCGTCGATTTACCGTCGTCACGGCGCTTGCGGCGCTTGCGCTCGCCAATCCTGTCGTTGCCGCGGACGACGACAGCGAGGATTCGGCCAGCGCGCACATCGAGCAGGCCCAGATCTACCTCAAGGCCGACGAGTACCTGAAGGCGGTGCACGAGTATGTCCGGGCCGCGGAGATCAGCGATGACCCCGAGGTTGCCCGCATGGCCACGCGGATGGCGTTCGGCTTCGGCTTCAATACCGCGGGCCTGACGGCGGCGCGGCGCTGGTCCGGGCTGGACGAGGGCAGCGAGGAGGCGCTCGTCTATACCGCCCAGCTCGAGTTGCGGGAGGGTGACCTGAAGGCCGCGCGGCGCGATTTCGAGATGCTCCTCGAGAAGGGCAGGCAACCCCCGGACGAAGCCCTGTTGTCCCTGTTGCCCGTATTCGCGGACGAGAACCCGGAGCACGTCGACAAGCTGATGCGCATGCTCGCCAAACCGTACCCGGATTCCGCGTCCGCTCACTATGCGGTCGGTGCGACCTCCCTGCAGGCCGGCGATTACGAGAATGCCAAGAAGGAAGCGCAACGCGCCTCCGAGCTGGAACCGGACTGGATCAAGGCCAAGCTGCTCTATGGCCGGGCCCTGCTGTTGTCCGGCGACAGCGACAAGGCGATCGACTACACGGCGCGCATCATCGGCGACGATCCGGACCCGGACCCCGACGCGCGCATGGAGCTCGCCCTGATGTACATGTCCGCCGGCCGCGACGAAGACGCGCTGAGTCAGGTCAACCAGATCCTGCTCGAACAGTCGTCGCGCACGGATGCGCTCCGCCTGATGGCCATCATCGACTTCCGGCTGAACAATCTCGATGCCGCGGAAGAGGATTTCCAGGATCTTCTGCAGAGCGGCCACTACACGATGGACGCCGTGTACTACCTCGCGCGCATCGCCGACGTCCGCGGCGAGAACGAAAAGGCGATCCAGCTGTATTCCGAGGTCGACGACGGTCAGAACGCCGTCATGGCGCAGCGGCGCGCCAGCGCCTTGCTCGCGTTCGATTCCGACAAGCCGGATCTCGCGCTCGAGCGGCTCGACAAGTTCGGCAGCGACCACCCGCAATTCGCGATCGACATGGTCGTCGCGCGCGCTCAATTGCTCACTTCGCTGGAACGCTACGACGAGGCACTCGCCGATTACGATCGTGCCGTCAACTATCGCCCGGACGACGAGTCGGTCGCGCTGGGCCGCGCGGAACTGCTACTGCGCATGGGCCGGCTCGACGACGCGCTCGATTCGTACCGGACGGCCACGAAACGCTGGCCGCACAGCGCCATGTCGCTGAATGCGTTCGGCTACACGCTGGCGGATCGCACCGACGACTATCGCGAGGCGGAGAAGCTGATCCGCAAGGCGCTCGACATCGAGCCGGACAGTCCCGCCATCATCGACAGCTATGGCTGGGTCCTGTACAAGCGCGGCCATCCCGAGAAGGCGCTCGAGCAGCTCAAGCTCGCTTACGACAAGTTCCCGGACCCGGAGGTCGCCGCGCACCTCGTGGAGGTGCTGGCCTCGATGGACCGCAAGGACGAGGCGCTGCAACTGCTGTCCACGGCGGAACAAAAGAACCCGGACAGCGAGTTCCTCAAAGACGTGCGTGAACGCTTTTTCCCCGACGCACCCTGACCGCATCCGGCGCATCGCCGCGGTCGCGAGCCTCGCGATCCTCGCCGGCTGCGCGGCGCCAAAGAGCGCGATGCTGCCCGATCTCTCGAGCTGGGACGCCCGTACACGCGTGCTCGGCAAGCTCGATCGCTGGGAGTTCGGCGGGCGGATCGCCGTACGCACGGGCGACGACGGCTTCAACGGCAAGCTGCGCTACGCGCAGGATGCCGGAGCGTTCGCGGCGACGGTCAGTGGCCCGCTGGGGGTCGGGACGGTCCGCATCGCGGGCGACGAGCGCAGCGTCGTGCTGACCGACAAGGACGGCAAGCAGACCCGGCTCGAGGACGTCGAAGCGGAGCTGCGCGCCCGTTACGGCTGGACGATCCCGGTCTCCAGCCTGCGCTACTGGGCGCTGGGCATCCCCGATCCCTCGACGCCGGCCCGCACCGAGTTCAGCGACGCGGGCCTGCTGACACATTTGGTCCAGCGTGACTGGACCGTCGACATCTCCCGCTACCACGACGGCGGCGGGCAGCCCATGCCGGCACTCCTGACCGCGCAGAATTCCGACACCCGCGTCAGGCTCGTCATCGACCACTGGGTGTTCTTCGAGTAATCCGCGCCTTTCCGGGCCTTGCGTTGACACCCCGGGGGCCGGCCCGCAAAATTGCGCCGCACGGGAAGCGCATTGGGGCGTAGCCAAGTGGTAAGGCAACGGGTTTTGATCCCGTGATTCGCAGGTTCGAATCCTGCCGCCCCAGCCACGGGAATCGCAAGGGGTAGATTCGTGGAACTGGCAACAATGGCGGTCTTTTCGGGGAACGCGCACCCGCAGCTCGCCCAGGACATTGCGCGCAGCCTGCATGTGCCGCTCGCTCGCGCCCACGTCGGGCGGTTCAGCGACGGCGAGATCAACGTCGAGATCCTCGAGAACATCCGCGGCCGGGATACCTTCATCATCCAGCCGACCTGCCCGCCGACGGCCGAGAACCTGATGGAGCTGCTGGTGATGGTGGACGCCGCCAAGCGGGCCTCGGCGGACCGCATCACGGCCGTAATCCCGTATTTCGGCTTCGCGCGGCAGGACCGGCGCCCGCGCGCATCCCGCGTGCCGATCACGGCCAAGCTGGTCGCCAACCTGATCATGGCCGCCGGCGTCGACCGGGTGCTGACGGTCGACCTGCACGCAGACCAGATCCAGGGTTTCTTCGACATTGCCGTCGACAACGTCTATGCCTCGCCACTGCTGCTCGGCGCGGCCTGGAAGCGCAAGTACCCGGACATGGTCGTGGTCTCGCCCGACGTTGGCGGCGTCGTGCGTGCGCGGGCGCTGGCCAAGCGGCTGGGCGACGCGGACCTGGTCATCATCGACAAGCGCCGCTCGAAGGCCAACCAGTCGGAGGTCATGAACATCATCGGCGAGGTCCGCCAGAAGAACTGCGTCATGATCGACGACATGGTCGACACCGCCGGTACGCTGTGCCAGGCGGCGGAAGTCCTCAAGGAACGGGGTGCGAAGAGCGTGGACGCCTACATCACCCACCCCGTGCTGTCCGGCCCGGCCGTCTCCCGCATCACCGCCTCCGCCCTCGACCAGCTCGTCGTCACCGACACGATCCCGCTGTCCGAGGAGGCCCGCGCCTGCGACAAGATCAGCCAGCTGTCCACCGCGGAACTGCTGGCCGAGACCATGCGCCGCATCTCCGACGAGGAATCCGTCTCCTCCCTGTACGTCGATTGACGGCGCTATCGCCGGTGAATGTGCACCCGTAGGAGCGGCTTCAGCCGCGATCCGCGCCGGGCTGGCGGACTGATCGCGGCTGAAGCCGCTCCTACGGGTGTATGCCCACCGCCGTCCCGTCCTGCTTTCTGACGTTGGCTTGGGCCCCGACTTGGGTTACTATGCGCGCCCCGGTCGGCATGGTCGCAATGACGGCGGGGATTTTTCTGTAGCAAAGTCAATCAGATAACGGAGTTCAGTCATGGCTGAAGATTTCGATCTGATTGCGGAGTTCCGCGAGGACACGGGGAAAGGTGCGAGCCGCCGCCTGCGTCACAAGGGACTGGTCCCCGCAATCATCTACGGTGGCGGCCGCGCGCCGCGCCTGCTGTCGTTCGACCACAACCGGGTCCTGCAGCAGCTCGACAACGAGTCGTTCTACTCGAGCATCCTCAACGTCAAGGTCGGCCAGAAGAACCAGGCCGCGATCCTGAAGGACGTGCACCGGCATCCGGCCAGGCGCCAGATCCTGCACCTCGATTTGCAGCGCATCGTCGAAGACCAGGAGATCCGCATGAACGTTCCGCTGCACTTCCTCGGAGAAGACGTCGCGGTCGGCGTCAAAGAGGGCGGCGGCAAGGTGTCGCACCTGCGGACCGACGTCGAGGTCGTGTGCCTGCCGCGCTTCCTGCCCGAGTACCTCGAGGTCGACATCTCGGCGCTGGAGCTCGACGAGATGCTGTACCTGTCGGACATCAAGCTGCCGGAAGGCGTCACGCTGACGGAACTGGCGCAGGGTCCGGATCACGACTATCCGATCGTGTCGATCCACGTCATCAAGGAAGTCGTGATCGAGGAGGAAGTCGAAGAGGAGGCCGTCATCGCCGCCGGCGAAGTCCCCACGGCCGCGGAGGAGAAAGAAGGCGAGGAATCGGCCGAAGGCGAGGATTCCGACGAGGACTAGCACTCACGGCACAGCCACAGGAAAGACCGCCTGCGGGCGGTCTTTTTGTTTAACATTCGAACCCCATGACGCACCTCAGCCTCATCGCCGGCCTCGGCAATCCCGAGGACCGCTACGTACGCACGCTGCACAACGCGGGTTTCCGGTTCGCGGATGCCGTCGCCCGCAAGTACCGCGGTGAGTTCCGCTACGAGAAGCGTTTCGACGCGGAGTGCTGCAGGGTCCGCGTCGCGGACGTCGAGGTCTGGGTCGTGAAACCGCAGAGCTACATGAACCTGAGCGGCGCGCCGCTGCGCGCCGTGCTCGACTACTACCGGCTCGAACTCCGGCCGGATGCTCGTTGCCCACGACGAGATCGACCTGCCGCCGGGTACCGTGCGCCTCAAGCTCGGCGGCGGCCACGGCGGCCACAACGGGATCCGCGACGTCATCCGCCACTGCGGTCCCGACTTCATGCGGCTGCGGCTCGGCGTAGGCCATCCGGGCGACAAGGAGTGAGGTCACGGGCCACGTGCTCGGCCGCGGGTCCGCGGACGTCGACGCGGCGCTGGATCGCAACATCGACGAGGCCCTCGGCATCCTGCCGACGCTGCAGAGCGACGGCTTGCAGTCCGCGATGAAGGCGTTGCACACGAAGGACGACTGATGGCGATTACCTGTGGCATCGTCGGGCTGCCCAACGTCGGCAAGTCGACACTCTTCAACGCGCTGACCGCGGCCGGGATCGCGGCGGAGAACTATCCGTTCTGCACCATCGAGCCGAACGTCGGCGTCGTGGCGGTGCCGGACGCGCGGCTCGCCGTGCTGGCCGAGATCGTCAAGCCCCAGAAGATCGTGCCGACGACGGTGGAGTTCGTCGATATCGCCGGGCTCGTCGCGGGCGCATCGAAAGGCGAGGGCCTCGGCAACCAGTTCCTGGCCAACATCCGCGACACGCAGGCCATCGCCCACGTCGTCCGCTGTTTCGAGAACGTCGACGTGACACACGTGGCCGGCGCGATCGACCCGGCCGACGACATCGAGACGATCAACACCGAGCTCGCGCTCGCCGATCTCGAGTCGGTCGAACGGCAGCTGTTGAAGGCCGAGAAAGCCGCGAAGGCGGCCGACAAGGACGCGCTGTTCGCACGCGACACGATAAAGAAGGTGAAGGCGCAGCTCGATCGAGGGCTTGCCGGTACGCGCGCTCGAGCTGAACGACAAGGAACGGGCGATCGTGCGCGAGCTGCACCTGATCACGGCGAAGCCGGTCATGTACGTCGCCAACGTCGACGATGACGGGTTCGAGAACAACCCGTACCTCGACGCGGTCAACGCGCTGGCCGCTGCCGAAGGCGCCGAGGTCGTCGCGATCTGCGCCGCGATCGAGGCCGAGATTGCCGTGCTCGAGGAGGCGGACAAGGCCGAGTTCCTCGCCGATCTCGGTTTCGACGAGCCCGGCCTGAACCGGGTGATCCGTTGCGGTTACCGGCTGCTCGGCCTGCAGACCTTCTTCACGGCGGGCCCGAAGGAGGTCCGTGCCTGGACGACGAAGATCGGCGCGACGGCGCCGCAGGCCGCCGGCGAGATCCACACCGACTTCGAGAAGGGCTTCATCCGCGCCGAGGTGATCGGCTACGACGACTTCGTGGCGGGCCGCGGCGAGCACGGCGCGAAGGAAGCCGGCCGCCTGCGCCTCGAGGGCCGGGATTATGTCGTCCGCGAGGGCGACGTCATGCACTTCCGCTTCAACGTCTGACAGCGGCGCCAATCGATGTAGGCAGCCCCGCCCCAGCGGGCGACCGTGCGCAGGAGTCGCCCGCTCGGGGCGGGCTCCTACAGGCGGGAACCACCCGGCCCCCCGCCTTGACAGTGACTACCCGCCCCCGGACAATCTCGGCCCCCACGCGATGGTGATGTAGCTCAGTTGGTTAGAGCGGCGGACTCATAACCCGCAGGTCGGTGGTTCAAATCCACCCATCACCACCAGCTCCCGCTCAGTCGAACTGTTTGCGACACTCGGGGTTCGGGCAGTGGCTTGCTTCCCAGCCGCACTCCGTGCACCGCCTGGGCTGCCGGCCGACCGCATAGCCGAGCCACGCGCCGACGCCGAAGATGACCCAGACGCCGGAGGTTTGGTCGTTCCCGAGCAGGGAAGCACCCACAAATAACATCCCGAGGCCGAAGATGACTTTGGCAATCGTGGGGAAGTTGTGGATGACGACTTTCATGGGTTCTGCTAATCCAAAAAAAAGAGCGTACTCGTGCGCGACCGAATTGTCTGTGAACTGCTTTGAAGTTGGAGCGATCGGCGCTCTCGGATAGTACCTACGGCGCCTGCGAAATCTGCCAGCTTTTGCGAGCAGCCGCTCCGAAGCGTATCTTTTCCGATGCAATGGCCTGATCGAGGAGTTGCCATGGACCAGCATCGCCGCAGATTTCTTTTCGCCGCCGGAGCGGCCGTGACGGCCGCCACGCTGCCGTTTTCTACGCGCGCAGCAGACAAGTTGAAGATCGGCATAATCGGCTCCGGCCACGTCGGCAGCGCGATCGGCGCGTCCTGGATCCGGGCCGGGCACGAGGTGATGTTCTCCTCGCGCCACCTCGAGCACGACAAGTCGCTCGCCGCGGACATCGGCGCCGGCGCCAGCGCCGGCACGCCGCGCGAAGCCGCCGCGTTCGGCGACGTGCTGATGGTCTCCGTGCCGTACAGTGCACTGCCCGCCGTCGGCAAGGACCTCGCGGACCTGATCAAGGGCAAGGTAGTCATCGACACCTGCAACCCCTTCCCTCGACGGGACGGCGATATCGCCAACTGGGCACGGGAGAAGGGCGCCGGCCTGGCATCGGCGGAACTGCTGCCCGGCGCCCGCCTGGTGCGCGCGTTCAATGCCATCGGGGCAGCCAGCATGGGTTCGGCATACAAGGAGCCCGGCCGGGTCGGGATGCCGATCGCCGGCGACGACGCCGAGGCGCTGGACGTTGCCTCGCAACTGATTCGCGAAGTGGGCTACGAACCCGTCGTCATCGGCGGGCTGGCGATGGGTAAATACCTGGTACCGGGCACCGCGCTGGGGGGAGAGCACAGCGCGGACGAAATCCGCAAGATCGCGGCGGGACTCGAGCAGGGGTCAGAAGGCGGGTAGTCGGCGATGCGACCCACATTGTCGGCAGGCATCCTGCTGCTTGTCCTGGCGGTGTCCGAGTCCCTGGCCGGGACACCCGAGAACGTCACTCCGCCCAATTCCGAACTCTGCGACGGGCAACGGCAGGTTTGCCTGCGCGGCAATCTGACGTACTACCCGAATCCGCGCCTGCTCGAGCTGAGCAGTCGCGTGGAGCACGCGCCCGGACCCGGCCTGCTCAAGATCCAGCTCGTCGGCGAGAACTCCGACGGCGACAAGCGCATCACGACGCTCGAGGTCCGGATCCGGGGTAACTACAGCGAGATCGTGAATACCAAACTGATCACGGATCATCCCGATGTCTATTCCTGGCGGCTCGTGTCGATCGCGTTCGAGCCCGGCCCGCCGCCAGAGCAGTGAGCTGGCCGGAGAGTGAGACCCGGATGTCGACAGGGTGGACTGGCAAAAGAGGTGAATTATGGTGACGCGCCGCAAAGCGATATCGATGTTGATGGCTGCAGCAGGTGGCGGCGTCCTGACGAGGATACCGACGCGAGCCCTGGCGCAGGATGAGGCCGGCCAGGAAGGCGCCTGGTTGTCTCACTTCGAGACCCCGGATGGCCGCAGGATCGAGTACTTCAGCGCGGGCCCGGCCGACGGGCTGCCGCTGGTTTGCCACCACGGCACGCCGTACTCCGCACTGGGCTTTTCGACCTGGAAGGGTGCCGCGGCCGCGGCCGGCATGCGGGTCGTGGCCTACAGCCGGCCGGGATACGGCACGTCCACGAGGCTGCCCGGGCGCAATGTCGCTGAGGCGGCAGCCGATGCCGCACTGCTCCTCGATCACCTGGGTGCCGACAAGTTCGTCACGACCGGCTGGTCCGGCGGCGGCCCGCACGCGCTGGCCTGCGGGGTGCTGCTGAAGGACCGCTGCAAGGGCGTGGCGACGCTCGCCGGCGCCGGCATGTGGGGCCAGAGCGACCTGGATTTCCTGGCCGGCATGGGACCCGAAAACGTAGCGGAATTCGAGACGGCCGTCGAAGGGGAGAAGGCACTGACCGCGTTTCTCGCCGCGAATTACGCAGATTTCCACAACGTCACCGGCGAAGCCGTCGCCGACTCACTCGGCGGCCTCGTTTCCGAGCCGGACAAGGCCGTGCTCACGGACGCGTTCGCGGACAATGTCGCCGAAGCGTTCCGCTGGGCGTTGCATTCGGGTTTCGGAGGCTGGATCGACGACGATCTCGCGTTCGTCAAACCGTGGGGATTCGACCTCGATGACATGCGTGTGCCGGTCACCGTGTGGCAGGGTCAACAGGACAAGATGGTCCCCGGCGCGCACGGCAAGTGGCTGGCCGCACACATCCCCGGCGCAAAGCTCCGGCTGGAGGCCGATCAGGGCCATCTCTCGCTCGTGACGTCCTATCTGCCGACCATCCTCGAGCAGCTGGCCGGCGTGGCGGGCTGAGCCGGCAGGCAATTCCCGCGTTTCCGCGGAAACTTATTTTCCGAAGTGGACAATAATCCGCCACGTGGCGGATTTCCTAGAATCTACTTTAAGTGTCGCCAATAGGAGCGCCCGGTGGGATGGCGACCGGCCGCTCTGCTGACGACGCAGGCCGCTTAAGAGACTATATTGATCACTTTGGAAAGAGCTGCTCCGGACCCTTTGCAAACTTTCAAAGTGATGAGATATACCGCCAACAAGAGTCTGCTGCTATTTGCCGCAATAGTGGGCGGGTCCATCGCAATAGTTTTCATTTGGGCCGGCCTTCCGACAGAAAAGATTTCCGAGACTCTGGTGCTCCTCGCCAACGCGCTTGGCTTTTGGCTCGTGACCTCAGCGGTGACTTTCGTCATGTCCTGGATTTTCTACAAGCTGATTGTTGGCATTGGCAAGTACATATACGACCGCTTTTGTCGTACTCCGACGCTGTAAGTCGGCGCGAATTGAGCGGCTGCTTCTAGCCGTTTGCAGCAACCCCCCGACGAGGTTGAACGATCGGCCGCTTTGCTGCCGATTCGCTCCGCTCAAAGGGTTATATTGATCACTTTGGCAAGGGACGCTGTTGATCCGAAGACGATGTTTGCGAATTGGTCAATGAATTACTCTCAGTTCAGTCAACACGTTTATCGCCATTCATATAGGGCCAGTCAGTTCCTGCGGCGTCACCGCTCTGCGATCATCTCAGGGGCGTTCGCGTTTTGGACTGCGATGTTGTGGGCAATGGGCTACTTTCGCGAATTCGGGCAAGCGGGTACGGCGTTCCTGATCTTTCGGATTCTTCTGTATGACGATCCCGATATCATTCGCAACCTATATCGTCCCGAGATTAATTCTGCGTGTAGTGCCGCTGTTGAATGGTTATAAACCGGATGAAGAGGGATAGCTGGCATAGCCGATTTTGGCTCAGTAGAGATACTTGCCAACAACCCCTTCTGGCCGTAAGCGGCCCCTGGGTTGCTAAACTACTGAACGGCCGCTATCGCAGGTTTTGGGGATATTGCGTCGCACTATTGAGAGCGCTTCGGTCATGGTAAGCGCACGAAAACGACGTAACGATGAGTGGCGAAAGTTGTCAGCCCACTTTTCAGGCAATTCCGTGCCACGCGAACGAAGCGATCCAGCGGTTCCGGTAATTTTCATAAACGATCAGCGTCTGCCTTTTTGCTTCGCATACCGTTCCACGGATGGATTGGTTTTAGAGAAGGCCTACAATCCATTTCTTCGAACCTTCTTAATTCCCTGGCAGGCAATTACACACATTCATGTCAAGAGTCTGCCCAATACCTACCGCGAGCATCGGAGGGACGAAGGGATCGCCGAAATTGGTCTCACGGGAATGCCAGACACATTGCTTGGAGTTCCGTGGATTCGGGATTGGAAGACTGACCTTCCGGAACACATTGAACTGAAAGAATCCTGGCACGAAGTTTGGTGGCAATAGTGACGTTGCTTGTCAGAAGAGCCGCATGGCCTTGAAGAGAAACGATTCAAGAATTCGGCTTGCCTTGATCGTTTACTGGCTGAAAATGCGCATCAAGTACGTTTTGCCGATCGTGCTGATGGTTCTCGTCTATGGCGCAATCCTGGGGTATGTTCGATCATGCTCCTATGGAAGCTTGCAGGTAATCAATCGCGAGAATTCTGGCACCCTGCATGTACACGATCGGCGCCAATGAAACTCGCTTGGACCGATACGCGAGCGTCTTGCCGCGACCGTTTGCAGCTGCCCCCGGCGAAGTTGTATGTACGGCTGCTGTCCGAAAGAGCGAACTCCCGGTTCCCGCGTTTCCGCGGAAACTTTATTTTCGAATCGGTCAAAAAGCCGCCACGTGGCGGATTTCCTGGAATCTATCTTAAGTGTCGCCAACAGGAGTTTCCGGTGGGATGGCGATCGGCCGCTCTACTGCCGACTCAAGCCGCTCAAAAGGTTATATTGGTCACTTTGGAAAGGGCCGCTTGTGACCCTTACCGGCCCCTCGTCACCCGCAACAAAAGACCAAAGAATGCGCGAATTTCGGTTGTTCAAGGATCGCTCTGGAGCGTTTGAAATACTGCCTGTAGGTTGGTCGGCTGGGGCGTTGATCTTCAACCTGTTCTGGGCCATCGGAAACGGTGTCTTCTGGCGGTTCGCCCGATACATGCTGCCAGCGTTTCTAGGTACGGCGTTCGGAATGTTCCTTCTTGACACACAGCTATCTGAATCGCTTGGGACAGCGCTTGTGTACATGTCCGTAATCTACGGCGCTGGATTCGTATTTTATTTCGCGACCGTCGCCTTTCAATGGAGAGCAGAGCAACTAATCAAGAACGGGTATAGCGAATTCGCAATGATTTACGGCCGCTCGGGACGCGAAGCGCTAAAAAAGTGGGCGCTTTCTGGTGACGCTGATCAAGTCTTGGATTCATCGACATAGAGTGCAGTTTATCCGTCTGGTTTTGGCCGTTTGCAGCCGCCCCCGGCGAGGTTGAACGAACGGCCGCTTTCCGCAAGAGCAGACGCCCAGTTCCTGTGTTTCCGCGGAAACTTATTTTTCGAATTGGTCAATAATCCGCCACGTGGCGGATTTCCTCGAATCTACTTTAGGTTTCGCCAATTGGAGCCTCCCGCGGGATCGCGGCCGGTCGGTATACTTCGGAAAGCAGCCGGTGGGCTAGAGAGCCTTGGGCGGCTGCTTGTGACCCGAAGCAGACGGTCGCAGAACTGCGCGCTAACATCACCTTTGAGAATCACTGAAACCCCTTCTACGCACAATGTATGGATCTTTTCCCAAGTCATCTCGTGTCGTTGCAAAGCAAATTGGCCAGTTCGCTAAGGAGTACAGCGGTAAATCACTAACCGAGTTCTACACTAACCTCGAATCGCTGGAGCGACAACTACTGACACAAGTCTCCACTTCATGGGCCACGGAAGTGCGAAGACGTTGCGCTGAACTCTTCGCAACGGAATGCCTTGCACGGCGTTCCGATTGGAAGAGAACCCAACGTGCGTTGGCACGGTTAGACGAGTTAGGGTATTCAAATGTGGAGCGGCGAGGCCATTTCGCCATATTGCTCGGTCATTATGCGCGTGATTTTCCACAGGCTGCGGATGAAGCTTATACACGTGTGGAAGACGCATTAAGGCGCGTACGATGCCTTCGCAAGACAAGCGGTTTGCGAATCGACTACGAATCAAAATTGGAGAGGATTTTGGCGAATTGAGTGCTCAATGCGCTCTCCGCAATACTTCCGGCCTGCGTCCGCTTGTGGCCGTTTGCGGCTGCCCCAACGGGATTGAACGAACGGTCGCTTTCCGCAAGAGCAGACGCCCAGTTCCCGCGTTTCCGCGGAAACTTATTTTTCAAACTCGTCAATAACTCTCCACGTGGCAGATTTCCTAGAATCTACTTTAGGTGTCACCAATTGGGGTCTTCAACGGGATGATGACCGACCGCTTTACTGCCGATTCGCTCCGCTCAAAGGGTTATATTGATCAATTTGGAAAGGGGCGCTGTTGATCCAAGGCAGCCGTCCAGGAAGGCTCTAACGCGGGAGGCTCCAATGGAGCTTTTGAACCTGTTGAAAAGACCCAGTGCCCATCTGCCTTTGGTCATGTCGGCTGGGGCTCTTGCGGTTGTGACTATTGCAGTTTTGCTGTTTGGCGTCGGTCCGCAACAAGATGAGGGTACGGCTGCTCATATCTTTCAACTTCTTATTGGTCCGCAAGTTCCGATTGCACTGCTCTTTGCGTTCATCTGGTTCCCCAAGTTTCCGAAACAAACTTTAGCTGTAATTTCACTGCAAATTGCGGCAGCACTTCTCGCGCTCGTTCCCGTTGCAATCTTGGGACTCTGAGTATTTCCACAATTCGAACGACTGCTTTCCGCAGCAGCAGACGCTGAGATCGGGTCCTCGTCAGAGTCCCTCGCCGAATGACGGGCATACGCCCAAGACCAGCCGTTCATCCGGGCTATACTCAAAGGCCGGATTAGACCCGAAGGGTCATCATGAGTGAATTCGAATATGTAATGGTTTTGGTGTCGATCGTCGTCGCGGTCGCTTCTCAGTTCCTGTATACCACCCAGGAACTCGGCGTACTGGGTTCCTGGTAGTACGCGTTGCTTTTCCTCGAACTGCGGGTACGCCTGTTGGAGACGAGGGGTGGGGGCTACTTCAATTTGCCCCGTGCCGCTCGTGCTGGTCTGGCCGTATTTCTTTTGCTGCTCGCGGCGTGCGTAACAAAACCAACGCTGCTGAACAGCGAGCGGATCGAGCAGCGTTTCGGCAGTTACGCCGTCGACGTCCTGGAGCAGTCAAGCAGTCTGCGTCGCAGCAACTTGTACAGCCTGGAGGGAGGCGAGCGCATCTGCCGGACGTATGCCGTCGTGCAATTCCAGGACCTGCCTGCCGATATCGCGGCCACGCAAGCGAAAGTGCTGGCCGGGCAGTCCATCGGCGCCTCGTTCAAGGCCGCCGGCTGGGCCGTCGCCAAGCGGACGGTCTATGTCGGCGCCGTATTCGTCGACTCGTACGACCACGGGATCCTGCAACTGATGCATCTGGCCCGGCCGCAGGTCCTCGCGATGCACGTCTACCGGCTGGACCTGCACAAGAGCGGCCGGGAGATTCACTACGCCACGATCGTCGAGGTGCATCATCCGGGCTACCTCGACCTCGACGCGTTGCACAGGATCTACGGAGCGCCGGCTACCGGTGCATCCGACCCGGCGGAAATCGCCCGATACGAGGCACTCGTCCACTCCGAGTAGACAGGTCCTGTCGGCGAAGTGCGGCCCGTTGTCAGTGTATCGCGGAATGATTGCACGAGCGTGACGTCGCGGTTCCCCTGACCGTGACTCGTGTCACGAATTGCGAATCGTGACGACTGCGTTGCACGGTTTCCACAAAATCGCTGCACGCGAAGTGGGCACGACGTTTGGATCGTTGCCGCGCGGCAAATGCCTGATCGTCACAAGTTCGTAACGCCGAACTGCGCATTGCGTCACTGCGCCGCGCCGCCCGCCGTCGTACCACGTCCTTACGTTCGGGCAAAAGGATACTCAGGGGAGGTACGGGTCATGCGCGGCGTCTTTTTAACGGCACTGTGTTTCGTGGCCGGCTGCGCGTCCGGCCCTTCCCTCGAACAACTCGAGCGACAGGCATTGTTGACCGGCAACTGGAGTGCGGTCGAGCGGCGCGAGCAGGCAGTCGAGCGTCGGCAGGCACGCGACGAAATCCGGTGCCCGGCAGGCCAGACCGGCTACTGCGAGAGCCGCCGGCTGATCCGGCCCTGTCGCTGCGTCGATTCAGATTCGGTCTACGCCATGCTTGGCCTGCGCTAGCCGGCCCTGGTCAGTGACTGTTCGTCTTCAATTCGGCGATGAGGACGTCAATCGCGAGTTCGTACCCGTACGCGCCCAGGCCGGCGATCACCCCGTCTACCACCGGCGACACGTAGGACACGTGTCGGAAGGATTCGCGAACATGCGGATTCGAGAGGTGCAGCTCGATCTTGGGCCCCTGGAAGGCGCGCAAGGTGTCGTGGATCGCAACGGACGTGTGTGTGTACGCCGCCGCGTTGATGATGATGCCCTCGGCGTTGTCGATCGCATCCTGTAACTGGTCGACTATCGCGCCTTCGTGATTGGATTGGAAAAACTGCAGGTCGAAGCCGTGCTTCTCGCTGATGGCCCGGCATCGGTTGCAAATGTCGTCGAGCGTCGCATGGCCGTAGATCTCCGGCTCCCGCGTCCCCAGGAGATTCAGGTTCGGCCCGTTCACGATATAAATGGCCCCGGACACTAGTGCGCCTCGTTGGAATGCAGGCGATGGGCGATTGACCGGATCGCGATCAGGTAGCCCTGGACGCCGAGACCGCAGACGAAACCCAGATCGATATCCGGCTCGTGCATCGGCTGCGCGCCGGCCGCGCCATCGGAAAATATATTCTCTATGTGCACCTCGATAACGGGTTTGCCGAGTAAGGCCTTCATCTGAAACGCCGAGAGGTGCGCCGGAAGGGAAACCGTCGCAGCTCTGGAAGAGCCGGCCGGATTGATAATGATGCCGTCGAAACCGGCGCCGTCCTGTGCGATCCAGTCGACCATCTCCTGTTGATCGTCCGTTTGCCGAAAATCAGCCTCCATGTCGAGGCTGCGGCAAAGCCTGGCGCATTCGTCCCTGATCCTTGCGAGCGTCAGTCCCTGTTGGAAATGACCCTCGTCGTCTCTGAGATCGGCCAGCCCCGGTCCGTTGAGAATGAGAATTCGGTAGGCCATCGTCGTTGCGTTCGAACCGTCAGCGAACCTGATCGGATCGCAGTGTACCATCGCGCAGCAACAGCGCGATGCCCGGTCCGGGCAGCGACACGCGCTCGTTCGAGACCCTTGCTTCGGCCGCGCTCGAGAACGCCAGTCGCCAGCCGTCCGATCCCGGCAGCCTGAATTGCGTCGCGGCGCCCGAGCCGTTGATCAGGATCGCCGCGGCCGAATCGCCGTGCGTGCCGCCGGTCTCGGAGATGCAGGCACAGATCACGCCGCCGTCCGCCCAGTCCTTGTCGCGCATCTTCTCGCCCGAAGGCGCAAACCAGTCGATCTCGATGGTGCCGTGTTCCGTCTCGAGCTTGCCGTGGATGTACTCGCGCAACCTGAGCAGGGGCGTGTCGGCGCCGCAGCCGGATCAGTTCCCGCACCTGCGCCACGAATTCCGGGTCGCGCTCGACGCCGCCCCAGTCCAGCCAGCCGGTGTCGTTGTCCTGCGCATAGGCATTGTTGTTACCGAGCTGCGTATGCCCGCACTCGTCGCCGGCGAGCAGCATCGGCGTACCCTGTGACAGGAACACGGTGGCCAGCAGGTTGAGGCGCTGGCGCCGGCGCATGGCGAGGATGTCGGCGTCGTCCGTGTCGCCCTCGACGCCGTAGTTGCGGCTGTAGTTCTCGGCGTGGCCGTCGCGGTTGTCCTCGCCGTTGGCCTCGTTGTGGCGCCTCTCGTAGCTGACGATGTCGGCCAGCGTGAAGCCGTCGTGGCTCGCGACGTAGTTCACGCTCGCGAGCGAAGAGCGGCCGCTGGCTTCGAAGATATCCGCCGAGCCGTGCAGCCGGCGCGCCAGCTCGCCGGTCAGCTGTCCGTCGCCGCGCCAGAACCGCCGCACGGTGTCGCGGAAGCGGTCGTTCCATTCCGCCCAGCCGCCGGGGAAGTTGCCGAGCTGGTACCCGCCCGGGCCGGGGTCCCAGGGTTCGGCGACGAGCTTCGCGTCGCGCAGGCCCTCGTGCGACGAGATCGCCTTCAGCATCGGATGCGATACGGAATAACCGTGGTTGTGGCGTCCGAGCACGGGCGCCAGGTCGAAGCGGAAGCCGTCCACGCCCATGTCGCGGTGCCAGTACAGGAGGCTGTCGATCACGAGTTGCCGGACCTGCGGGTGATCCATGTTTACGGTGTTGCCGCAGCCCGTGTCGTTGATGTAGGTCGCCGGATCCTTCGGCTCGGTGCTGTAATAGGCCAGGTTGTCGAGGCCGCGGAAGCCGAGCGTGGGACCGCGGTGGTCGCCTTCGCCGGTATGGTTGTAGACGACGTCGAGGATGACTTCGATGCCGGCGTCGTGAATGGCGCGCACCATGTCGCGGAACTCCGCGACGCCGTCGCTGCGGACGTAGCGCTGACAGGGCGCGAAGAACGCGATCGTGTTGTAGCCCCAGAAATTGCGCAGGCCGCGGTCGACGAGATGCTGTTCGTCGATGAACGCGTGTACCGGCATGAGTTCGAGGGCGGTGATGCCGAGCGCCTTCAGGTAACTCAGTACGTCCTTGTGACGCATGCCGTCGAAGGTGCCGCGCGCTGCCTCGTCGACCGCGGGATGCCGCATCGTGTAACCGCGCACGTTCGCCTCGTAGAAGACGGTCTCCGACCAGGGGATGCGCGGGCCGCCGGTGAGCGCGGAGATCGTCGCCGCGGTGACGACGGACTTCGGTACGTACGGCGCGCTGTCGCGCTTGTCCATCTTCTGCGGCCGGTTGGCAGTGCCGGGTACGTAATCGAACGCGGCGTCGTGCCATTGGAATTCCCCGGCCAGCGCGCGCGCATACGGATCGATCAGCAGCTTGGCGGGATTGCAGCGCAGACCTTTCTTCGGCTCGTAGGGCCCGTGCACGCGATAGCCGTAACGCTGACCCGGGCCGCAATCCGGCAGGTAGCCGTGCCGCACGTCGCCGTCGCGGCCGGGCAGGTCGAAGGCGCGCAGCTGCCGTCCCTGCGCGTCGAACAGGCACAGTTCGACGCGCTCGGCGACCGAAGAGAAGACCGCGAAATTCGTGCCCGCAGCATCCGCTTTCGCGCCGAGCGGGGCGGGCCGGCCCGCCTGCATCATCTCGTGGCGAGCTTGATCGGATCGAGCTTCCAGACGCCGTCGTTGTAATCGCGGATCGTCCGATCCGTCGAGAACTTCCCGGAGTTGGCCGTGTTGAGGATGCTCATGCGCGTCCATGCCGAGCGGTTCCGGTAAGCGTCCTCCGCCTTGCTGTGCGCATCGACGAAACTCCGGAAGTCGCCGGCCGTCATCCAGGCATCGGCGGGCTCGCGTATCGATCGGACGATCGGGTCCAGGACGCCCGGCTCGAAGCGGTTGAAGTGTCCGCTCTCGATGAGAAACATGACGCGCGAGAAATCCTCGTCGGCCTCGATGATGGCGTTCGGGTCGTAGCGGCCACGCAACTCACGGATCTCCTCGACCGTGAGTCCGAACAGGAAGAAGTTCTCTTCGCCGACCGCCTCGCGGATCTCGACGTTGGCGCCGTCCAGCGTGCCGACCGTCACCGCGCCGTTCATCATGAACTTCATGTTGCCGGTGCCCGATGCCTCCTTGCCGGCCGTCGAGATCTGCTCGGAGATATCGGCGGCGGGACAGATCATCTCCATCGCGGATACATTGTAATCCGGGTAGAAGATCAGGCGCAGGCGGTCACTCATCGCCGGGTCGGAATTGATCACGCGGGCCACGTTGTTGATGAACTTGACCACGGACTTCGCCATCGCATAGCCGGGTGCCGCCTTGCCGCCGATGATGATCGCGCGGGGCAGGCGCCGCTCGCCGTCGCCGCGGCGGATCCGGTCGTACAGGTAGATGGCATGCAATACGTTCAGGAGCTGGCGCTTGTATTCGTGGATGCGCTTCACCTGTACGTCGAACAGCATCTCGGTCGGCAGGTTGAGACCCGTCCGGTTCTCGATGACGCGTGCCAGCCGGACCTTGTTCAGCAATTTGACCTTGCGCCACTGGGTCTGGAAATTCTCGTCGTCCGCGGATTCGGCCAATCTCTGGAGCTGGCCCAGGTCGGTGACCCAGTCCTCGCCGATGCGTTCAGTGATCAGCGCGGCGAGCCGCGGATTGCAGGCGGCCAGCCAGCGCCGTGGCGTGACGCCGTTGGTCTTGTTGTTGAACTTGTCGGGCCACAGCTCGGCGAAATCCCGGAACAGGCCCTCGCGGAGCAGCTTCGAATGCAGCTCCGCCACGCCGTTCACCGAGAAGCTGCCCACGATGGCGAGGTATGCCATCCGGATTCGAGGCTCGGTGCCTTCCTGCACCAGCGACATGCGCTTGATGCGCTCGTTGTCGCCCGGCCAGCGCTGACTGAGTTCGGTGATGAAGCGCGCATTGATCTCGTAGATGATGTCGAGCAGGCGCGGTAACAGCCGGCGGAACATCGACACCGGCCAGGACTCCAGCGCCTCGGGCAACAGCGTGTGGTTCGTGTACGCCATGCAACGCCGCGTGATGTTCCAGGCGTCGTCCCAGTCGAGCAGGAACTCGTCGAGCAGAAGGCGCATCAGCTCGGGGATGGCGATCGCCGGATGCGTGTCGTTCAGTTGCATGCAGTTCTTGTCGGCGAAGCCCCGGACGTCATTGCCGTGATGGTAAGTGTAGAAGCGCAGTGCGTCCTGCAGGCTGGCAGACGCCAGGAAATACTGTTGCCGCAAGCGGAGCTCGTGGCCGGCCTCGGTCGCCGTATTCGGGTACAGCACCATGGTGATGTTCTCGGCCTGGTTCTTCGACTCGACGGCGTCCGCGTAACTGCCCGCATTGAACTCCTCGAGATCGAACTCGTCCGTCGCCACCGCGGACCAGAGCCTGAGCGTGTTGACGATACCGTTGCGGTAGCCCGGCACGGGGACGTCGTAGGGGATGGCCATGACGTCGTTGGTGTCGACCCAGGCGTAACGGGTCCTGCCGGTGACGTCCTTGTAGCTGGACGAGCGCCCCCCGAACTTGACCTTCTGGGCCAGCTCGAAGCGCTCGACCTCCCAGGGGAAACCCTCGCGCAGCCAGGAATCCGGATCCTCGACCTGGTAGCCGTTCTCGATACGCTGCCGGAACATGCCGTAGTGATAGCGGATGCCGTAGCCGACGACGGGCAGGCTCAGGGTCGCGCAACTGTCGAGGAAGCAGGCGGCGAGCCGGCCGAGACCGCCGTTGCCGAGCCCGGCGTCGTGCTCGCGGTTGTAGACGTCCTCGAGGTCGAGCCCGATGCGGTGCAGCGCCTCGGCGGTCTCCGTCTCGATGCCGAGGTTGAGCAGGGCGTTGTGCAGCAGGCGGCCCATCAGGAACTCGAGCGACAGGTAGCTGACGCGCCGGTTGTCGTTGCGTTCGGTCGCCATCCGGGTACGGCCCCAACGTTCCATCAGCCGGTCGCGTGCCGCGAAGACGACGGCCTGGTACAGGAAAGGCGATTGCGTACGGATCGTTCGGCGGCCGAGCATGCGCCCGAAATAGTGCGTGAAATCCTCGAGGATCGCATCGGCGGTCATCGGCAGGTCGGGCGTTTGCAGCAGCTCTATCTCGCCGATGCCGACGGACTTGTCAGTACGTACACTCATGCCGTGCCTTGCTCCCCGCTTGTCCTTGTTCTTTCGGGAGCCAGTATAAGCGTTGCCAGAGGCGGTAATGTCAAGTGCAGAGTATACGGTCTCCCCTCGTAATCGCCCCGGGTCGGGACGATGCGCCCATTCACTGCGCCGCTGCCGCCGTATTGCACCGCATCTGTGTTCAGCACCTCGTCGAACGGGCATCCCTCGGGGACGCCCAGCAGGAAGTCGCTGCGCACGACCGGGGTGAAATTCGAGATACAGATGACGTAGCCTCCCGAGCGATCGCGGCGGAACCAGGACAGGATGCTGTTGTCGCGGTCGTCCCAGCGGATCCACTCGAAACCGTCCGGCGCGAAGTCCACCTCGTGGAGCGCCGGCGTGTCCTTGTACAGCGCGTTGAGATCGCGGACGAGGTTCTGCACTCCCTTGTGCACCGGGTACTCGAGCAGGTGCCAGTCGAGCGAGCGGTCGTGATTCCATTCCTCGTAGGGTGCGATCTCACTGCCCATGAACAACAACTTCTTGCCCGGATGCGCGTACATGCTGCCGAAGTAGGCACGCAGGTTCGCGAACCGTTGCCACTCGTCGCCCGGCATGCGTCCGAGCAGCGAGCGCTTGCCGTGCACGACCTCGTCGTGCGACAGCGGCAGGACGAAGTTCTCGTGGAATGCGTAGACGAGTCCGAAGGTCATCTTGTCGTGGTGGAACTTGCGGTGTACCGGGTCCTCGGACATGTACTTCAGCGTGTCGTGCATCCAGCCCATGTTCCACTTGTAGGTAAAGCCGAGACCGCCGGATTCGATCGGCCGGGACACGCCCGGCCACGCCGTGGATTCTTCGGCGAAGGAGACGGCGCCATGGACATGGACCTGGACGTTCAGCTTGCGCAGGAACTCGACGGCTTCGAGGTTCTCGTTGCCGCCGAATTCGTTCGGCACCCACTCGCCCTCGTTGCGGGAATAGTTCAGGTACAACATGGACGCCACTGCATCGACGCGGATGCCGTCGATGTGGAATTCCTCGACCCAGTACAGCGCACTGCCGATCAGGTAATTCACGACCTCGCGGCGCCCGAAGTTGAATACCATCGTGCCCCAGTCGGTGTGTTCGCCCTTGCGCGGATCCTCGTGTTCGTAGAGCGCGGTGCCGTCGAAACGGCGCAGGCCGTGCTCGTCGCGGGGGAAGTGTGCCGGCACCCAGTCGACGATGATCGAAAGACCCGCCCTGTGGCAGCGGTCGACCAGGTAGCGGAAGTCGTCGGGCTCGCCGAAGCGCTGGGTCGGCGCGAACATGCCGATCGGCTGGTAGCCCCAGGAGCCGTCGAAGGGATGCTCGGATACGGGCAGGAATTCGATGTGCGTGAAGCCCATCTCCGCCACGTACTCGGCGAGTTCGTCGGCGAGTTCGCGGAAGTTCAGGTAGCGGTGGCCGTCGTCGCCCTTGCGGCGCCAGGATCCGAGGTGGACCTCGTAGATGCTGACGGGTTTCGACAGGTCCGGCACCATGCTGCGGTGGCCCATCCACTCGCGGTCGTGCCAGTCGTAGTGGGTCGCGTACACGATGCCTGCGTTGCCCGGCGGCGGTTCGTGGAAATTCGCGAAGGGATCGGTCTTGAACGGCAGCAGCTGGCCGTTGCCGTCCAGCATCTCGTACTTGTAGCGGGCACCGGCGCCGACCCCGGGGAGGAAGATCTCCCAGATGCCGTTGCCCGGGTGCAACCGCATCACGTGGCGCCGGCCGTCCCAGTCGTTGAAGTCGCCGATGACGCTGACGCGCGACGCGTTCGGCGCCCAGACGGCGAAGCGCGTGCCGGACACGCCGTCGATCTCGCGGATGTGCGAGCCGAGTTTCTGGTAGATCTTCAGATCCGAGCCCTCGCCGAGCAGGTACAGGTCCATATCGCCCAGCGTGGTCGGGAAGCGGTAGCAGTCCTCGGCGTCATAACTGATGCCGGCGTGGGTGGTGATCCGCAGCTTGTAGCGGCGCTTGCGCGGCGGCAGGACCGCGGCGAACAGGCCGTCCGGGTGGACGCGCTCCATGGCGGCGAGCCGGTTGCCGTCGCCGTCGATCAGATCCACCGACTGCGCCTGCGGTTGCAACGTGCGGACGATCCGGCGGGGGCCTTCCTTGTGCGGACCGAGCAGCGAGAACGGGTCGTAGTGCCGGCCCTTCGCGATCGCGGCAAAGGCATCGCGGTATTTCCTGGCGTCACTTTCAAGATTCATACAGGCTCCCGATCGTCTGTTTCGCCGTCGTCGCCCAGTCGAAGCGCCGGGAGGCCGCGCGGATACACAGCGTCTGCCAGCGATCTTGCTCGCCTTCCTTGAGTATCAGCGCCCGGTCGACCGCGGCCACGAACGCCTGCGCCTGCAGCGGTGTCGATGCACCGTCGAACACGAAGCCTGTGCGGCCGTCTTCGACCGTGTCGCGCAGGCCGCCGACGCCGTGTACGACGCAGGGCTGTGCCGCGCGCATCGCCAGCATCTGGCTGATACCGCAGGGCTCGAAGGTAGAGGGCATCAGGAACAGGTCGCCGGCGCGGTACAGCGGCTCCGACAGCATCTCCGAATAGCCGCACAGGAACAACAGGTTGCTGACCCGCTCGGCGACGGCGACCAGGCGGTCTTCCATGCTCGGGTCGCCATTTCCCAGCATGATCAGGACGCCCTGCTTGCCGAGCTGATTGAGCAGGGCTTCGAGCGCGGTCTCGCCCGGTTCGGTCGGCTCGAGCATCAGGCTCACCTTCTGCGGCACGACGCGGCCGATGCTGGTGAGTACGTGCCGCGGCCGCCGGCTCGGGAACGCGTCGAGGCGCTCGCGGGCGAGCCGGGACGCGCGCGAGGACGGGTCGGCCGCGAGCCAGCTGTCGACCTGCTCGCCGGCGATGTCGAGGATGTGTCGCCAGCCGGGCTTGCGGCCGACGTGCTTCGGATAGTTGCAACCGTTCAAAATGCCCACCAGCCGCCCCTCGTCGCGCGCCGCGGTGAGTTCGTGCTCGAGGCCTTCGCCGCCGACGAAACCGCGCGCCGGGTCCGATGGCAGGCAGATCTCGCGTGCGTACGTGGGCGACACGGTGCTCAGCCTGTCGGCCAGCCGGATCGCGGTCGCCAGCGGATTGAAGCACTGCGGCAGATGCGGGTCGCGTATCGCCGAGTGGCGGAACCGGAGTCTCGGAAACCAGGATTCCAGCGACGATTCGTCGTCGCTGATGGGCCGCGGGCCCTGGTAGGACAGGTTGTGGATCGTGAACACGGTGTGGATCTCGCGCAGGGACTCGAAGCCGTCCGCGAATTGGCGCAGCGCGCAATAGGTCGCCGCGTGCCAGTCGTGCAGATGCACGACCGCGGGCGGCTGCGGCAGATCGCGTATCCAGACCGCCGCCGCGGCGCAGAAGAAGGCGAATTTGCTGGCATCGGTCGCGAAGGGCCGGGCGGGTTCGTCGCTGCAATAGATCTGGCCGCTGCCGTGCGGCGAGAACAGGGCATGCTCGAAGACGAGGTTGCGGGGCGCGCCGGCGCTGCCCGGGATGTCGAAGACGTCGACGGATTGCGATTCGCCGCGGAAGTCGACGGCGATATTGCCGACGTGCTTCGCGCCCGGCAGCTTGTGGAACATGCCGTAGGACGGCGTCAGTACGGTGGCCTGCCAGCCGGCGGCGCAGACCGCGGCAGGCAGATCGCGCACGACGTCGCCGACACCGCCGATCTTGCCGCGCGGCAGGGCGCCGTTCTCCGAAGCCAGGAATATGACGTGTCGAGTGGCGATGGCGGGGAACTCTTGATTAACGCGTGAAATGCAGGTGCTGTCCCAGCATGTCCGGCGTCACGAGCGTCAGGCCCGTCTCGGTCACGCGGAAACCGCGGGCCCGGTCGGCGTCGTGATCCTCGCCGATGACGGTGCCGGGCTCGATGCGGGCGCCGCGGTCGATGATGGCATGGTCGATCCGACAGTTCTGACCGATGTCCACGTCCGGCAACACAACCGAGGCGCTCACGGAGCTGTACGAATGGACCCGCACGCGCGAGAACAACAGCGAATTGCGGACCCGCGCGCCGGAGATCAGGCAGCCGCCCGAGACCATGGACTGGATGGCCTCGCCCCGGCGGTCGTGCTCGTCGAACACGAACTTGGCTGGCGGTACCTGGGCCTGGAGCGTGTACACGGGCCACACCTGGTCGTACAGGTTGAGCTGTGGCGACACGGAGGCCAGCTCCATGTTCGCTTCCCAGAAGGCCTGCAAGGTCCCGACGTCGCGCCAGTACGCCTGGCTGCCCGTCTCGGGATCGCGGAATGCGTACGCGTAGACGCGGTAACCCTGGATGATCGACGGGATCACGTTCTTGCCGAAGTCGTGCTGCGTCCCGGGCGTGTCCGCGTCCTTGATCACCTGTTCGTAGAGGAACTCGGTATTGAAGATGTAGTTGCCCATCGATGCCAGGCACAGTCCCGGCCTGCCCGGGATCGGGTTCGGCTTCTCCGGCTTCTCGTCGAAGCCGATGATGCGGCCGGTCTTGTCGACCGTCATCACGCCGAACTGACCCGCAGCCTCTTCGATCGGCACTTCGAGACAGCATATCGTCATGTCGGCCAGCTTCTCGGCATGCGCGGCGAGGAAGGGGCCGTAGTCCATCTTGTAGATGTGATCGCCGGACAGGATCATTACGAAGCGTGGGTCGTGGGTGCGGATGATGTCGAGGTTCTGGTACACGGCGTCCGCAGTGCCCCGGTACCACTCGCCGCCGACACGCTGCGAAGCCGGCAGGATCTCGACGAATTCGTTCTCACCGGCGCCGGCCTGGAACCACGACCAGCCGGCCACCAGGTGCCGGATCAGCGAATGCGCCTTGTACTGGGTGAGCACGCCGATGCGGCGGATGCCGGAATTCAGGCAGTTCGACAGGGGGAAATCGATGATCCGGTACTTGCCGCCGAAATAAAGGGCCGGCTTGGCGCGCCAGGTGGTCAGCTCGAACAGCCGCGAGCCCTGTCCGCCCGCGAGGATCAGCGCGAGCGTCTCGCGCGTCAGGCGGCTGATAAAACGGGCTTCTTCGATGGGCTTCTGCGCGGCCATTACCCCCTAGTCTGCCAGACTTGCGCCAGATTGGGGCGAGATCGGGAAAGTTGCCGCCGCCCGACCCCTACGCGGTGGGCGTCAGCACGGCCGGCGACTCGTCGAGCTCGCGCCTGCCTTCCTGTACGAGATCCGCGACGTCGGCGCAGAAATCGTCCGTTAGCCGGTCGGCCGTGAGCCGCCAGCGCCAGTTGCCGCGGGAAGTCCCCGGCGTATTGATACGGGCTTCGGAGCCGAGTCCGAGGTAATCCTGCATCGGTGCGACCGCGAGCTTCGCGGGTGACGCGAATGCCAGCCGGATCATGTCGATATGGATCGTCTCGGGCGTGCCGCCGGTCGCCGCAAGCACGACCCTGCGGGTCCGCTCAATCTCATCCGGCGTCCGCAGATCGTCCGGGCTGCCCTCGAACCAGCCGACGGTCGTGTCGTTGTCGTGTGTGCCGGTGTAGCAGACGCAGTTGTCTTCGATGTCGTCGAGATCGAAATCTTCCTCCGCGGCATCGAACTGGAGGACCACCATGCCGGGCAGCTGATGGCGCTCGCGTAATCCGATGACCTCCGGGGTGATGACTCCGAGGTCTTCGGCGACGATCGGTAGCTGGCCGAGTGCGTCCTCCATCGCATCGAAGATCGCGTCGCCCGGCCCCGGTACCCAGCGGCCGACGCGCGCCGTGGACGAAGATGCGGGAACCGACCAGTACCCCTCGAAGCCCCGGAAATGATCGATGCGGACGATGTCCGCGAGCTCGGCCGAGGCCCGCAGGCGTTCGATCCACCAGCGATAGCCGTTCTCGGCGTGCACCTCCCACGCATACAGGGGGTTGCCCCAGAGCTGGCCGTCCTTGCTGAAGTAATCGGGCGGTACGCCCGCGACGTGGCTCGGCCGGCCGTCGCGGTCGATCTGCAGGATCCCGGGATTGGCCCAGGCGTCGGCGCTGTCGAACGCGATGTAGATCGGCATATCGCCGAACAGTCGAACGCCCGCCGCGTTTGCGTAGTCCTTGAACTCGCGCCACTGTGCGTGGAACAGGAACTGGACGATCTTGATCGCTTCCAGTTGTTCGCCGGCCGCGGCTTCGAGCCTGCGCATGTGCGCTGAGTCGCGATGCACGTAGTGCGTATCCCATTCGGTCCACGGCTTTTCCCCGTGCTGCGTTTTCAGGATCCTGTACAAGGCATAATCGTGCAGCCAGTGCGCATCGTGGCGGTCGATGAACGCATCGTATTCGCTTTTCATGGCGCTCGAAGCCTTGTCACGGAAGCGGCGAGCTGCCATGCCGAGCAACGCCGTCTTCAACGGGATCAGGGCGCCGTAGTCGACGCATTCCGCCGGAAGGTTTTCGAGTTTCCGCACTTCGTCATGCGCCAGAAACCCGTGTCCGATCAGGCTGCCCGTATCGATCAGGAGTTCGTTGCCGGCGAACGTGGACAGCGGTTGATACGGCGAGTCGCCGTAGGCCGTCGGCCCAAGCGGGAGAAATTGCCAGACGCCGAGTTGCATGTCACACATCGCATCCACGAACCGGCGCGCCGACGCACCGATCTCGCCGATGCCGCGCGGGCCCGGCAACGACGTGATGTGCAGGCACACGCCGGCCTGGCGCCCGGGTGGCAATGTGTCCCCCTTAGACTCTCGATCCATAGTTCGCGGCAGCAGTCCGGTTCGGGCGGAACGATATCCTGTTTCCATACAGCGTATCGACATGTAAACGTATTCAAATAATGAATACGTTTGCATTGCGTTGCTCCCGGATTCACCCCTCCCTACCATGCGGCAGAAGTAATAGAAAACGCATAGGGGGATTCACCGATGGTACCGAGGAAGCGCAAGTCTGCGCGTCGCGTCTCTGTGGAGACCGGATTAACGACGAACATCCGTCGCACCGCGCTGTCGCTGGCCGTTGCCGCCGCCCTGCCGGGCGCGGTTTTCATGCCTGCCGCCGCGTATGCGCAGGATAACGATTCCGCTAACAACGAGATCGAAGAGATCGTGACGTACGGCAAGTTCCGCCGGAGCCTTGTCGATTCGATCGCCACCAAACGCGAATCGACGAGCATCGTCGAAGCCATCTCGGCCGAAGACATCGGCAAGCTGCCGGACTCGAGTATCGCGGAGTCCCTGGCCCGACTGCCCGGGCTCGCCGGCGAACGCGTTAACGGCCGCACGAGCGGCATCTCTGTGCGCGGCTTCAAGGAGGATTACACTGCCGTCACGATGAACGGCCGTGAACTGCTCGGTATCGGCGACAACCGCGGTGTCGAGTACGATCTGTATCCGTCCGAGATCATCAGCGGCGTAGTCGTATACAAGACGCCGGACGCATCGTTGGTGCATCAGGGCATCGCAGGCATCGTCGACTTGCGCACCGTGCGTCCGCTGGATACGGATCCGTATCTCGTCGTCAACGCGAACTACGAGCAGAACGATCTGAAATCGGCCAACCCGGACTACAAGGACAACGGTTACCGGGCCGCCCTGAGCTATTCCGATGTATTCGCGGATGACACGATCGGTTTCGCAATCGCTGTCGCGACGACCGAGTCGCCGAGCCAGGAAGAGCAGTTCCGGGGCTGGGGTTACGCGGACGTCAATCTGGCAAACGCGACGGCCGGGCCGGGCATCACGCTGGTCGGCGGCGAGAAGGTCCTCGGCGGTCAGGATTCCTTCGTACGCTCGGCCGTGCTCAATCGCGACACCGTGTCGAGCGTATTCCAGTATGCGCCGAGCGATGACCTCACCGTCACGCTGGACGCCCTGTACATCGACTTCAAGGAGGAGAAAGCCTTCCGGGGTATCGAGGAAGGCGGCCCCGAGTGGGGTGGCACTGCCTACACCGTCACCGGCCTCGAAGACGGCCTCGTCACGTCGGGCTATTACCAGGGCTTCCTGTCGGTCGTCCGTAACGACGGCGAGCGCAAGGACGGCAAGCTGAAGACCTTCGGCCTCAACGTCGATTGGGACGTCGCCAACGACTGGACGCTGACCCTGGATGCGGCGCACAGCAAGACCGACAAAACCGTCACGAACATCGAGAGTTACTCGGGCGTCGGGCGCGCAGGCCTCTCGACCACCGCTCCGCCGACGCCGAGGTCCTGGGTGATGACGCCGGACGGGGCCGTCTATAGCCCTCACCCGACACTGTCGCAGCCCGACCTGAGCGATTACAACATCGTGAAGCTCGCGGGTCCGCAGGGTTGGGGCGGTGGCATGCAGAACCTGCCGCAATTCGCCTCGACCACCGCCGCCGACGGCTCGACGATCGGCCCGTTCGAGGCCCAGGACGGCTTCGTCAACGAGCCGGTCTTCGACGAGAAGCTGACCACGCTCAAGCTGCAGGCCGAACATCCGCTCGAATGGAGCATGTTCAACGACGTGCAGTTCGGCCTCTACTACTCGGATCGCAGCAAGTCCAAGGTCAACCACGGCTACTATCTGACGGCGCCGACCTGGCCTAACGACGGGCCGATACCCGAGGAGTATCGCCTCGGGACCACGAACGTGAACTTCATCGGACTCGGAAACATCGTCGCGTATGACGGCCTGAAGATGTACTACGACGGCTATTACACGGCAAGCGATGCGGCGATATTGCAGCCGGATCGTCTGGGCGACACCTACGAGATCGACGAGACGCTGACGACAGCTTTCGTGAAGTTCGACTTCGACACTGACATGGGCCGGATCCCTGTCCGCGGTAACATCGGCGTACAGATCGTCAATGCCGATCAGACGGGTTACGGATACAACGCCTATATCGACGATACGGGTTTCGTGTCCAACGAACCGATAAAGGACGGTGACAGTTACACAAACGTGTTGCCGAGCCTGAACCTCAACTTCGAAGTCACCGACACCCAGACCGTTCGCTTTGCCGTGGCAAAAGTGCTTACCCGCCCGCGCATGGACTACATGAAGCCGAACAACCAGGTGAACTTCAACTTCAACTTTGGCAACGTGTCGAATCCCGATCCCGCGGGGGGGCCGTGGAGCGCCAGTGCAGGCAACGCCAGGCTCAGGCCGCTGGAGGCGAACCAGTTCGACCTCGCCTACGACTGGTACTTTGCGGACGACGGATTCGTGTCCCTGGGAGCCTTCTACAAGGATCTCGTGAACTGGCACGCCGACGGTTCGTTCATCGCCGACTTCTCGCAGTTCTACATCCCCGGCTACCACCAGTCGACGGATCCCAATACGGGGGCGATTGTGACGCCCGCGACGTTCGAGGGCATCGTCACCGCGAAGGCCGACGGGCTCGAGGGGTGGGTCGGGGGTTACGACATCCAAGGCAACATCCCGTTCCACATCTTCTCTGAGAAACTCGACGGCATCGGGCTGATCGCCTCGGCCGCCCTATACGACGGCTCGCTCGCAGGTGGTGTGCCGGTACCGGGATTGTCCAAGGAGAGCTATCAGTCGACGCTGTATTTCGAGAAAGGTGGCTTCCAGGCGCGTGTCTCGTGGACCAAGCGCGGCGCGTTCGCGACGGAAGAGCCGGGACTCAGTCTGGCGCTGACGCCGACCACCGACCAGGGGGCGGAGCTGATCGATGCGCAGATCGGGTACGACTTCGGCCTCGGTGGTTTTGACAAGCTTGACGGTCTGTACATCTCGCTGCAGGGGCAGAACCTGACCAATGAGGACACGCTGCATACCGATGCCGATCCGCGTCAGGTCACAAAGTGGCAGTCCTTCGGTTCCAACTACCTGCTGAACGTAAACTACAGATTCAAGTAGTCTCTTTGCGGTTCCTGGCTGCGACCCTGCCGGTTTCCCCCGACCGGCAGGGTTTTTCTTGACGGGTTACGCCGGCTGATATCATCCGTTCGATGAATGCCCCGATCCGGAAACTGGTGATCGTCGGCGGCGGCACGGCCGGCTGGATGTCGGCGGCGCTCCTGAAGCGCGTGCTCGGCGACCGGCTGGACATCGAGCTCGTCGAGTCCAAGGAGATCGGCACCGTCGGCGTCGGCGAGGCGACCATCCCGCCGATACAGCACGTCAACAACGTACTCGGCCTCGACGAAGCGGAGTTCCTGCGCGAGACGAAGTCGACGATCAAGCTGGCGATCCGGTTCGAGAACTGGCGCGCGCAGGGCGAGCAGTACTACCACACGTTCGGGGCGCCGGGCCGCGTACAGGCATTCTGTCCCTTTCATCACTTCTGGGTACGCGCGCGGCATGTCGGGGCACGCGACGGGCCTCTGGGACCACGACCTCAACTACCTTTGCGCCGTAAGCGACAAGTTCGCCAAATTGCAGGTGAACGACCCCGTCTGGGAGCTGCAGTACGCCTACCATTTCGACGCGTCGTTGTACGGCGCAGTATCTCCGCCGCTACTGCGAGAAGCTCGGCGTGACGCGCACCGAAGGGCTCGTCGAACATGTCGACGTCGATCCGGAAAGCGGCCACGTCACGACGCTGCATCTGAAAGGCGGCAAGCAAGTCGCCGGCGAGTTCTTCCTCGACTGTTCAGGTGGCCGCGGCCTGCTGATCCAGAAGACCCTGAATACCGGCTACGAGGACTGGAGCCACTGGCTGCCCTGCGATCGCGCCATGGCGGTCCCCTCGGAGCGGTTCGACAGGACCCTGCTCTTTACCCGTTCGATCGCGCATTCGGCCGGATGGCAATGGCGCATCCCGCTGCAACACCGCAACGGCAACGGCCTGGTGTACAGCAGCAGCCATTACAGCGACGACGAAGCGGCCGATATCCTCCTGAACAACCTGGAATCGAAGCCGATCGGCGAACCGAAGATCATCGCGTTCCGCACCGGACGCGCGACCAGGCAATGGAACCGGAACGTCGTCGCCGTCGGACTATCGAGCGGATTCCTGGAGCCGCTGGAATCGACCAGCATCTATCTGATCCAGTCGGCCGCCGTACGCCTGATCCACCTGTTCCCGCACGCCGGTGTGACGGACGAACTGATCGCCGAGTACAACAGGCAGTCGCAGACCGAGTACGAGCTTATCCGCGACTTTATCATCATGCATTACTGGCTCAACGATCGCGCCGACAGCGGCTTTTGGCAGGACTGTGCCGCCATGGACGTCCCCGATCGCCTGCACCGCAAGACCGAATTGTTCGGCGCGAACGGCACGCTCGTCCACGACGACCTGGACATCTTCCTCGACTCGTCCTGGCTGCAGGTGATGCTCGGCCAGGGCATCGTGCCGCGGGACTACCATCCACTCGCCGACCGGCTGAGCGATGCAGAACTCCTGGACAAGCTCGAGAAGACGCGGCTGACGAAGCAGCAGCCGCTGGAGAAGATGCCGGGCCACGACGAGTTCCTCCGCATGTATTGCGGGACCGGCTGAAGCCGCTCGCATCCGTTACTCCCTGCCGGGCATCTGTTCCCGAAAGGAGGGACGGCCCAATGCAATTGATCGTTCGATGGCTCGCCGTGGCGGGCCTGTTGTTGCTGGCCGCCGGGAGCGCGGCGGCGGATACCCCGCACGACACCTGGCGCGTCACATTCGAGACCCGCTCGCTCGGTCCCGTGGAGGCCAACGTGGAGATCCTGCGCGACGGAGAGCGCCTGCAGGGTCGAAGCCTCAGCGGCGCGGTGGCGCTGTTGCGCGAGTTACCCGGGGACCACGAGTTGCAAGACGGCCTGCTGGCCTTCGAGGCGTCCTCGGATGCAGACGGCAAATTCGACGGCAGCTTTACCACTCCGTGGCACGAAGGTCGCCTGCTTTTCGCGTTCGATGGCGACAGGCTCCACGGCAAGGTAGACGGTGGTACGTTCGCCGGCACATTTACGGGCGTGCGGACACAGTCGCCGGAACGAATTCGCGATTATCCGGCGATCCTGGCGGCATTCGACCGTGTCGTGGCGGCGAAGCTGTTCTCGCCGGCCGATCTCGAGAAACCGGCCTATATCCGATTCCGCAAGACGCTGGGGCAGATCGCGGACGCGGCGAACGACGATCTCGATCTGCTGCTCGGTTTCCGGTGGGCCTGGACCGACGATCCGTTTTCTCACTTCGAGCTCAAGCGCTCGCAGCGGAATGCCGGGGAATTGTTCGCCTATTTCGACGATTACCGGGTCGGCTTCGAGGCGGCGACGGTCGAGTTCGAAGGCAGCACGGCGATCCTGACGGTCAGGACCATGATGGGCGCCGACACGATCGAACAGGTCGAGGCCGCATACGAGCGCATCGCGGAACAGGAGCCGGCCGCACTCATCATCGATCTGCGCGGTAACGGCGGCGGCGCGTTCGCGGTTAAACCGCTGGTCGAACACGTCATCGACGAACCGCTCGATGCCGGCTATTTCCTGTCCCAGGTCTGGAACCGCGAGCACGATCGCGCGCCCACGGATGCCGAGGTCCTGGCGGCGCCACCCTGGTCGGGCTGGTCGATCGTCTCGTTCTGGAACAGCGTGCAGGCGCTCGGCATCCTGCGCATCCGGCTCACACCGGCCGAGCCCAACTTCGACGGACCCGTGTACGTCCTGCTCGACTCGAAGTCCGCGTCGGCCACCGAACTCGCGGCGGATGCGCTCAAGTCCTCGGGCAAGGCGCTGCTGGTCGGCGAGCGATCGGCGGGTCAGATGTTGTCGCAGAGCATGTTCGACGTCGCCGACGGATTCATCGTCAGCCTGCCGGTCGCGGACTACCGATCGCTGGCACACGGCCGCATCGAGGGCGTGGGCGTCGGCGTCGACATGCCGGCGGCTTCGGCAGAGGCGCTCGACGTCGCGCGGCGGCTAATTGCCGACTGAGGTCGTCAGCCGGTTGCGGAGTTCGCGCAGCGCCTGTTTGACGCGTGCTGCGTTGTCCGGGCCCATGCGCAACAGGAGCTTGCTGCCGCTCGACAAGGCTTCGAGTTCAGGATCCTCGAACTGGTAGAGGACGTTCGGGCGCACCAGCCGGATGGGTTCCTTCGGTTCCGGCGTCTCGAGGAGTTGGTCGATCACGGCGACCACCCGGTCGTTGAGGTAACCGTCCGGGTAGCCCAGATTCACGTAGGCCTGCTGCAGCAGGGGATAGTAACGCCGGTAAGTCTGGACGACGCTGTCCATGTCGGCGCTCGCCAGCATGCCGACGAGCGCATCGTAGCGTGAATAGTTCTCCGGGCTCAGGACGTAGCTGTCCTCGTCTTCGCCCGCCTCGACAATGAAGCTGCCCGGCAGATGGCCGAGCGGACGGATGCGTTCCGCGATCCGCTCGTGCGTCAGGTTGTCCAGTGCCGCGACGGATTTCTCGATCAGGTCCGAATCGACCAGCATCTGGCCGAAACGGTCCCCGAACAGGTTGACCAGCGCGATCCGGAAATAGGCGTCGCTGTCGTCGAGCGGCGGCAGGGGCACGAGGTCGTGCGCCTCGGATTCGTCCGTGGCGGGTTCCGGCACGGGGTAGTGCGGCGTCGCGGGCTCACCCTGTTCCGTGGGCGGCGGCGTCTCGACGGGCACGGGCGCCTCCTCGCGCGATGCACGCAGATACCAGAGCACGCCGGCGATGCCGAGCACCACGACGGCCGCGATTACCCAAAGAGTGTTTTCCGTTTCACGCATCGCCCGGCTCCACGACCCATTCGGGATCCTCGAATTCGCCGATCACGCGGACGTCGACGAACTCCGCCTGTTCCGCAATGATATTCCTTGCCGTCTCGGAAGGGGATGCCTCCATGGTGTCCCGTTCGGATTTCGAGGCCCAGCTCGCGATCGCGAGCAGCACGTCGGGGTCGCCGATCTTGCGGTGCAGCCGCGTACCGAGCGCACCCGGCGCACGCTGGATCTCCCGGCTCGCGCGGACCCAGGCGTCGGCATAGGCCTCCGCCGTATGCCCGGGCCGGACGTGCACTTCGAATACGTAGATCATGGCAGTAACACCAGAGAACACTCTGATGATTCAAATTCCTGGTCACTCTGAGCCTATCGAAGCAGTCCGGTAATGCAAGTCGTTAGGCGGCCTAGTACACGGAATGAGGCAGGTCGGGCGGCAAGGGATTCTAGGACGAAGCGGCCGTCCTCGCAACAAGGAACTCGGTTGACGGGCGTCGGGTTGGGCTCGGGTCATATCGCGGCTAAAGCCGCTCCTACGGATGCTCGGCAGCCAA
The DNA here is from genome assembly GCA_963777675.1 of uncultured Gammaproteobacteria bacterium. Taxonomy (GTDB): domain Bacteria; phylum Pseudomonadota; class Gammaproteobacteria; order Steroidobacterales; family Woeseiaceae; genus UBA1847. The sequence goes on along the minus strand of CAVZRD010000009.1, from coordinate 126,490 downwards.
CACTTTCGAATGGTCAGTACCAGCAGCAGACGCCTGGTCGACGGGATTCAAGGGAGCAACCGCTCAGCTCAGCTGGAGTCCTATCGGCCAAACCAAGCAGTAGTTCACCACAGAGGCACCTCAACTACCGCGACAGCGCCAACTCGACCTGAGCGTTGAATTCAGGGTCTGTGAATTCCCATTTGATGTCATTCCAAATTTCCTTCGAAACATACCGCTTTGTCCAAGCCGAAAAATAGTCGTGCCAGCCCCCCGGGGTGAGTAAATGGATATGTAAATCTCTCTGTTCCCTCAATCTTCTTTTTCGGAATAGATTGAACATACTCACGAAACTCATCAGAAGGCATGTCTCAAACTGTTTCGCGTCAATTGACGCCATATTGTGTACGTCTTCTCCTTCTTCAGGAACTACTACAATACTGGCGACAATCGGCATCAACGCTGCAAGCACAACGCTGACGAGTAAGCAGATCATCCAGAGCTTCTTGGCATAAGGGTCATCGAGCATATCGACAGTCCGTGGCAAGACACCTAAATGAACGGCCCAGAAAGACTCTGGGTTATTATTCTCCAGTAGATTATTTCGCTAATGTGCTGCTGCCCCCAATTGAAACCACAACTCAAAGCGGCCTGTCGCGGCAGGAGCTGACAGCTGAACGGTGGTCTATCCTCAAACTCCAAGCCGATGTCGTATTCCGAAGGTGGTTGGCTACCTAATGTTGCTCTATCTGCTATTCGCTGCTCCAGCTGATCTGCAAATCAGGAAAATCTGTCTGCTTGAACGCGACGATTGCGACTATCACGGATTGCTTGACACCGTAGCGTCCCGTTGGCCACTACTTGTTTCATGTCTCCTCGTCATTGGATCGCTTGTTTTCTTTTCTGCATATGTATACATGCGGGCTCGAGACAACACGCTGGAGATCGAGCAGGACTCGCAGAGACGTGAATTCGATGTGAACGGCTATTTGGTACTTCTGGTCGTCTTTCCGCTCTATTTCGGCGGGTCTTTGGTGGTATTGCTAAGCGCGGCCAAAGCGCTCGAGTCGTCCAGTTTTGAGGCCATAGATTCGTTTTTCTGGAAGCGCATTTGGGTAACGATGGGGTCTCTTATTGTGTTCTCCGCCTTGTCCCAGTTCAACGAGTACTTGGTGAAACCTGCATCGAGAATACTGCTTTTTCTACTCTTTTTCCTAACACTCGGATCGATTTCTTGGATCGTCAATTCGACGCTCTTGCCCCCCTAGAAGTTTGGCGAATCGAATGTCCTGGGCTGCTTGGGTGCTGTTTGCAGCCGCCCCCGACGAGGTTGACCGAACAGCCGCTTTCCGCAAGTACAGGCGTCCGGTTCCAGCGTTTCCGCGGAAACTTATTTTTCGAACTGGTCAATAATCCGCCACGTGGCGGATTTCCTAGAATTTACTTTAAGTTTCGCCGACAGAGGTTGCCCGAAGCCATCGCTGTGTTCCTCGCAACGGCAGGGACTGGCCGGGAGCAGAAGTCCAGATTCCCACGACCAAGCCCAGCCGGAAGGGTGCTCTCGGAGAGAGCGGCCCGGGATCATTCGACCTCGAGAACCAGGACGGAACGGGGAGGGAGATCGATCTGCGAGCCGACGTCGTAGCGCTTGCCGGAGACCACGTCCTCGCCGTAGCGGTGCCCGGCGAGGCGCTCGGAGAACCTCGCCGTGTCTACTGAGGCGGGTTTCGAGCCGCGATTGAACACGACCATGACGGTGTCGCGATCGTCGTAACGGAAATAGGCGTACACGTCCCCGAGCGGCGTGTATTGCATCAGGTTGCCGGTGTGGATCACGGCCTTGCCCTTGCGCCAGTTGAGCAGGCGCCGCAGATAGGCGAGGGCCTCGCGCTGCTTCGAGCTGAGGCCCTTGCCCGTGAATGCGTTGGCCTTGCTGTCGGTCCAGCCGCCGGGGAACTCGCTGCGGATCACGTCGTGGCTCGTCGTGCCGGGATTCGCCATCAGTACCTCGGTCCCGTAGTAGATCTGCGGGATGCCGCGCATGGTCAGGATGTAGGCCATGGCCATGCGCCAGAGATCGGGATCCTCGCCGAGCTGCGTATACACGCGGCTCATGTCGTGATTGTCGGCAAAGATCACGAGATCGTCGGGCCGCGCGTACAGGAAGTCGTTGCCCAGCATCTCGTAGGCCGGCGTCCATACGCTTCCGCTGTCCGGCTCCGCGGCGGTCAGGACTCCCGAAAGAGCGATCTGCAACGGGAAGTCCAGCATGCTCGGCATCGCCGGACGGTAGCCGTCGCGGGCATCGTTGCCGCGCTGCCAGTACGACACGATCGCGGGGTTGGCGCTGTATTCCTCGCCGGTCATCGTGAAGTCCGGATATTCCTCCAGTATGCGCCGCCCCCACCTGGCCATGAATTCCTTGTCGTTGTACGGCATCGTGTCCACGCGGATGCCGCTGAGCTCCGCGTACTCGATCCACCAGATGGCGTTCTGGATCAGGTAGTCGGCGAGCAGCGGATTCGTCTCGTTGAGGTCCGGCATCGCATCGACGAACCAGCCGTCGACGAGAGCCCTCCTGTCGTAGTCGGACGCGTACGGGTCTTCGTTGGCCGTGCGCGCGTGCGTCGTGACTGCGTGCGTGCCCGGGAAATTCAGCCAGTCGGGCGACGGCAGGTCGTGCATCCACCAGTGCTCGCTGCCGCAATGGTTCGTGACCACGTCCATGATGAGGCCGATGCCTTTTGCGGCCGCTTCCCTGCGACAGTGTCCGGTACTCCTCGTTACTGCCGAAGCGTGGATCGACCTTGTAGAAGTCGGTGATCGCGTAGCCGTGATAGGACATCTCCGGCATCGCGTTCTCGAGGACCGGGTTCAGCCACAGCATCGTGAAGCCCATGTCGGCGATGTAATCGAGATGCTGCCGGACACCGGCGAGGTCGCCGCCGTGGCGGCCGAACTCCTTCGTGCGGCTCGGTGCGTCGCCGTAGCCGGCGACCGCGTCGTTGGACGGGTCGCCGTTGGCGAACCGATCCGGTGTGACCAGGTAGATCGCGTCGGCCGCGGAGAAGCCCCTGGCATGGGCCGGTTCGGGATCCCGCGCTTGCAGTTCGTAGGGCCGCACGATGCGGCTCTCGCCGTCGTCGAAGACGAGGTTAAACGCGCCGGGCTTTGCGCTCGCGTCGATGTCGAGATACAGGAACAGGTAGTTGTCGCTGGCGACCCGCACGGTGCGCTCGAGCGTGACGCCCGGGTAGTCGACCGACACGGCCGATGCCCCGATGCGATCGCCGTGGACCAGGATCTGCAATTCGGTGTGCCGGAAGCCCTGCCACCAGAACGGCGGTTCGACACGGTCGATGGCACCGGCCAGGGCATTCGCCGCACAGATTAGCCCCAGCAGGGTGACGGCCATTCGGATTCGCATGATTACCCCCTTCTTCGTCCCGTCATGGTAGTTATTCGGCAGTATCGCCGGGCATGAATACGTTTGCAGCTTGCCCGTTCGAAATCAACGGGTTGCTACAATCCGCGGGAAGGGGGGTAAGAATAATGAGAGAGAAACCGACGCTCTCGTTCTGGCAGATCTGGAACATGTGTTTCGGGTTCCTCGGCATCCAGTTCGGATTTGCGCTGCAGAACGCCAACGTCAGCCGCATCTTCCAGACCCTCGGCGCATCGATCGACGAGATCCCGATCCTGTGGATCGCCGCGCCGCTCACGGGCCTCCTCGTGCAGCCGATCATCGGCTACCTGTCGGACCACACCTGGAACCGGCTGGGACGCCGCCGGCCGTATTTCCTGTCGGGCGCGGTGCTCGCGTCGCTCGCGTTACTGGTCATGCCCAACTCGCCGGTGCTCTGGGTGGCGGCGGGCATGCTGTGGATGATGGACGCCAGCATCAACATCACGATGGAGCCGTTCCGCGCCTTCGTCGGCGACATGTTGCCGGAACGCCAGCGCACCGCCGGGTTCGCGATGCAGACTTTCTTCATCGGCATCGGCGCCGTCGTCGCGTCGGCACTGCCGTACCTGATGAGCCACGTCTTCGACATCGCCAATACGGCACCTCCCGGGCAAGGTCCCCGAATCGGTGAAACTCTCCTTCTATCTGGGTGGAGCGGTCTTTTTTCTCGCGGTCCTGTGGACGGTAATTCGTACGCCCGAATATTCGCCGGACGAGCTCGCGGCGTTCGACGCGGCGCGACCCCCGGAGCACCTGGGCGGCAGCGACCCGCAGTCCGGTTCAGGGTCCGCGTTTAGCGAGGTCATGCACGACCTGATTCACATGCCGAGGGTGATGCGCCAGCTTGCCGTCGTGCAGTTCTTCTCCTGGTTCGCGCTGTTCGCGATGTGGATCTACGGCACCTCGGCCGTCACGAGTCACCACTTCGGCGCCACCGACGTCACGTCGAGCGCCTACAACGACGGTGCCGACTGGGTGGGCGTGCTGTTCGCCGCGTACAACGGTTTCGCCGCGCTCGCCGCCATCGCGATCCCGTTCATCGCCGGCCGGCTCGGCTGCCGGATCTGTCACCTGTTCAACATGACACTCGGCGGGATCGGCCTCATCAGCTTCTATTTCATCCGCGATCCGGACCTCCTGCTCGTGCCGATGATCGGCGTCGGCATCGCCTGGGCCTCCATCCTGTCACTGCCGTACGCGCTGCTGTCGAGCAACCTGCCTTCGAACAAGATGGGCGTCTACATGGGGATCTTCAATTTCTTCATCGTGATCCCGCAGCTCGTCGCCGCCAGCGTGCTCGGACTCGTGCTGCGCGTCTTCTTCGACCTGCAGAGTATCTACGGCCTGGTCATCGGCGGCGTGCTGATGATCGTCGCCGGGTTCGCGACGCTGCTGGTCGACAAGGAAGCGGAACCGCGATAGTTCTCGATCGCGGCTGAAGCCGCTCCTACGGATTCTGACAGGCTGCGGCGGCCGATCAGCATCCGTAGGAGCGGCTTCAGCCGCGACCGGCGAGATTCTTACGCGCGGGCGCCGCAGGATTCGCGGACGATGAGCTTCGGTGCCATCAGGGCCGATTCGACGGGTTCGCCCTCGATCAGGCCGACGATGCCATGGACGAGGCCTTCGCCGGCTTCGCGGATATCCTGCCGTACCGTCGTCAGCGCCGGCGTGACCAGCGCGGCAATCGGCAGGTCGTCGAAGCCGACGACGGCGACGTCCTGCGGTACGCGCCGGCCGCATTCGGCGAGCGCATGCATGGCGCCGATAGCGATCACGTCCGTCACCGCGAATACGGCGTCGAACGGCTCCCCGCTTGCGACCAGCCGCCTGACCGCCTCGACCGCGGACTCTTCGGTATTGATGGCGTGGACCTTCAGGGCCGGATTCTCCGGCACGCCGGCCTGGCGCAGCGCGTTCGCATAGCCGACGTGGCGGGCGGCGAGCTCAGGGTTGCGCTTGGACGCGTCCCCGAGGCAGACGATCCTGCGCCGGCCGAGCCCCAGCAGGTGCTCGGTCGCCATGAGCCCGCCGGTCTCGTTATCGCAGCCGAGCGAGTGCCCGGGCTGGTCTTCGACGATCGGGCCGTAGATCATGAAGCGGGTGTTGGCGGCCGCCAGCGCGGCCAGCTTCTCGCCGTAGACGACATAGTCGCCATAACCGAGCAGGATCAGGCCGTCCGCGCGGTGGCTGGCCTGGTATTCGATGTGCCAGTCGTCGGTCAGTTGCTGCAGCGAGATCAGGACGTCGTAGCCCAGGCTCGCGGCGGAACGCGTGATGTAGCCGAACATCGACAGGAAGAACGGATTGATCTGCGCGTCGGCGCCGCCGGTCTCGTCGAACAGGAGCAGGGCGATGGTCTTGCTGTGGTGGGTGCGCAGTCCAGCGGCATTGCGGTTGACGAAGTAGTTCAGCTCGCGCGCGATCCGCAGGACGCGTTCGCGGGTCTCCTTGCGCACAAGGGGACTGTTGCGCAGCGCGCGGGACACGGTCGCTTGCGAAACGCCCGCGAGATCGGCGATGTCGCGCGACGTCGGGTTCTCCAACTTCATCCGGGCCATATTAGCCCTATTGCCGCGGCCCGGCCACGGCAGACGGCTCAGCGCAGGGCGTGCTTGCTGCGGCGCAGGCGATCGATGGCGGTCTCACCCATCGACAGCGCGAGGGCGACCTGCAATGCATCGAGCAGCGCGAGATGCGCGAGGCGCGAACTCATCGGCGTGTAGACACTGGCGTCCTCGATCTGCGCGCAGGAAAACAACAGGTGCGCGGATGCGGCGAGCCGCGAATCCGGGTCCGTCACCGCGATCACCGTTGCGCCGCGGGCCCGCGCCAGGTCGGCGGCACGGCCCAGCTCGGCCCAACTGCCGCTGTGCGAGACGATCACCAGCACGTCGTCGGCAGCCGCGATCGCGGCGAACTGCAGCAGGTCCGGCGTGTCGGTCAGCGCCGTGCAGGGGATGCCGAGCCGGAAGAATTTCTGGCACGCATCCGCGGCGACGTGACCGGACGCGCCGAGGCCGACGAATGCGATCTGCCGGGCGGCGCCGAGCGCCGCGACGGCGGCGTCGAAGGGCATCGCCGAGAGCCGCGAGCGCATCTCGATCAGCGAGCGGATCGACGTGTCCAGTACCTTGGCCACGGCATCGGACGTCGAGTCGTCGGCACTGACGGCGCGGTGGACGTGACTCACGGGCCGGCTCAGCGCCTCGGTGAGGCGGATCGTGAATTCGCGGAATCCGCGCAGTCCGACGTGCCGGCAGAAGCGGATCACGGTGGGTTCGCTGGTACCGCAGTGCCGGGCCACTTCCGCCAGCGTGGCGCGGGCGGCCTGGTTCGGATGCTCGATGACCCAGCGCGCCACGCGCTGTTCCGCGCGGCTGAGTTCGGGGGTACGTTCCTGAATCGTGTCCAGCATGTAGTAAAACTACAAGATTTCCCGGGCTTTGGCCACCTCGGGTTAGGAATCCACACCAGAAGCGTAGTAAACTTTCAGCTCGTGTCAGGAACCGACTATGGCAAAGCTCATACCGGTCGAAGTATTCGACCTGATCATTTTCGGCGGTACCGGCGATCTGGCGATGCGCAAGCTGTTGCCGGCGCTGTATCACCGCGACCGCGACGCGCAGTTGACGCCCGACAGCCGGATTATTTCCATTGGCCGCGGCGCGCTCGAGCGCAGTGCGTACCTCGACCGCGTCCGCAAGTCGCTGCGCGCCAATCTCTGCGAGGGCGAATACGACGCCGCCAGCTGGAAGACCTTCAGCAACCGCATCCAGTACGTGCAGGCCGACGGCACCAGGCACGAGGAGTGGGACGATCTCGTCGCCGCCCTGAAGGGCTACGAGGACCGGACGCGCGTCGCCTACCTCGCGACCGCACCGAGCCTGTTCGGTGCGATCGCGCGGGGCCTCGCCGCCAACGGGCTCGTCACGGCCGGCAGCCGGATCGTCCTCGAAAAGCCGCTCGGCCACGACCTCGCATCCGCGGCGGAGATCAACAACGCGGTCGGCGAGTGTTTCGCGGAGAACCAGATCTATCGCATCGATCACTACCTCGGCAAGGAGACCGTGCAAAACCTGCTCGCGCTGCGCTTCGCCAACTCGCTGTTCGAACCTCTATGGCGCCGGGGCGTCGTCGATCACGTGCAGATCACCGTGGCGGAGGAGCTGGGCGTCGGCAATCGCATCGAGTTCTACGACAAGATCGGGGCGCTGCGCGACATGGTACAGAACCACATGCTGCAGCTCGTCTGCCTGACCGCCATGGAAGCACCCTCGAGCCTGCATCACGATGCCGTGCGTGACGAGAAGATCAAGGTGCTGCGGGCGCTGCGGCCGATCAACGGCGATGCCGTGCACCACAACACCGTTCGCGGCCAGTACGCCGCCGGCGCAATCGGGGGCAAGACCGTGCCCGGCTATCTCGAGGAACTCGGCGGCACGGCGAGCAGCACGGAGACCTTCGTCGGGCTGAAGCTGGAGATCGACAATTGGCGCTGGTCGAACGTGCCGTTCTACCTGCGGACCGGCAAGCGCCTGAAGGGCAAGCATTCCGAGATCGTGGTCGAGTTCCAGGACGTGCCGCATTCGATCTTCCCGGAGCAGGAGTACAACATCTTGCCGAACCGGCTGACCATCCGCTTGCAGCCCGACGAAGGCGTCAAGCTCACCGTGATGGCGAAGGAGCCGGGTCCCGGCGGCTTCGACCTCCGGCCCGTATCGCTCGACCTGAGCTTCGAGGAGACTTTCGGCCTCCGCTATCCGGACGCCTACGAGCGGCTGCTCATGGAAGTGCTGCGCGGCAACCCCGCGCTGTTCATGCGCCGCGACGAGGTCGAGGCGGCCTGGGAATGGATCGACAGCATCATCGCGGGCTGGGAAGGGTCGCGTCACAAGGTCGATTCCTACGTGGCGGGGACCTGGGGACCGACGGCGTCCTCGCTGCTGCTGGATCGCGACGGGCGCGCCTGGCACCTGGAGAACTGAAGTGGACACGGAAGCGGGAATGGAATTTTTCTTCGAATCTCGGGAACAGGCCTCGCTCGCGGCCGCTGCGCGTATCCGCGGCGCGCTCGCGCACCGGCTCGAGCACCAGCCCGAGGCGTCGCTCGTGGTGAGCGGCGGCTCGACCCCGGCACGCTGCCTCGAAGCGCTGGCCGACACGGAACTCGACTGGGCGAGCGTGCACGTGCTGCTGAGCGACGAACGCTGGGTACCGCCGGACGACGACGCCAGTAACGAGGGCTTCGTCCGGCGCACGCTCCTGCAGCGGCATGCCGCGACGGCGCGGCTGCTGCCGGTGTACGCCGCCGATTTCGATCCGGCCGGGCGATGCAGCAAGATCGACGCCGAGATCCGCACGCTGCCGTTCCCGTTCGCCTGTGCGCTGCTCGGCATGGGCGAGGACGGCCACTTCGCGTCGCTGTTTCCCGACGCGGACACGCTGGAGCAGGGCCTCGACCCCGACAACCTGGAGCTCTGCGTGGTCGTCAACACTGCGGCGAGTCCGCACGTGCGGCTGAGCCTGACACTGTCGGCGATTTCGCGCAGCGACGAGGTCGTGCTCCTGATGTTCGGGGAAGCGAAGCGGGACGTCTACGAACGTGCCAAGGCCTCGGGCAACACGTTTCCCGTCGCCCATCTGCTGAAACAGAAACGCGCGCCGGTCCGCGTGTACTGGGCGCCGTAACGTGCATCCTGCCGTCGAACGCGTCACCCGCCGCATCGTCGAGCGCAGCCGGACGTCGCGCGGCGACTACCTGGCGAAAATTCAGGCGGCGGCGAGCGACGGGCCCGCGCGGCGCAACCTGTCCTGCAGCAACCTCGCGCACGGCATGGCCGCGTCCAGGCGCGCCGACAAGGACGCGTTGGCGGGCACGCGGACGGCCAACATCGGCATCGTTACCGCGTACAACGACATGCTGAGCGCCCATCAGCCCTACGAGCGCTACCCGGCGATCATCCGCAAGGCGGCCGCTGTCGAAGGTGCGGTCGCGCAGGTCGCCGGCGGCGTGCCGGCGATGTGCGACGGCGTCACGCAGGGGCAGGACGGCATGGAACTTTCGCTGTTCAGCCGCGACGTGATCGCCATGTCGACGGCGGTCGCGTTATCGCACGACATGTTCGACGCGGCGCTGTGCCTCGGCATCTGCGACAAGATCGTGCCGGGTCTGCTGATCGGCGCACTGTCGTTCGGGCACCTGCCGGTCGTGTTCGTCCCCGCCGGGCCGATGGTCTCCGGCTTGCCCAACAAGGAGAAGGCGCACGTCCGCGAGGAATTCGCGGCGGGCAGGATCGGCCGCGACGAGTTGCTGGCGGCCGAGTCGGCGTCCTATCACGCGCCGGGCACCTGCACGTTCTACGGCACGGCCAACAGCAACCAGATGCTGATGGAGTTCATGGGCCTGCAGCTCCCCGGCGGCTCGTTCGTGAATCCCGGCACCGCGTTGCGCGATTCGCTCACCGAGACGGCGGTCCGCACCGTCCTCGACATCACCGACTTCTCCGACAACTACACGCCTCTCGGGCACATCGTCGACGAGAAGGCGATCGTCAACGGCATCGTCGGCCTGCTGGCGACCGGCGGCTCGACCAACCACACGATGCACCTGGTCGCGATCGCACGCGCGGCCGGCATCGCGATCGACTGGGACGACTTCGCCGAGCTGTCCGCGGCCGTGCCGCTGATGGCGCACGTGTATCCGAACGGTTTCGCGGACGTGAATCACTTCCATGCGGCAGGCGGGCTCGGCTTCATGCTGGGCGAATTGCTCGATGCCGGTCTCGTGCACGAGGACGTGACCACGATCCTCGGCCAGGGCCTCAGGCGCTTCTGTGTCGAACCGTCCTTCGAAGGCGGATCGCTCGGCTGGCGCGCCGCGCAGTCCGAGTCGCTGGATCGTGACATCCTGCGGCCGGCCGGCGATCCCTTCGACGCCGAGGGCGGGCTGCGCACCGTCGCCGGCAACCTCGGGCGGGCGATCGTCAAGGTGTCGGCCGTCGAGGCGGACCGCCGTGCCATCGAGGCGCCGGCGCGGGTGTTCGCATCGCAGGCCGCGTTCGCCGAGGCCTTCAACGACGGCGCGTTGCAGGGCGATTTCGTGGCCGTCCTGCCGTGCCAGGGCCCGAGCGCCAACGGCATGCCGGAGCTGCACAAGCTGACGCCGTACCTCGGCGTATTGCAGAATCGCGGCGCCAGGGTTGCATTGCTGACGGATGGCCGCATGTCGGGAGCGTCGGGCAAGGTACTCGCTGCGATCCAGGTGACGCCCGAAGCGGCCGCCGGCGGCTCGATCGGCAAGATCCGCGACGGCGACACGGTTCGCATCGATGCCGAGGCGGGCGTGCTGTCGGTCAGCGCGGACGACGACCCGCTCGCACGGCCTGTGCGAGAATTCGATCTGGACGAGCACCGGACCGGCATGGGACGCGAGTTGTTCGCGGTGTTCCGGCAAGCCGTGAGCAGCGCGGAGCGAGGTGCGAGCGTTTTCGATAGCGGGTAAGCGATGGCTTCCGTATTACTCATCGGCGACATCGGCGGGACCAACGCGCGTTTCGCTCTGGCGGGCAGCAAGCAGCCCGGATTCTCGAAAGAGTTCGTGTTTCGCTGCGCCGATTATGCATCCGCCGACTCCGCGATCCGGCAATACCTGAAGGAAGTCGGCGCCGGCACCCCGGACGTCATCTGCCTGGCGGCGGCCGGACCGATCATCGAGCAGCGCGTGCGCTTTACGAACAATCCCTGGCGCATCGCGGCAAGCGAATTGAAGGAACTGTTCGGCATCTCGAAGGTGCGCCTGCTCAACGACTTCGAAGCGATCGCCTATTCGATCCCGTTCCTCGAGAAAGAAGACAGCATGCCGTTCGGCCTGCCCGACCCGGGGCCGCTCGGGGACGGCGACTACACCGTGGGCATCCTCGGACCCGGCACCGGCCTCGGTACCGTCGGCCTGCGCAAGTACGGCGAGCTGCTGATCCCGATCGCGAGCGAAGCCGGTCATGCCGGGTTCGCGCCGGAGTCGCAGGTGCAGATCGACATGTTGTCGGCCCTGCGCGAGCGCTACGACCGGGTGTCCGCCGAACGCTTCGTGTCCGGGCCCGGCATCGAAAACATCTATTGGGCCCTGTGCCGCATCCACGGCGAGCAGCGGCCGCAGCTCGAGGCCGCCGAGATCTTCGCGAAGGGCAGCGATCGCAGCAATCCCCGCGCTGCCGAAGCCGTGCAGGTATTCTTCGAGATCCTGGGGCAGGTGGCCGGCGACTACGCGCTGGCGCTCGGCGCCAGGGACGGCATGTTCATCGCCGGCGGTATCGTGCGGCGCTATCCGGAGCTGCTGGAGAACAGCCGCTTCCGCAGCGGCTTCGAGAGCAAGGGCCGGCATCGGTCGCTGATGGAACGGATCCCCACGCGGCTCATCCTGCACGAGCATCCGGGCCTGCTCGGCGCCGCGTACTGCGCGCTGCAACTGTCGGGCGCCTGATCGACTACCCGGTGAGGCTACTGCTCGCGCTGTGAGTGCCGCTCTCGCGCCGGAAGCGGCTCGGTGAGCGTCCCGCGTGGCGCCGGAAGAAGCGCGTGAAATACGACGGGTCCGAGAATCCGAGCCGTTGCGCGACGCCGGCGATCGTCGTCTCGGTGTAGGCGAGTTCACGGCGTGCGGCGAGCATCACGCGTTCGTGCACCGACTCCAGCGCGGACTGGCCGGTGAGCTGCTGACAGATCGCGTTCAGGTGCGACGGCGTGATACCGATCGCGGCGGCATATTCCGCCACCGACCATTGCGACTTGTGGTGCTCTTCGACCAGCTGCCGGAAACGAGCGAGATGCCGGCCGGCTCGCGTCGGGTGGGCCGGCGGCGATGCCGCGGCCTTCTCGGCCCGCGCCAGCCACAGTGCGAGCAGGCGGATCAGGCAGTCGAGTGAGGCTTCCTTGAACGTGAGCCGCCGGCGGTACTCCTTGTGGATGCGTTCGAACAGTATCCTGAGCCAGGCGCCGTCGGCGCCCGCGGCGATGACAGCGGGTTTGCCGAGTGCCGCCCCATGCGGGCCCAGGTCGCGGCCGAGCTCGTTCACCAGCGACGAGGCGATCGACAGCACGTAGCCGCCGGAGTCGCGGGCCCACTCGAATTCGTGGACACAGTATTCGGGGATGACGAGTACCGACACGGGCGAGGCGTCGAAGCGGAACGAGTCGAGCGTCGCCACGCCGCTCCCTTCGAGCAGCAGGAACAGCTGTGTCAGCCGGCTGTGGCGGTGGGGACGGATCGACCAGTCATGCAGCTGGCTGCGTTCCGCGAGCGGTTCGCTGTGTACCCGCTGCGACGTCGGCCAGCGGTGGCTGTCGGCGTAGAAATCGACGACCGGGACCGCGGGACGCGCGTCTGCGGCGCTTGGCTCGGACACGGGAAATCCCTGAAAAGTACCATTATAGCTCGTTTTCCTGCCTTTATTTCCGGCATTTTCTGGCAAAAAATACAAACGTAGCTTTAACTTGTCAGACTGTGCAGGCGGCCGCGCGCCGACCGAGGGGGATTCCTTACATGAGCTGGCGCAAACACGACTACGACCGCATCCCGGGCACCTACGTGTTCGACGGCAAGACGGCGCACTCGGCCTACGGGCTGAACAAGCTGTTGTTCTCCTTCAATCACGCATCGAACCGGGAGGCATTCGAGAAGGACCGGGCGGCCTATGCCGACAAGTACGGCGTGACCGAAGCTCAGAAGGCGGCGCTGATCGCCGACGACTTCCTCGGCCTGCTCAGGCTCGGCGCGAACATCTATTACCTTGCGAAGATGGCGGTGCCCCGCGGTTTCTCGGTGCAGGACGCCGGTGCGGCGTTCCAGGGTATTCCGACGGAGGAATTCCAGGCCAAGCTTTTGGCCAAGGGCGAAGGCCTCGTCGAGCGGCTTGAGAAGGAAGGAGGATACTGGAATGGCTAGGATCGTCGGTGGTGTCACCACTTCCCACATACCGGCGATCGGTAACGCGATGTGGGACAAGAAGGAGCAGACTCCGTACTGGAAGCGCTTCTTCGACGGATACGAACCCGTCAAGGCGTGGCTGGCGGAGAAGGATCCCGACATCGCGATCGTCGTCTACAACGATCACGGCCTCAACTTCTTCCTCGACAAGGTGCCGACATTCGCGCTCGGCTGCGCCGACCATTATCACAACGCGGACGAGGGCTGGGGCCTGAACACGCTCCGGTCTTTCGAGGGCGATGCCGAATTCTCCTGGCACCTTGCCGAATCGCTGATCGGCCAGGATTTCGACCTGACGACCTGCCAGGAAATGCTCGTCGACCACGGCTTCATCGTGCCGATGGCGCTGATGTGGCGGCATTTGCCGGAATGGCCGGTCAAGGGCATCCCCCTCGCGGTCAACACCGTGCAGCATCCGTTGCCGAGTGCGAAACGCTGCCTCGCGCTGGGCCACGCCTTGCGCAAGGCCGTCGAGTCCTACCCGGAGGACAAGAAGGTCGTGATCTTCGGTACCGGCGGCATGTCGCACCAGCTGCAGGGCGAGCGCGCGGGCATCATCGACGTCGACTACGACATGCGGTGCATGGAGAGCGTCATCAGCCAGCCTGACTGGCTGGCGAACCAGACGACTTCCGAGATCATCGAGAAGGCCGGCACGGAAGGCGTCGAGATCATCATGTGGCTGGTCATGCGCGGCGCGCTGCAGGACAAAGTGAACGTCGTACACAAGCATTACCACGTGCCGATTTCGAACACCGGCGCCGGCGTGCTGGTGCTCGAGAACCCGGCCTGAGCCATCGTCGGCGCGGACGACAATCTCCTCGCCTCTGCCGGTTCGCCGGCATTCTTCGAGATCGGCAACGTCGCTGATCTCTCTCTGGCGTTGCCGGCGAACCGGCACGGCCAGACCGTGAGGGTCTGGGCGCGCTCGCTCGCCGGCATGCAAAAGGAAGCCGTCGTCGTGTCCGCGCGCAGCGGCAGGGCGTGGCGCCTGGCAAGCGACGAGGGCCCGTACCTCAACGGGTACGATGCTGCGCCGTGCCCGTTGTCGTTCCTGACCACCGGGATGGTGTCGTCCTACATGAACGAGATCCTCGTGCTGGCGAGGCAGCGCGGAATCGCAGTCAGCGACATCGCGCTGGTGCTGGACAACTATTACACGATGGAAGGTTCGGCGCTCGACGGCAGCATGCTCGGCGGGGCCCTGCCGGTCGAACTCGAAATCCGAATCGCCACCGACGCCCCGGACGAGATTCTTGGCGCACTGCTCGCCGACGCCGTGCATGCGTCGCCGCTGAACGGACTCATGCGCAGGGCCCACGCCTCGCTATTCTCGTTGACGATGAACGGCAGCGAGATCGGCGTCGGCCGGGTTGCCGCAATGGACGGTCCGGCGGAACGCGATCCAGGCAATCTGTTCGGCAAGATTCAGGTCGGCCCCGACCGGCACCGCGATGCGCGGCTCATCGAGCGCGTCGAAGCCGTGAAAGCGCGCGCGGGCGTCGCCGGCGGCGCGGGCAGCAGTTTGCAGGCGACGCAAAAGCGCACGCTGCACTTGCGCGGCACCTGCCGGCTGCTCGACGACGGCGTGAAGGAGATCACCCAGGTCCTGTACAGCCCGCTCGGATCCACGTTCCGTTACCTTTGCGACGAAACAGCCGAGTTCGCCGGCCACGGGCGCGCGCCGGATGCGGCGAGTTACATGGCCGCCGGCATCGCGTTTTGTTTCATGACCCAGCTCGGCCGCTACGCCAGCATCACAGGCAGGAATCTCGACGCGTACCGGGTGGTGCAGGACACGCACTTCTCACTCGGCGGCGCGTCGGGCGGCACCGGCGAAGCGGGTGCGGCGGACCCCGTCGAGACGCACGTGTATCTCGACACCAGCGAGAGCGAGGATTTCGCGCGCACGGTTCTCGACATGGGCGAGCAGACCTGCTTCCTGCACGCGTTCTGCCGCACGCCGCTAAAGACCAAAATCCGAATCTCTCGCCTGTAGGAGCGCCGCTAGCGGCGCGACCCCGCCTCCCGGCAAGCCGGCGTCAGGCGCAGGACCAGTCCTCGCGCAAAATCGCGTAGAGCTGCAGGTCCTCGTATTTTCCCCACTTGATCATGCTCTGCCGCGCCGTCCCTTCGTGCTGCATGCCGGCTTTCTGCATGACCCGCCCGGACGCCGGATTGCGTGTGAAGTGCCTCGAAGCGATCCGGTTCAGTTCCAGGCTCGTGAACCCGTAGCGGATGACGGCGACCGCGGCCTCGGTGGCATAGCCCCGATTCCAGAACGGTTTGCCGATCCAGTAACCGAGCTCGGCCAGCTTGAAACGGCGATCGATTTCCAGACCGATGGCGCCGACGAGCTGGCCGGATTCGCGCAGCACGATCGCGAACACGGCCAGTGTGCCGTCTTCGAATCCGGTCTTGTGCGTGGCGAGCCAGGCTTCCGCGATGCCATCCTCGTACGGATGCGGGATGTTCAGCGTCGTATCCGCGACTTCCCGTTCGCCTGCGAGTTTCTGCACAATCTCGGCATCGCCCGGTTGGAACGGCCGCAGGATCAGGCGTGCGGTCGGGATGGTTGGCTGGTCCACGGCAGCATCCGGGTCGGTAGCGTTGCGGCAGAGTGTAGCAGGCGCGTCCAGGACAGGATGTAACCTTGACGTTACACGCGTCGACCGCTAGGATGTAACCTCAAGGTGATATTCGGAGACTGGAAAATGCACGATGAGATCGAGCACCGATCACTCTGGCGCCGCGTTCTGCTGATGGTCATGGCCTCGGCATTCCTGGTCTGGCAGGTGCCGGCGATGGATTTTTTCGACGGAATCGCAGGCCCGGACAATACCGCGATCCGGCTCGCCTCGCTCGCCGGCTTCCTGCTCTGGGCGGCGTCGCTGGTGTTCCTGCTGGCATCCGGCCGCGTCGCGCGACGCGGCGCCCGACCCGAAGTCACAGCGGCGCTGGAGGACGAGCTCGTGCGATCGAACCGCGGCAAGGCCTTCGGTGTCGGGTATGCGGTCGCGCTCGCGACGTCTGCCGCCGTCTTCGGTGCCAGCCTGTTCTGGCCGATCAACGGTTCGGATGCAGCCCACCTGGTGCTGGTGGCGGCTGTCGTGGCGCCGATGTATGCATTCGCCGTGCTGGAGCGCGTGAATGCCTGATCATCCGCAGCTCGCCAACCGGCTGAAAGAACTCAGGACCCGGGCCGGGCTGACGCAGGCAGAGCTGGCGGCGCGCATACACGTCAGCCGCAAGACGATCAATACGATCGAAAACGGAGTGTTCGTGCCCTCGACGATCCTTTCCCTCAGATTGTCGGAAGCGCTCGGCGTACCCGTCGAACGGATCTTCCAGCTCCCGTGAGACATCTGTGAGTTACGAAGAATCCGATGAATTGCGCGGCGTCGCCGTGATGCCGACCTCGTGGCGCGGGAAGGCGGAGGCGTCGATGGTCTCGAGGTAGCCGTGCCAGGCCGCATAGCCGATCAGCGGGATGACGACGATCAGGCCGACGAATGCCGTAACGACGCCCAGCAGCAGGCCGGCGACGATTAGCGTGAGCCAGACGAACATCGCCAGCTTGTTGCGGAGCACGGCGTTCACCGACGTGACGATGGCCGTGATGCTGTCGACGTCGCGGTGCATGATCATCGGCAGGGAGAACGCGCTCGCGGAGAACGTGAAAGCCGCGAAGACCGAGCCGACCAGGCTGCCGAAGGCGAGGTACGGTACCAGCTCGTGCAGGCCCGGTTCGCCCTCGGTCGGGAAGAAGATGCCGACCATGACCGCGGCGCGCGCCCACACCAGGAAGATGATCAGCAGTGCGAGCGCGAAGATCATCTCGTTGCCGAGATGGCGCCGGAACGCGGCGCGCAGACTGCGCATCAAGAGCGGCGGCTGACCTCGCTCCAGCTGGGCGCTGATCCCATACAGCCCGATGCAGGTCAGGGGCGCCAGGAACACGAAGCCGCCGAGCATCCCGAACATGAGCCACTGGCTGCCCTGGTACCTGGCGAGCAGGCTGACCGCGGCGATCAGGACCGCCACGATCAGGCCGTAGAACAGGCTCTGCCGCAGGGCCCGCAGCAGGTCACGGGCGCCGAGGGCCAGCCAGCGGAACGGCGCCAGCGGCGCAAGGTGACGACACGGCGCGACGAACGGCAGCTCGTCGCGATCGACAACGGAGTGATTGCCCTGGTTCATCCCGGCCTCCCTCAACAGAAATAATGCGGCATTCGGCACGGACAGGCAATCGGTCGCGATATGCCGTTAATTGGACTGCATCACGCCGCCATCGGGGCTCGAACCGTAGACTGCCGGACGCCTTGTGTATTTTCTTGCCCGAGTGGGTCAGAACTTATGTCAAATGCGTTCGCCAACCTGCCGCTGCAGCGCAAAGTCGCGTTCACGCTGCTGCTCGTGTTCGCCGCGTTCTCGGTCCTGAGCTACGCGATCCTCACCGGCGTCATCACGCCCGCTTTCCACGACCTCGACCTGGCAGCCGCCCGGACCAACCTGATCCGTGCCGAACGCGCCATCCAGTCCGACATCCACAACCTCAACGCCGTGACCGCCGACTGGGCGCGCTGGGACGACATGCACGACTACGCAAGCGGTATCAACCCCGCGTTCAAGAAGTCCAACCTGGACCGGCCCACGCTGACCAACCTCGGCCTCGATATGATGGCCATCTACTCGCTGGACCGTCGCCTGCTGTGGAGCCAGCTGCTCGTCGACGGCGAGGAACGCCCGCTCGACGAACTCGGCATCCTGGGCGTCGGCGATCGCGCCGCGGCCAGCCTGACCGGGCACGCCCACGAGAAAGACGTCACGGTCGGCCTGCTGCAGACCAGGTTGGGGCCGATGCTGATCTGCTCGATGCCGATCCTGCGCTCAGATGACGCGGGGCCGGTCGCCGGCGCCGTGGTCATGGCTCAATTTCTCGACGCGGCTCGGGTGGAAGGCCTGCGCGAGCGCACGGAAGTCGACTTCCACTGGTACCCGGTGGACGAGTTCTCGCGGCAGACCGGTGTCGCGGCCAGCTCCATCACCTCCAGTGACGTCCAGGTCATGACGTCGGACCGCAGCATCTCCAGCTTCAAGATGATCACGGACATTTTCGCCGAGCCGCTGTTCGTGCTGCGGGCGGAGACACCGCGCCGGATCGCGGCGCTCGGCGACCGCACCGTCAACGTGGCGATGCTGTTCCTCGTCGTCACGGGCGTGTTCGTCACGATCATCATCTGGTACCTGCTGCGCAGCACGATCCTCAAGCCGATCGAGTCGCTTGCGGGACACATCCGCAAGATCCGCCGGAGCGGTGACCTGTCGCACCGGCTGGACTTCGCCGGCAACGACGAGATCGGCTCGCTGGCCGGGGACTTCAATCGCCTGACCGAAGAGGTCAACGAAACGCGCAAGGCGCTGCTGTTCCAGTCCTTCAAGGCCGGCAAGGCGGATACTGCGGCGGAAGTCCTGCACAACATCCGCAACACGATGACGCCGATGATCAACGGTCTCGAGCGACTCACGAAGGCCTTCAAGACAGCCGACGGCCTGCGCGTGAGCGAGGCGACGAAGCAGTTGGCCGACCCGGATTGCCCGCCGGACAGGGCGGAGAAGTTCCTGCAATACATCGATGCCTCGTTCGATCGCATCCGCGCAGTCAACGCGGAGGCCGCCGAAGACATGAACATGGTGGCCTCGCAAGCGAGGCAGGTCGAGGGTATCCTGGCCGACCAGGAGAAGTTCGCGAATGCCGCACCGCTCGAGGAGGACGTCGTCGTGCGCGAAGTCATCGGCGAGGCGGCGCACGTGATCCCGAAGGATGCATCGACCCGGGTCGCGCTCGAGATCGACCAGACCCTGGCGCGCTATCGCGTGCGGGCACATCGGATCGGTCTGCTGCAGGTGCTCGGCAACCTGCTGCTCAACGCCTACGAGTCGATCGAACGCTGCAACAAGGGGTCCGGGAAGATCTCGCTGTCCGCGTCCGACCTGGTGTTCGACGACAAGCAGATGGTGTGCCTCACGGTGCGCGACGACGGCACCGGCTTTGACGGTGAGACGAGCGAACGAATCTTCCGCCGCGGTTTCACATCCAAGGCCCCGGGCTCGACGACGGGGCTCGGGCTGCACTGGTGTGCGAACGCCGTGCGCGGCATGGGCGGCTGGATATCGGCCGAGAGCGAAGGTACCGGTAAAGGTGCCGAATTTCATGTGCTGCTGCCGGCGGCACAGGGAGGTTTCTCATGAACACCCACAGCGAGCAACACAACATCCGCGTCCTGATCGCCGACGACGACGAGTACGTGCTGGCCGCGTACCGCGACGCCTTCGCCGAGCCCGAGTCGACCCAGCAGATGCGTGCGCTCGATGCACTGACCGCCGAATTGTTCGAGCCCCGCGCGGAGCCGGAGGACGAGCCGCACTTCGATGTCGTCGCCTGTTCGCAGGGCGCCGATGCCATATCGATCGCCCGGCGCGCGGCGCGCGACGGCCAGCCCTTCGACGTCGTCATCCTGGACGTGCGCATGCCGCCCGGAATCGACGGGGTCGAGGCGGGCAGCCGGATCCGGGAACTCGATCCCGAAGTCGAGATCGTGTTCGTCACCGGCTACTCGGACGTGCCGATCGAAGAGCTGCAGCGCCGTGTCCCGCCGCCGATGAAGCTGCACCACTTCAGCAAGCCGCTGTCGTTCTCGCAACTGGCGCAGGACGTGGCACACATGGTGCGCTCGCACTGACCGGAGCCATAATGAAGGACAAGAGCAAACCGGCAATGAACCGCATCCTTGTCGTCGATGACGATCCGGCAATCGTCGCGGAATACATGCGCTGTCTGGGCGACGACTTCGAACCCGACAGCGCGACGACGACCTTGTCCGATCTCGAGAAGGTGTTGTTCGGGGACGACACGGACAACAGCGGCGCCGCGCGCTTCTCGGTAGAAACCCGCGGCCAGGGCGACGAGGCCGTCGCGGCGGTCGCCGAGGCGACCAGGGCGGGGTACCCGTTCGCCATCGTGTTCCTCGATATCCGCATGCCGCCGGGCATGAACGGAATCGAGGCTGCGAAGCAGATCCGTGCGCTCGATCCCGACGTCAATATCGTCATCGTCACCGGATCGGTGAACGCCGAAGTGGACAATCTCGACGCGGAAGTGCCGCCGGCGGACCGGATCTTCTTTTTCAAGAAGCCGTTCCACGCGGCGGAATGCCGCCAGCTCGCCGCGGCGCTGTGCGGCAAGTGGCACGCCGACATGGCGCTGCGCCGCGCCAACGAGCTGCTCGAGCAGCGCGTCGAGGAGCGCACCTCGGCGTTGCACAAGCTTGCGTACTATGATCCGGCGACGCGCCTGCCGAACCAGTTGCTGCTGCTGGACGAGTTGCAGATGCTGATCGACCATGCCGAAGACACGGACGGCGACACGGTCGCCGTCCTGCTCGACATCGACCGCTTCAGTTTCCTGAACGAGACAATGGGTTACGACGCCGGCACGGAATTGTTGCGTTCCATCGGCAACCGCCTGCAGCGCGCGCTGAGCGGAGACAGGAAGCGGCCCGGCGCGGTAATCGGGCGCTTCGGCGCCGACGAATTTGCCGTGCTCATGTCGGGAGTGGAACCCGGAGACGGCGTCGGCATGCTGGCCGACCGCGTGAAGCGCATCGTCGAGGAGCCCTTCCTGATCAACGGCCGCGACCTGTTCCTTAAAGCCAGCATCGGAGTCGCCTGGCATCCGGTGCACGGGCGGGATTCGAAACTGATCTTTCGCTGTGCCGAAGCCGCCTTGCATCGCTCGATGCGTAACCCGGAGCACCCGATCACCTTCTACCACAACGAGATGCGCTATCACGCGCGCCACAAGTTCGACCTGGAGACGGAGTTCCGCGCGGCGATCGACGAAGGACACATCCGCGCCTGGTACCAGCCACAGCAGGACATCTCGAGCGGCGAGGTCGCCGGCGTCGAGGCCCTGGCGCGCTGGGTCCGTCCGGACGGTTCGGTCGTGATACCCGACGATTTCGTGCCGCTCAGCGAGGAGATGGGCATCTCGGACCTGCTGTTCGAGACGATCATGAACGGCGTCTGCAACGATCTCGCGGCGTGGCAGGCCGAGAGCGACTGGAGCGTGCCCATCAGCGTCAACCTGTCGGCGCATCAGCTTCGCAATGACGATCTCGTCAGCCTCGTCAAGCGCATCATGAAAAAGAATGCCGTAAAGCGCGACCTGCTCAACCTCGAACTGACCGAGACGGCGCTGCTCGAGGACCTGACGATCGCAAGACCGATCCTGAACGACCTGTCGGCGCTCGGCGTGGGCATACACATCGACGACTTCGGCACGGGCTATTCGTCGCTGAGCTACCTGGCGGAACTGCCGGTGAAGACCCTGAAGATCGACCGCGCATTCATCGCCAGGCTTGCCGATTCGGCCGGCAACACGCGCGTGGTGCAGGCCATCATCGCGCTCGGGAAGGCCTTGGACCTGGCCATCGTCGCCGAAGGTGTCGAGACGGCCGAACAATACGCCGCGGTACGCAAGCTGGGCTGTGACGCCGTGCAGGGCTACTTCATCGCGCGGCCGATGTCGGGCGAACGCTTCCGCGCCTGGTGCGACGGCCACGAGGATACACAGAGCCTGAAGCACGGCACGCTTGCCGTGAGTGGAAACTACCTACGCAATTAGTGCGCCAGCGAAGTTCTCGCCCGATCGGATAGACGATATCCTGTAGCCGAGCAGTTACAGGAGTGCCCATGCGCGACATCCTCGTCCCCGTCGCCGATCGCCCCGAGTGCGCCCGGGCGCTGCAGACGGCCTTCGATCTTGGCCGCAAGCTGGGCGCCAGCGTCACCGGCTGCCATATGCGCCCGCACCGTTATTCGAAAGTCACGCTGTCTCCCGAGTTCGCTGACGCCGACTGGCGCAGGAAGAGCACGAAGGCGGCGCCCGCGGCGGCACGCACGCTGTTCCGTGCAGTCGCGGAGAAAAACGGCTTCAAGGTCACGCGCCGCTCCAGCATCGCGCAGACGGCCGTCTGGCTGGAGAAAGTCGGCTCGCCCGAGCGGCTGATGGCGATCTTCGGCCCCGTCACGGACCTCATCGTCGTCTCGCGGCCGGGCAAGTCCGGCAACGTGGCCGACATGTTCCTGCGCGCCGCCCTGATCGAATCGGGCCGCCCGGTCCTCGTTTTGCCGCAGTCGAAGCATCAACCGATCGGCCGCCGCATCTGCATCGCCTGGAACCAGAGCGCCGATGCCGCGCGCGCGGTGACGGCCGCGATGCCGCTGCTGTGTGAGGCCCAGGACGTCACGATCATCACCTGCGGGCCGGAGGACAAAGCGGGGCCGAAGGCCACCCACCTCGGCGCGTACCTGCGCAACTGGGGCGTCCACTCGACGCACAGGACCACGCGCGGCCGGGATGTGGAAGCCGAACTCGTCGCGGCCGCAAAGGAAGCGGGTGCCGACCTGCTGATCGGCGGCGCCTACAGCCGCAGCCGCTGGCGGGAAAAGATCTTCGGCGGAACGACCGAATACCTGGTCCGGACCGCGAAACTGCCGATCCTGCTGCTGCATTGCTGAGTCCGGCGTTGTGACAATAAGTCCGTGATTGCCGCGCGCGCCGTATCGGCCCTTACGCGCGCGTATACCAGAGGACGCCATCGGCGTCCTCTGTTTTTGTGAGCTCGCCGTCCGCGACGAGGTAGTTCAGGTGTGCCACGGCCTCACCGGTGGCCATGATCAGGTTCCGTTCGGTGACCTCGGACTTGAACAGTGCCGGGAAGACGTCGAGGGCGCGGCGCGGCCGCTCGGCACACAGCTCGATGACACCTGCCAGGCCCTTGGTGTGTTCGGCGATCAGTTCGTCGATACGCGCGTGCGCCCCGCGGAACGGCCTGCCGTGCGCGGGCAGCACGAGTACGTCGGCCGGCAAGTGCTCGCGCAGCCGCGCCAGCGAGTCGAGCCAGTCGCGCAGGGGATCCGCGTGGGGTTCGGTCGGGTACACGCTCACGTTGGACGAGATCGTCGGCAGCAGCTGGTCGCCGGAGATGAACAGCTTTCGCTGCGCATCGGACAAACAGGCGTGCTCCGGCGAATGGCCGTTGCCGATCAGCACCTCCCAGCGCCGGCCGCCCATCGCGAGCACGTCGCCGGCCTGCAGGCGCCGGTAGGATTCGGGCAGCGGCCCGACGTGACGGCCGAACAGGCCGAACATCTTCCGGTAGCGCGACAATGCCTCGACGGGGAAGCCCGCCCCCGTGTAGAAGCGCACGCCGGCGTCCGGTGCGTCGCGCCCGGTGTCCGCGACCAGGACGCGGCACAGCAGGTATTCCTCGCGGGTCATCCACAACTCGACGCCGAGTTCACTCGCCAGCCAGCCGGCGCAACCGACGTGATCGGGGTGCAGGTGCGTCACGACGAGCTCGCCGCACGGGTTTGTCCGCCAGCAGTCCGGCGAACATCTCCCGCCAGACCGTCTTGCTCGCCTCGCTGAAGATGCCGGAATCGACGATAGCCCAGCCGTCGTCGTCCTCGAGCAGCCACAGGTTGATGCTGCCGAACGGCGGCGGCAGCGGCATACGCAGCCAGTGGATGCCGTCCGCCACGGGCTTCGTCGTGCCGGTGTCCGGCGTCGCATCGAACGCGTACTCCAGTACTCATTTCGCCGATGATCGCACGGTCTCCGAGTTGTCCGCGAACCGTATCGAGTGCCGCGGCCTTGACCGGACCGAAACCGCGAATCTCGAGGTACAGCGCGGCGCGGCGGGAAACGTCCCCGATCGTCTCGGCCGAGAGGTCCTCGAGCGCCTCGTCGATGAACGCCTCGAAGCCGGCGATCAGGCGGCGCTCCATGCGGCGCTCCGCGGTGTAGCCGAACGGATCGAGGCGAGTCCCGCGCAGCCCCTTGAGCGCGGCCAGCAGCCGGAACACCGGCAGGATCCAGGCGCCGAACGCCGATTTGCGCGGCCTGCCGCGGGCATCCGTGCCGCGCGCGAGCAGCGGCGGCGCGAGATGGAAGCGCAATTTCGCTTTCGGACCGAACTCGTCGCGCACCGAGTCGAGGAAGGCCTTGCCCGTGTGCAGACGCGCAACCTCGTACTCGTCCTTGTAAGAGAGCAGCCGAAAGTAGGCGCGCGCGACGATATCGGCCAGCGCCTCGCCGCCGGGCAACCCTTGCGCCGCGTCGCGCACGCGCGTGACGAGCGCGCGGTAGCGGTCGGCGAGCGCGCGGTCCTGGTATCCGACGAGGAACTCGGCACGCCGCTCGACGATCGCATCCAGCGATTCGGGCTCGCGCCGCGTATCGCCGCCGTCGACGAGCGCGCCGAAACGCTCCGGACGGGCGATGGCCACGCGTCCCCAGGCGAAAGCCTGCTTTGTTCGCATCGACTGCGACGGCGTTGAGCTCGATTGCGCGCATCAGTGCCGCGTGCGAGACCGGCACGAGGCCGCGTTGCCAGGCCGCGCCCAGCAGCAGCACGTTGGCAAAGATCGTGTCGCCGAGCAGTTTCGCGGCTGCGGCGTTCGCGTCCAGCGTGCCGAGGTTCGCGGCGCCGACGACGTCACGGATCGCGGCCAGCCGGTCGGCTGCGCGCAGGTTCGCGTCGCGGTGCCGTACGAAGTCGCCGGTGGGCATCTCCGCCGAATTGACGAGGGCCTGCGTGTGGCCGCGGCGCAGGGCCGCGGATGCCTTCGGCGAGCTGCTCACGACGAGGTCGCAGCCGAGCAATGCATCCGCCGAGCCGCGCTCGATGCGCACCTGGTTGAGGTCGTCAGGTGTCTCGGCGATGCGCAGGTAACTCACCACCTGGCCGAACTTCTGCGCGAAACCCATGAAGTCGAGCACGCTCGCGGCCTTGCCTTCGAGGTGCGCCGCCATCGTGACCAGCTGGCCGACCGTCACGACGCCGGTGCCGCCGACGCCCGTCACCAGCAGGTCGTAGCAGGCGTCGATCGCCGGCAGCGCGGGTTCCGGGAGACCCGCGCTCAGCTCCGTGAGCCGGTCGGACCTGTCGATGCGCCGGCGCCGGCGCGGCTCGCCGCCCTCGACGGTGACGAAACTCGGACAGAATCCGTTGAGGCAGGAGAAGTCCTTGTTGCAGGCGTCCTGGTCGATCGTGCGCTTGCGCCCGAACGGCGTCTCCTTCGGCACGACGGACAGGCAGTTGGACTCCACCGAGCAGTCGCCGCAGCCCTCGCAGACGAGCTCGTTGATCACGACATGGCGGTTCGGGTCCTCGAGCAGTCCGCGCTTGCGGCGCCGGCGCTTCTCGGTGGCGCACATCTGCGCATAGATGAGTACCGTGACGCCGGGGATCTCGCGCAGCTCGCGCTGCACGGCGTCGAGTTCGCGGCGGTCGCTGATCGTCGTGCCGGCCGGCAGCTCCCGCAACCGGAAACGATCCGGTTCGTCGCTGACCAGCGCGATGCGCGTCACGCCTTCGGCGCGCACCGAGTGCGCCACGCCCTCGACCGTGAGCGGCCCGTCGACCGGCTGGCCGCCCGTCATCGCGACCGCGTCGTTGAACAGGATCTTGAACGTGATGTTGGCATTCGCCGCGACGGCCTGGCGGATCGCCATCGAGCCCGAATGATAGAAGGTGCCGTCGCCGAGGTTCTGGAACACGTGGCGATCGCCGTTGAACTTCGAGCGCGAGATCCAGTTGACGCCTTCGCCGCCCATCTGGATCAGGCCCTCGGTCTCGCGATCCATCCAGTTGGCCATGAAGTGGCAGCCGATGCCCGCCAGCGCCGTCGAGCCTTCGGGCAGGCGCGTCGAGGTGTTGTGCGGGCAGCCGGAACAGAACCAGGGCATCCGCGTCGCGCCCTCGATCCGGATCGGCGGCGCTGCGTCCGCGCTCAGCCGCTGCGCGCGCGCCGTGAGATCGAGGCCGGGGAATTGCGCGTCCAGGCGCCCGGCGACGATGCCGGCGAGCTGGATCGGCGCGAGCTCGCCGACCCAGGGCACGAGACGCCGCTCCAGCTCGTCGTATTTGCCGACCATGCGTTCGGGCTTGTGGCCCGGGTAGTCGTAGAAGTATTCCTTGAACTGGCTTTCGATGATGCCGCGCTTCTCCTCGATCACGAGGACTTCGTCCTTGCCCCTGACGAACTCGAGTGCCCCGTCGTGCTCGAGCGGCCAGACCATGCCGACCTTGTAGACGTCGACGCCCAGGCGCTTGGCCTCGCGCGCGTCGATGCCGAGCAGGCGCAGCGCTTCCATGAGATCGAGATGACCCTTGCCGGTCGTGACGATGCCGTAACGCGCGTCGGGGACGTCGAAGATCTTGCGATCGATCGGGTTCGCACCGGCGAAGGCCAGCGTCGCGGCCTTCTTCGCCTCGAGCCGCTCCTCGATCTGCGGGCCGGGAAAGTCCGGCCAGCGGTAGTGCAGGCCGCCGGGCGGCACTTCGAAGTCCGGCGTGACGAACCGCGGCGCCGGCGGCAGCTCGAGCGACATCGCGGATTCGACGGTCTCGGAGATCGCCTTGAAGCCGACCCACATGCCGGAGAAGCGCGACAGCGCGAACCCGTACAGTCCGAACTCGAGGTACTCGGCGACGTTGGCCGGGTTCAGGTGCGGCATGACGAAGGTCAGGAAGGCGACGTCGGACTGGTGCGGCATCGACGAGGACACGCAGCCGTGATCGTCGCCGGCGACGACGAGCACGCCGCCGTGCGGCGAGCTGCCGTACGCGTTGCCGTGTTTCAGCGCATCGCCGGCACGGTCGACGCCGGGTCCCTTGCCGTACCAGATGCCGAACACGCCCTCGACCGTCTTGTGCGGATCGGTCTCGACCTGTTGCGTGCCGAGGATCGCGGTCGCCGCCAGGTCTTCGTTCACCGCGGGCAGGAAGCGGATGTCGTTGTGGTCGAGGTAGGACTTCGCACGCCAGAGTTCCTGGTCGTAGGCACCGAGCGGCGAGCCGCGGTAGCCGGCGATAAAACCCGCGGTATTCAGTCCGGCGGCGCGGTCGAGCGCGCGCTGCATCAGCGGGATGCGTACCAGCGCCTGGGTGCCGGTCAGGAACACGCGCCCGGACTCGCGCCGGTAACGGTCGGTGAGCTCGTAATCGTCGAGCGGCGGGGCGGAAGAGAGTACGTGAGCTGGAGTCGCCATGGTCGGTCTTGGGGAGAGTCGGGGACCCTCCAGTCTCGCAGAAATCCGGTGCAAAGCGTTGCCAGATTTACCGGTTCTGGAGCAAAAATCGGGAGAACATTTCTATATCTGGATTAAAAATGGGATAAAATTGCAAAATGAGCGCCAGCAAGGCAAACCTACTCGAGACCAGCGACCGCCGCATCCTCGCGGAAATCCAGCGTGACAGCCGCTTGACGATGCAGGAACTGGCCGACCGCGTCGGTATGTCGCCGTCGGCGGTCTGGCGCCGCATCCGCAGCCTGGAGGACGACGGCGTAATCGACCGTTACGCCGTCATCGTGAATCCGCGCAAGGCCGGTTTCGACCTGTCGGCGATCGTCCACGTCTCGCTGGCGCGGCACGAGGAGAGCAACGTCGACAACTTCGTGAACGAGATCAGCAAACACCCGGAAGTGCTCGAGTGCTTCGCGACCAGTGGCGAGGCCGACTTCCATCTGCGTGTCGTCGTCGAGGATATGGACGGCTACAATCGTTTCCTCGATGAATTCATGTTCCGCCTGCCGGGCGTGCAGCAGGTGCGGTCCAATATCGTGCTGAAGGAAATCAAGACCGATACGGCCTTGCCGTTCGGGGGATCCTAGCAGGCTGTTGAAAAAGGCTCAGCCTGCTAGGGCAGGAGCAAGGTGGAACCGGTAGTCCTGCGCGCCTCGAGATCGCGGTGAGCGTCTGCCGCGTCTTGCAGCGCGTAGCGCTGACCGACGCGAATGTCCGGCCGCGCCCGTTGCAGAAAGGCGAACAGCTCCGCTGCGGCGCCGAGCAGTTTCTCGCGGGTGTCGATGAACGGATCGATGATGGGCCGCGTGACGTACAGCGAGCCGCGGCGGGCCAACTCGGACGGCGCGAAGGGCTCGACGGGACCCGACGCGTTGCCGAAGGTCACCATCACGCCGTGCGGTCGAAGGCAATCGAGCGACGTCATGAACGTGTCGCGGCCGACCGAATCGTAGACGACCGCGACGCCGGCACCGCCCGTCAAGTCGCGGACGCGTGCCGGAATATCGTCCGCGTCTGCGAGAATCACGTGATCGCAGCCGTGCGCCTTCGCGAGATCGGCCTTCCTGTCGGTGCCGACGATGCCGATGACGGTCGCGCCGAGCCACTTCGCCCACTGCGTCGCGATCGAACCGACGCCGCCGGCGGCTGCGTACAGCAGTATCGGGTCGCCGTTTGCGACGGAATAACTGCGCCTGAGCAGGTACCAGGAGGTCAGCCCCTTTAGGAAGACCGCGGCGGCGGTCTCGTCGCTCATCCATTCGGGTACGGGCACGAGTTGTTCCGTCCCGAAATTGCGGTGCCCGGCGTAGGCGCCGGGGCTGCCGCCGGCATAGACCACGCGGTCGCCGGGCGCGAGGTCGGTGACGTCGTAGCCGACGGCCTCGATGATGCCGGCCGCTTCCATACCCAGCGTCGCCGGCAGCGGGACGGGATACAGCCCGCTGCGGTGGTAGGTATCGATGAAGTTCACACCGATCGCCGTATGCCGGATGAGCGCCTCGCCGGCGCCGGGTTCGGGCAGCTCGACGGTCTCCCAGCGGAGCTTGTCTCTGCCGCCGAATTCTTTGATGCGTATTGCGTGAGTCTTCATCGAAAGTCGCTTCACCGCTGGGGAACCCTGTTGTAGCATCACGGGTCGTATCTGTGCCACCCAAACTTCCGGAGAACTTCGTCCCATGTCGAAACTCATCTCGCGTATTGCATTTGTCGTGACCGCGTGTGTCGTCACGTCCCTGGCCATGGCGGGCGATACTCCGCAGCATCAGCGCCACGAGTTGATGGAAGGCGTCGGCGACGCCGCCAAGCCGGTCGGCAAGATGCTCAAGGGCGAGAAGGAATTCGATGCGCAGGTCCTGATGAAGTCGCTGAATACGTTCCTCGATGCCTCTAACCGTCTCGGCGACCTGTTCCCGCCGGGCAGCGAGACGGGTGAAAAAACCCGGGCCGCTCCGGCGATCTGGGACGATCGGGAAGGCTTCAACGACGCGATCGCAATGTTGCACAAGGCGGCGTCCGATGCGATCGCCGCGAATCCCGGTACGCTCGAGGAGGCCAAGTCGGCAATGGGCCCGGTCTTCCACGCCTGCAAGAACTGCCACGACACGTATCGACTCCCGGAAGATTGATCCGCGCCCGATGTGGCGACTCGTCCGGAACGTCGTTGCGCTGCTGGCGCTCGGGGTCGCCGCGGCCTGGTGGCTGACACGACCGCTTCCGATCGCAGCGGGCGAACTGCCGGATCACACGCCGGATGCGGCGGCGGGCGAGCGCATCTTCTGGGCCGGTGGTTGCGCGTCCTGCCACGCGAGCCCGGTCGACGGCAAGCGCGCGACCGGTGAGGACTTGCTCCGGCTCGGCGGTGGCATGGAACTGGATACGCCGTTCGGCGTGTTCCGCGTGCCGAACATCTCGCCGGACCGCGCCGACGGCATCGGCGCCTGGTCGATGCTCGACTTCGTCAACGCGGTGCAGCGCGGCGTGTCGCCGGACGGACAGCATCTGTACCCGGCGTTTCCGTATACGTCGTATGCAAAGATGGCAACGCGCGACGTGATGAATCTGCGTGCGTACCTGGACACGCTCCCGGCAGTGCAGGGCCGGGTCGAACCCGGCACATTGCACTTCCCGTGGTCGCTGCGGCGAGGCATCGGTCTGTGGAAGCGGCTGTACTTAAGAACGGAACCGGTGGTGCATTTCGATTCTCCGGGAGAAGCTGTCCTGCGCGGGCAGATGCTGGTCGAAGGCGCGGGGCATTGCGGCGAATGTCACACGCCGCGGGATCGCTTCGGCGGCCTGCTCCTCGATCGCTGGCTGTCCGGCGCGCCGAACCTGGAGGGGGAGGGGCGTGTGCCGAACATCACGCCGGGCGGTAAGGAGGTATCGCACTGGTCGGCGGCGGATATCGCCTATTACCTCGAGTCCGGCTTTACGCCGGACTTCGACACCGTCGGTGGATCGATGGTTGCGGTGCAGGAAGAGCTGGCGCACCTGGGCGACGAGGACCGGGCGGCGATTGCCGCCTATCTGAAGGCGATTCCAGCCGTCGATTGAACCGGCGCCGTTCGCCTGGCGACTGAATGTGGATGACGTCTGCCGGCGTAACTGACGCCGGACGCATGTCATCAGATATGATTTAATGCACGCCAGTAGGGGGAAGAGCGTGTCTGCCCCCGAACCCCGGAGAAGTGCCAGTCGATCATGCGCGAGGAATTTCAATCGTCGGCACGATCGCGCCGCACCCTCCTGAAGACAATCGGTGGTGCCGCTCTTCTCGGCGTCAGTGCCGGCGTGCTCCCGCTGTTCGGCACACCGAGCAAGAAGCAGACCCCGCGGAGTTGCCCGAGCACCGACCGGTCCGCCACCGACAAAGAGCTGATCGTCTCGAACTGGCAGTCCTATATCGATCCGATCGACAAGCCGGAGTCGACGCTCGCCGTATTCGAGCGGCAGACCGGCATCACGGTCCATTACTCCGACGACGTGACCGATAACCAGGCCTTCTTCGCCAAAGTCGTCAATCAACTGGGCAGCTGCCAATCGGTCAAACGGGATTTGTTTGTCCTGACCGACTGGGCAGTCTCCCGGATGATGAAACTGGGCTGGCTCCAGCAACTCGATCACGCCAACCTGGCCAACGTCGATGCAAACCTGCTGCCGCAGCTCAGGCGGATAGCGTTCGATCCGGGCCGGAAATATTCCGTGCCGTGGCAATCCGGCTTTACAGGGATCGCCTACAACGCGGCGCTCGTGCCCGAGGTCGGGTCGTTCCGGGACCTGCTGACGCGCGACGATCTGCGCGGTCGTATCACCCTGCTGACCGAAATGCGCGACACGATGGGCTTCATGCTCAGACTGGTCGGCGCCGATCCGGTCGACTTCGATGAGCGGAGTTGGGCAGCCGCAATCGAGCTGATCGCGGATGCACGCAACCGTGGACAGATCAGGGCCTTCACCGGTAACGAGTACACGCGCGATCTGGCAGCCGGGAACATCGCCGCCTGTGCGGCATGGTCCGGCGACGTGATACAACTCCGGTTCGACAATCCGGACATCAAGTTCGTCGTGCCGGAGGAGGGACTGTATATGTGGAGCGACAACGCGGTCGTTCCTAACCGGGCATCCCACAAGGCGAACGCCGAACGTTGGATCAATTACTACTACGATCCCGAAGTGGCCGCCAGGACGGCCGCCTACGTCAATTACATTTGCCCGGTTGCGGGCGCGCGTGCGGCGATGGAGCGGATCGCGCCCGACCTGGTGGATAATCCGCTCATCTTCCCGTCCAAAGACTTTCTCGACAAGGCGTTCCAGTTCATGCCGCTGGAAGAGACCCAGGCGAAGCTCTGCGAACGGGATTTCGCCGACGCAATCGGAGGCTGACGTTGACCACGAATACGACCGCTGCCGATCCCGAGCCGCAGCGCGACGCCAGCCGGGATCTACGTTTGGAAGCCGTCACCAAACGCTTCGGCTCATTCACGGCCGTCCTGGATTTGAATCTCCGGGTGCGGCAGGGCGAGTTCTTCGCTCTGCTCGGTCCGTCCGGCTGCGGCAAGTCGACGACGCTGCGGATGATTGCCGGTCTCGAACAGCCGAGCTCGGGTCGCATCGTCATCGGCGGAGACGACGTCGCCGGCGTCAAGCCGTATAAGCGGCCGGTAAATACCGTTTTCCAGAGCTATGCCCTGTTTCCGCACCTGACCATCGCCGAAAACGTTGCCTTCGGATTGCGGCGCCGGGGAATCAGGGACTACGCTGCCCGGGTCGACGAGATGCTCGCGCTGGTCGAGCTGACGAGCCAGGCGCACAAGAAACCGAGCCAGCTCTCCGGCGGCCAGCAGCAGCGCGTCGCGCTCGCCCGGGCGCTGATTAACACGCCCGACGTGCTCCTGCTCGACGAGCCGCTGGGCGCGCTCGACCTGAAATTGCGGCGCCAGATGCAGATCGAGCTCAAGCGGATCCAGACTGAAGTCGGACTCACGTTCGTGCACGTGACCCACGATCAGGAGGAGGCCATGACCATGGCCGACACCATCGCGGTGATGAACAAGGGGGTTATCGAACAGACGGGTACGCCCGAAGATCTGTACGAGAATCCCGCGACGACATTCGTTGCCAATTTCCTGGGCTACTCGAACCTGATTGCGGGTACGGTGACGGGAAGCGACGGCTCGCAGATCGCGGTCGATATCGCCGGTACCCGTATTGCCGCCGACCGGTCGCGCGCCAAGTCGACGAGTGGGGCCGTCTGGGTCGGGGTTCGGCCCGAAAAGATCCATCTCACCGAGGCGTCGGAGTCAGTCGCGGAAGCTGCCAATATGCTGGCCGGTGGGGTCGTGTCCGACGTCAGCTTTGTGGGCGTCAGCACGCAATACCTGTTGCGGATGCCGTGGGGGCAAGAGTTGTCGGTGTTCGAGCAGAATTCCGGTGTTCGCAAGCGCTTCGCACCCGGTTCGTCCGTAAATCTGCACTGGAAAGCCTCGCACACTTTTCTGCTCGACCACGATCAGGACGCGCTGGCCGGCGTCGAGACCGGGGCAGACGGCCAGTGACAAGCGCAAGCTACACCGTCGAGCCGGACGCGATACCGGGCGCGACGTACCGCCGCAGGATTCCGATCGCCTACTGGCTGCTGTTGCCCGGTATGGCATGGCTTCTCCTGTTTTTCGTCGTACCGTTTTATTCGCTGATCGCGACGAGTCTTTACGACCCGCAGGGCGGTGTGGACAGCGGCTACGAAATGACCTGGCACATCGCAAACTACGCGCACGCGATCCGTGACTATGCCGGGCCCTTTGCGCGATCGCTTCTTTACGGCGGCGTTGCCACCGTATTGTGCCTGCTGCTGGGTTACCCGCTCGCGTACGCGATCGCGTTCAAGGCCGGCAAGTGGCGCAATCTGATGCTGGTCATGGTGATCGCGCCGTTTTTCACCAGCTTCCTGATCCGTACGCTGGCCTGGCAATTGATCCTCGCCGATCAGGGCGCGGTCGTGGGCTTTTTGAAGTGGCTGCACATACTGGGCACGGACGGCCGCTTGCTCGCCACGCCGATTGCGGTGGTCGCCGGGCTGACCTACAACTTCCTTCCGTTCATGGTACTGCCCTTGTATGCCGCGCTAGAGAA
Organism: uncultured Gammaproteobacteria bacterium; assembly: GCA_963777675.1. Classification (GTDB taxonomy): domain Bacteria; phylum Pseudomonadota; class Gammaproteobacteria; order Steroidobacterales; family Woeseiaceae; genus UBA1847. The sequence goes on along the minus strand of CAVZRD010000009.1, from coordinate 92,776 downwards.
AATCGATCCGAGCCTGATCGAGGCGGCGGGCGATCTCTACGCCTCGCCCGTGCGAGGCTTCCTGAAGGTCACGTTGCCATTGTCGAAAGCGGGCGTCGTCGCCGGGACCCTGCTGACCTTCATCCCGGCGGCCGGTGACTACATCAACGCGCAGCTCCTGGGCAATACGCAGACCCGGATGCTGGGGAACGTCATCCAGGACCTGTTTGCCAACGTCGGCGATTACCCGGCGGCCGGTGCCCTGTCCATGTCGCTGATGTTCCTCATCGTCGGCATGGTCATGTACTACATACAAAAAGTCAGCACGGACGAACTCATATGAACGTGTTGAGAAAAATGCTTGACTGGATCGGCGACCGGATCGTGCTGATTACCGGCATCCTCGTGCTGGTTTACATGTTCATTCCGATCTTTGTCGTGGTCGCCATGAGTTTCAATGTGCCACCGAGCCGGAATGTCTATCAGTTCGGCAGCTTCACCTGGCACAACTGGCTGAATGTCTGTGAGCCCTACGGCATGTGCGCGGCGCTGGCACGAAGCATGGAGATCGGCTTGCTGGCGACGCTCGTCGCCACGACTCTGGGCACCCTGATGGCCTTCGCGCTGGCACGGCACCGGTTCGTCGGCCGCACGGTAGTCAATTTGTTCGTGTTCCTGCCCATGACGTCGCCCGAGATCGTCATGGGCTCCTCGCTGCTCGCGCTGTTCGTCGCCGCCGGCCTCGGCGGGCAGCTCGGATTCTGGACGATACTGATCGCCCATATCATGTTCTGCCTGTCATTCGTGGTGGTCACGGTCAAGGCCCGGCTTACCGGCATGGACTCGCATCTCGAAGAGGCCGCGAAGGACCTCTACGCCACCGAATGGCAGACGTTCTGGCGGATCACTTTCCCGCTGGTCTTCCCGGGCATCCTGGGCGCCGCGCTGCTGTCGTTCTCGTTGTCGTTCGACGACTTCATCATCACCAACCTCAACGCCGGCACCACGACCACGTTCCCGATGTTCGTCTGGAGCTCGGCGCAAAGAAGAATACCGATGCAGATCAACGTGGTCGGCACCGTGATGTTCGTGATCGCGTTGCTGGTCGTGCTCGGCGGCGAACTGCATCGCCGGCGCACGAAACGCCAGCTCGCCAAATAGAGTGCGGGTATGCCCCGATGACCGCAGGGCAACGACCCGGCAACCGCGGCTTGCCTGAAGGCGATGGCTGCGGTCGGCAGCCGGCGCAACCATTATTCGGCAAATTGCCGAGATTAATGAATTTCTCTTGCTAATACAGTGTGTTATCAATGGATAGTAGCCATTGAACGGATCGATAGACGCTGGAGAAAGCCATGCAAGACGTCCCCCTGTGCAGCCTGTCCCACGATCGCCGTGAACAGCTCGCCGCCGAGATCGGCCGCCTGTCGAGCTACCTGTACGCCGCCGAACACCGCCTGCTGACGCTGCTGCGGGAGTTCGACGCCGGCCGCGGCTGGGAAGGATTGGGCTTCCCGTCCTGCGCCTGCTGGCTGAACTTCGCCTGCGGCATGGACCGGGTCACGGCCCGGGAACGGATGCGGGTGGCGCATGCGCTGGGCCGGTTGCCGAAGGTCGATGCCCGTTTCGCGAGCGGTGCGCTGAGCTACTCCAAGGTGCGGGCGATTACCCGCATCGCCACCGAGGAGAACGAGGACTACCTGCTGCAGATCGCAAAGCACGGCACCGCCCACCACGTCGAACAGCTGGTGCGAAAATTCCGGCATGCGAAGCGCCTGCAGGACGTCGATCGGGCCCGGGCCCGGCACGAGAGCCGGCACCTGAGCTGGTTCTTCGACGCGGACGGCTGCCTGGTCCTGAAGGGCCGCCTGCCGCCCGAGCAGGGCGCGCTGATCGTCAAGGCGCTCGAGATGGCGATGGAGGCCGACTTCGCCGAGCAAAATCCCGCGAAGGACGATTCCGCGGAATCGTCATCCGCCGCCATTGCGAGGAGCGCAGCGACGAAGCAATCCAGGGAACCGATCGGTATGCGCCGGGCCGATGCCCTGGCCGCCGTCGCGGAGTCCTACATGAACTCGGAACCGGTCCCCAACAGCACGGCCGACCGCTACCAGGTGGTGGTGCACGTTGTGGGAGCCCGCCCCGGCGGGCGACGGACCGAGCCTGCGCACCTCCACGACGGCCCGGGTGTTTCCGCGGAAACAGCCCGCCGCATCGCCTGCGACAGTTCCCTCATCGCCGTCCAGGAGGATCCGGACGGCGAACCGCTGTCGGTGGGCCGCAAGACCCGCTCGATCCCCCCGGCGATTCGCCGCGCGCTGTGGCTCCGGGACGGCGGCTGCCGGTTCCCGGGCTGTACCCGGGACCGCTTCGTCGACGGCCACCACATCGTGCACTGGGCCGACGGCGGTGAGACGAGCCTGGATAACCTGATCCTGCTGTGCCGGCACCATCACCGCCGGGTGCACGAGGGCGGCTTTGCCTGCGAGAAGACCGCCAGCGGCGAAGTGCTCTTCAAGGATCGGCGCGACGAACCGCTACCCACCTACGGCCGGCTGCCGACGGTCGATCCGGATGTGCTCCATGCCTGGCTGGACAAACAGCTGTTCGAGCCCAACGTGGAACCGGAGAGCTGCGGTGCGGTGTGGTATGCCGGCGACCGCATGGACTGGGACCTGGCGGTCGGGGGTCTGTTTCAGTAGGGATGAAGTTTCCGCGGAAATTCCCGCGATAGACGCCCGCGCTTGCAGATATCTGCCGCTCGTTCAATCTCGTTTAGGGTGTCACAAAACGGCCAGAACCACACGTTCACAACTCAAAAATCGCGCACCGGATGCTTCTTTAACATGGTCTGCAGGTTATCGAGAATTCCCGGCAAGTGGGACTGGTCGATGCCGACTTTAAAAAACAGCTTGTTGCCGATCCCGGCCTCGTCCCTAGCTACTCCCTCAACGGAAATGTGGCCAAGCGCATCGCATTTCAGGACAAGTTCCAGACCATTCCAAATCCGATCTCGCAGGGCAGGTGATTTCCAGAGCTTCCTTCTCCGAATTTCTCTCCTGGTTTGTCGCAGTCTTTGCTGCGGTATTTCTCGCCAGGAGATCGCTGTCTCGTTCCGAGAGATTGGCCGTCGGCCTGTTTGAATTGAGAGACTAGATCGCGACGGGGCAAGTCCACGGGCATCGACCCTGGCACTCGGCGTTTCTGCGCGTTCGAGCGGATCGACTACCGGATCGCGTATTCGACTGCCTTTGCGGCATGGATCGCGGTGGTATCGAATAGTCTTACGTTCGTATCTCGTTGCTGCACCAGCATGCCGATTTCGGTGCAGCCGAGGATTGCGCCTTCAGCTCCCTGTTCGGCGAACGTGTCGATGATGCGCAGAAATTCGGATCGGGCCGTTGCCCGCACCTTGCCCAGGCAGAGTTCCCGATAGATCGTCTGGTGGACGTATCCCCTGTCCTTTTCATCAGGAGTCCGAACGTCGAGGCCATGCTTCTCGGTCAATCGGCCCCGGTAGAAATCCTGCTCCATCGTGAAGGCCGTTCCCAGCAAGCCGACCGCCGAAATACCCTCCTGCGCGATGGCCTGCGCCGTCGCATCCGCAATGTGAAGCAAGGGAATCTCGATAGCCTCTTCTATCTGCGGCGCGACCTTGTGCATGGTGTTGGAGCAGATGAGCAGGAAGTCGGCGCCGGCCGACTGGACGTTCTGCGCTGCTGCTGCAAGTATTGCCGCCGCCCCCTCCCAATCGCCCTCTTGTTGAAGCTTCTCAATGGGTTCGAAGTCGACGCTAAGCAGGGCAATTTTCGCCGAGTGCAAGCCGCCAAGGGCCCTCTTGACGCCCTCGTTGATCTCACGGTAGTAGCCAAGCGTACTTTCCCAGCTCATTCCGCCCAACAGTCCGACCGTCTTCATGCCAACTCCCCGGTTGCCCACGCCATACTACATCGAGCCCGGGCGAACCTGTCGTTTGCCCCGGCGTCCAGGCGCTTTTGGCCGGAAGCAGCGGCGCCGTACCGGACCGGTCCGTGGCCGTCGCCTGTGGGAGTGGACAACCGCTCGAATTTGCGGCATAGCAGCGTTTTCCGCCGCACTCTCGACAGGAGTACACCATGGCAACAATAAGAATCGTCCCGTTCGTCCTGGTGTTGTCTGCAATCTGCGTGCATGCCGACACCTCCACGCAAACCGCGGCAGGACCGTCGCAGGAGGCGCAGATAATCGCCCTGGATGACGCGTGGGTCGACGCGGAGGTGCACGGCGACAGGGAGGCTCTCGAGCGTATTCTCCATGAGGACTTCCTGGTTACCTACGCATCCGGTCGAACGGTTGATCGGACCACGTTTATCGACGGCATATTGAAGGCCCAGCTTGCCCCCTTTACCGTGATTCACAAGACCATTCGAGTGCACGGAGATACCGCGTTGATCATCGACACCTCCGAAGATGGCAAGACAAAATTCACATGGATTGCCATAAAGCGCAATGGCCAATGGCGCGTGATCTCGGAAACGGGCTCCAGGGTCGAATCGCCCTGAATGCCGCAGTTTGGCGGGCGCGATCGCGGCGGACCATCTCCAATTTCCAATCTACGGAGTGACAAGCACGATGAGCAACGAGCCGGCAGGACCTGCGACGAAAGGCGTTACGGTGAAGCTACTCGAATCGATCGACCTCGGCCCGGAGATCGAGGGCATGGCGGGGCGCGTCCTTCGAATGCGTTTGGTGACCATGGAGCCCGGAAGCGTGTTCGGCCCGATTCACGACCACAAGGACCGGCCCGGGGTCGTCTACATCCTTGAAGGGACGATCACCGACCATCGGGATGGCGTTGCGACGGACTACGGGCCGGGGCTGGGCTGGCCCGAGGACAGGAACACCCTGCACTGGCTCGAAAACAGGGGGACGGTCCCCGCGGTCGAGATCTCGGTGGATATCGTCAGGCAGGCGTAGGCACGGGCGCGGGTATAATCGAGTCATGAAATATATGGCGTTGATCGATGTACCGGGCCTCGACGAGGGCGTGAGGTTCTACGGCCAGGCGTTCGGCTTCGTCGAATCTGCGCGGCCCATGCAGGGCTATGCCGTAATCGAGTGTGATGGCTTGGAGATCGGGCTGCTGGAAAAGGCCGCGGGGACGCATCCGGCCGAGGGCTCGAGCGACGTTCGTCGATACGAGCGACACTGGACGCCGGTGCATATCGACTTCTATGTCGACGATTTTGCGGCGACCCTGACAAATGTCGCAAATGCCGGCGGCAAATGCGAACAGCGATTCGAGGGCGGGAAGCACGCGCCCATCGCGTTCTGCAGCGACCCGTTCGGCAACGGCTTCTGCGTTATCGGAAAGAAGCCGGCTCCCGTCTGACTATTGGTTGGTGCTGCATATGGATATTCGATTGGCCGTAACCGTTTTCGGAACCGTGTTTCTCGCGGAACTCGGCGACAAGACCCAGCTGGCCACGCTGCTGTTCTCGGCGAAGTCGCCCGACAGCCTGTTCACGGTCTTCCTGGGCGCTTCGCTTGCGCTGGTGCTGACATCGGCGCTCGGCGTCCTGGCGGGAGGCGTGGTCGCCCAGTACGTCAACCCGAGGCTGTTGTCGTATACGGCAGGTTTCGGCTTCGTGGTGATCGGTATCTGGACGATATGGCAGGCGGCGGTCGGCAGCTGAGACGGTTTCGATGTATGTGATCGGCGTGGGCCTCGGCCGCACGGGCACCAATTCGCTCAAACTCGCGCTCAATCGACTGGGGCTCGGGCCGTGCCACCACATGGACGAGGTGATACGGAAGATGCCGGAGCAGGTGCCGCTGTGGTCGGCCGCGGTGGACGGCCGGCCGGACTGGTCCGCGATCTACAGCGACTACAGGAGTGCCGTGGACTGGCCCACCGCCGGTTTCTTTCGCGAACTGGCCGAGGCGTTCCCCGCCGCCCGCTTCGTGCTGACGTATCGCGATCCCGAGCGGTGGGCGGACAGTTTCAGGAAGACGATCTACCGGCGGCTCGCGGAAAGGCACGAAAGGCCGACCGACGTGCGGGTTTGCCTGGAGATGGCCAATGCCGTCATCGAGAAGACCGGGATCCCGGTCGAGCTCGACCGCCGCAGGCTGATAGAAGCGTTCGTTGCCCACAGCGAGGCGGTCAGAGCCGTGATCCCCGCGGACCAGTTGCTCGAGTTCGAGGTCAGGGAGGGTTGGGAACCGCTCTGTGACTTCCTCGATCTGCCGGTGCCCGACGATGCGTTTCCGCACACGAACAGCCGGGAGGAATTCTGGGCCCGCCGCTATTGACGCGGGATCCGGTGTCTACTGCACCGACGCCCAGTGTGCGTCGGTCGCGACCATCGTCAGCACGTCGTACTGCGCCACGATCTCGTTTTCCCGGTTGGTGACCTCGGTGTCCCAGCGCACCTCGCCGTAGCCCGTGTCGCCGCGCAGCGTCTTCTGCTTGCAGGTGAGGCGCACGCGCATCGATTCGCCGTGGTTCAGCGGCTTGACGAAGCGCAGGTTGTCGATGCCATAGTTGGCGAGCACCGGGCCGAAGTCGGGATCGACGAACAGTCCGGCGGCGAACGAGACGATGAGATAGCCGTGCGCGACGCGGCCCTCGAAGAACGGGTTCTTCGCCGCGGCGTCGGCGTCCATGTGCGCGTAGAAGCGATCGCCGGCGAAGTCTGCGAAGTGCTCGATATCCTCGAGCGTCACCTCGCGCGGCTCGCTCGTGAACGTGTCGCCGATCTCGAGCTGCTCGAAGGTCTTGCGGAACGGGTGTACGCCCGGGTCTTTCTCCTCGGCGCCGCGGATCCAGCGGTGGCCGATGGCGGTCAGCGTCTGCGGCGAGCCCTGCAGCGCCGTGCGCTGCATGTAATGCAGCACGCCGCGCACTCCGCCCATCTCCTCGCCGCCGCCGGCGCGGCCCGGGCCGCCGTGTACGAGGTGCGCGAGCGGCGAGCCGTGGCCCGTCGATTCCTTCGCGCAGTGGCGGTTCAGCACCAGCATGCGGCCGTGGTAGGCGGCCGTGCCGAGCACGATCTCGCGCGCGAACGCGTCGTCGCTGGTGATTACCGAGGCGGCGAGGCTGCCGTTGCCGAGGCGGGCGAGTTCGATGGCCTCGTCGACGGACTCATACGGCAGCACGGTGCTGACCGGGCCGAACGCCTCGACCGAATGTACCGCCTTGGACGCCAGCGGCCGCTCGCAATACAGCAGCGTCGGCATGAAGAAGGAGCCCTTGCCACTGTCGGCGTCGACGAGCTCGAAGTCGTCCGCACCGCCGTAGACGATCTCCGCATCGGCTGCGAGGTCGGCTACGCGGGCACGCACTTCCTCGCGCTGGCCGTGGCTCGCGAGCGCGCCCATGTCGACCTCTCTCAAGGCCGGGTTGCCGACCCGGACCTCGCCCAGCGCCGAGGACAGGGCCCGCACGACATCGGCCGTGAGGGCGGCCGGCGCGATGATGCGGCGGATGGCCGTGCACTTCTGGCCCGCCTTCGCGACCATCTCGTTGCGGATTTCTTTAATATAGAGATCGAATTCCGGCGTGCCGGGTGTGGCATCGGGTCCCAGCACGGACATGTTCAGCGAGTCGGTCTCGGCCGTGAACGCGACCGACTCGGCGACGACGCGCGGATGCTGCTGCAGCAGTTCGGCCGTCGACTTCGATCCGGTGAACGCGATCGTGTCCTGGCAGGTGAGGTGATCGAACAGATCGCCGACGCTGCCGCAGATCAGTTGCAGGCTGCCCTCCGGCAGGATCCCCGACTCCTGGATGCGCCGCACGAGCAGTTCGGTGAGGTAGGCCGTGCTCGAGGCCGGCTTGACGATGGCCGGGACGCCGGCGAGCAGGGCCGGCGCCAGCTTCTCGAGCATGCCCCAGCAGGGGAAGTTGAAGGCGTTGATGTGGATCGCGGCGCCGAGTTTCGGCGTGCAGATGTGCTGGCCCACGAACGTGCCGTTGCGCGAGATCGCCTCCGGCGGCCCGTCGAGGTACACGTGGTCGTTCGGCATCTCGCGCCGGCCCTTCGACGAGAACACGAACATCGTCGAGATGCCGCCGTCGATGTCCGGCCAGCTGTCGCGCCGGGTCGCACCGGTGCGCGAGGAGAGTTCGTAGAGCTCGCCCTTGATGCCGTCGAGGTGCTTCGCGAGCGCCTTGAGCATTTCGCCGCGTTCGTGGAAGGTCATCCTGCGCAGCTTCGGCCCGCCGACCCGTCGCGCGTGATCGAGTATCGCGGCGAAGTCCAGGCCGGTGCTGGTGATCGCCGCCACCGGCGCACCGTCCACGGCCGAGGCCAGCACCGTTCCGTCGCCGTCCCCTTCGACCCAGCGGTCGAGGACGAGATTGCCCAGCTTTTTCATAGACACGAAAATGAGGTAGATTCCGGAAATTCCGTATCACAATAAACGCTGCGCGCCCGCGGGCGCAAGCCGGGAGGTAAGCCAGAATCGAATCCGCCAGCCGCAAGCTGGTCGCCCGTTACAGGGCGAGGCGAACGCTCCGGGCGGGCTCGCTGATCACCACCGTGTTCGGCGATTCGATCGCGCCGCGCGGCGGCAGCGTCTGGCTGGGCAGCCTGATCGAGGCCGTTGCGCCGTTCGGCATCAGCGAGCGCCTCGTACGCACGTCGGTGTACCGCCTGACCCAGGACGGCTGGCTGCAATCGGCCCGCATCGGCCGCCGCAGCTACTACAGCCTGACGGACGACGGCCGCGAGCGTTTCGAGGCGGCCACGCACAAGATCTACGGTCCGCCCGTGACCGAGTGGGAGCATACCTGGCACGTGATCCTGCTGTCGGGACTCGACACGGCGACGCGCGAGCTCGTGCGCAAGGAACTCGGCTGGCTCGGCTTCGGAACGCTGTCGCCGAGCGTGCTCGCGCACCCGGTGCCAAACCGGGCCGATCTCGACACGACACTCGGCCGACTCGGCGTCGCCGACACGGTCGTGGTGCTGTCCGCGCGCACGATACGCAACGAGGCGGCGATGCGCGCGCTCGTGCAGGCGAGCTGGAATCTCGGCGACATCGACCGCCGCTACGCGGAATTCGTCGCGCGCTTCCGGCCGCTCATCGCCGCGCGCGGCAAGTCGACGCGGATCTCGGCACAGACGGCGTTCGCCGTGCGCACCTTACTGATCCAGGAATACCGCAAGGTGCTGTTGCGCGATCCGCAACTGCCGGCCGAATTGCTGCCGGCCGACTGGCACGGCGCCGCCGCGTACCAGTTATGCCGCAACCTGTACCGGGCGGTGTACGGACCGGCCGACGAGCACCTGTCCGACGTCATGGAAACCGCCGAGGGGCCGTTGCCGCCGCCGGCGGCGAGCTATTTCGCGCGCTTCGGCGGGCTGCAGGAGGGAGCATGAACGCACTCGACAAGGCGCGCGAGCGTGCCGATGCCATGTACGCAAACGACGCCGCATCGAAGGCACTCGGCATCGAGATCGAGGTCGTCGCCGCCGGTTCGGTCGTCGCCACCATGCGCGTCCGCGACGACATGGTGAACGGCTTCGGAATTTGCCACGGCGGGCTGGTGTTCGCACTCGCCGACACGGCGTTCGCGTTCGCCTGCAACGGGTACGACGAGACCTGTGTCGCCGCCGCGGCGAACATCGACTTCCTGCAGCCCGTGAAAACGGGCGAAGTGCTGCGCGCCGAGGCGCGCGAGGATCGGCGGGACGGCCGCAACGGGTTCTATACCGTCGAGGTGTGCAACGGGGACGGGGCGCTGGTGGCGCTGTTCCGGGGCCGCAGTAAAGCGATACAGAATTCCTTGAAAGATCAAAAATAATGTGACAGATTGGGGCGGGAATCTGTAGGGGCGGCCGTAGGAGCGGCTTCAGCCGCGATTCCTCATCGATCGCGGCTGAAGCCGCTCCTACGGAGGCATTCGGAGTAATTCGGCATGTACACACAAGGCCTCGACCAGAAGGACGGCAAACGCGACCATGCCGAGTCGCCGGAGCGGCTCGCGGCGTTCCAGGCGCGCGTCGATGCCGAGGAGAAGATCGAGGCCAAGGACTGGATGCCGGAGGGCTACCGGCGCACGCTGGTCCGCCAGATCTCGCAGCACGCGCATTCCGAGATCATCGGCATGCAACCCGAAGGCAACTGGCTGACAAGGGCGCCGACCCTCAAGCGCAAGGCGATCCTGCTCGCCAAGGTCCAGGACGAGGCGGGCCACGGGCTGTACCTTTACGGTGCGGCCGAGACCCTCGGCGTCTCGCGCGAGCAGATGGTCGGCGATCTCCTGTCCGGCAAGGCCAAGTACTCCAGCATCTTCAACTACCCGACGCTCAGCTGGGCCGACATCGGCGCGATCGGCTGGCTGGTCGACGGCGCCGCCATCATGAACCAGATCCCGCTGTGCCGGTGTTCCTACGGACCGTATTCGCGCGCGATGATCCGCGTCTGCAAGGAAGAGAGTTTCCACCAGCGACAGGGCTTCGACATTCTCGTTGCGCTCAGCCGCGGCACGGAGGCGCAGAAGGCGATGGCACAGGACGCGCTCGACCGCTGGTGGTGGCCGTCGCTGATGATGTTCGGCCCGTCCGACACGGAGTCGAAACACTCGGCCCAATCAATGGCCTGGAAGATCAAGCGCTTCTCGAACGACGAACTCCGACAGAAGTTCATCGACGTCACCGTGCCGCAGGCCGAATTCCTGGGGCTGAAGGTGCCGGACGACGAACTCGAGTACGACGCCGACAGCGGACATTACCGACACGGCGAGATCGACTGGGACGAGTTCATGGCCGTGCTCGCCGGCAACGGTCCCTGCAACCGCGAGCGCATGGCGAAGCGCCGCAAGGCACACGACGACGGCGCCTGGGTACGCGAGGCCGCGCAGGCCTATGCGCGCAAGCACGCGGCACGGGATGCGGCCTGATGTAGGAGCGCTGCTTGCCAGCACGACCACCGCAGACCAGGACGAGGTTGATATGAATAACACGGAATGGCCGCTCTACGAGGTCTTCATCCGTAGCAAGGCGGGCCTCAGCCACCGCCACGCCGGCAGCCTGCACGCCGCGGACGACCGCATGGCGCTGGACGCGGCGCGCGACACCTATACGCGGCGCTCCGAAGGCGTCAGCATCTGGGTCGTGCGCTCGAGCAGCATCGTCGCGTCGGATCCGGCGGAGAACGCCGCCTTCTTCGAGCCGGCCGAGGACAAGGTCTACCGGCATCCGACCTTCTACGAGATCCCGGACGGCGTGGAGAACCTGTGAACCGCGACGAGGCACTGCTGGCTTACGTATCCCGGCTCGGCGACAACGCGCTGGTCATCGGCCAGCGCATGATCGAACTCGTCGCCGCCTGCCCGGAACTCGAGGAGGAACTCGCCAACGCGAACTGCGCGCTGGATTACATCGGCCAGGCGCGCATGTTCTACAGCTATGCGGCCGAGCTGGAAGGCGCAGGTCGCAACGAGGACGACTTCGCGTTCCTGCGCGCCGAACACGAGTTCCGAAACGTATTGCTGCTCGAACAGCCGAACGGCCACTTCGGCGATTCGATCGCCCGGCTCGTGCTGTACGAGGTGTTCTACCGCATGTTGCTCGAGGCACTCGCGCAGTGCAGTGATGAGCGCCTCGCGGCGATCGCGGCGCGCGCGGCGAAGGAGGTCCGCTACCACTTGCGACACAATGCCGAGTGGCTGCTGCGCCTCGGCGACGGCACGGACGAGAGTCATCACCGCGTGCAGGCCTCGGTCGACAAGCTGTGGCGATTCACCGGCGAGCTGTTCGCCGAAGACGAGGTCGACCGCGCGGTCGCGGCCGAATTCGGCGCCCCCGACCTCGCGGCACTCGCGGCGCGCTGGAAGCAGGAGGTAGCGGCACTGCTGGAGCAGGCGAAGCTGACGATGCCGAAGGACCAGGGCATGATGGCAGGCGGCAAGGCCGGCCGGCACACGGAACATTTTGGCTACCTGCTCGCCGAGATGCAGTTCCTGCAGCGCAGCTTCCCGGGAGCGCAATGGTGACGGCAACCCCGACGCGAGACGAGGTCTGGGGCTGGCTCGGCGAGGTCGCCGACCCCGAGCTGCCGGCGTTGTCGATCGTCGACCTCGGTATCGTCCGCGACGTGAATATCGGACCCGGCGTGACCGTGGCGCTGTCGCCGACCTACTCGGGATGCCCGGCCACCGAGGTGATCGAGCAGGACGTAGTCGAGGTGCTCGAGCGGCACGGCGTGGCGAAGGTGGCGATCGAACGCAGGTTATCGCCGCCGTGGACCAGCGACTGGATCTCGGCACAAGGCCGCGAGAAACTCCGCCGCCACGGCATCGCGCCCCCGGAGCGAAGCGTCGCCTGTCCGCGCTGCGGCTCCGCGAATGCCGTGCGCGTCAGCGAATTCGGATCGACCGCGTGCAAGGCGTCGTACCGCTGCGGCGACTGTTCCGAGCCGTTCGAATATTTCAAATGTATTTGAAGGCGGTATCGCGGCTGAAGCCGCTCCTACAGAAGCTATTAGAGCCTCGTAGGAGCGGCTTCAGCCGCAATTGTCGACCGATGCTATTTGGCGTTTCACGAACATGAAGCAATTCCATCCGCTCACCGTCGCCGGCATCGAACGCGAGACCGCGGACTCGGTGCGGATCGCGCTCACCGTCCCGGACGAATTCGCCGCGGACTACACATTCCGCCCGGGCCAGCACCTGCCGCTCAGGATCAGCGTCGGCGGCAAGGCATATCGACGCACCTACAGCATCTGTTCGGCCCGCGACGATCGGCCGTTGCAGATCGGCGTGCGCATCCGGTCCGGGGGCCACTTCTCCGATTTCGTGTCCGGCGATCTGGCGATCGGCGATACGCTCGAGGCCATGCCGCCGTTCGGCGGTTTCCACCTGGATCCGGACCCTGCCAACGTCAGGGACTACGTCGCCTTCGTCGCCGGCAGCGGCATTACGCCGATCCTGTCCATGGTGAAGTCGGTGCTGCCGATCGAGGAGCAGAGTCGCTTCGCCGTGTTCTACGGCAACCGCAGGAAATCGACGGCGATGTTCATCGAAGACCTGTACGCCCTCAAGAACCGCTTTCCCGACCGCCTGCAGGTGCACTTCGTGTTCAGCCGGGAGGAACCGGAATTCCCGATCGCCGCCGGCCGTCTGGACGGCCCCAAGGTGCGGGAACTGCACGAGCACTTCTGCGGCGGCCTGGACCCGGCCGGCTACTTCATCTGCGGCCCCGACACGATGATCGGCGACGTCACGGCCGCATTGCTGGAGCTGGGCGTGGACGAGGCGATCATCCAGTCCGAGCGCTTCGGCGCGCCGAGGGCCGGGGCCGCTCCGGCGCCGGCCCTGGTCCCCGCGAAGGGCACACACGCGACCGTCACCGTCGTCATGGACGGTCACCGCAGCTCGTTCGAGATGGCGCGCGACGACGCCAATATCGTCGACGCCGCGGCCCGGCAGGGCATTGAACTGCCGTACTCCTGCAAGGGCGGTGTCTGTGCGACCTGCCGCTGCCACGTGGCCGAAGGCGAAGTCGCGATGGCGACCAACTACGCCCTCGAGCCCTGGGAGGTCGAGGCCGGATTCGTGCTGGCCTGCCAGTCGCGGCCCGTGGATGCCGCGGTCACGCTGGACTACGACAGGACCTAGCCCTTATGGCGCGCATTCGAAAGCCCCGGCGGCCCCCTCCCGGTAAGATCGTATGAGCGTCCCTGCGCTGGCGATTTCATGACCAAAACCGACGACAACGCTGCCCTCGACACCACGGGCCGGCCGGCTTCGTTCGACTACGAGAAACTGCTCGAATGCGCGCGCAGCGAGATGTTCGGCCCGGAAAACGGCCGGCTCCCGTTGCCGCCGCTGCTGATGTTCGACCGCATCAGGCACATCTCGACCGAAGGCGGCAAATACGGCAAGGGCCTTATCGAGGCCGAACTCGATATCCGGCCCGACCTGTGGTTCTTCGACTGCCATTTCCAGGGCGATCCGGTCATGCCCGGCTGCCTGGGGCTCGATGCCATGTGGCAGCTCGTCGGATTCTTCCTGGTGTGGCTGCGCCTGCCCGGCAAGGGCAGGGCGCTGGGTGCCGGCAAGGTCAAGTTCACGGGCCAGGTGCTGCCGAAGGCCAGGCTGGTGACCTACCGGATCGACATCAAGCGCGTCATCACGCGCAAGCTGAACATGGCGATCGCAGATGGTTCGATGGCCGTCGACGGCCGCGAGATCTACACGGCAGAGGATCTTCGCGTCGGCTTGTTCAAATCCACCGACGATTTTTAGCGCGATGCGACGCGTTGTCGTTACCGGTCTGGGTGCGGTCTCCTGCCTCGGTAATACCCGCGAGGAGATCATCGATTCATTGCGCAACGGTCGTTCCGGGATCGTCGCCAACGAGAAATTCAGGGAGATGGGCCTGCGGAGCCAGGTCTCCGGCTCCTGCCACATCGACCTCACCGAGCACATTGACCGCAAGGTACGGCGCTTCATGGGCGACGCGGCAGCGTACGCGTACATAGCGATGCAGCAGGCGATCGAAGACGCGGGACTCGACGAGCGGGACGTATCCAACCCGCGTACGGGCCTGATCGCGGGATCGGGAGGTGCCTCCAGCTCCAACATCGTGATCAGCGCCGACACGGTCCGGGAGCGCGGTGTGCGCAAGATCGGCCCGTACATGGTGACGAAGACGATGAGCAGCACCGTGTCCGCCTGCCTCGCCACGCCGTTCAGAATCAAGGGCATCAACTACTCGATTACGTCGGCGTGTGCGACGAGCGCGCATTGCATCGGCGCCGGCGCCGAACAGATCCAGTGGGGCAAGCAGGATATTGTCTTCGCCGGCGGTGGCGAAGAAGAGGACTGGACGCTGACGGCCCTGTTCGACGCGATGGGCGCCCTGTCGTCGAAGTACAACGAGTCGCCGGCACTCGCGTCGCGGCCCTACGACATCAACCGGGACGGTTTCGTCAGCGCCTCCGGCGGTGGCATGGTCGTGCTCGAGGAGTTCGAGCATGCCCGCGCCCGCGGCGCGAAGATCTACGCCGAGCTGGTCGGCTACGGCGCGACGTCCGACGGCCAGGACATGGTCGCGCCGTCGGGCGACGGTGCGCGGCGCTGCATGCAGCTGGCGCGCTCGACGGTCGATGGCACGATCGACTACGTCAATACGCACGGCACGAGCACGCCGGCCGGAGACATCACGGAAGTCGAGGCGATGCGCGCGATCTTCGGCGAGGCAATGCCGAGATACGGCTCTTCGAAGTCGATGTGCGGCCATTCGCTGGGCGCGACGGGCGTACACGAGGCGATCCATTGCCTGCTGATGCTCGACAACGACTTCATCGCGCCGTCGATCAACGTGATCGATGTCGACCCCGGCGTCGCCGGCACGCCGCTGGTCACCGAGCGTATCGACAACGCCGGCATCCGCACGGCCATGTCGAACAGCTTCGGCTTCGGCGGCACGAACGCAACGCTCGTGTTCAGCAAGTTCTGAGCGGCCGGAACCCGTGAGCCTCGAGACCCTCAGCGAGACGCGCTGCTTCGGCGGCACGATGGGCTTCTATCGGCACGCCTCGAAAGTCAACCATTGCGACATGCGCTTCGGCGTGTACGTGCCGCCGCAGGCGGCGGACGGCAAGGTGCCGGTCGTCACCTTCCTGTCCGGGCTGACCTGCACCGAAGAGAATTTCATGATCAAGAGCGGCGCGCAGCGATACGCCGCGGAGCTGGGCATCATGCTGGTCTCGCCGGACACGAGTCCGCGCGGTGACGACGTGCCCGACGATCCGGAGGGTGCCTACGATTTCGGGCTTGCGGCCGGCTTTTACCTGAACGCCACGCAGGAACCCTGGTCGCGCCACTATCATATGTACGACTACCTGATGCGCGAACTGCGGCCCGCGGTGTTCGACAACTTCCCCGGCGATGCAGGCCGACATGGCCTCATCGGTCACTCGATGGGCGGCCACGGCGCGTTGACGATCGGCCTGAAGCACCCCGAGGTATTCCGCTCGCTGTCGGCCTTCGCCCCGATCGTGACGACGCTCGGCAGCCCCTGGGGCAGGAAGGCGCTCGGGCATTACCTCGGCGCCGATACGGCGACGTGGCACGAGTACGATGCCTGCGAGGTGGCGCGCAGCATCGCGGACGGCGCGTCGCACGACCCGATCCTCGTCGATCAGGGGTTGGCCGATCCGTTCCTCGAAGAACAGCTGAAGCCGTACCTGTTCGAGCACGCCTGCGCGGAGAGCGGCCTGCCGCTGATATTGCGCCGCCATGAAGGCTACGACCACGGCTACTATTTCATTTCCACGTTCATCGAGGATCACCTGCAACATCATGCCGCGATCCTTGGCGACTGATCCGGGGCCTCGTAAGTAGAAGCTCCGATAGCGCCGGACCGTCTCGGCGCGCGATCATGGTCGTTGGCGGGGATTGAGTCCTCCCGCAAGTGTCGAGTCATGGGCGATCTCTCTTTTCTGCGCGAACGCATGGTCGACAGGCAGATTGCCGCGCGCGGCGTCCGCGACGAGAAAGTCCTGGCCGCGATGCGCAAGGTGCCGCGCGAGCGCTTCCTGCCGTCGCCGCGCGGGGAGGCCGCCTACGAGGACACGCCCTTGCCGATCGGTGCTGGGCAGACGATCTCGCAGCCTTACGTCGTCGCCTACATGATCGAATGCCTCGGCCTGGCCGGCGGCGAGAAGGTGCTCGAGATCGGTACGGGCTCGGGCTATGCGGCGGCCGTGCTCGCCGAGATCGCCGGCAAGGTCTTCACGATCGAACGCATCCCGGGCCTCGCGGAGGCCGCAGCGGCCAGCCTCGAGGGACTCGGCTACGACAACGTACATGTGCGCTGTGGCGACGGTACGCTCGGCTGGCAGGATGAGGCACCGTTCGCCGGCATCGTGGTCACGGCGGGCGGACCCGAAGTGCCGGAGGCACTGGCGAATCAGTTGACCGTCGGCGGCCGCCTCGTCATCCCGGTCGGCGCGAGCAAGGGGTACCAGCGGCTGGTCCGTGTGACACGCGTAGCGGAGACCGGTTTCGAGACCGACGACCTGATCGGCGTGCGCTTCGTGCCCCTGGTCGGCGACGAGGGATGGCCGGATTGAGGTTCAGTCGCCCGAGACGAAAGCCTGCAATGCCGACATGGCGTGGCTCTGGTCGTCCCAGGGCTCGTAACTACCGGGCGGGCTGCCCGCGCTCAGGCGAATGTCGCGGGCCTCGCTGATCAGGCGGATCTGGTCGAGCGTCACCCGGTAGTAGGCGTCGGCCGCGGATGCTACCGGCTTGGGATAGGGAGATTCGGAGACGCCGATGACCGACGGCGTCCAGCCTTCGATATCGAGTCGCAGCGGCTCGCCGTCGGCGAACAGCACGACGGACTCGAACCCGTCCCGCTGCGCGGTGGGATCCACGTCCCCGATCGCGCTCCAGATGCCCAGCCACAGGTAGTAGCGATAGTCGCCCATGCGATTGACGCGCAACGGGCCGATGTAGACGAAATCGCGTGCATGCGCCGCGTAGCCGGAGTTGTCCCGGTACAGGATCAGCGGCACGCCGGAGCGGGTCAGGGTGACGGCAGTCTCGGGATCCAGGCTGTCGATGACGAGCTTGCCCCCCGAGCCGCAAGCGCAGATCAGCAGCAGGGCGGTGAGCAACATGGATGCCGCTCGCATCAGAAGAACCATTGATAGCCGGCGCTCACGTAATAGGATTCACGATTCAGGTCGGGTACGTTGTCCAGTTGGCGGGTCGAGAATTCCTTTCCAGCCTGCAATTCGAATCTCAATGTCCTGCCGGCACGATACTCTAGCCGGAGGCCGGGTGTATAGGACCACTGCGTGCTGGCATCGGTCGTAATCTCGCGATAGTCGATCCTGAGCCGCGGACTGATGCGCCATGCCCGGCCGACGCTGAACCGGCTGTCGAGATTCAGCGTGTAGATATCGGAAGTGCCGGATTGTGAATAACGCATACTGATGATACTGACGTCGCGTTCGCTGAAGATACTACTCGCGACGAGATCGAGCGAATAGTAGCTGTAGTCGAACTGCGGGTTCGCCGGTACCCCGGCGGAGGCTTCGGTAGCGTCGGCGCTGGACCGGGTCGCATTCAGGCCCAGCTGCAACTTCGGCGACAGCGCCTTCGAGAGTCCGAAGGTCGTCGTGGTCGTCAATGCCGACCGGTCCAGGGCCAGTTGCCGCAGCGTGTCCTCGTCGAACAGGATCTTCATCTGCGAGAAATCGTCGACGAATTGACCGATCATCGAGTTGCCGAGGCTGAGATAGGGACTCCGCCGCCGATCGAGGACGCCGCTGATCGTCAGCTTCGACGGCAGGCGCCAGCTGCCCTGCAGGAACGCGGAGCTGATCTCGGAGAATGCCGTGTCGTAGTCGATCATCCCCCACAGGCTCTTGGTCTCTCCGAAATAACGCAGTTCGCCGCCGATGGACTGCCGGTCGGTCAGGCCGTCGATCGTCTGCTGCAGTACATAGACGCCGAGGTCCAGGTTCTCGCCGATCGGTCCGAAGGTCGAGCTGAGGCCGACGAAACTGCGCTGATTGTCGACGCCGACGGCCGTCGAAAAGACCGGTTTGCCCGCTACGGCGTCGATACGCACCTTGTCCGTGACGCCGTAGCTCAGATCCAGGCCGTCGAAGCGGCCCAGTACGCCGCCGGAATTGCGCGTCTGGCGGCCCAACCGGCCGCGCAGGCGCGTCCTGGCATCGGCCAGATCGACGTAGGCATACGACAGCCGGACGTTGCCGGAATCGCTGGTCGGTCGATCCAGCATGTCGTAGTTGTGTCCGCCCGTGAGTCGGGCCGAGAAATCGAATCGTTCACCGCGGCGGCGGACGTCGAGACTGACGTCCGAATACACCGAGGACTGGCTGACGACCTGAGCCTGGTCGCCGAGCTGATTGACGTCGCGCCGGTAGAACTGGGAGACGAAGGTGCGCACGTTCCAGGGCGATGCGCTCGCGCGTTGCCCTTGTGCCGCGTTGCCCGTCGACGCAGCCACTGCGGTTTCATTGTGGCCGACGGCCAGCAGTGCCGCGAGCCGTTGCTGCACTCTCTGGGCGCCTTCCCCGTCCGGGTAGCGCGACAGGTAGCGCTCGTATTCCGCCTTGGCATGCGCGAGTTGGCCGTTGCGTTCCCGCGCGACGCCGAGGTATTCCTGGGCCTCCTGCTGGTACTCGTTGGGCGGCAACTGCAGGACCTTGGTATAGATCTGTACGGCATGCGACAGGTCGCCCCCGATCATTGATCGGCGCGCATCCGCCATGAGTTCGCTGACTTCCTGGTTTGCCGTCACGGCGGCCGCAGCGCCGGTCGCGTCAACGGTGGCCGTGTCGACCGGCATCGGCGCCGGCAGCTCCTCCTGCGGCGACGCGTCGGCACGGTCGATCCAGGCACTCGGATACTGGCTGCGCGCCTGCCGGAGTGCCCTCGCGGCGTCGTCCGCCGTATCGAAGTAGCCGACCCGCAGCCGATGCCAGAGCTTGCCGTCGATTGTGGCGTCGGTGATGAAGACCTTCGTCTTACCCGGCAGGTCCAGCTTCGGCATGTCCGCCGTCGCAAAGGCCTTCTGCGACGACTCCAGGTTGATGACGTAGCGAGTTGCGGCCGCCTCCGGGGTGCGGACGAGCCGGGCGGTGGACCCGGGCACGGTCGGTGCCGCCGGGGCCGCAGCGGCGGCCGAATCCAGCGAGACCTGGATGAGTATCGTGTTGTCGTTCTGCGTACGCACCGCATCGAAGCGGACGTCCTGGCTGAAATCGAGGCGCAGAATCTGCCCGGTCGGCGAGTCGCCGTCGTATTCCATACTCACGAGCTTCGCATCGTCCGCGCCGATCGGCCGGTATTGTTCGCGGTTCGAGGCGATGCCCGGCGAGACGCCGTTGCAGATGCTGGTGGCCTCGAGCCGGATGCGCAGGCTGTCGCCATGGCCATCCGGTTCGTGACTGACCAGTTCCACGCCGCAGCGGAACTGCACCGACAGCCGCGCCGTGTGGCCGTCGCTGTCGACGAAGCTGCCCGCGATGAATCCCGGCGCTGCGAGTGCCCACACCGGCAATACCGGCAGCAGCGCCGCCGCCGCGAATGTCCGCCAACGCCGCGTCACTACCACTCCCTGGCGCTGATGCTGTGCTCGTGGCATCTGGCACAGTTTCTGTCGTTACTGAGGCCGTTGTGCTCGCCGACGCCCGTCCTGTAGTCGTTCGCATGACAACCGGCGCAGTCGGGCGCATACGCGGGTGTCGGCCAGTTGACGACCTCGCTGTTGGACTGGTGGCAGCGCGTGCAGGCGAGGTTGCCGCGGTGATCGAGCGGCTCGAAGCTCAGGCCCGTGTGCATGAAGGTGCTGGGGGTCCAGCCGCCCGGGTCGTGGCAGACGCTGCAGTCCTGCTGGGTCTGGAAATGCCCCGCGTTCTTGCCGGTCGCGAGGACGCCGTCGTGGCAGGACGCGCAGGTGCCGATCACCTGTGCGTGGTCGACGGTGATCACCGGACTCCAGGTCGTCGTCGAATGACAGGCCTCGCAGATGTCGGTCGTCTGGGCATGTGCGTCGGGGTTCTTACCGGTGGCGTCGACGCCGTTGTGGCAGCTCACGCAGTTGCCGGTGATCGTCGTCGTGGTCGAAATTGCGCCGGGACCCAGGCCACGGTCGTATGGCAATTGTCGCACGTGTCGCCGCTCGTGATGTGCGTCCGGTTCTTGCCTGCCGCCGTCGTGCTGTTGTGACAGCTCACGCAGGTGCCGACGACCTGTGTGTGGTCGACATGCGCCACCGGCGTCCAACGCGACGATGGTATGACAATCCTCGCAAACGTCCGTCGTGTTGATGTGGCTCGCGGTCTTGCCGACCTGGCGTCAACCCCGTTGTGACAGCTGACGCAGTTGCCCGTGATGTTGTCGTGGCCGAAATTCGCCGGCACCCAGCCATCGTGGTGTGACAATTGTCGCAGTTATCGCCGCTTTGATATGGTCGCGCTCTTGCCGTCGGCGATCGTTACGTTATGTGACAGACGACGCAAGTGCCGAGCACTTGCGTATGGTCGACGCGGGTGACGGGCGCGAACGTCGACGTTGTTGTGACAATCCGCACAGATGTCGGTCGTCGCGACATGCGACGGGCTCTTGCCCGTGGCGCCCACGCCGTCGTGACAGCTGACGCAATTGCCGGTGATGCTGGCGTGGTCGAAGTTGGCGGGCACCCAGGCCATCGTCGTGTGGCAATCCTGGCAGTTGTCACCGCTGACGATGTGATCCACGGGCTTGCCGGTCGCGGTAAGTCCATTGTGGCAGGACGAACAGACGCCGATGACCTGCGAATGATCGACGGTGTCCGCCGGGCTCCACACGAGATTGTTGTGGCAATCCTCACAGGCGTTGGTGGTCTGGATGTGCGTCGCATTCTTGCCGGTCGCGCTGACGCCGTCGTGACAGCTGGCGCAATTGGTGGTGATGTTCGCGTGATCGAAATTGGCGGGTACCCAGGCGACGGTCGTGTGACAGTCGTCGCAATTGTCGCCGGCCGGGATGTGGTCAGGCGTCTTGCCGGACGCGACCGTGCCGTTGTGGCACGACACGCAGGTGCCCATGACTTGCGTGTGATCGACTTGGGTCGTCGGGGTCCACGCGTTCCGCGTATGGCAATCCTGGCACTGGTCCGTGGTGGAGATGTGTGTCGGATCCTTGCCCGTTGCAGTAACGCCGTTGTGGCAGCTCACGCAGTCGCCGGTGACGTTCGCATGGTCGAAGTTCGCCGGTGTCCAGGCGACGGTCGAGTGGCAGTCGTCGCAGGTATCTGCCGACTGGATGTGAGTGGGGGTTTTGCCTTCCGCCGTCGTGCCGTTGTGACAGGACACGCAGGTGCCGAGCACGTGCATGTGCTGGACCTGGAATGCCGGCGCCCACGCGGCCGGCGTATGGCAGGCTTCGCAGACGTTGGTGGTCTGGATGTGGTCGGGGTTCTTGCCCGTCGCAGTGCTGCCGTTGTGACAGGAGAAGCAATTGTCGGTCACGCCCGCATGGTCGAAAACCCCGGTCTGCCAGGTCGTCGTGGTGTGGCAGTCGTCGCACTGATCGCTGGTCGGCATGTGATTGGGCGGTTTGCCGGCGGCCTGTACGCCGTTGTGACAGGAGCCGCAGCTGCCCGTGACGTCGGTATGGTCCACGAACGAGACCGGCATCCACGCCGACGTCGTATGGCAATCGTCGCAGGTATCCGACGAAGACATGTGGTTCATCGGCTTGGCGGTGGCGAGCACGCTACCGTACTGGGAATGGCAGCCGACGCAGTCGACGGGTGTGCCCTGGAACGTGCCGTTGGCGTGACATCGGTCGCAGGAGACGTTGGCGTGAGCGCCGTCCAGATCGAAACCCGTGCTGAAGTGGTCGAATGCCACCTGAGCGTGTGCCGCGGGCACAAGGAAGAGCGACAGGATCAATAGCTTCCGCAAGGTGCTCATTGGATCACCCTCACGTCCGTGAATGAGTCTGATGAATGGCAGCGGCCGCAGTCGAAACCGAATTCGCCGTCGTGTACGTCGTCGGCGCGATGACAATCGCCGCAGCGATCGCCGAGTTTTGCATGTGCGCTCAGGGGCTGCCGGTGGCATTCGTTGCAGGCCACCGTGGCGTGCGCGCCGAGCAACGGGAAATCCGTCTGCGTATCGTGATCGAAGCGCCATTGCTTCCAGTCGACCGGGTTGTGGCAGGCGGCACAGTCGTCGTCGAAGCGACCCTCATGGGGGTCGTCGTCCCGGTGGCAATCCACGCACGCGGTCGGCGCGTCCTGGAAGACCTTGGTCTCGTGGCAGTCCTCGCACGCCGCATCGTTATGAGCCCCCAGCAGCGGGAAGCTGGTCAGGCCGTGATCGAAGAGGACGTCCTGCTTCCAGTCGGTCTCGTTGTGGCACTCCTGGCAGGCCGTCCCTTGCGTGCCTTTGTGCGGATCGTCGTCTTCGTGGCAATCGTTGCAGCCTGTGTTGAGCGCCACCTCATAGATCGGCTCGACGTGACACGCCTCGCATTCGATGGTCTTGTGGGCGCCGTGCAGGGCGTAGTCCGTGTCGGTATCGTGATTGAAGATGATGTGGTCCCAGGCGTCGCTGGCGTGACAGCTCTCGCAGGTTCCCCCGAAATGACCCTTGTGCTTGTCGTCATCCTGGTGGCAGGAGACGCAGGCGATCTCGAGTTGATCGGCAAAGGGGTCTTCGCTGTGACAGTCACTGCAGGTCAGATCCGCGTGTTTGCCCTCGAGCGGGAAGCGGGTATCGCGCGCGTGGTCGAAGAGGGTGTCTTTCCAGCCGGTCGGACTGTGGCAGTCGCCGCACTGCTGGCCGCTCTTGCCGTTGTGCGCGTCGTCTTTCGCGTGACAGCTGTAACAGTCCGTCGCCGTATCCTGGAAGGTCTGGTCGGCATGGCAGTCGAGACAGGCCGTCTGCAGATGCTTGCCGATCAGCGGATACCCCGTGTCGTCGTGATCGAATGTCACGTCCTTCCAGCCGGTGGGCGCATGGCAGTCGCCGCAGGTCGCGCCGAGCGAGCCCTTGTGCACGTCGTCGTCGGTATGGCAGTCCGCGCAGCCGCTCGGTGCCTCGCGGTATTTCTTGCCGGACTCGTGACACGAAGCGCACTTGGCCTTCTTGTGCTCGCCCAGCAGCGGGTAGTCCGTCAGCGTGTGATCGAAAGAATTCCGGTTCAATTGCACGATATCCGCGTCGCGACCCTCGTGATCGGTGTGGCATGACGCACACGGGTCTTCGCGGGCCTTGTCGAACAGACCGTGGAAACCGGCATGAGCCTTGATGTCGTCGGCGATCTCGTCGTGACAATCGAGGCACAGTACGCGCTGCTTGCCCCGCGCGAACTTCTGATGACACTTGTCGCAGTCCTGCTCGATATCCGCATGGCCCTCGATGACCTGACCCGGCATGATCAGGGTCTTGATCTGCGCGTGGACCGAAGTTGTGATCAGGAGTGAAGCTGCCATCACGATTCCGAATATCCAATGCCGATTTGCCATGCCTCCGCCGATCTCACCGATCAGTACATGTGTACGGCGAGGACGTGAACGATGGCCGAGATGACCATCATCAGGAAGATCGGCAGGTGGAAGACGTGCCACAGCGCGAACAGCCTTTCATACAGGGAGTACTGTGCGACGCGTCCCGTGAGATAGGTGTAGTCCCGGATATATTTCGCGGACGCGCGGCGCAGGCGCGCCTGGTCGCGTGCGACGGCCTCGGACGCCGCAGCGGCGGCCCGCAGTTCGCGGCGCGCCGTCAGCCACAGCGAAAGCCGGACGAAGTGGTGCGTGAAGGTCCAGCGCAGGCTGCGGCCGAGGCCGACGGACTGCGTGACCCGGTTGCCGAGCAGCTCCGCGGCATGCTTTTCGAGCCTTGCGACGAGCTTCGGCATGAGCCGGGCGAGGCCGTGACTCTTGTCGATCGACGAGGCAAGCTCGGCCTGCAATTCCTTCAGATTCGTCCGGCGACCGTACAGCCCGCGATGGATGCCCGCATAGAAGTGCCGCCCGACGATGCCGCTGCCGGCGACGAGCAACATGCAGTAGAGCGCGACCCGGCTGTTGAAAGAACCCAGGCGGTAATTGCAGTGATAGATTATCAATAAGGGTCCGGCCAGACCGAGGATCATGTGCAGGCGGAACCAGTGCTTGGTCGGGCCCAGCACGTTCAGTGCCCGGATTCGCTTGCGCATCGGATACAGGAGCAGGATGAGCATCAGCGAGCCGCCGACGATGCCGAGCCAGTAACCCACCCCCTGTTCGGGACTTACCAGCCCGTAGTCACGCAGCAGCCAACCGAGGACGATCAGCGCGGCGAGCAGCGTATACCATTGCAGCGTGCTCGAAGCTTTGCGCCGGCGCGCGGGTTTTGCCTGCTCCGCTTCCTGTGCGTACGCTTGCCGTCGACCGATGGCAACCTCGTTCATTGCGCGGGCTCCACGCCGAACAGCTTGGCGGCAAGGGCGGCGTCGCCGTTGCCGAGCGCATCGGCTTTCTTGTAAGCCGCGCGAGCGTCTTCTTTCCTGCCGAGGAAATCGTACGACTTGGCCAGCAGCAGCCAGCCTTTGCCGTCATCGGGCTCTTTCGCCAGCCGATCCTCCAGACCGACCACCATCGTGGCCACGGACGGCACTTTGCCATCCGCCGATTTCGGCCCGGCGGATGTTTCGGACATGGCGGCTGTGCCGGACATGGCGGGTACCTCCGCCATGGTGGGATGAGCGCCGGGCGGTGCTTCGGCCGAGCCGCGCGTGCCCAGTGCGATGGCCAGTCCGATCCCGACAACCGCCAGAGTGAAGGCGGCCCCTGTATACAACGGCTTCATTCGAGTCCCTCGAGGGCGGATTCTCTTTTGAATACACGCTTGGTCACGACAAAAGGTTCCATCGGAAATGTCGCAATCTGCCGACATTCGGGCGAACCAGCGTGCCTCGCCGCCCAAGCGAGTGGTACGCAGTTCATTGTTTATCGACTTGCGGTCAATTAGTGTTGCCGCGAGAGCCGCAACACCGATGAATGGTAAATTGAATCCGCTCCTGCTGACGCTTTATGCCGTACCGGTCGCGATCATATTCGTGCTCTATTTCCGTGCGCGCCGGCGGCGCGAGACGGCCGCGATTTTCGCCGCGGAAGAGGCGCTCGAGGCGAGCATGACCGACCCGCCGAGTCTGCATCCGGTGATCGACATCAACCGTTGCGTCGGCTGCCGATCGTGCGTCAACGCATGCCCCGAGCAGGAGGCGCACGCGGTGCTCGGCATGATCCGCGGCAAGGCCTGGCTGGTGGGCCCGTCGAACTGCATCGGTCACGGCGCGTGCCAGAGAGCCTGTCCGGTCGATGCGATCAGTCTCGTGTTCGGTACGGAGCGGCGCGGTGTGGATATCCCGCTGGTCAAACCCAACTTCGAGACCAATGTGCCCGGTCTGTTCATCGCCGGTGAGCTCGGCGGCATGGGCCTGATCCGGAACGCGGTAGAGCAGGGGCGCCAGGCGCTGGAATCGATTCAGAAGCTGCCCGGCATAGGGTCCGGTACAGGCTTCGACGTCGTCATCGTCGGCGCGGGCCCCGCCGGTTTTGCGGCATCGCTCGCCGCGATCCGCGCCAGGCTCCGCTACGTGACGCTGGAACAGGACACGCTCGGCGGAACGGTCGCGCATTTTCCGCGCGGCAAGCTCGTGATGACGCGGCCTGCCGAATTGCCGATCGTCGGCAAGATGACGTTCACCGAGACGACCAAGGAAAAGTTGCTCGAGTTCTGGCAGAACGTCGAGACGACGACGGGCCTCAAGGTCCGCTACCGGGAGCGCGTCACGGGCATCGTACGGCGACCCGACGGCAAGGGATTCGAAGTCAGGACGGATAAGGCGAGCTACGCCGCGCGCGCCGTGCTGTTGACGATCGGACGGCGCGGGACGCCGCGGCAGCTCGGCGTGCCGGGCGAAGAACTGGAGAAGGTCGTCTATCGTCTCATCGACCCGGAACAGTACCGCGGTCAGCACGTGCTGGTGGTCGGTGGCGGTGACAGCGCGCTGGAAGCGGCGCACAGCATCGCGGATCAACCCGGCACGACCGTCACGCTCTCGTACCGCTCCGATGCCTTCTCGCGCGCGAAGGCGAAGAACCGTGACAGGGTCGAGCAGCTCGCGGCCGCGGGCAAGATGCGCGTGATGTTGAGTTCGACGGTACGCGAGATCCGCGAGGATTCCGTCGCCATCGATCAGGACGGCGAGACGACGATACTGCCCAACGACGGCGTGATCGTCTGTGCGGGCGGCATCCTGCCGACCGGCTTCCTGAAAGAAGTCGGCGTCGAGGTGGAGACGAAATTCGGTACGGCGTGAAGCCTGGCGCGGTCATCGCATCGCGGCTAAAGCCGCTCCTACGGATGCTATTCGGGCACCATGCCTTGCATCATCCGTAGGAGCGGCTTCAGCCGCGACACGACGAAAAGCACGGTTTGCGGGTGTTCAGCCGTGTACGTGCTTACCGGAGCCAAGCCACGCAGTGAGCGGCATCGCCATCGTCAGGATGCCCAGCACGCAGATTACGAGGCCGAGGCCGATGCGCGCGTAACGGCGCCTCGCCAGGCGCGAGAGCTGCGCAGCCCCCAGACCGGTCGATACCATCGCCGGCAGGGTGCCGGCGCCGAAAGCGATCATCACCGCGGCGCCGCCACCCGGCGTCGCCGCGGTCGCGGCGATGAGCAACGCGCTGTAGACCAGGCCGCAGGGGAGTAAACCCCACAGGAGCCCGAGTCCGAGCGCGCGGGCCGGGTTCGTGACCGGCACGAGGCCGCGGGCCGCGGGGGCGATCCGTTGCCACAGCGCGGCGCCCGATCGCTCGAGCGCATCGATCGCGCGCAGGTCGAACGCCACCCTGAGCCCGACGAGGACGATGATGATCCCGCTGACGATCCGGACCGGCCCGGCGATCGCGGGCGCCAGCCGCACGACGACGCTGCCGAAGCCGCCGACGACGGCGCCGAGCAGGGCGTAGCTGACGACGCGGCCGACGTTGTAGACCAGCGTGAGCGGCAGCTGGCCGCGCAGGCTCGCGGCCCCGGCGTGGACCCCGGCGAGACCGGAGATGCCGGCGCACATGCCGAGGCAATGCGCGCTGCCGAGCAATCCGGCGAGGAACGCCGCGGCAAGCAACGCGAGTATCTCGTTCACGACTCGGACGTCGGCGGCGGCTTCTCGTCGTCGTCCATGACGATGCGCATCGCCGGGGTGTCGAGGTCGTCGAACTGGCCGGAACCGACGGCCCAGAAGAACGCCCAGACCGCCGCGCCGAGCATCAACAGGCCGAGCGGGATCAGGATATAGAGAATACTCATGGCGTTCCCGGGTCTAGCCGCCGTAGCGGCTGAGTCGCAATGCATTCAACACGACGATCAGCGAGCTCGCGCTCATGCCGACCGCCGCCGCCCAGGGCGGCACGTAGCCGGCCGCGGCGAGCGGTATGGCCACGACATTGTAGACGATGGCCCAGGCCAGGTTCTGGTGCACGATGCGCATCGTGCGTCGAGCGGCGCCGAAGGCCGTGACGAGCGGCGCCAGCGACGAACCGAGCATGATCAGGTCGGCATTCGTTTGCGCCAGCAGAGCGCCGTCCGACAGCGCGACGGACGCATCGGCGCCGGCCAGCACGGGCGCGTCGTTGATGCCGTCGCCGACCATGACGACGGTATCGCCGGCCTGTTGGGCCGCGCGGATCGCCTCGAGTTTTTCCGCCGGCGTGCAGCGGGACCGGTAGTTCTCGATCGCCAGGCTGGCCGCGACGCGGGACACCGCCGCCTCGCCGTCGCCGCTCGCGAGTGACACCGCGGGCACGAGCTTGCGCAGCCGTCGGACGGCGTCGGCGGCGTCCGCGCGCAGCGAGTCGGCCAGATCGAACGCGGCGCAGAGCCTGCCGCCGGTACCGAGATAGATGCGCGAGGGATCGTCGTCGCCGGGATCTTCCGGTGCGACGAAGCCGTGGCGCCCGAGGCGCCAGCGCAGGCCGTCGACGGTCGCGGCGACGCCTTCGCCGACGGCGATGCGATGCCCGCTCGCCCTGACGCCGGCAGCGCGTCCGACGAAGGCGACGGCGATCGGGTGTGTCGATGCGGACTCGAGAGCGGCGGCGATGTGCTCGTAATCGGCCGCCGAACGTGTCGTATCCAGGACGCTCGTCGCGACGATCGCCGGCGCGCCGACAGTCAGCGTCCCGGTCTTGTCGAACACGACGCGCGTCGCACGCGCCAGCACTTCGATCGCATTGCCGTTGGTCACCAACAGGTGCAGTTCGGCGAGCCGTGTCGCGGCGGCGGAGAAGGCCGCAGGCGTGGCCAGCGCGAGCGCGCAGGGACAGGTGACCACGAGCACGGAGAGCGTCACGACGAACGCGCGCCCGGGATCCGCCACGGACCACCAGGCGCCCACGACCGCGGCGATGCCGAGCAGCGCCACGACCAGCCAGCCGGCGATACGGTCGGCGAGCTGCACGAAGTCCGGCCGCGCGTAACGTGCGCGTTCGGCGAGCCGGCGTATCGTTCCGAGCGCCGTATCCGGCCCGGTGCGGTCGACCCGCATCTCGATGACGCCGTCGAGATTGACGCTGCCGGCGACGAGTGCGTCGCCCGAGCTGCGCGGCTGCGGCCGTGATTCACCGGTCAGCAGCGCCTCGTCGACGGAGGCCCGGCCTGCGAGCAGCGTGCCGTCGGCGGGGATCGCCTCGCCGGGACGGATGCGCACGCGATCGCCCGGTACCAGCCGGCTCGCGGGGATGACGGCATCGGCGCCGTCGTCGATGCGGGTGACCGTGTTCGGCAACACGCCGGACAGCGCCGCGCTCTTGTCGATGGAGCGATGCCGCGCGCGCATCTCGAGGAAGCGCCCGAGCGTCAGGAAGAATACGAACATCGTCACCGAATCGAACCAGACCGCCTCGCCGCCCGTCAGCATCGAGTAGGTCGACGCGACGTAGGCCGAGCCGACGGCGATCGCCACCGGCAGGTCCATGCCGGGGCGGCGGCGCCGCAGGCCGCGCCAGGCGGCGGCGAAGAAGGGCCGCGCCGAGTAGAACACGACGGGCGTCGTCACGACGAAGCTGACGAGCCGCAGGAACAGCTGCATGTCCGGCGCCATGCCCTCGAAGTCGCCGGCATACAGGCCCACGGCAAACATCATCGCCTGCATCATGCCGAGCGATGCGACGAGCAGGCGCTTCAACGCCTTGCGTTGTTCGGCGACCTCGGGTCTCGTCCCCGCTTGCGGCGCGAGCGGCTGCGGCTCGTAGCCGAGTCCGGTGAGCGTAGACAGGATCCTGCCGAGGCCGGTCGCCGCCCGCCGCCAGCGCACACGCACGCGATGCGTCACCGGGTCGACGTCGGCCGACTCGACGCCCGCCTGTTTCGTGAGCGTCGACTCGATCAGCCAGCTGCAGGCCGCGCAGTACATGCCGCCGACGTAGATCGATGCCTCCGCGTCGTCGCCGTCGATCGCACCGAAGGCCTCGAGCATGTCGTCGCGGTCGAAGGCGCGCCAGTCGGCGGCGTCGTCGGCGGGCCGCCCGGTGCCGGGCTCCGGCGTTTCGCGCATCGCGTAATAGTTCGACATGCCCGAATCGCGGATCAATTCGGCGACGGCCTTGCAGCCGGGGCAGCAGACTGCATGCGGCTGCCCGTCGATTTCGATTTCGTATCTGTGCCGCGGATCGATCGGCAAGCCGCAGTGGAAACAGACAGAGTCCGTCATCGATCTCCGGGCTGCTTCGTCAGCACGGGCTCGGCGCTGCGCTCCGCGAGGATGACCGTATACACGCTCGAGCCGACGCCCCAGGCGAGCAGGGCGATGACGAACCAGGGCCAGAAGTAGCGGTACCAGGGTTTTACGGTCGGCTCGTTCATCTCTGTTCCGGTGCGACGAAGCGGCTGTCCTCGGTCCTCGCGACGCGCTCGTTATCGGTTGCCACGGCCGTAAACGTGATCGGCGCGACGCCTTGTGCGGCGTCGCGTTGCGCGCGGGCCCGCACCGGTAGTGCGCGTACGCCGCCGCCGGCGACCGTGACATTGCCGTCGACGCCGTCCAGCATGATGCCGGGAATGCCGGCGACCGACAACGTAAAGGCGCGGGCATGGTCCGACTGGTTGATGATCTTCAGCGTGTAGGCATTCTCGATCAGGCCGCCGGGCAGTTCCCGGTACAGCGCGTTGCGATCGCGGATCACGTCGAGGATCATCGGCGTACGCGTCGCCATCGACATGATCAGCGCGCCGGACAGGACCGTCAGCAGCGCGGCGTAGACGAAGATGCGGGGCCGCAGCACGCGCGTGGAATTGCCGCTCATCGCGTGCTCGGTCGTGTAGCGGATGAGGCCGCGCGGATAGTTCATCTTGTCCATCACCGAATCGCAGGCGTCGATGCAGGCGGCACAGGCGATGCATTCGTATTGCAGCCCCTTGCGGATGTCGATGCCGGTCGGGCACACCTGCACGCAGAGCGTGCAGTCGATGCAGTCGCCGAGCCCGAGCGCCTTCGGGTCTGCCGAGCGCTTGCGTCCGCCGCGCGGCTCGCCGCGCTTTTCGTCGTAGGAGATGATCAGCGTGTCCTTGTCGAACATCGCGCTCTGGAAACGCGCATAGGGACACATGTACTTGCAGACCTGCTCTCGCATGTAGCCGGCGTTACCGTAGGTCGCGAAGCTGTAGAACAGGGACCAGAACAGGGTCCAGCCGCCGACGTCGGCCGACAGGATGTCGAGGCCGAACTGGCGGATCGGCGTGAAGTAGCCGACGAAGGTGAACCCCGTCCACAGCGAGAACGTGACCCACAGGAACTGCTTCGACGCCTTGCGGCGCAGCTTGTCGAAGCTCCACGGCGCCTTGTCGAGCTTCATGCGCTGCGAACGCGTGCCCTCGGTCCACTGTTCCATCCAGATGAATGCTTCGGTCCACACCGTCTGCGGGCAGGCGAAGCCGCACCAGAGCCGTCCGCCCAGCGCCGTGAAGAAGAACAGCGACAGCGCCGCCATGATCAGCAGCATCGCGAGATAGGGGAAGTCCTGCGGCCACAGAACCAGGCCGAGCAGGTAGAACTTGCGCGCCGGCAGGTCGAACAGCACGGCCTGGCGACCGTCCCAGCCGAGCCAGGGGACGACGTAGTAGAGCCCGAGCAAAACGATCGTGGCGAGCCTGGACAGGTTCGCGAAACGGCCGCCGATCTCGCGCGGATAGATCTTCTCGGCGCTCTCGTACATCGGCGCAGCGTCCGTGCCGCGCTTGTCCGGCGGGGCTGCCATCAATCGCTCTGCTTGCGTTTCGGCGCCGTGCGTACCAGCCAGGCCGTGACCCCCGACGACAATGCGGACAGGACCCAGAAGAAGAAAAAGCCGAGCGCGTAGCCGCCCTGGCGGGAAATGTCGATATCGAAGTTGTCCATGAGCTCGACGGGGTCGAAGAGTGCGAAGAACAGCATCGTCGCGATCGCCGCGGACAGGAACGAGATCCAGACGACGGTCGCGACGGCCTGCCGGTTACGGCTCCACTTGCGTGCCCCGCGATACTCTTCCGGGATCACGGCGATCGTCAATGCCCATGCGACAGGCTGTAGATGTATGCCGCGAGGATCTTGGTGCGGTTCTCGCCGAGCATCTCGCCGTGCGCGGGCATCTGGCCAGTGCGGCCTTGCGTGATTGTCTCGCGGATCGTCTCCGGCGACGACCCGTATTCCCAGACGTCGTCGGTCAGATTGGGCGCGCCGACGGCCTGGTTGCCCGTGCCGTCCGGCATGTGGCAGGCGCTGCACATGGCCAGGAATTTCGGCTTCGCGCGCATCGCGGCGGGGCCGGCCTCCTCCAGCCCGCTCAGGCTGCGCACGTAGTGCACCATGTCGTCGATACCGGTCTCGCCGCCGAGCGCCGGCGACAGGTTCGGCATGACCGCGTTGCGGCCCTTGCCGATCGTCGTGATCAGCGCGGCTTCCGAATCGCCCCAGAGCCAGTCGTCGTCGGTCAGGTTCGGGAAGCCCGGCGCGCCGCGCGCGTCGGAGCCGTGGCAGGTCGTGCAGTAACTCGCGAACAGGCTCGCGCCGAGCTTGTGTGCGTCCGGATCCGCCGCCAGTTTCTCGAAGTCCATCTGCGCATAGCGCTCGTAGAGCGGCTCGTATTTTTTCTCGGCGGCCGCGACTTCGTCCTCGTACTGACCCTTCTCGGTCCAGCCGAGCAGGCCCTTGTAGGTACCGATGCCCGGATAGGCGACCAGGTAGCCGATCGCGAACAGGATCGTGATGAAGTACAGGTACAGCCACCATTTGGGCGCCGGGTTGTTCCATTCCTCGAGGTCGCCGTCCCAGCGATGGCCGACGAGTTCCTCGTCCGTCTTGCCCTGCGGACCCTGTTTGGCCGACCACAGGATCAGCCACACGCACCAGACGATGAAACCGATCGTGCCCGCCGCGATGAACCACGCCCAGAATGCCGGCATTACGCGCCCTCCTGTTCCTTATCGGCGATGTAGCGGTCCTCCTCCAGCGGCAGCGCGGCGCTGGCCTCGAAGTCGGCGCGGCGCCGGCTGCTCCAGGCCCACAGGCACAGCCCGATGAACGCGACGAACAGGACGACGATCAGCAGCGAACGAAGGTGGTCGATGTGCACGATCATTGCCCTCCGCGGCGGCGGTTGATGCCGAGTCCCTGCAGGTAGGCGATGAGTGCGTCCAGTTCGGTCTTGCCCTCGACGTCGGCGGCCGCCTGCGCGATCTGCTCGTCGGTGTACGGGTCGCCCAGCATCTTCAGCACTTTCATCTTCTTCGTGATCAGCGCGGGGTCGACCTTGTTCTTCGCGAGCCACGGATAGCCCGGCATGTTCGATTCCGGCACCAGGTCGCGCGGATTCATCAGGTGCAGCCGGTGCCACTGGTCGGAGTAGCGGCCGCCCACGCGCGCGAGATCCGGCCCCGTGCGCTTCGATCCGAACTGGAACGGCCGGTCGTAGACCGACTCGCCGGCGACGGAGTAGGGGCCGTAGCG
The DNA here is from genome assembly GCA_963777675.1 of uncultured Gammaproteobacteria bacterium. Taxonomy (GTDB): domain Bacteria; phylum Pseudomonadota; class Gammaproteobacteria; order Steroidobacterales; family Woeseiaceae; genus UBA1847. The sequence continues at coordinate 59,289 of CAVZRD010000009.1, read as the reverse complement.
TTCGGTCTCGCTACGGAACGGCCGGATCATCTGCGAATGGCAGTTGTAACAGCCCTCGCGCACGTAGATGTCGCGGCCGGCAAGGCGCAGCGCCGAATAGGGCTTGATACCGGGGGCGGGTTCCGTCGAGTTCGAACTCATCATCAGCGGGATCAGTTCGACCAGGCCGCCGATGCTGATCGCCAGCACGATCAGCACCATCATCAGGTTGACACTTTTCTCTATGGTCTCATGACGCATCGCCGGTCTCCGTCACGCCGGGTCCATGACTGCAACGGGCATCGGTTTCCTGTCGCTCACCGTCTTCCAGACGTTGTAGGCCATGATGAACATGCCGCTGATGTAAGTCAGTCCGCCCAGCAGGCGGATCACGTGATAGGGCTGGATGGCCTTGATGCGACTCGACGAAGGAGTAGGTCAGCGTGCCGTCGGGATTGAAGGCGCGCCACATCAGGCCTTCCGTGACGCCGGCGATCCACATCGACACGGCGTACAGCACGACGCCGATCGTCGCCGTCCAGAAGTGCACGTCGACGAGCCGCGTCGAGTACATGCCGTCCCGGCCGTACAGCCGGGGTATCAGGCAATACAGCGAGCCGATGGTCATCATCGCGACCCAGCCCAGCGCGCCGGAGTGCACGTGGCCGATCGTCCAGTTCGTGTAGTGGGAGAGCGCGTTGACCGTCTTGATCGACATCATCGGCCCTTCGAAGGTCGACATGCCGTAGAACGACAGGGCGACGATCATGAACTTGAGGATCGGGTCCGAGCGCAGTTTGTGCCAGGCGCCGGACAGCGTCATGATGCCGTTGATCATGCCGCCCCAGCTCGGCGCCAGCAGAATGATCGAGAACACCATGCCGAGCGTCTGCGCCCAGTCGGGCAGCGTCGTGTAGTGCAGGTGGTGCGGCCCCGCCCACATGTACACGGCGATCAGCGACCAGAAGTGAATGACGGACAGGCGATAGGAATAGATCGGCCGCCCGGCCTGCTTGGGCACGAAGTAGTACATCATGCCGAGGAAGCCGGCCGTCAGGAAAAAGCCCACCGCGTTGTGGCCGTACCACCACTGCATCATCGCGTCGACGACGCCGGTGTAGATCTGGTAGGACTTGGTGAGCGAGACGGGCACGGCGAGGTTGTTGAAGATGTGCAGTACGGCGATCGTCAGGATGAACGCGCCATAGAACCAGTTGGCGACGTAGATGTGCTTGACGCGTCGCTTGCCTATGGTCGCGAAGAACACGATGGCGTACGCGACCCAGACCACGGCGATCAGCAGGTCGATCGGCCACTCGAGTTCGGCGTACTCCTTGCTCTGCGTGATGCCGAGCGGCAGGGTGATCGCGGCGAGCACGATGACCGCGCTGCCAGCCCCAGAACGTGAACGCGGCGAGCTTGCCGAACGCCAGCCGGACGTGACAGGTGCGTTGCACGACGTAGTAAGACGTCCCGATGAGCGCCGCAGCCGCCGAACGCGAAGATGACGGCGTTGGTGTGCAGCGGCCGCAGCCGGCTGTAGGTAAGCCAGGGCACGTCGAAGTTGAGTTGCGGCCAGATGAGCTGGGCCGCGATGAGGACACCGACCAGCATGCCGACGATGCCCCAGACCACGGTCATCATCGTGAACTGGCGCACCACCTTGTCGTTATAGGAATCTGCCGTTTGCAATCGCCCGCCCCTTTTACGTTATTCGTACGGCAATCCGCGGCAGGCTACCAGTCTTGCCATGGCAACCCCATACGTGGGGATACGTATGCGCGTGGCCGCCTCCCGCGGCCGACAATCGGGCTATCTCACCACGGTATACTCGAAAATTCCAGTACTGGCGATGATTGTTTTGATGGGAGCAGACCAGCTGCAGGCCGATGAATCGGAAGCTTTTTTCCGGATTCTCCTCGATTCGGCCCCGGACGCGATGATCATCGTGGACGATACCGGCAGTATCGTCCTCGTGAATGCCCAGACCGAGGCCATGTTCGGCTTCGCGCGCGACGAGATGCTCGGCAAGCCCATCGAGATGCTGCTGCCGGAGTCCGTGCGCGATACACACATACGGCATCGGGAGCAGTTCGTGGCGACACCGAGCGTGCGGCCGATGGGCGCCGGCCTCGAACTCGTCGGCCGAGACAAAGACGGCCGCGAATTTCCCGTCGAGATCAGCCTGAGTCCCGTCGCGACGAAGACGCACACCTTCGTCTCGAGCGTGATCCGGGACGTCTCGCGCCGCAAGAAGATGGAGGAGGAAATCATCGCCGCCAAGCAGGCGGCCGAACGCGCGAACAAGGCGAATACCGCGTTCCTCGCCGCGGCCAGCCACGACCTGCGCCAGCCCGTGCAGGCCCTGAGCCTGTTGAACGGCGCGCTGCGCCGCACGGTGAAGGACGCGCGGGCGCTGGAGATGGTCGAGAGCCAGGAACGCTCACTGACCGCGATGACGAATCTCCTGAACTCGCTGTTGGACATCAGCCGTCTCGACGCCGGCGCGATCTCGCCGGAGTTCGAGGAATTCCCGATGCAGCGGCTCATCGACCGCCTGGCGCCGGAGTTCGGACGGCAGGCGAAGCAGAAGGGCTTGCGCTTCGTTGCACGGCCGTGCGCCGCGCTCGTGCGCAGCGATCCGAATCTGCTCTCGGAGATCATCCAGAACCTCGTCTCCAACGCGATCCGCTACACGGAACAGGGCGAAGTCGGCATGACCTGTAGTCCGGACGGTGACCATTGCCGCATCGAGGTCCGCGATACCGGGATCGGCATCGGCGACGACCAGCTCGAGAATATCTTCCAGGAATTCCACCAGATCCGCAGCCCCGGCGGCAACAAAGAGGGCTTCGGCCTGGGCCTCGCGATCGTGCGGCGGCTGGCCGACCTGCTCGGTCACGACATCAGCGTGCAGTCCGAGCTCGGCAAGGGATCGTGCTTCGCGGTCAGCCTGCCGCTGGTGGACGCCGTGCCGCAGGCCGCGGAAGAGTCGGCCGATGCCAACCCGTTGGCCGCCGGGTTCGAGTCCGGCACGGTTATCCTGATCGAGGACGACGCCAACGTCACGAACGCCTGGAGCCTGTTGCTCGAGGCCGAAGGCTACCGGGTGGTGACGGCGGAGTCGGCACCCGAGGCGCACGCGCTCATCGAGCGCCTCGACGAGGCCCCGGTACTGATCGTGTCCGATTTCCACCTGCTCGACGGCTCGACGGGCGTCGAGGCGGTGGCCACGATCCGCGAGTATTTCGATCGCAATATTCCCGCCTTCATCGTCAGCGGCGACACGACGAAGGTCGTCAATGACGCGAGGCCGGTCGACAACAGCACCCTGATGAGAAAGCCGGTCAACACCCGGCGGCTGCTCGCCGCCGCGCGCATCGCCACGCGCACGGGCCGCGTCCCGGCGGACTGAGGCCGTTACCCGTTTCCGCCGGTCTGTCGCACAGCGGCCGCGACGTCGCGGTCGATGCGATCGAGTGCGGATTCGAAGTCGCCGAGAAACTTCTTATCCCGTTCCGCAGCCGCAGCAAGCGCGATAGCGATATCGGCGGGCCGAAAATCGAGCAGGGCGCGGAAGACCTGTTCCGCCTGACCGAGATCCTTGCGCGACTTTGCCGCTTGCGCTGCCGGCCGCCGGCCGGACACCACGCACTTGTGCACTGCGAAGCGGCCGGGCGCCGGCACATTGATCATGATGCCCTGCTCGTACAGCAAGACGGCGGGCTGAATGTCCTCCAGGAGATAATCGAGGTATCGCAGCGGTGTCGCATGGGTGCCGAAATCGCGGAGCTCGACCGGGCGCGACGTCTCCCTGCCACGCAGCGGCGTCAGTACATCCACGATGAAATCCCGCTTGCGAATCTTGAAGGAAGTCGACGGCTGCCTCGGATTCAGCGCCGGTACTTCGACGAACCCCAACCCGCTGTCGAGGATGAGCTGACGGAGGTGGATGGGCTTTTTCGATCGCGGCAGTGCGAGTGAGTAAACTGCGTCCATGCCGATGTCGACGTCCTGGGTGCCGATGCTACTGCTCCACGACACGCCCAGCATGTTCGCATAGGCCCGGAATGCGACTGTTCCTACCAGCGCTGCGCCGGCAAGGAACAGGCCGTTGCGTTCGAGCAGTGTGAGGATCTTGCCTTCGTCCCGGGGGGTGGGAGTCATGCCACCGGCGATGAGCATGTTGACGAGGCGGCGTCTCAGATCGCGGTCGTCGTCCTCGGAATTCCAGACCGCCTTCTCGTCCTCGATTCGATCGAGAAGGTCGGTAGTTTCCTCGCCGAGATAGTGTTCTCTGTGCGTTTTTCCGACACCGATGTGGAGGTACCAGTAGCGTTTGCCGTTGATCGTCTTGTTTTTGAATGACAGGTTCGAACCGTCGGAGATCGGGTGCACACAATGCTGCAGGAGTTCGCTGTATTGTGCGCTCAGGATGTTCGGCAGCCGTTCCATGGACATATTCTGCAGTTTTTATACCTTGGTTTCAATAAAACATGGTATAAATATAAGTAATTGTAATAAAAAGAAATATATTCGTGATTTGCGTAGAAATAGTTAGAAATGTCTTAGAAACGTGCCTATTTTATACCATGGAACGAGATTCCCATGGTATAGGCGCCGGCAAGCCGCCCGTGCCGACGAGGAAGCCGCACACAGTCCGCCCTTGCGCGGAATCCTGTCGCCGACGGACCGCGCCGGAAATGTGTAGACTCTGATACCGGACCCGGGCGACGCGACAATAACAAGGGGGCTCCGGTGACAGAGATCAACCGTCCACGCCTGTTCACGGCGAGCTGCATCGCACTCGTGCTGACCGCGATGACGTTCGCATTCCGCGCGCGCCTCGAGACCGTCTTCGGCCCCGTGGGCGTCGGCCTCACGCTCGAGCAGATCGGCTACGCGTTCATGCCCGCGTTCTGGGGATTCACGCTGGCGATGATCGTCGGCGGACCGATCGTCGACTTCCTCGGCATGCGCCGGGGCATGCTGTTCGCGTTCCTTTTGCACCTGTTCGGCATCGTCACCACGCTGATGGCGACCGACTTCGAGTCGCTGTTCAGCGCGACCGTGTTCATGGGGCTCGGCAACGGCATGGTCGAGGCTGTGTGCAATCCGCTCGTCGCGAGCGCCTACCCCGACCGCAAGGTCAAGATGCTGAACCGCTTCCATCTCTGGTGGCCCGCCGGCATCGTGACCGGCTCGATCCTCGGCTACCTGGTCATGGACGTCGCGGGCTTGAGCTGGCAGCTCATGGTCGGGCTGTTGTTCATCCCGCTCGTGATCTACGGCTATTTGTTCTTCGGCCAGGACTTCCCGGTGACCGAGCGCGTCGAGATGGGCGTCAGTCACGGTGACGCGTTGCGCGCATTGCTGAGGCCGCTGTTCCTGTTCGTCGGTTTCTGCATGCTGCTGTCCGCAGCGACCGAACTCGGCACCACGCAGCGGATCGAGTCGCTGCTCAGGGAAACGGGCGTGAATGCCTTGCTCGTGCTCGCCTACATCAACGGCATCATGATCTTCGGCCGGGCCTGGGCAGGCTCCGTCGCGGCCCGGATCGGCACGGCCGGCATGCTCTGGTTCTCCGCGATCTTTTCGTTCATCGGTCTGTGGTTGCTGACCAGCGCATCCGGCGGTTTCGTTTTCGTCGCCGCGGCGGTGTTCGGCGTCGGGATCACGTTCTTCTGGCCGACGACGCTGTCCTTCGTCTCCGAGAACCTGCCGGAGAGCGGTGCGTTCGGGCTCTCGATCATGGGCGGGCTCGGGATGCTGTCGGTGTCCGTCGTGTTGCCGCTGATGGGGCGCATCATGGATCGGGCGCCCGGTGCCGAGACGATCCACATCATGAGTATCCTGCCGGCGATACTGATCGTGCTCTATGGCGGCTTGTTCTTCGCCCGGCGCAGGCGGGCCGCTCCGGCGGCCGACGGAGCCGCATGAGGCTGAAGCGCTGCTATCGCACGCGCGATTTCCGCCGGCTGGCAAAGCAGCGCCTGCCGGCGCCGATATTCCACTACATCGACGGCGGCGCTGACGACGAGATCACGCTGGCGCGCAACACCGCGGCATTCGAGGCCGTCGACCTGGTGCCGAACGTCCTGGCCGGCGTCGAAGACGTCGACCTCTCGGTGACGGCGTTCGGCAGGCGCCTCGAGATGCCGCTGTTCATGGCGCCGACGGCGATGCAGCGCCTGTTCCACCACGACGGCGAGACCGCTATCGCGCGCACCGCGCAGGAACTTGGCACGATGTTCGGCGTGTCGACGATCGGCACGCGCAGCATCGAGGAGCTCGGCGCCTACGAGGACACGCCGAAGCTGTTCCAGATCTACGTGCACAAGGACGCGGGGCTGACCTCGGATCTCATCGCACGCTGCAAGGAGGCGCGCTTCGATGCGCTGGCGCTGACGGTCGACACGATCGTGGCGGGCAATCGCGAGCGCGATTACATCACCGGGATGACGACGCCGCCGAGGATGAACCTCAAGGGCCTGCTCAGTTTCGCGCTGCATCCGGAGTGGTCGCTGAACTACCTGCTGCGTGAGCGTTTCGATTTGCCGAACATCTCGAAGGTCACCGCGGCGGGCACGAAGGTACAGTCGTCCGTGGTCGACTACATCAATACCCAGATGAAAACCTCGATCGACTGGGACGATGCGGCGGCGATGATCGCCGAATGGGGCGGGCCGTTCGCCGTCAAGGGCGTCATGTCCGTCAACGACGCGCGGCGCTGCGTCGACATCGGCGCCAGCGCGATCATGATTTCGAATCACGGCGGCCGCCAGCTCGACGGTTCGCGGGCGCCGTTCGACCAGTTGCAGGCCATCCTCGACGCCGTCGGCGGCGACATCGAGGTCATCGTCGACGGCGGCATCCGCCGGGGCACGCACGTGCTGAAGGCGATGGCGCTCGGTGCGACGGCCTGCTCGGGCGGGCGCATGTACCTGTATGCGCTGGCCGGCGCCGGTTATGCCGGCGTGTCGCGCGCGATGCGCCTGTTGCGCGACGAGATCGCGCGCGACATGAAACTGATGGGCGTCGAGTCGATGCGCGAACTCAAGCCGTCGATGGTCGCCAGGCGACCGGGTTGAAGGGTGCGAGGGTGACGACCATGACACGAAACGCCGGCGTCGCGGCCGTGCTTTCGATCCTGACCGCAATCGCGGCGGCCGATGTGCCGCCGGAGGCCACCGAGGTCTGGGAGCCGATCCCCGCGATCGTCACGCCGGGCGAGGGCGCGGCACCGCCGTCCGACGCGATCGTGCTCTTCGACGGCAACAATCCCGACGCCTGGCAGCACGAGAACGGCAGCGCCGCGAACTGGAAGGTGGCCGACGGCGCCATGACGGTCGCCGCAGGCTCCGGCGACATCTACACGAGGCAACGTTTCGGCGACGTGCAATTGCACGTCGAGTGGCGGACGCCGGCGGTCGTCGAGGGCCACGGACAGGAGCGCGGCAACAGCGGTGTGTACCTGCAGTCGCGCTACGAGGTGCAGGTGCTCGATTCCTACGACAACGTGACGTACTCGAACGGTCAGGCCGCCGCCGTGTACAAGCAATATATCCCGCTCGTCAACGCGAGCCGCGGCCCGGGGGAATGGCAGTGTTACGACATCGTATTCCGCGCACCTCGCTTCGGCGCCGGCGGGTCGCTCGAAAGTCCGGCGGTCATGACCGTGTTTCACAACGGCGTGCTGGTACAGGATCACGTCGAGCTCCGCGGTGCCACGACGAATGTCGGCGAGCCCGTCTACCAGGCACACGGCCCGTTACCGCTGATGCTGCAGGATCACCACAACCCCGTGAGCTACCGTAATATCTGGCTGCGCGAACTTTCGGCCGGTCGCTGACGCGCTTTCTGATGTCAAATGCCGGCAACACCGCCGGCAGGTAGCGGTATAGTGGAACGTATCCGGCTTGGGTGGCGGGATATGCTCTCATCGACGAATGAACGGCTGACGATGCGGCGGCGGGGCGCGGCCCTGCTGCTGTTCACCGTCGTGCTTGCGGGCTGCGGCGGCAGTTCGAACGGGGGCGGCAACGGCAATCCCCCGCCGCTCCCGCCCCCGCCTCCGCCAGCCAGTGGGCTGGACTCGAGGCCGTCCAACGCGACCTGCGTGGCGCCGGCGCGGAGTACGGCCGGCGCGCAGATCGATCTCGTCGATGCATTCCCGAACCTGGATGCCATGGAGGGTCCGACCAAGATGCTCGTCGAGCCGGTCGCGAATCCGCGCTGGTTCGTGCTGCGCAAGAGCGGCCAGCTCATGGTCTTCGATCCGGCCAACGCGGTCACGCCGTCGATCTATCTGGACCTTTCGGGCGTCGTGAACCCGACCAGCGAAGGCGGCCTGCTCGGCATGGCCTTCCATCCCGATTACCCGGCGACGCCCGAGATCTTCCTGTCCTACACGACCGACAGTCCCAACGGCAACGTGCTGCTGTCGGTCATCTCGCGCGTGATCCTGGACGACGTGACGACGCCGGGCCCGATCGGCGCGGGCTCGGTGGAACAGGTGATCCTCACGGTCGACCAGTTTGCCGGTAACCACGACGGTGGCGACATCGCCTTCGGCCCGGACGGATTCCTGTACGCCGGCTTCGGCGACGGCGGCGGCGGCGGGGACCCGCAGGAGACGGGGCAGGACACGACGCGGTTGCTGGGCTCGTTCCTGCGCCTCGACGTGATCGGTACCGGCGCCGGCTACGGCATCCCCGCCGATAATCCCTTCGCTGGCAATCCGAATTGCGGGCCGGGCACCAACCCGATGGATTGCCCCGAGATCTACGCCTTCGGCGTGCGCAATCCCTGGCGCTGGACCTTCGATCCGCCCACCGGTGAGCTGTGGCTCGGTGACGTCGGCCAGAACCTGTACGAGGAGGTCGACCGGGTCGAACGCGGCAAGAATTACGGCTGGAGCTGCCGCGAGGGATTCCACGCGTACGACATGAGCGACCCGTCCGGTTGCAACGGCCCGTTCGAAGAGCCGCTCAGCGAATACCCGCATGCCAACGGCGACAATTCGATCACCGGCGGCTTCGTCTATCGCGGTTCGGCAATCCCGGCGCTCGCCGGCCGCTACGTGTTCGCTGACTTCGGGTCGGGGCGCATCTGGGCGCTCGCACCCGACGGTTCGGGCGGCTACACGAACGAGGAACTCGCGGTCACGCAGACGAACCCGTCGTCGTTCGGCGTGGACCCGGACGGCGAGTTGTACATCACCGACTACGCAGCCGGCCGCATCATGCGCCTCGTCGCGGCCGGCGGCGGGACGGACCCGGTGCCGGACTTGCTGTCCGACTCCGGCTGCACCGATCCGGCCGACGTCACGCAGCCGTATTCCGGACTCGTCCCGTACGCGATCAACGCCCCGTTCTGGTCCGACGGCGCTGTGAAAGACCGGTATATCGGCCTGCCGAACGGCACGACGCTCTCGGTCGATGCGAACGACGACTGGGTGTTCCCGCCCGGCACGGTGATCGTGAAAAACTTCCGCCTGAACGGGCGGCTGATCGAGACGCGGCACCTGATGCGCCACCCGGACGGCGCCTGGGCCGGCTACACCTACGAATGGAACGCCGCCGGCACCGAGGCCACGCGCGTGCACGGCGGCAAGACCGTTGCGATCGACGGCCAGGACTGGATCTTCCCGGACGAAGCGGAGTGCATGCGTTGTCACACCGCCGCCGCGGGTTTCTCACTCGGCCCCGAAACCGCGCAGCTGAACCGCGATTTCACGTACCCGTCGACGGGGCGCACGGCCAACCAGCTCACGACGCTGGACGCGGTCTCGATGTTCGCCTCGCCGATCGGCGACCCGGCCGTGCTGCCGGCGCTTGCGGACCCGACGGACGCCGCGGCGGACCTCGAGGCGCGTGCGCGAGCCTACCTGCACGTGAACTGTTCGCAGTGCCATCGGCCCGGCGGGCCGACGTCCGTCAGCCTCGATTTTCGCTACCAGACTTCACTCGCCGACACGAATGCCTGCGGCGTCGCGCCGACGGCCGGCGACCTCGGCATCCCGATGGCGGAGATCATCGCGCCGGGCGATGCCGCACACTCCGTGCTGGTCGCGCGCATGGACCGGCGTGACGGCTCCGGCATGCCGCCGCTCGCCTCGTCGCTGATCGATACCGACGGCGTCACGCTGATCAGCGACTGGATCGACGGGCTCTCCGGCTGCAACTGAGCGCCGGCCGGGCGGCGTTTCTGTGACGCCAATCAACGCAATTCTGGTCCCGATTACCCACACTTACGGGCATGAAGCAATCCGCGATCAGTCTCCTGGCGGCTTTGTCGGTGCTGGCGCTGGCCGGTGCCGCCCACGCCGACGTCTGGAAGTGGGTGGACGCACAGGGCGGCGAGCATTACGTCGATTCGATGCGGCCGATCTACACCTGGGTGGACGGCGGCGGCAAACACCATTACGCCGACAAGCCGGAGCAATCGGACGCGAAGGCCGTGCAGCTCGTCTGGCATTCCAGCGGCACACTGGCCGATGTCGACGAGAACGACGACAGCGCGGCGAAGGAAGACGCCGACGCGCACGCCGGCGAGACGGCCGAGGAGCGCGCCGCCCGCGAACAGGCCGAGGCCTATTACTGCAAGAAGGCGACCGAGGCCTATCAATCCTACCAGGGCGCACCGAAGCTGTATCGCACGAACGACAACGGCGAGCGCGAGTACCTGTCGAAAGAAGAAATGGCCGCGACGATAGCCGACGCCAAAGCCAAGAAAGAAGAATACTGTCACTGAAGTGTAGGAACCCGCCTGTAGGAGCCCGCCCCAGCGGGCGATATTTGCGCGGTCGCCCGCCGGGGCGGGCTCCTACAGGCGAGTCCCTTCATTCTAGAAGCTGGTCTTGGTCTCCACGATGAGCTGGACCTTGTCGATCGTCGGGTCGCCGTCGAGCGGGAAGGCCAGGTCGATGTGCACGATCCTGCCCGAGCCCGTGCGCGTCGGCGCGATGCGCAGGCCGATGCCGACGTCGCGCAGCCAGCCGAGTTCCTGGCCGCCGAACGGATGGTCGCCGTAGGTGCGGCCCACGTCGAAGAACACGGCGGCGCCGACCCGCACGAGCCGGAACGGGTACCAGTTCGAGAAATAGCGTTGCTCGGCCGACAGCAGCACCTTCGAACTGCCGGTCTGATAGCGCAACGGATAGCCGCGCAGGCCGGTATCGCCGCCAAGTTCCACCAGGTTGTCGAGATCGAGGTCGTGCCCGATCGTCCCCGACACGCTGAGGAAGGTCGTGCTCTTTTCGGATTCCCGATACGAATACCGGGCGTCGACGCCGATCAGCGAATTGACGCTCGCGCCGTGCTCGAGACGGCCGCTGGCATCCGCATTCAGCTGCAGTGCCGCGCCGTCCAGTGAGCCCAGCAGCTCGCTGAAATTCGCCGAGTAGACGAGGGCGCTTCGGTCCGCGCCGAAGCGCTCGTCGGACCAGCCGAGTGAGGCAGTGAAGTGCGCCCCGGTCAGGTAATCTTCGGTCTTCTCGATCTGGTCGCGATTCGACGTCGTCTCGTAGCTGTTCTGCAGGAGCTCGATACCGAGGAACGGATAGACGAGCTTGCGACCGCCCGGCACGATCGATATTAGGCTGCCGTCGGGCACGGCGTCGAAGCGGTCTTCGTCATAGACGACGCCCGCCGTGTAGCGGCGCACCCAGCCGCCGTCGAGGCCCGCCGACCAGCCGCCGAACGCGGACACGTAACGGCTGTCCTGCAGGTATTCTGCGTAGCGCTCGCCGAGATCGTAGATCACGCTGCGCAGCTCGGAGTCCGAGTAGGTACTGCCGGCGGACCAGCGCGTGTCGAGTGCGTAAAACGGCCGCACGGCCTCGAGATAGGTTTCGTTGCCGTCTGAATTCTTGGAATAGACCGCGGTCCCGGATACCCAGCTCCGGCCGATGTGCTGGTTCTGGTATTCGACCGACTTCGAGACCCGGTCCACGCCTTCCGACCGCGAGAACTGGACCAGCTGCCCGGTGCCGAGCAGGTTGATCTCCCGGATGTTGATCGAGGTCGTGTTCTCGCCGCCCTTGCGGCCGAAGGAGAATCCCGGGTTCAGGGTCCAGACGTCACGCGTCGTGACTTCGAGATCCACGACGCCGTCGTGCTCGTTCACCGGCTTGATCGACGCGTCGTAGAAGTAGTGATTCTCGCGCAGGATGCGTTCGGATTCGTCGGACAGGCGCCTGGAATACGCGTCGCCGGGCTGCAGCAGGAGCTGCTTCTCGATCACCTTGTCCTTGGTGATGATGTGCAGCTTGTTGGCCATGCGGTAGAACCAGGCGCTCTCTTTCGGATTCGAGGTATCGAAGACGTCGAGCTTGTTGAGGACGATGTTCCCGATCACGGCGCCTTCGGCTTCGAGCTTTGCCGGGTCCGGCTCGGGAGGCGTCTCTTCCGCGCCGGCCGCGGCGCCGGCCAGCGCCAGGCCGGTCAGCAGGGTCAGGAAGGGAGGTATGGATGCGATGCGACTCACTGTCCGATGCTATGGGAGGCAGGCCAAATCAGTATAATCGACCGTGAGATAACAAATAATAATATCGGGCGATAATGACAGACAGTGTCCTGATGCAAGGTTTTGACCTGATGATCGTCGGGATGGGCACCGTGTTCGCATTCCTCGGGCTGCTCGTCGCGGCGATGGCGATCATGTCGCGCATCTCGATGCGTTTGCGCACACACGCCGCTCAGGCGGGCGTTCCCGACGACGAGATCGCGGCGATCGGCGCGGCCATTGCGCGGCATCGCCGCAGATAGGCAGGGCACGGGGCGATGAGCGAGCCGCGACCGTTGGGCATCACCGACGTCGTGCTGCGCGATGCGCACCAGTGCCTGCTCGCGACGCGCATGCGCATCGACGACATGCTGCCGATCTGCCGACAAGCTCGACCAGGTCGGTTTCTGGTCGGTGGAGTCCTGGGGCGGGGCGACCTTCGATGCCTGCATCCGCTACCTCGGCGAAGACCCCTGGGAGCGCATCCGCCGCCTGAAAGCCGCGATGCCGAACACGCCGCAGCAGATGCTGCTGCGCGGCCAGAACATCCTCGGCTACCGCCACTACGCCGACGACGTGGTCGAGCGTTTCGTCGAGCGCGCCGCGGACAACGGCGTCGACGTGTTCCGCATCTTCGACGCGCATGAACGACATGCGCAACCTGGAGACGGCGATCCAGGCGACGATGCGAACGTCGGCAAGCACGCCCAGGGCACGATCTCCTATACCGTGAGCCCGGTGCACACCATCGACCTGTGGGTCGACCTTGGCCAAGCGCATCGAGGACATGGGCGCGCATTCGATCGCGATCAAGGACATGGCGGGGCTGCTGCGCCCTTACGTCGCGTTCGAGCTCGTCGAGCCGCCTGAAGGAAGCGCTGTCGATCCCGGTGCACATGCAATGCCATGCGACCACCGGCCTGTCGACGGCGACCTTCGTCAAGGCAGCGGAGGCGGGGATCGACAACGTCGATACCTCGATCTCCTCGATGAGCATGACCTACGGCCACTCGCCGACCGAGTCGCTGGTGGCGATCCTGCAGGGCACCGAGCGCGACACCGGCCTCGACCTGCTTCTGCTGGAGGAGATCGCCGCGTACTTCCGCGAAGTGCGCAAGAAATACGCGCGTTTCGAAGGCAGCCTGCAGAGGCATCGATTCGCGCATCCTGGTCGCGCAGGTGCCGGGCGGCATGCTGACCAACATGGAGAACCAGCTGCGCGAGCAGAGCGCGAGCGACAAGCTCGACGAGGTGCTCGAGGAGATCCCGCGGGTGCGCAAGGACCTCGGCTTCATGCCGCTGGTGACGCCGACCTCGCAGATCGTCGGCACCCAGGCGGTGATCAACGTGCTGACCGGCGAGCGCTACAAGACGATTACCAAGGAGACGGCCGGCGTGCTGCAAGGGCGAGTACGGCGCGACACCGGCGCCGGTGAACACGGAGCTGCAGGCGCGCGTGCTGGAGGGCGATGCAGCCGATCACCTGCCGGCCGGCCGACCTGCTGGAGCCCGAACTCGAGCACCAGACCGGGGAACTGCACCGGCATCGCGACGGAGAAGGGCATTCACCTGGCCGAGGAACGTCGTCGACGACGTGCTGACCTACGCGCTGTTCCCGCAGATCGGTCTGAAGTTCCTCGAAAACCGCGGCGACCCGGCCGCCTTCGAGCCGGCACCGGACGGGAAGCCGGCGGCCGCGCCCGCTGCCGCCTCGGCGGCGGCCGGGACCAGCGTCTACGACGTACGCGTCAACGGCAAGCGCTACACGGTGGAAGTTGCCGAGAGCGGTGCACTGGAGCAGGTGCGGCCGGCGGCCGTGCCGCCGCCCCGGGCCCGGGCCGCGCCGACGGATGCGGTCAAGGCCGTGCTGGCGGGCAACATCTTCAAGGTCAACGTGTCGGTGGGCGATACGGTGACCGAGGGTGAGCCGCTGCTGGTCGTCGAGGCGATGAAGATGGAGACCGACGATCGCCGCGCCGCGCGCCGGCACGGTGACCGAGGTGTTCGTCTGCGAAGGCGATGCCGTCGCCGTCGGCGATCCGCTGGTCGCGATCGCCTGACGCATGGAGCTGATCCGGCAGATCTGGGAAGGGTCGGGCCTGTACCTGATCACGTCGGGCCAGGCCGTGATGCTGCTGATCAGCCTCTGCTGCTGTACCTCGGCATCGTCCGCAAGTTCGAACCGCTGCTGCTGGTGACCATCGGCTTCGGCGGCTTGCTGGCCAACATTCCCGGCGCCGGGATCGCCGTCGACGGCGGCCTGCTGCACCTCTTATACGTGGTCGGCGTCGAAACCGGCGCGTTCCCGCTGATCATCTTCATGGGGGTCGGCGCGCTGACCGACTTCGGCCCGCTGCTGGCCAATCCCCGCACGCTGTTCCTCGGCGCCGCGGCGCAGTTCGGGATCTTCGGCACGCTGCTCGGTGCGCTCTGGCTGACGCAGCTCGGCCTGATGCACTTCTCGCTGAAGGAGGCGTCGGCCATCGGCATCATCGGCGGCGCCGACGGCCCGACGGCGATCTACGTGGCCGGCAAGCTCGCGCCGCACCTGCTCGGCGCGATCGCCGTGGCCGCGTATTCGTACATGGCACTGGTGCCGCTGATCCAGCCCCCGATCATGCGCGCTGCTGACGACCGAGGCCGAGCGCAGGACCGAGATGGTCCAGCTCCGCGACGTCTCGAAGACGGAGCGCATCGTGTTCCCGATCCTGTTGCTGCTGCTGGTCGCGTTGCTGCTGCCGTCGTCCGCGCCGCTGATCGGCATGCTCGCCTTCGGCAACCTGATGCGCGAGTGCGGCGTCGTCGAACGGCTGTCCGACACGACGCAGAACGCGCTGATCAATACCGTGACGATCTTCCTGGGGCTGTCCGTCGGCTCCAAGCTGCAGGCCGAACAGTTCCTGGTGAAGAGCACGCTCGGCATCCTCGTGCTCGGCATGGTCGCCTTCGCGATCGGCACCGCGGCCGGCGTGCTGATGGGTAAATTGATGAACCGCGTCTCGAAAAATCCCGTCAATCCGCTGATCGGCGCCGCCGGCGTCTCCGCCGTGCCCATGGCGGCGCGGGTCGCCAACAAGGTCGGCCAGGAAGCGAACCCGCACAACTTCCTGCTGATGCACGCGATGGGTCCGAACGTCGCCGGCGTCATCGGCTCGGCGGTTGCCGCGGGCATCCTGATCATGTTTACGTCGTGACAGTCGCGCCGGGTTGACTTGGCGGCTCCGCATATGAGCATGGCGGATACCACTTGCGAATTCTCGTCCTAGGCGGTACCGGATCGATCGGCAGCGGCGTTGTCGCGGCTCTGCTCGAGCGCGGTCATGACGTCGTCGCGCTGGCCCGAAGTGCATCGAGTGCCGACAGGCTTCGCCGCGCAGGCGCCGAGACGGTCGACGGCGACATCGTCGACCCCCGACGCTGGATCCACGTGGCAAGGGAAGTCGACGGCGTCGTACAGGCGGCCGCCACCTGGAAGCCGGACATGGACGCGGTCGATCGCCGGCTCGTCGAGGCCTTGCTGACGGAGATGGCGGGCTTCGATCCGCCGAAGGCGCTGCTCTATACGGGCGGCTGCTGGTTGTATGGCCAAACGGGCGATGCGGTGGCCACCGAGGCGTCGCCGTTCCGCCCTCCGGATGCCTTCGCCGGCTCGGTGCCGATCATCGGGAAAGTACTTTCCGATCCGGGCTTGCGCGGTATGGTCATACACCCGGGAATGGTCTACGAAGCACGCGGCGGCGTGTTCGACTTCATGTACGAGGACGCGAAGGCCCGTCGCCGCGTGCGCGTGATCGGCGGCGAGAACGTCCGATGGCCGCTCGTGCACAAGGACGACCTGGGCGTGTTGTATGCGTTGATGCTGGAAAGGGGCAAGTCGGGCGATACCTATTGCGCGGCCGCCGTGGACGGTATCGCTGTCGGAGGGATCGCGCGAGCGATCGCGAAGACGTACGACATCGGTACCGAAGTCGACGTCATTCCGGTCCCAGAGGCCAAGCGAACGCTCGGCGAATGGTACGAAGGCTATGCGATCGACCAGCAGATGAGCGGGGACAAGGCGCGGGCCGAACTCGGCTGGCGCCCGGTACACCGCGACCCGATCGTGGATATTCTGGGCTAGCTGTTTGGAGAACAGTCGTACGTCTTGAGAGTAGCGAAAAAGGGTGTCAGGTTTATTTAATGCTCGATTCCAGGTGCCGCGCTTCTTCGGATGCCCGGGCGGTAAACTGGAGATTCGCTGCCCGACGCGCGCCTCGATCTCGGCCGGAAGCGGTCGTTGCGGTACGTCAAAAAAGGTGTCAGGTTTATTTAATGCTCGATTTCAGGTGCCGCTGCTTCTTCGGACGCCCGGGCGGTAAACTGGAGATTCGCTGCCCGACGCGCGCCTCGATCTCGGCCCGGAAGCGGTCGTTGCCGGTAAGCTGGTTGCGATCTAATGCTTGTCTGATCAGAGACACTTCGTCGTCACTGACGGCCTGCGCTACGAACTCGCGGTAGGCTGGGCCTCGCTTCTTTGGCTCGTCGCTCAACGCATCGAAGACCGGATGCCCGTCCAGGAGTGTATCGGTGGCATTTCCCGCACGGCCCCGGTAGCCGGACCACTTATAATCCGCAGGGGATGCCACCATCCCGGCCCGAACCGGGTTCAGGTCTACGTATCGGCAACAGGCAAGCAGGTACTGCTGTGTGTCGATCAGGCTGGCTTTGAACCGGCCCTCCCAGAGCGTTCCGGTCCGGTGATCTAGCTTGTTGATCCGGCGAGTATGCCTGGCAGCCAGGACCCGCATGAGACGCGATATATTTCCGGTATCCTCGCCAGGAATGAGGATCAGGTGGACATGATTGGTCATCAGGCAATAGGCGGTAAGCCGGATACCCAGCTGAGACTTGGCTTCAGCCAGATTCGAGAGATAGTAGGCGTAATCCCCTTCTTCAACGAAGACCGGTTTGCGATCGTGGCCACGTTGCACGATGTGCAGAGGGAAGTTGGGGACGAACAGGCGGCGGTAACGAGGCACGATTTCTATTCATGAAGGATTCGCCTCGGAATACTAAAGCGGTGGATACCGGGAATCCGCGGTTCTTTCGCTGCGAAACGGCGAGAAAATAAACCTGACACCTTTTCCGACACCTTTTCCAAGATTGGCGGCCGGTAGCAGATCGGTGTCGGCCATACTGTCTTCCAATACTGATCAGTCAGAGGCAACGCTGTTGACTTCGATCCAATAGCCATCCGGATCCTGTAAATACAACTGTCTCGTGTTGTCAGCCCGGATCGTTATTTTTCCCGACTCGCCGGGCCAGTTGGAATATACGATTCCCGACGCGTCGAGGCGCTCGACAAAGCGATCGAAATCTGGCGTCGTAAGCGCAAAATGCACCGCCTTGTTCAGCGATACGGGTTGTTTGAGGACCGAGATCAGGTGCAACTCCTTATCCTCGCCCAGTGAGAACCAGCGTATGCCTTCTATCTCCGTGCGATTGACGATTTCCTTCAAACCGAAAACCGACTTGTAGAAATCGGCAGACCGGTCGAGATCCTGTACCGAGAGTGCTATGTGGTTGAACGTAAAACGGTGGCCTGTTCATTCCGGGCCGACAATGAAAGGGGCAAGGCGAGCAGCGCGACAAGGGCAAGAATACGGACCATCGACAATTCCTCCGACAGGTACGGATTGACCATCGGCCTAGCGGGCGCAATTGTCAATCGATTTGCCATGAGATCTCCTGCAGCAGCAGGAGTTATTGCGCCATCCTATTCGACGCAGACAATCATTCTGTCTTGTTCAGAAACAGCGTCTGCGTCGGATAAGCGAACTCGATCCCTTCTTTCCCAAACTGCTCGAAGATCTGCAGGTTGATCGATTGCTGGATGTCCATGTAGTGGTTGTAGTCTGACGACAGCACGTAATACACGGTCTCGAATACGAGCGCGAAATCGCCGTAAGTCTTGAAGTGCGAGCGGTCGAAGCGTACGTCGTCCTCGGACTCGACGATCTCCTTGATCATCGCCGGGATCTTTTTCAGGTGATCGACGCTCGTCTGGTAGGTCACGCCGATCGACATGAGCACGCGCCGTTCGTACATGCGGCCGTAGTTGCGGATCCGGCTGCTCAGCAGGTCGTTGTTGGAGAAGACCAGCTCTTCTCCCGACAGGCTGCGCAGCCGCGTCGTTTTGATACCGACCTTCTCGACGTTGCCCACGTGTTCGCCGACGCTGAGGAAATCGCCGACCACGAAGGGCTTGTCGAGGACGATCGACAGCGACGCGAACAGGTCGCCGAGGATGTTCTGCGCCGCCAGCGCGACGGCGATGCCGCCGACGCCGAGTCCCGCCACCAGCGCCGTGATGTTGATGCCGAGGTTGTCGAGGATCAGCAGCAGGACGAAGGCCCAGATGGCGAGCCGGATGACGAACGACAGGATGTCCATGGCCGCGACGACGGAGCGGTTGTCCGTGAGTTCCTCTTCGCGCTTGGCCTCGATAGAGACGAGCGTCGCCGTCGTGAACCAGAGCCCGGCCTGGATGATGAACGCGATGATCGCCACCCGGTCCAGTCCGGTGTCCCAGTCGGCCGGCAGTTCCCAGACGCGGGAGCCGAGGAAGGCCGCGATCAGGAACAGGAACAGTCCCTTCGTCGCGTCCACGACGTGGCTCGCGAGGTCGAGCGCGACGATGTGCCGGTGCTCGGCCAGCGCGCGGAGTTTCCTGCTCAGCACGCGCCGCGTGATCGCCAGCGCGGCCCACGCCAGGACGAAGAGCAATACGCCGAGGCGCCCACACCAGCAGCGAATTGCCCAGCACTTCGTACTGTGCCCATTCGACGGGGTTCATGGGCTGTTACAGGCCACTAACGCTTGTAGTGATCCGCCAGCACCTGCGCGACGCACGCGGTCAGGCGTTTGCCGGTCTCGATATGAAGGAACTCGTTTGGCCCGTGTGCGTTCGACTTCGGGCCGAGCAAGCCGGTGATCAGGTACTGCGCGTCCGGGAAGCGTTCGGCGAGCATGTTCATGAACGGGATCGTGCCGCCCGTGCCCATGTACATCGAAGGCTTGCCGAAGTAGGTCTCGGACGCCTTCTGCATCGAGGCCTCGAGCCAGTCGGCGGTGGCCGGCGCGTTCCAGCCGCCCATCGTCGATTCGACCTCGAAGTGCGCCTTGACGAGCGGCGGCGGGTCGGAGTTCAGGATCTGCGCCACCGCCGCGGCCGCCGCCTCGGCGTTGCAAGTCGGCGGCAGGCGGAACGACAGCTTCAACGCGTTGTACGGCAACTGCACGTTGCCGGCGTCGACGAGCGCCGGCAATCCGGCCGCACCGGTGATGCTCAGGCTGGGACGCCAGGTATTGTTGAGGAGCAGGTCGTAAGGCGACTCATTCGGCTCCGGGTTGCCGATAATCCACGGGTATTTCGAGAACACCAACTCGCCGAGCGTCGCGGCCGCCTTCTTCGCCTGCTCGACGCGCTCGGGGGGAATGCTGACGTGCAAGGCCTCGGCCGTAATGCTGCCGTTCGATTCGTTTTCGAGTCGGCTCAGCATTTTGCGTAACACGCGAAAGCTCGAGGGCACGACGCCGCCTGCCGATCCCGAGTGCACGCCCTCGGTCAACACGTCGACGCGCAGCGTACCGGTCAGGTTGCCGCGCAGCGAGGTCGTGCACCAGAGCTGATCGTAATTGCCGCACTCGGCGTCGAGGCAGACGACGAGGTCCGGCGAGCCGATGCGGTCGGCGAGCAGCTCGATGTAGTGGGGCAGGTCGAAGCTGCCGCTCTCCTCGCAGCCTTCGATCAGGATGACGCAATGCGCGTGCGGGATGCCCTGTTCCTGCAGGGCGCGGATGGCGGTCAGCGAGCCGAAGGTCGCGTAGCCGTCGTCGGCGCCGCCGCGGCCGTATAGCTTGCCGTCGCGGATCACGGGCTTCCAGGGGTCGAGGTCCTTGTCCCAGCCGCTGAACTCCGGCTGCTTGTCGTAGTGGCCGTACAGCAGCACGACGTCGTCGGAGGCGCCGGGAATGTCGATGAACAGCAGCGGCGTGCGCCCCTCGATGCGCACGATCTCGAGCTGCATGCCCTCGATCGGCTGTTCCCGGCACCAGGCCTCGAGCATCTGCACCGCCTTTTCCATGTGGCCGTGCTGCTCCCAGTCGGGATCGAAATGCGGCGACTTGTTGGGGACCGTGATGTATTCGGAGATCGTCGGGACGATCGAGTCGTCCCAGACCTTGCCGACGAAGGCGCTCGTGTCTGTCGTGTTCATAGGGTCCTTTCCGTTACTTCGGCGCCGAACTGAGTTCGCGGTAGAGCGTCGTCGTCATGCGTTCGGTCGTGACGAAATCCCAGCTCCACTTGTCGGTGTAGGGCGCGAGCGGATCCGCGGCCAGCACCTCGTCGAGCGACTTGCCCGCGTCGACCAGTGTCTTCACCCGCACCTTCGCGTCCAGCAGCATGTCGTGCGCTGCCTGCAGGTCGGCCTTGTGTGCGAGCGGGCCGTGGCCGGGGATGAGCAGGGTGTTATCGTCCGCGAGGTCCAGCACGCGCTGCTGTGCCGCGAGGTAACCGGCCAGCGAGCCGCCGCTCTCCAGGTCGATGAACGGGAACAGGCCGTTGAACAGCACGTCGCCGGTCTCGATGACGTTGATGTCCTTGATGAGGATGATCGAGTCGCCGTCGGTGTGCGCGGCGGGGACGTAGACGGCCGTCAGATTGTGGCCGTTAACGTGCAGACTCATCGAATCCGGGAACGTGACGACCGGCAGGCCGGACTTGCCGCCGGCGTCCTTCGGGTCCGCCAGCAGGCGTTCCCGTACCTTGTCCTGCGCGAAGATCACGGTACCGGTCGCGTCGAGCGCCGCGTTGCCGCCGACGTGATCGCCGTGCACGTGCGTGTTGATCACGAAGTCGATCGGCCCGCCGGCCAGCTTGGCGACGGTATCCAGCAGTTTCGGCGCGAACGACGTCAGGCCGTCGTCGATCAGCACGCGATAGTCCTTACCGGTCAACAACGCGACGTTGCCGCCGGTGAAGACGCCGTTGCCGGAGATCATCGTGACGTCGGGCGTCACCTTCGTCACGGTGTACGGTCCGTCCTGGGCGAGTACGAGGGGTGCGGCGAGCAGCACCGCGGCCGCGAGAATCGCTCGTTTCATTGATTTTGTCCTGATCCAACGGAGTGGGACATTGTACATTCCCGCGACCCGGTTGCGACACGGATCGCGGCTGAAGCCGCTCCTATGCGGGCGATGGATCGCGGCAAGCCGCTCCACTGCGAACCCGTAGGAGCGGCTTCAGCCGCGATTTACGAATGGCTGGGGAACGAGAACTGCGCCTTCTCGCGGACGCCGCCGGCCGGCCAGCGCTGCGTCACCGTCTTGCGGCGCGTGTAGAAGCGCACCGCCGTCCGGGCCGTAGATGCTGAGGTCGCCGAACAGCGAGCGCTTCCAGCCGCCGAAGCTGTGCAGCGCGACCGGCACCGGCAGCGGCACGTTGATGCCGACCATGCCGACCTTGATGTTGTCGGCGAAATAGCGCGCGGCCTCGCCGTCGCGGGTGAAGATGCAGGTGCCGTTGCCGTATTCGTGGTCGTCGATGAGCCGCATCGCCTGCTCCTGCGACTCGGCGCGCACGACGCAGAGCACCGGGCCGAAGATCTCGTCGTGATAGATGCGCATGCCGGGCTTGACGTGGTCGAACAGGCAGCCGCCGAGGAAATAACCGTCCTCGTGGCCGGGCACGACGAGATCGCGGCCGTCGACGACCAGCTCGGCACCTTCGGCGACGCCGATGTCGATGTAGCCTTTGACCTTCTCGTACAGCGCCTGGCTCACGAGCGGGCCCATCTCGTTGCACTTGTCCGTGCCGCTGCCGACCTTGAGCGTGGCCAGGCGTTCGGCGAGCTTGCCCACCACGGCGTCGGCCGTCTCGTCGCCGACGCAGACGGCGACCGAGATCGCCATGCAGCGTTCGCCGCAGGAACCGTACGCGGCGCCCATCAGCGCGCTCACCGCGTTGTCGATATCGGCGTCCGGCATGACGACGGCGTGGTTCTTCGCGCCGCCGAGCGCCTGCACGCGCTTGCCGTTCGCGGTGCCGGTCCTGTAGATGTATTCGGCGACCGGCGTCGAGCCGACGAAGCTGATCGCCTGCACGCGCGGGTCGGCGAGCAGCGCGTCGACGGCTTCCTTGTCGCCGTTGACGACGTTGAAGACGCCGTCGGGCAGGCCGGCTTCCTTCAACAGTTTCGCGACGAGGAGCGGCGCGCTCGGATCCTTCTCCGAGGGCTTCAGCACGAAGGTGTTGCCGCAGGCGATCGCCATCGGGAACATCCACATCGGCACCATGGCCGGGAAGTTGAACGGCGTGATGCCGGCGACGACGCCGAGCGGCTGGAACTCGGACCAGGAGTCGATGCCGGGCCCGACGTCCTTGGTGTGTTCGCCCTTGAGCAACTCCGGCGATGCCGCAGGCGTATTCGACGACCTCGACGCCGCGCACGAACTCGCCCATCGCGTCGTCGAGGACCTTGCCGTGCTCCTCGGTCAGCGCCGCCACGACCTCGTCGCAATGCTCCTGGAGCAGCTGCCGGAACCGGTACATGACCTTCGCGCGTTTCGCCGGGGGTGTCGCGCGCCAGGCGGGGAAGGCCGCCTCGGCCGCGGCGATCGCCGTACCCGACGGTCTCGGCCGAGGCCAGCGCGACGCGCCGCACGACCTTGCCGGTCGCCGGGTTCGTCACCGGTAACGGGCGGTTGTCGTCCGCGACGGGTGCGCCGTTGATGAAATGGCCGACGATCTCGGCGCTGTCGACGTGTTCGGCGGGTCTCGCGTTCATTATTGCCTCCGGGTCCGCTCAGTCTATCGCATCGATTACGCGGCGCACGCCTTCGAAGGCGCGTTCCAGCTCGTCGGCTTTGGCGTTCAGGAACGGCGAGAACTGCAGTACGTCCATGCCGTTGCGGATCACGAGGTGTTCGTCCCAGAAGCAGCGCTTGTGCACCTCGATGCCGCGCGCGCCCGGCGCGCCGTCACGCGGCGCCAGTTCGATGGCGCCCATCAGTCCGCAGTTGCGGACGTCGATGACGCGTTCGTGGTCCGCGAAGGAATGCAGCATGTCCTCGAACAGGGGCTCGAGCGCCGCGGACTGCTCGAACGTGCCCTCGGACTCGTAGACCTCGAGCGCCGCGAGCCCGGCGGCGGCCGCGACCGGGTGTCCGGAGTAGGTGTAGCCGTGGAACAGCTCGATCGCGAGCGGCGGGCCCTGCATGAATGCCTCGAACACCTTGTCCTGCACGAGCACGGCGCCCATCGGGATCACGCCGTTGGTCAGCCCCTTGGCAGTCGTGATGATGTCGGGCACGACGCCGAAACGCTGCGGCGCGAACGGCTTGCCGAGCCGGCCGAAGGCCGTGATGACCTCGTCGAAGATCAGCAGGATGCCGTGCCGGTCGCAGATCTCGCGCAGGCGCTCCAGGTAGCCGACCGGCGGCGGCAGGATGCCGGTGGAGCCGGCGACCGGCTCGACGATCACGGCGGCGATATTCTCGCCGCCGTGCAGGCCGGCGAGCCGCTCGAGGTCGTCGGCGAGATGTGCGCCCCACTCGGGCTGGCCGCGCGAGTACGCCGTGTGCGCGAGGTCCATCGTGTGACGGATGTGATCGACGCCCGGGATCAGGTTCGCGCTGAATGCCTTGCGGTTCGGCACGATGCCGCCCACCGACATACCGCCGAAATTGACGCCGTGGTAACCGCGTTCGCGGCCGATGAGCCGGGTGCGCTGGCCCTCGCCGCGCGCGCGGTGGTAGGCCAGCGCGATCTTGAGTGCGGTATCGACCGACTCCGAGCCGGAGTTGGTAAAGAAGCACTGCGTGAAGCCCTCCGGCGCCATTTTGGTCACGCGTTCGGCGAGCGCGAAGGCCTTGTCGTTGCTGACCTGGAAGGTCATCGAGAAGTCGAGCGTCGCGACCTGCTTCTGCACGGCCTCGACGATCTTCGGATGGCAGTGTCCGGCGCCCGAGGTCCACAGCCCGGAGAACGTGTCGTACAGCTTCGAACCGTCGCTGGCCGTGTAGTAATGGCCGGACGCGCCGGTGATGATGCGCGGCTTCTTTCGAAAGTCGCGGTTGGCCGTGAACGGCATCCAGAACGCATCGGTGGCGGCGGCGGGCATCGGGGCTCACTCCGGGTAACAAAAGGGGTTCGGCAAGTGTACGGCCGACAAGCGATGTTAAACAATCAGTTAGGAGCCAATTCGTAATTCATTGATTTTGTTGGCGACCGGCGACAAAATGTTCATTTTGATAAACACTTTGGGGGTGATTCGCCATGGATCAGGACATCGGCCGGCGTCTGCGGGCGATCCGTGTCCGCGCAGAGCTTTCGCAGCGCCAGCTCGCACGTGCGACGGGCGTCGCGAATGCCACCATCTCGCAGATCGAAGCGGGCCGGCTGAATCCGACCGTCAGCCTGCTGAAAAAAATCCTCGACGGTTTCCCGATCAGCCTCAGCGAGTTCTTCGTCGACGACCTGGACGTGCAGGAGAAGATCTTCTTTCGCGCCGAGGAACTCACCGAGATCGGCGAGGGCGGCGTGTCGTTCCGGCAGGTCGGCGCCAACCTGCGCAACCGGTCCGTGCAGCTCCTCAAGGAGTGCTACCAGCCTGGCGCCGGCACGGGCCGGCACGCAATCACGCACGAGGGCGAGGAGTGCGGCATCCTGTTGGCCGGCCGACTCGAGGTGACCGTCGGCGATCGCACGGCCGTGCTCAGGGCCGGCGACGCCTATTATTTCGACAGCAGCCGTCCGCACCATTTCCGTAACCCCGGCACGGAACCCTGCGAACTGATCTCGGCCTGCACGCCGCCAAGTTTCTGAACGCGGGACCGGGGGGTGGCCAATGGCCGCCATTTGATGCAAAGTTACGGACTGTTTTTTTAATCCCGATTAAAATTCAAATGGCACAGTTCGGCACGGTCTTCTGCGACAATTTCGCGATCGCACGCTACGCGGACGGCGAGTGGCAGCCGCCTACGCTGACGCCGCTGACGCCGTTGGCGCTGCATCCCGCGGCACACGTGCTGCATTACGCGAGCACCTGTTTCGAAGGCTTCAAGGCGTATCGCTGGGACGACGGCAAGGCGCACATCTTCCGGCTCTACGATCACGTCGCGCGCATGCAGAAGAGCGCCGCGTCGATGTGCCTGCCGATACCCGAGACCGATCTGCTGGCCGACATGGTCATCGACCTCGTCGCCGAGGAGCTCGACGACATCCCGGCCCCGCCGAGTTCGCTGTATTTCAGGCCCACGCTGATCGGCACGATGCCGAACATCGGCGCTGCCGCCTCGCCGTCGAACGAGGCGACGCTGTTCGTGCTGGCCTCACCGGTCGGCGACTACTTCGCCGGCGGCGGCCGCCCCCTCAAGCTGCTCGTCGAGGACAAGCGGGCCCGCTCGACCGAGCAGCTCGGCAGCACCAAGACCGGGGGCAACTACGCGGCCGCGCTGGGGCCGACGCTCGAGGCCAAGGAGAAATACGGCGTCAACCAGGTCCTGTTCTGTCCTCACGGCGACGTGCAGGAGACGGGCGCGGCGAACTTCCTGCTCATCAGCGACGAGGAAGTCATCACCAAACCGCTGGACACGACGTTCCTGCACGGCATGACGCGTGATTCGATCCTCAAACTCGCCGCGGATCACGGTTATCGCGTCAACGAGCGGAACTTCACGGTCGACGAACTGCTTGATTTCGCTGCGACGTACGAAGCGGCGCTGTCCGGCACGGCCGCCGGCCTGACGCCGGTCGGCAGCCTGGTCTACGAAGGTGAGGAGATCCAGGTCCGCGACGGCAACGCCGGTCCGAACACCGAACGCCTACGGAAAGCGCTGCAGGATATCCAGTACGGGAGCGCACCGGACGTGCACGACTGGCTTACCGAGGCCGGCTGACTCAGGGATCGGACTGAACGTTCGGTCGTCGGCCAGGCTGTGGTTCCAAAGCGACCACGGAGCGCTGGCGCTCGCGATTTCCGATGGCTTGCGCCGCGTTCTCGGCACGGTGCGCATAGAATGCCAGTGCCGTTTTCTCGAAATTCCCGACGAGCAGCGTCGCCACGAGGCGCGCATACCAGTTGAAGTGAGTGCTGACGCGGTAACTCATCCGCGCGGTCATTCGCGTGCCTTCCGGGATCGCCTCGAGAGAATATTCGGTATCGCGCAAGTCGAAGTGCGGCCCGCCGATTCGAACATGCTCATCGAGCGCGCGCGGTGGAAAGGAGTCCGGGGTGAAGCGGTAGGTATAGCGAACACGTCGCTCCGGCTCCCAAACCACAATGATCTGATCGAACGCGATGCCTTTGCCCATTTCGATGTGGCGTACGCGTTCGCCCCCGCGCTCTTCCGTGACGGCCGATAAGGGCAACGGGACGCCGATTCGGTACATCCAGGCGCTGCCGATCTCTTCCGGTTGGATGTCGTCGGCGAACGAAATGACGCGCCAGACCTGTTCTGGCGAGGCGTGGATCACGCGAGCGGTCGACACCGTGTCGACACGGTCCGGCAGCGGGATATGCTGCTCCAGGGAACCCGCCAGCAGCGGCAGCGCAGCGACCGACAGGACCATCGGCGGCGTTCGTCCCGACCAACGGCAGACCGCGCCGGTTATGAGACCGGCGACGCCACCAATCATCGCGAACAACGGCGCCGCGAGAATGGTGCAGATCAGGCCCTCGATGAGTATCAGGAACGTGCCGACGACAAACAGCGCATTGGCGGCCGCGGCGGACCAGAAGTAAAAAGCCCACGAACGGCGCTTCGATCGCTCGGCCGCGAAGACGGTCACGGCACCGACTGCAACCGGTACCAGCAAGGTGAACGAGGCCATCATCGCGTCGAGAGCTTCGTCCGAGACACCCCGGAAAACGAGCCGGAGGCCGAGACCCGTCGACATGCCCAGGATCAGCGGCCAGAACACCTCGAACAGGGATCGCCCGAGTTCGTCCGGTGTTTCCTCAGGTTGCTGGATCGGCCGCCGGCGCATGATTCAGGAGTTCGGGTCGGGGTGGAAGGTGTTCGGGGAGCCGCAGCGACCAGACCAGGCCGATCTTCTCGAGCGTTGCCAGCGCCCACCAACCCGGGTCCCATTCATCGGGCGTGAGGCCCAGCCGGGCCGAGCCCGGGTAAGCGTGATGGTTGTTGTGCCAGCATTCGCCCATCGTCAGCAAAGACGTCCAGCGGACGTTGTGCCCCTGCACGGCGGCGCCGCGGACTTCTCTCGGCAGATCGCCGTGGTTGTGTGCCAGGTAACCGATTAGCCAATGTCCAAAAACGGCCGTGCTGATCCGTGCACATACGCCCCAGATCACGAATGCCCAGCCGCCCCAGGCAAAGAACACCAGAGCGAGCGGCAGCTGCTGCAACATCCATGTGCGCTCGAGGAAGCGCAACACGCGATCATCGGCGATTCCGGGCTCGAGACGAATCTCCGGCGGCTGCTCGAGTTCGAGCGTGCAATTGAGCTGCCACCAGGCATCGACGAAAGACGATCGTCCATGCCGTAAATAGTCGTGGCAACGCGGCGTTCGCTGGGCAAAATCCCGTAGCTCATGCTGGCGCAGCAACCCGATGGGACCGGCCAGTCCTACCTGGACGCCGCAATAGACCAATGTGTACTCGAGCCACCTGGGGCACTGAAAGCTATTGTGTACGAGCTTGCGGTGATTGCCGAGCGAATGTCCGAAGAGAAGCACGAGGCCGGTCGCGACCGCGTAAAGCGCGAACGCCCGCCACGAAAACAACAGCAATCCGCCGACGAACCCACCACTCATCATGCCGAGGAACCAGAGTGATTTGACGGGAGCCCAGCGTACCCGGCCGCGGATTACGGAATCCGGAGCGCAAGCTGCGACGCGATGACCGGCGATGCTCGTGAGGGCCCCGTCGGTCCCCGCTTTCATTTCGCTGTCTGGCGCTTCTTGGTGGCGCGCGCCCGGGCTTCGCGCTTCAACGGGCCGCCTACAGGGCAAATCTCGAGCGCGAATCCCGTTAATGTGTTGACGAGATTGTCCGGAACGAGGCTGTAGAGGACGCGTTGCCCGCGCCGTTCACTCTTGACGAGCCCGGCATTCTCGAGGACCGACAGATGCCGCGAGATGGACGGTGCCGTCATTTCGAAGCGTGCGGCGAGTTCACCCGTCGTGAGCTCGCTTTCGGAAAGATAGGCCAGGATCTTCCGGCGTGGAATGGACGCGAGTGCCTCGAATATTCGGTCTGCCTGCATGAGATAAACAATATTAGCTAATTCGCTAATTGTCAAATATTCGAATCGGCCAGTCTCGCTTCTGGTGGGTGGATCAAATTCTGCGCGCGAATCTTGCGGGAATTGATCAGGCCCCGGGCGGGTAAAAGGCTATCGGAGTGCGTCAGATCGCGCGCGAATAGCGGTTGTCGTTGGCGCCGGCGTTGAGATAGCGGTCGAACACCATCGCGATGTTCCTGAGCAGCAAGCGCCCCTTCGGGCGGATGCGGATCGCCGCATCGTCCACGCTGACCAGGTCGTCCGCGGCGAGCGGCGCGAGGCGCTTCAGCTCGTCGGCGAAATATTGCCTGAATCCGATGCCGTGCTCGGCCTCGAATTCGTCGAAACGCAATTCGTCGTAGCACATCAGCGCCTGGATCGCCGCGGCACGCAGGCGGTCGTCCGCGTCTACCGTGACACCCTTGCGCACCGGAAGTTTACCGGCCTCGAGGAGCGTCTGGTATTCGAGCGTGGTCACGGCATTCTGTGCGAACACATTGCCGATGCTGCTGATCGAACTGACGCCGAGCCCGACCAGGTCACAGTGCCGGTGCGTCGAGTAGCCCTGGAAGTTGCGCTGCAAGGTCCGGTCGCGGCGTGCCTCGACGAGCTCGTCGCCGGGCAGTGCGAAATGGTCCATGCCGATGTACACGTAGCCCGCGTCCGCCAGCCTGGCGATCGTCTGGCCAAGGATCTCGAGCTTGGTCTCGGGTGCCGGGATGTCCGCCGCATTGATCATGCGCTGGCCCTTGAAGCGTTCGGGCAGGTGCGCGTAGTTGTAGACCGCCAGGCGGTCCGGGCGCATACCGATCACCACGTCGAGGGTCGTATCGAAACTCGCGACGGTCTGGTGCGGCAGGCCGTAGATCAGGTCGAACGAGATCGAGCGGAAGCCGGCGTCGCGTGACGCGCCGACGAGCGCCGCGACCTCGGTGGCGGTCTGCATGCGATTGACGGCCTCCTGCACGACCGGGTCGAAGTCCTGGATACCGAGGCTCAGGCGATTGAAGCCCAGGCCGGCGAGCCGGCGGATGCCCGCAGCGTCGACGGTACGCGGGTCGACCTCGATGGAGAACTGGCGGTGATCGCCGGCCTCGAAATCGAACCCGGTACCGAGCCGCTCCATCAACTCGCCCATCTGGGCTTCGTCGAGATAGGTCGGCGTGCCGCCGCCGAAGTGCAGCTGCTCGACTTTGCGGGCCCGGTCAAAGAGTTCAGCCTGCATGCCGATCTCGCGATACAGGTTGTCGAGGTACTGGCAGACCCTGTCCTGGTTGCGGGTCACGATCTTGTTGCAGCCGCAGTAGTAGCACAGCGAGCGGCAGAACGGGATATGGACGTACAGTGACAACGGCACGCCGCTCGCATTGCTGGCCAGCGCATTGCGGACGTAGTCGTCCTCGGTGAAGGCGGCATCGAACTGCAGCGCCGTCGGATACGAGGTGTAGCGCGGGCCGCGGCTGTCGTAGCGCCGGATCAGGTCGGCGTCGAAACAAACCTCGTCGGCGTTCCCGGCGGCAGGGTTACGGTCTTTCATGAGCCCAATCATCCCCGAGTCCGGCGCCGCGGCCCATGGGTATTTGCCGAAGGCTGTGTGTGAGGATTAGCGATACTGTCAGCAGCAGCACGGCCGTCGCCTGGTGTGCGGCCGCCAGCGGGACCGGCACGGCCAGCAGCAACGTCGAGATGCCCAGCGCAACCTGCAATACCGCCGTGTGCAGCAGTGCGTTGCGAGCGACCGCGGCGCGCCTGGGCATCGCCGTGCCGCGAGAGGCGAGCCAGTAGGCGACGATCGCGGCGAAGGTGGTCAGCGCGAGCAGGCGATGATCGAACTGCGCGGTGATCGGGTTGGCGAAGAAATTCTGCCAGGACGGCGTCAGCGCGGTCAGTCCCGACGGAATCCAGTATTCGCCCATCTTCGGGAACGTGTTGTAGATGAGGCCCGCGCGCAGGCCGGCCACGAAGCCGCCGGAGAGCATGGTCAGCGAGACGAGTCCGGTGAGCCACGCCGACCGGCGGAACCAGGGGTGCGGCTCGGGTGCCCGGCGGGGGACCAGCAGCGACAGGGCCGCCCACAGCATCCAGCCATAGATAAGGAGCGCGGTCGAGAGGTGCGCGACGAGACGATACTGGCTGACGTGCGGGTCGTCGACGAGCCCGCTCGCGACCATGTACCAGCCCAGCGCGCCCTGCAGCCCGCCCAGCACGAACATGCCCAGGTACTTCGGCCAGTCCCGGCGCGCGATCTGCCCGGTCGCGAGGAACACCAGGAACGGCACGAGGAAAACGACGCCGATCGTGCGCCCGAGCAGGCGATGGAAGTATTCGAGCCAGAAGATGCCCTTGAAGGCCGACAGGTCCATGTGCGCGTTGACCTGCCGGAATTCCGGCGATTGCCGGTACAGGTCGAAGACACGTTGCCAGGCGTCGTGATCCAGCGGCGGCAGCCAGCCTAGCAGCGGCCGCCAGTCCACCATCGACAGGCCGGAGCCGGTCAGGCGCGTCACGCCGCCGAGCACGACCATCGTGGCGACGAGTGCGCAGCAGACGAGCAGCCAGATCGCGACGCGCCGGTCGCGCGGTTCGATGTTCGAAGGGTCAGTCATGATCGAGGCGGGCATCTTACCCAAGATCGCGGCTATCTAGGTATTTTCCCCAGTATCCGGGCGGGTTCAGACACAGTAATGTTTTTTCCTGACGCGATTAGAAATACGGTCTCGCACCGGCCAACGTCATAACCCCCACATGCCGACGAGACCTCATGAACGGGGCGGGCAGGATGCTCGCCCCTTTTTTGTGCGTACGCGCCCATCCTCTGCGAAGTGCTGTCTCCGAACTGCGACAGTGGCCCGCCCCGCCCGCGTGCCTGCGGTGGCGATTCCGGGTAGTATTGGGGTGGCTGTCCGCGGGGAAGGCGCAGGTTGGAAGCGTCGGCGGGCGGCGCAAGTATCAAGAGGTCAATATGTCAGGTGAGAGAGTTATAGGAACCGTCAAGTGGTTCAACGATGACAAAGGATTCGGGTTCATCGAGCGTGAGGGTGGCCCGGACGTCTTCGTGCATCACAGCGCCATCAAGATGGAAGGCTTCCGGACCCTGAAAGAGGGTCAGAAAGTCTCGATGGAAGTTACCCAGGGCCAGAAAGGCCCGCAGGCCGAGAACGTCCTCGCCGCCGAGTAGGCCCCTGCGAGACGCCCGCGCGGCACGGTACCGTTCGCCATGCGGGGCGGCGGAGCGGCCCCCTATAGCGCGCCCGAGCCGTCGTAGATCAACTTGATCCCCACGCAGAACAGCAGCACGTAGACGACGCCGAAGAACAGCCTGTCCGAGACGCGCCGGTGCAGCCAGACGCCGGTCGCGATGCCGACGGGCGCGAAAGGGGCGAGCACGAGCGAGCTGCTCAGGTTGGTCGTGTCGAACTGACCCAGCCAGGCGTACGGGATCAGCTTGACGTAGTTGACGACCGCGAAGAACAGCACGGTTGTTCCCACGAACTGGGTCCGGTTGAGGGATCGGCGCAACAGGTACATGTTGACCGGCGGACCGCCGGCATGGGCGATGAAACTCGTGAAGCCGGCGACGCCGCCTCCGAGCAAACCGACTGCGCGCGGGAAATCGGGCAGGCCGATCTTCGGCGATCGCCACTTGTTGTGCAGGTAGTGCAGCGTGAACGCCAGCGCGATGACGCCGACGATCAGACGGATCAGGTCCTCGCTCAGGTAGCCGAACGACAGCGCACCCGCGACGATACCGATAAGGGACGCCGGGAGCAGGACGCGCAGTTCCGGCCAGATCCAGCGGCCCCGGTATTGCCACATCGCGAGCAGGTCCATCAGGCAGAGGACGGGCAACAGGATGCCCGCCGCCTGTATCGGCGAGATGACGAGCGCCATCAGCGGTACCGCGACCATGCCGAGGCCGCCGCCGAAGCCGCCCTTGGACATACCGACCAGCAACACCGCCGGCACTGCCGCCGCGTAGAACCAGGGATCGGTGATCAAGAATCTCTCCGGTTGCAGGAAGCGTTGAGTACGAGGGCGTGAGTCTACCCGGAGGGGCCTGGCAAGTCTTACGGGTCGCGGCGAATCGTGCTTAAATGCATGCCCCGTTCGATATCCGGCCAGGCAGTGAAACTCAGGATCCTCGACAATTCGATCCGACTCCGGTTGACGCGCAGCGAAGTCGATTTGCTGAGCACCGAGGGTCTCGTCGCCGCGGAAACGTCTTTCCCCGGCGGCCGCGAATTCCGCTACGAACTCGAGAGCAGTCCGGCGAGCGTCAGCCCGGCGGCATTCTTCTCCGAGCGCGTCATGACGGTCCGCGTCCCGGAGGACACGGTTCGTGCCTGGGCCGATTCGGACGAGGTGTCGATCGCCGGCGAACAGCGGCTGGAAGACGGCGCGACCCTGGAAATACTCGTGGAGAAGGACTTCAAATGCCTGTCCGGGCGCGAGGGCGAGGACGACATGTTCGAGCACCCGCTCGCCTCCTCGGAAGACGCGAACTGCTGATGGGCCGACCGCGCTACGCCGCGTTCGAGAAGGAGACGCTGGCTTTCCTGGAGGAGCTGGCCGACAACAACAAGCGCGAGTGGTTCGCGGACAACAAGCCCCGTTACGAGCAGCACGTGCTCGACGTCGCCCTGCGCTTCATCCAGTCGATGCAGGAGCCGTTGCACGACATCGCCCCCCACTTCGTCGCGCAGCCGACGCGGGTCGGCGGTTCGCTGATGCGCGTGTATCGCGACACCCGCTTCGCCAGGAACAAGCTGCCCTACAAGACCAACATCGGCATCCAGTTCCGGCACGAGCAGGCGAAGGACGTGCATGCGCCGGGTTACTACGTGCATATCGAACCGCAGGAGGCGTTCCTCGGCATCGGCATGTGGCGCCCGGACCCGGAGCCGCTGCGCGCCATCCGGAACCGCATCGCCGCGAAACCGGCGGAGTGGCAGCGCGCCCTGCGGGACCCGGGGTTCCGCCGCCACTTCGAACTCGGCGGCGAGTCGCTACGCCGGCCGCCGCGGGGCTTCGCCGCGGATCACGAGTGCATCGAAGACATCAAGCGCAAGAGTTTCATCGCGTTTAAATCCCTCGATCCGGACGCCTGCCTCGCGCCGCAGTTCCAGCGGCGCGTGGAAACGGCCTTCCGGGCGGCCGAACCGTTCATGCGTTTTCTCTGCAAAGCGGTCGCTGTGCCCTTCTAATCAACGGCTTGTCACACTTTCGATTATGCGGGTGAGCGTCGTCGATTATGTAAAGTTTGCCCGCCGCAAAAATCATCTACACTCGACGGCAAGTCGAGCCGATGTCCCGCATCGGCCGGTCGAAAAAAACAGAAGCTGCCTCGTCAGCTCTCATACGAATGACATTCAGTCAGGAGGGGTTACCAAGATGGACAGGAAATTGAGATTGATCGCCGGCTCGGCCGTCGTTGCGGTGGCACTTGCCGCCGGCACGATGTGGGTCGAGCAAGGCCAGGGCGAAGCCAGGACGTCAGGAGACGCGACGGTCGCCGGCGTCGCTGCCTCGATGCACTTCACGGATGGGCACGGCAATGCACGCACGCCGACGGCGGAGGAGCGGGCGGCACTTGCTGCAGCGTTCCAGGCCGACCTGGCTCAGCTGACCCGGGGCAAGAAGATTCCGTCCGGATCCACGAAACATCCCGACGGTAGCATGTCCGCGGTAGTAGGGGCAGACAAGCTGCGCTTCCTCACCGTGCAGGTCGACGCCGCCGGGAATGCCAGGTTCGGGCATTCCGAGCTGGATGCCGATGGCAAGATCGTATCCGTTGACGACCGGCCGGAGATGTGATCATGAAAAACAAAAACAAATTTATCGCTCTGGCCGCCGCACTCGCTCTCGTACCGCTGTCGCAGGCACTGGCGGATAACGGCCCCGTCGATGTCGGGAATATCACGATCAATATCGTCGATCCGATCCCGGAACTCGGCTTCAGCGACCCGACGCCGGCGACGCCGGTCGGGGGAAATACCGGTACGACGGTCGGTGAGCAGCGCCTCAATGCCTACAAAGCGGCCGTGCAGATCTGGCAAGACGTGCTCGGTATCGATGTCCACGTCGTGTTGCAGGCGACCTTCGCGCCGCTGTCGTGCGACGCCACTTCCGGCGTGCTCGGCGCCGCGGGCGCGAACACGGTGTTCCGCGATTTCGACGGCCCCAGCTTCCCGAGCACCTGGTACGCCGCCGCACTCGCCAATGAACTGGCCGGCCACGATCTGGGCGGAACGGAACCGGACCCCGGACTGCTGGCGCCGCCGTACAACGACGAGATCGTCTCGTTTTTCAACAGCGAGCTCGGCAAGCCGGGCTGCCTCGAGGGCAGTGCCTGGTACTACGGCCTCGACGACAACAACCCGGCGGGCACGATCGATTTCCTCGCGGTGCTGCTGCACGAGGTCGGCCATGGCCTGGGATTCCAGAACTTCGTCGACGATGCCACGGGACAGAACTTCCTCGGCTACCCGGATCAGTGGTCGCGTTTCGAGCGTGACAACCTGCTCGGCAAGCAATGGGGACAGATGCTGGATCTCGAACGCGCGTTCTCCGCGACCGACGGCCCGAACCTGGTCTGGGACGGCCCGCTGGTTACGGCCGCGGCGCCGAGCGTGCTGGGGCCCGCGCAAGTAATCCTCGTCAACGCACCCGCCGCTATCGCGGGGACGGAGCTGTCCTTCGGCACCGCCGGCTTCGGGCCGGCCGTGCCGGCCGGGGGACTGACCGGCAGCGTCGAGCTGGCTAACGACGGTGTCGGTACCGCGAGCGATGCGTGCGAAGCGATAACCAATGATCTTACGGGCAAGATCGCGCTGATCGATCGCGGCAGCTGTACCTTCGTCCTGAAGGCGCAGAATGCGGAAGCGGCGGGTGCTGTCGGCGTGATCATCGCCAACAACGTGGCCGGCGCCACGCCGATCGGCCTGGGTGGCAGCGGTGCGGTCGGGATCCCGACCGTCAGCGTCACGCTCGACGGCGGCCAGCTCCTGCGCAACTACCCGGGGACCAACGTCACCGTCGGCGCGCCGGCGAGCGACGGCAGCCTCGCCGGTGCCGACCCGAACGGGTTCGTCAAGCTCTACGCCCCGAACCCGGTGCAGCCCGGCTCGAGCGTTTCGCACTTCGACGTGTCCGCGACGCCCAACCTGCTGATGGAGCCGGCGATCAATTCCGACCTGCACCCGGCGAACCCTGTGGACCTGGACCTGACCGACGAGTTGCTGAACGACGTCGGCTGGAACGGAGAGGTCACCTGCCCCGTGCATGCCGGTGCGTGGCCCGAGGTCAACCTGCTCGGTGTGCCGACGGGTGTCACCAATTACCAGGGTACCTACACGGTGCTCGGGACGAAGGGCTACGTGCCCAAGGCATACGGCTCGCCCACCGCCAGCGGATGCTACGTGCAGGACGTCGTCGACGCCTGCTCGCCGGCATTTCTCGTCGATGGCCTCGGGGGTCAATACATGAGCTGCATCGCCCAGGTCACGCAGGTGCTGTGGAAGCAGGGCAACCTGTCGAAGGCGGAGGCGCAGGCCATCCAGGAGACGGCGACGCTGGTCGTTCCGTTCTTGAATAACCTTTAATAGCGTCTCGACGTTAGCAAGGACCGGCGCCCTTCACGGGGCGCCGGTTTTTTTATGC
This sequence comes from uncultured Gammaproteobacteria bacterium, assembly GCA_963777675.1. Classification (GTDB taxonomy): domain Bacteria; phylum Pseudomonadota; class Gammaproteobacteria; order Steroidobacterales; family Woeseiaceae; genus UBA1847. Next base: position 22,856 of record CAVZRD010000009.1, on the reverse strand, counting down.
CTGACCGGCTCCGGCGACCGTGAGTACGATCTTGCCCATGTGCCGGCTGCTCTCCATCAGCTCGTGCGCGGCCGCGGCTTCGGCGAGCGGGAATGTCGCGTGGATGACGGGCCTGACCGTGCCCGCCGCGAGCAACGGCAACACGTGTTGCGATACTGCATCGGCGATGCGCGCCTTCTCGTCGTTCGACTGCGGCCTCAGTGTCGAACCCGTGATCGTCAGGCGCTTGGCGAGCAGGGCGCGGAGATTGAGTTCCGACTCCGGTCCGCCGAGGAACGCGATGATCGCCAGCCGACCTTCCGTCGCGAGGCAGTCGAGGTCCTTCTGCACGTAGGGACCGGCGACCATGTCGAGCACGACGTCGACCCCGCGACCGCCGCTGAAGTCGCGCACGGCGCCCGGCCAGTCGTCGTCGCGATAGTTGACTGCCCGGTCGGCGCCGAGCGCTTCGCAGAAGCGGCACTTCTCTTCCGTGCCCGCGGTCGTGATCACATGGCAACCCGTCGCCCTGGCGAGCTGGATCGCGGTCGTGCCGATGCCGCTCGAGCCGCCGTGCACGAGCAGGGTCTCGCCGCGTTCGAGCCGGCAGCGCATGAACACGTTGTACCAGACTGTGAAGAAGGTCTCCGGCACGGCGGCGGCCTCGACGGCGGACAGGGCCGCGGGAATCGGCAGGCAGTGGCCGTCGAATACGCGGCAGTACTCCGCGTAGCCGCCGCCGTGCGTGAGCGCCATGACCCGGTCACCGATGCGCCAGCGCGTGACACCCGCGCCGGCAGCGACGATCTCGCCGGCGATCTCGAGCCCGGGCAGGGGGCTGGCATCCTTGGGTACCGGGTAGCGGCCCTGCCGCTGCAGGATGTCGGGCCGGTTGACGCCCGCGGCTTCCACCCGGACGACGACGTCCCGATCGCCGGGCACGGGCCTCGACATCGTGACGAGCCGCAGGACCTCGGCGGGTCCGGGTTCGCGGATCTCGACGGCGTGCATGTTCTGCTGTGCTTCGCTCATGGACAGGCGACACGTTATGTGGATACTGAGGCGGCATCAATAGTGACGGCCAATGGGGGCAGGCAGTCGACGTGTCCGAAAACCCGATTCTTTGGCGGCCCGATCCGGATCGAGTGCCGGCGACCGCGATGCATCGTTTCATGCTGCAGCAGGGCTTCGACGACTACGGCGCGCTGTATCGCTGGTCGATCGAGCATTCCGCCTCGTTCTGGGAAGCACTCTGTGACTTCTGCGCGGTCCGCTTCGACAGACCTCCTGAAACGACGCTGACGCGACCCGACGACATCATGGACGCGGGCTGGTTCGCCGGCGGCGAACTCAATTTCGCGGCCCATCTGCTGCGCGAGCGCGACAACGCCGCCGCAGTGATCTTCGGCGGCGAACAGGGCGAGCGGCGCGAGCTCTCGATGGACGAGCTGCGCCGAGCCGTCGCCGGCATGGCGGCCGGCCTCGCGGCCGCCGGCGTGGTGCCGGGTGACCGGGTCGCCGGATTCCTGCCGAACTGCCCGGAGGCGATCGTCGCGATGCTGGCGACGGCCAGCCTCGGCGCCATCTGGTCGTCGTGCTCGCCGGACTTCGGCGTGGACGGCGTCGTCGACCGTTTCGGCCAGATCGCCCCGCGCGTGCTGGTCGCGACCGACGGCTACCGTTACAACGGCAAGCGCATCGACTCCCGGCCCGTCGTGGCCGGGATCCTGGCGGCCATGCCGCAGATCGAGCGCACGGTCATCGTGCCGTTCCTCGGCGAGGCAGGCGCCGAGTCGAAACTGCGCGGCGCGGTCGGCTGGGACGATTTCCTCGTGCCTGGCGCCCGGCTCGCCTTCACGCCGGTTGCATTCGATCATCCGCTGTACGTCATGTATTCCTCTGGCACGACCGGTGTGCCGAAATGCATCGTGCACGGTCACGGCGGCTCGCTGCTGCAACATCTGAAAGAGCACGTCCTGCACACGGACGTCGGCGGCGGCGATCGCCTGTTCTATTTCACGACCTGCGGCTGGATGATGTGGAACTGGCTGGCCAGCGGGCTCGCGGCCGGTGCCACGCTCGTGCTTTACGACGGCTCGCCGTTCGCCCACGACGGGCGCGTGTTGTGGGAGCTGGCCGAACGCGAGCGCATCACCGTGTTCGGCACGAGCGCGAAGTACATCTCGGCGCTGGAGAAGGCCGGCATCCGGCCGAAGGACGCGTTCGACCTGGCCGCGCTGCGCAGCGTGTTGTCGACCGGCTCGCCGCTGGCGCCGGCCAGCTTCGACTACGTGTATGACGCAATCGGCGAGCGCGTCCAGCTGTCGTCCATCTCCGGCGGCACGGACATCCTGAGTTGTTTCGCGCTCGGCAATCCGCTCCTGCCCGTACGGCGGGGCGAGCTGCAGTGCCGCGGCCTGGGGATGGCGGTGGAGATCTTCGACGACGCGGGCCGGCCGCTGGTCGGCGAGCAGGGCGAACTCGTCTGCACCCGGCCGTTCCCGTCGGCGCCGGTCGGTTTCTGGAACGACCCGGACCGGTCACGCTACCGCAGTGCGTACTTCGAGCGTTTCCCGGGCGTCTGGGCCCACGGCGATTTCGCCGAGCTGACCCCGGACGGCGGACTCATTATCTATGGCCGGTCCGACGCCGTGCTGAATCCCGGCGGCGTGCGCATCGGCACGGCCGAGATCTACCGCCAGGTGGAGAAACTCGACGAGATCGTCGAGAGCATCGCGATCGGCCAGCGCTGGGCCGACGACGTCCGCGTCGTGCTGTTCGTGGTGCTCCGGCCCGCGCTGGAACTCGACGACGCCCTGAAGGCGCGTATCCGCTCGGTAATCCGCAGCAACACGACGCCTCGCCACGTGCCGGCGAAGATCGTCGCGGTCGCCGACATCCCGCGCACGAAAAGCGGCAAGATCGTCGAGCTGGCCGTGCGTTCGGTCGTGCACGGCGAACGGGTGGCGCACACGGAGGCGCTCGCCAATCCGGAGGCGCTCGAGCACTTCCGCGACGTCGCCGAACTGGCCGAGGACTGAGATGACCGACGTGGAGATCGAGGGAGTGGAGGTCGGCCGCGGGCACGTGCTGTCCGAGTGGATCGACATCAACGGGCACATGAACGTCGCGTACTACGTGCTCGCCTTCGACCGGGCGGTCGACTCGCTCTGGGAGCGTTTCGGCATCACGTACGATCACATCCGGGAGACGGACAACTCGACGTTCGCCGTCGAGACGCACGTGATGTACCGGCGCGAGTTGACGGAGGGTGCGCCATATCTCGTCACGGCGCAGATCCTGGCCTACGACGAGAAACGCATCCACCAGTTCCAGCGCCTGTACCACGCCGAACAGGGCTTCCTCTCTGCGACGGCCGAGTGGATGAACCTGCACGTCGACCTCACGACGCGACGCGTGACGCCGTGGCCGGCGCCGATCCTTGACGGGATCCGCCGCGCCGCCGCCGCACAGGGAGAAACGGCGATGCCGGCGGACGCCGGGCGCCGGATGCACATCGAAAAGCCGCTGTACCGCCTGGGAGAGGGGCGGCGTTGAGCGGGCGCTACCTGCTCGCGATCGACCAGGGCACGAGCAGCAGCCGCGCCGTGCTCTACGGGCACGACGCGGCGGCCGTGTCGTCCGCGCAGCAGGAATTTCCGCAGCTTTATCCGCGGCCCGGCTGGGTGGAACACGACCCGGAGGCGATCTGGGATTCGGTACGCGATGTCATGCAGCGGGTGCTGGCGGATGCGGGCGCACGCGCGGCCGACGTCACCGCGATCGGCATCACGAATCAGCGCGAGACGACGCTGATCTGGGAGCGGGAGACGGGGAGACCCGTGCACGACGCGATCGTCTGGCAGGATCGGCGCACGGCGAAGCAATGCGAGGCGCTCCGCGAACGCGGCGCGGAATCGCTGGTCGGCGCGAGGACCGGGCTCAGGCTCGATCCGTATTTCTCGGCGACCAAGATCGCCTGGCTGCTCGACAACGTCGACGGCCTCAGGCGGCGCGCCGCCCGCGGCGAGCTCGCGTTCGGCACGGTCGACAGTTTCCTGCTGTGGCGCCTGACGGCCGGGCGCGTGCATGCGACCGACGCGACCAATGCGTCGCGGACGATGCTGTACGACATCCATGGCCAGCAGTGGGACGACGAGTTGCTGGCGTTGTTCGACGTGCCGCGAGAGCTGTTGCCCGAGGTCTGCGACTCGGCTTTCGAATTCGGCGAGACCGATGCGGAAACCTTCGGCGCCGTCGTGCCGATCCTCGGCATCGCCGGCGATCAGCAGGCCGCGCTCATCGGGCAGGCGGGCTTCGGCGAAGGCATGACCAAGAGCACCTTCGGCACCGGTTGCTTCGTGATCGCCAATACCGGAGCCGCGGCGCTCGCTTCGCGGAATCACCTGTTGACGACCGTGGCGAGCCGCATCGGCGGCAAGGTCACCTACGGGCTCGAAGGCAGCGTATTCGTCGCCGGCTCGGCGGTACAGTGGTTGCGGGACGAACTCGGGATCATCGGGCAGGCGTCGGATACGGAACGCATCGCCGCCGCTACTGGCGTCGTCGACGACGTGTACGTGGTGCCGGCCTTCGCCGGCCTCGGGGCGCCGTACTGGGACCCGCATGCGCGCGGCGCGATCCTCGGCCTGAGCCGGGGCAGCGGACGGGACCGCATCGCGACGGCGACGCTGCAGGCGGTGGCGTTCCAGACCCGCGACCTCGTCGATGCGATGGTCGAGGACGGCGTGTCGCCCCCGGTCATCCGCGTGGACGGCGGGATGGTCGCGAACGGCTGGTTTCTGCAGTTCCTTGCCGACATACTCGACATTCCGATCGAACGGCCCGTCAATATTGAATCGACGGTGCGCGGGGCGATGTTCCTGGCCGGACTCGCGAGCGGGGTGATCGGATCGATGGACGACATCGCCACGCTGTGGCAGCGCGACGCGGTATTCGAACCGGCGATGCCGGCATTGGTGCGCGAGCGCCTGCTGTCCGGCTGGGCGAATGCCATTGCGAGAGTACGGTGACACTGACGAATCCATGCTGAGAGCGCGACAAAAAATCGGTAAGTACCGGATCACGAGCCGCATCTCGTCCGGCCCGCTCGCGGACGTGTACCGGGCTTACGACACCATCCAGAAGATCCACGTGGCGCTGAAACTGCCGAAGCTGAACGGCCGCATGGACGAGGAAGAGATCCTGCACGAGGTGCAGGTCGCGACCCGGCTCAAACATCCGAACATCCTGTCGATCCTCAACGCGAGCTACATCGACGAGCACTTCGTAATCGCGATGGAGGCCGGCGAGGAATCCCTGTACGAGCGGCTCGAACGGCGCATCACGACGCCGCTCGCGCTCGACCTGGCGGGGCAGGGACTCGCCGCGCTGGCCTACGCCCACTCGCACCGCATCATCCATTGCGACATCAAGCCGGAAAATTTCATCCTGTTCCCCGGCAACCAGATGAGGCTCGGCGATTTCGGTTTCGCCAAGCTCAGTCTGCGTACCCTGAAGGCGTCGGGTTCAGGCACGATCGACTACATCGCCCCGGAACAGGCGATGGGCCGACCCAAATTCCAGTCGGATGTTTTCTCGATGGGGCTGGTGCTGTATCGGATGTTGTCGGGCGTATTGCCGGAGTGGCCGTACGAATGGCCGCTGGCAGGCTACGACGCGGCTGAACGCGCGCGTGCGCCCCGAGTTCGTGCAGTTCCTCAGGAAGGCCATACAGCTCGACCCGAAAAAGCGCTATCGCGACGCGGTGCAGATGCAGGCGGCCTTCGAACGCCTGCGCTCGCATGCACGGCGGCAGAAACGGTCCCGGAACCGCAACGGATCGCGCAACGGTTCGTCGTGGCGTCAACTGCAGTGGCGGCAGTTCCAGCGGCAGTACCGCGGCGTGCTCGAGACGGGTCACACGTGCCGGCGCTGCGAGGGCCCGGTCGCGGAGAGCATGCAGTACTGCCCCTGGTGCGGGTTCGACCATCCGTCCCGCGGCTCCGAGTCGTCGATGCCGTCCACCTGTCCTCGCTGCGAGCGCGGAGTGAAGAAGGACTGGGACTATTGCGCCTGGTGCTACGGGCCGGGCTTCGAGCCGGAGACCAATCGCCACTATGCGGACAAGCGTTACACGGCCCGCTGCAGCAACAAGCGTTGCCGCGGCGAGCTGATGCCGTTCATGCGCTATTGCCCCTGGTGCCGCATGAAGGTGCGCCGCGCCTGGAAACTGCCGGGCAGCCACCACAGCTGCAGGGCCTGCGGCTGGGGCATCGCCCGCGAATTCTGGAATTACTGTGCCTGGTGCCGGGAGCCCGTGCGACGTGAGTGACGACATCCTGCTGCTCGACGGCGCGACAGAGCCGGAGTTGTGCGAAGCGGCACTTGGCGGTGGCGACGTATTGGCGTACACCTGCCCGTGTCCGGACAAGGACACGGAGAACGAAGACACGGTCGCCGTGATCCCCTATGGCCCGCAGGCCGCCGTGCTGATCGTCGCGGACGGCGCCGGCGGACTGCCGGGAGGCAAGCGGGCGTCGCTGACGGCGGTGACGGCGCTCAAGGAAGCGTTGTCGGCGGCGATGGCGGAGACGATGTTGCTGCGCACCGCGATACTGAATGGCATCGACGCGGCAAACGCCGCAGTCCGCGAGCTCGCCAACGGGTCGGCGACGACCCTGACGGTCGTGACCATCGAGGGCCTGATCGCGCGTTCCTACCAGATCGGCGACTCGGAGGCGCTGGTGGTCGGCCAACGAGGCCGCGTCAAGCTGCACACGACCGCGCATTCGCCGACCGGATTCGCCGTCGAGGCGGGTTTCCTGGACGAACGGGCGGCCCTGCATCACGCCGATCGCCACCTGGTCTCGAACTTCCTGGGGTCAGCGGACACGCGCATCGACGTCGGGACGGAGGTAAAGTTGAAACCCCGCGATACGGTCTTGCTGGCGAGCGATGGGCTGACGGACAACGTGCACGGCACGGAGATCATCGAGCGGATCCGCAAGGGCTCGCTGCATGCCGCGATGGACCGCGTGATCGCGCTCGCGAGTCGAAGAATGAGCGGCGCGGCGCCCGGCCAGCCAAGCAAGCCGGACGATTTGTCCGTGCTGCTGTTCCGCAAACCGTACCGACCGAAGCTTGACAAGAGTTCTTAACAAAATCACGCACTTGGGCAATTCGACCGCGGCGATCGGGACAACCGCAGGCGCGCAGCGCGAGGTGTTGATCGGGCCTCGTGCGCGTATTATCGTCATTCGATAGTCAGCGGGGCCCCGGACGCCGCGCGCGCCCTGATGCGCGTCGACGCGCCGATGGAACTCCGATGGGTATTCGTCGATCCAAGCCAATGGGCGTGCAATGGGGCGAGAGGTAGACGACGATGAATGAGAACCGGATTTCAAGGCGTGTCTCGGTGGGTCTGAGAGCGTTGCTCGTGTTCGTGTTCGGCGTGCTGGCCGTCGCCGGGTGCAAGACCCAATCGTCAACGAGCGGCGGCATGCCTGCACCGCCGAGCGCCGGCGGAATGCCGAGTCCGGGCGGAATGCCCAGCCCCGGCAGCCCGTCGAGTTCGGGTGGAATGTCCAGCCCCAGCGGATCATCGAGCCCGGGCGGCATGTCCAGTCCCAGCGGATCGTCCAGCCCGGGTGGCATGTCCAGCCCCGGCGGTTCATCGAGCCCGGGCGGAATGCCGACACCCAGCGGCGGTGCGCAAGGTGGCGCTGCCGGCACCTCGAGCAGTTCAGGCGGCAGCGACGGCAGCAGCGGCGGCGTCGGCAGTTACCCGTCCGACGAGACGGCGGGACCGCCGCCGATGCCGAGCGAAACCGGCGCCGGGGGCGGCAACGAGGATCCGACCCTCGAGAGCGGCCAGAGCGGCCAGAGTGGCGACAGCGGCGACACCAGCAACGACAGCGACAGCCACACTTCGTCCAGCGATTGCGGCGACACGGGCGCGTTGCCCGGCGGCGTCGGCGGCATGGGCCAGGCCGGCGAATGTATCGGTGGCGGCGGCGCATCGGCCGACAACAGTTCGCAGCAATCGCAGAGCGGCTCGCAAAGCAGCTCGCAGGGCGGTTCGCAGGGTTCCGCTCAGGCCAGCTCGCAGAGCAGCCAGGGTGGCGGAACGCCGGGCGGCGCCGACGGATCGGTGCAGGGCACCGGCGGAGCCGGCGGCGTCGGGCAGTATCCGAACGAGAGCAGTGCCGAACGTGCGGCACGGCTCGGCAAGGAACTCGACAAGTCGGTCGGCGGCTTCGACAAGGTATTGGGCGAGGAGCAACGCCAGGTCTCGTCGGTCGGCCGTAACACCGAAGGCTTCGGCAAGGAGCAGGGCGGCGGCGGCGGGATCGACCTGGGCGCCCAGGGGGCGACCGGGTCGGGCAGCGGCAGCAGCAACGGTTCGATCGAGGTGGCGAACAATTCGGCGACCAGGCAGTCACCGATCGACAACATGAGCCAGGAAGAGATCCAGAAGCGTACGCCGGACGACATCCCGGTCACGGTCGACGACGACATCATCGCCCGCCAGTTGCGCGAAGCCGCGCTCGCGGAGGATGATCCGAAATTGAGGGAACGCCTCTGGGATGAGTATCGGAAGTACAAGGGAATCTAGCGCAAGGACACTGGGAATCCGCATTGCATAGGACGACTCGGACAAGCTTGTTGATACTGCTGGCCGGGATGGGGCTGGCTGCATGCTCGGTCAACGAGGTCATCAAAGCCGATGAGACCGAACTGAAGACCACGGACCAGCCGCCGGCCGAGGGACTGTTGCTGGATATCGGCATCGTCGAATTCGACGAAGACATACCGGCGGACAACGATCCCGACAAGACCGGCGTCTATCCGGAGATCCGTGCCGCGGAGGCCCGTTACCTTCCCTATCACCTGAAGACGACGCTGCAGGACACGGGCTACTGGGGTGCGGTGCGCGTGATCCCGTCCCGCAAGGCCTTCACGGACGTCACGATCAGCGGCAAGATCAAGGAGTCCGACGGCGAGTTCGTGACGCTGGCCATCCGTGTCGAAGACGCGCAGGGCAAGGAGTGGTATCAGCGGGATTACAGCACGCAGACCGGTGTGTCGTCCTACTCCGAACACCGGGATCGCAGCCAGGACCCGTACCAGAAGGTCTTCAACGACATCGCGAACGATCTGCGGGACTACGTGAAGGCGCTGCCCCCGGACAGGATCCACACTATCCGGCAGACCTCCGAACTCGAGTTTTTCGCCGACATGTCGCCCGAGCAGTTCGGCGACTACATTTCCACCGACGATGACGGCCACGTCTCCATCGTCCGATTGCCGGCCGAGAACGACCCGGCCGTCGCCCGGCTGCGGCAGATACGCGAGCGAGACCGGCTCGTCATCGACACGCTCAACGAGCATTACGCGAATTTCTACTACGGGATCGCCATCCCGTACAGTGCGTGGCGCAAGTCCGCACGCGAGGAATCCGTCAACTATCGGCAAGTTCGGCGCTCGGCCACGATGCAGACGCTGATGGGCGCAGTCGTATTCGCCGGGGCACTTGCAGCCGATACCCGGGACAAGAGTTATCACAAGGCACAGATGAAGAGCAGCCTGCAGGCCATTGCGCTGACCGAAGGTTTCAATACGATGATCAACGGTTTCTCGCGACGCTCCGAATCGCACATGCATCTCGAGGCTATCAAGGAGCTGTCGGAATCCTTCGGTTCGGAGGCGGCGCCCATGGTGGTCACCGTCGAAGGTCAAACGCGCCGCCTGACCGGCACCGCCGCGGCTCAGTACGAAAGCTGGCGGCGCCTGCTGAAGGAGATCTACGAGGCCGAGACCGGTTACCCGGCAAGCGAAGATGCCGCGGGGCCGGTGCGGGTCGCGGAACCCTCGGACTAGTGTTCTTGCGTTGCATGGATTCCGAAATCATGCGAAGAGTTCGGACAGGACACTAATCGACCGCCAATGCAGGACCTGAAGAAAGGAATCGAGCTTGCCGGCCGCTACACCCTGGTTCGAAAGCTCGGAGCCGGCGGCGCCGCGCAGACGTGGCTTGCCCGCGATCGACTGACGCGCGCCGCGGTCGCCGTCAAGATACTCGTCAGCGAGTCCGTCAACCCCGCCGACTTTCACCGGGAATGGCAGGCCAGCCTGCGTCTGATCCATCCGCACATCGTGCGCGTCTTCGAGTTCCACGAAGCCGCCGATCCGGTCTTCTACAGTCTGCAGTACATCGACGGGCCCGATATCGGAGTCCTGGCGGGGGCGCCGGTCGCGGACATCCTGCCGGCCATCGCCCTGGTCGCAGATGCGCTGCGCTATGCGCACGGCAAGGGTGTCGTGCACCGCGACATCAAGGCCGGCAACGTCCTGATCGACCGCAACGGAGCACCCTACCTCGTCGACTTCGGCGTCGCAGCGCCCAGCGGCGGCGATGCCCGGGGCGGTTCGCTGATCGCCGCGAATCCGCAGGCATTGGCGGGTGAGCCCGCGCAGCCGGCAGACGATATCTTCGCGCTGGGTGGGCTGATCTACGAACTCGTCAGCGGCGCATCGCCTTACTCGTCGACCGCCACGGCCGACGACATTCGCAGTCGCGTGCCCGCGCCGCTCGAGGCGGCGGACGGTTCGCCCGTTGCCGACGACGTTCGGCAGCTGGTTGCACGCATGCTGGACAAGGATGCGACAGCGAGGCCCGACGCCGCCGGTGTCGTTGCCGCGCTCGATGCAGGCGGCTACCGGCCCGCTCCTGTCGCTGCCCGCTACCTCGCGCCGGCGGCCGGTGGTGACGGCGCCGACGAGATCATCGAGATCGGTGCGCGGCCGCGCTCGGCAGGTTCCGCGGCGGCCCCGGCCGCGGCCGCCGTTCCCGACGCCGCGACGGGCTTCAACACGCGGCACGTCGGTATCGCCCTCGCCGTGCTCATCGCCGTGCTCATCGGCGTCGTATTCGTATTGCCGCACGCAGTGGAGGAGTCCGAGCCTCCGCCGCCGGTGGACAAGAGCGCTGCCGACGCGTCCCCAAAACAGAAGCCGGAGTCCGGATCGAAGGTCGATTTCAGCGAGAACGTGCAGAATATGGAAGGGCGCGACGAACGCGTCCGTGCACGCGCCGACACCGATGCGATCCTCGGCGAGCTGCTGTCGAAGATGGACACGCTCAAGAAGCGTGCCGTGGAGCGCTGGGGCGGCCTGCCGTTCAAGCAGGCGACGGCGGTGTACGCCGAGGGCGACAAAGCCTACCTGGCGCGCGACTACGATACGGCCACCGCGAAGTACAAGCAGGCGTCCGAGATGCTCGATCCGCTGCTCGACCGGGTCGACGACGTGTACGCGAAGACCTTTGCGGATGCGCAGGCGGCCCTCGAAGCGGCCGATGCACCCGAAGCGCTCAGGCTCTTCGAACTGGCCGTCGCGATAAGCCCCGGCAATGCCCGCGCGCAGGCCGGTTACGAGCGCGCCAAGAACCTCGGAGCCGTGTTGGCCCTGACCAACAAGGGGCTCGCGTACGAGAAGGAACTCGAACTCGAGGCAGCGCGACAGAGTTTCGCCTCGGCCGTCGAACTCGATCCCGAGTGGAAGCCGGCGGTCGAGGGCCTTGCCCGGGTCAAGGAGACGATCAAGCAGACCGCGTTCGATTCACGCATGAGCGAAGGTCTCTCGGCGCTCGCCGACCACGACTACGAGACGGCGCGCGCCGCGTTCCGCATGGCCCGGAAGCTCGAGCCCGAATCACCGGAGCCCGCCGACGGCCTGTTGCAGGTCGACCAGGGTCTGCGGCTCGAGCACATCGCGGACCTGAAGAGCAAGGCCGGCAATGAGGAACAGGCCGAACAGTGGGAGGACGCCGTCGACACCTACAAGGAGATCCTCGGCATCGATGCGAACCTGCAGTTTGCACAACAGGGGCTCGCGCATGCACAGCAGATGTCCACCCTGCACGAACAGCTCAAGTCCTACATCGACGAGCCCGACGCACTCAGTTCGCCGGCCACGATGAGCCGGGCGACGGCACTCGTCGTCGATATTACGCGCATGTCGAATATCGGACCGCGACTGGCCGACGAGCGCGATCAGCTCTCGCGCCTGCTGAAGCGCGCAGCGACCCCACTGACGGTGAAGATCGTGTCCGACAATGCCACCGAGGTGTCGATCTACAAGGTCGGTCATCTCGGCACGTTCAAAACGCGCGAGCTCGACCTCCGGCCCGGGACCTACGTGGCCGTAGGCAGCCGTCCTGGCTACCGGGACGTGCGGCTCGAATTCCGCGTGGCGCCCGAGATCGAGCAGAAGCCGATCGTCGTGCAGTGTGAGGAGACGATTTGAGCTTCGACCACATCCTCATCCGGGACGTCGAGGGCGAACGCCGGATCGGCCGGGACAAGCTGCCGCTGAGGGTCGGTACGGGTTCGGATTGTCAGCTGCGCCTGCCGGGGCCGGGCGGCGGGCCCGTCCTGGTGCTGGATCTGCTCGACGGCGCGCCGTTCGTGCAGCCGCTCGGCCGCGACGAATCGATGCAGTTCAACGGCGAACCGCTCACTGCGAGTACGCGGCTTCGCGACGGGGACGAACTTCAGTTCTACGGCAGCCGGATCCTCGTCTCGGTGCTCGGCGATCGTCTGACACTCGATGTCCGACTCGAGGACAGCGCCTACGTCACGCAACCGCCGGAGTCGCCCGACGACGCGGCGGCCGCCGGCGACGAAGCCATCGCGCCCACGGCATTCCGGCGCGCAGCAGACAGTTATGCCGCTGCGGTAGAGCAGCGCCGCAGCCCCCTGAAGGCGATCGTGGGTGTTGCGCTCGTTGCCTTGTTGTTCGTCTCCTGGCTGCTGTTCACGTCGAAGTCGATACAATTCGAGGTCACGCCCGCGGACCCGGACGACATCTCTATCCACGGCGGCTGGTTCCGCCTGCCGGTGGGCGACCGTTACCTGCTGCGCAGCGGCGACTACGTCGTCGAAGTGCAGAAGGACGGCTACTACGACGTCAGCCAGCAATTCGTTGTCGGCGACGAGCCCAGCAAGACCATCGAGGTCAAGATGCGGCGGCTGCCGGGCCGGCTGACCGTGGCGACAGACCCGCCGGTCGCTGCCGTCGTGTCGATCGACAACAGCCTCGTCGGACCGGCGCCGTACGGACCGGTCGAGCTGGAGCCGGGGGATCACAGCGTCGACGTGAAAGCCGACCGTTACCTGCCGTTCGCGGACGTCGTCAACGTCCCGGGACTGGGACGTTCCGAGGAGATGCACGTGCAACTCGTGCGGCGCTGGTCGGACGTCGCGGTGAGTTCCGAGCCGCCGGGAGCGGAGATCTACGACGGCGAAAAGCGCATCGGCACGACGCCGGCGACCGTCGAACTGCTCGAGGGCACGCACCAGGTCAGCGTCGTCCACGCGGGTTACAAGGCCTGGGACGGTACGGTGGTGGCGAAGCCGAACGTGGACCAGGCGCTGCCGCTGATTCGCCTCGAGCCCGCCAACGCGAAGCTGCTCGTCAACACGATCCCGCGCTCCGCGAACGTGACGGTCGACGGCCGTTATCGCGGTCAGTCGCCGATCACGCTCGCCCTGTCGCCCGACATCGACTACGTGATCGGACTCTCCAAAGCCGGCTACGGCGCGACGAGCCGCAAGGTGCGCCTGCAGCCTGCCGCAAGCCAGTCGATCACGGTCGATCTGTCGGCGCGGGCCGGCACGCTGACGGTGAACGTGCGGCCGTCCGACGCGACGATCCTGGTCGATGGTCGGGCGCGGGGCGTGGGCTCGCAGACCCTGCAACTGAGCTCCGCGCCGCACCGCGTCGAGGTGCGCAAGGAGGGCTACGCGACCTGGACGAGGACGATCACGCCGCGACCCGGTTATCCGCAGACCGTCAGCGTGAGTCTGCGCTCGCTGGAGGAGATCGCCCGCGAGAAGGTCGAGGTGAACGTGACCACGGCGTCGGGCCAGGTCATGCGCCGCGTACAACCGGGGACGTTCACCATGGGATCGTCGCGTGCCGAAGCGGGCCGCCGCGCCAACGAGGTGATCGTACCCGTAACGATCACCAGGCCGTTTCTGATCGGTGTGCACGAGGTGACCAACGACGAATTCAACAAGTTCAGTGAGGGCCATGACTCCGGGTCCTCGATCAATCCGGCGATGGCCGGTGCCAACAATCCGGTGGCGAACGTAACCTGGGAAGATGCGGTCCAATACTGTAACTGGCTCAGCACCCGCGAGGGGCTGATGCCGGCCTACGAGGAGAAATACGGGCACTGGGTCGCGATCCGCCCGCTGACCAACGGCTACCGGCTGCCGACCGAGGCTGAATGGGCCTGGGCGATCCGCTATGGAGAGAATCCGAAGGCGACTCGCTTCGCCTGGGGCGACGAGATGCCGCCGAAGAAGGATAGCGGCAACTTCGCCGATGAGTCGGCAAAGGACCTGGTCCCGACGATCATCCCCGGTTACGACGACGGCTTCGCCTCGACCGCGCCGGTCGGAAAATTCACTCCGAACCGGATCGGCATCTACGACGGCAGCGGCAACGTGGCCGAATGGGTCAACGACTTCTACACGGTGCCGACGCCGGGCCAGACCACGCCGGTGGTCGATCCGCTCGGACCCGACAGCGGCAAGAGTCACGTGATCCGGGGCTCGAGCTGGCGACAGGCCGGCGAGATGGAGCTCAGGCTCAGCTTCCGGGATTACGGTGAGGATGCGCGCTCCGACGTGGGCTTCCGGCTGGCGCGGAACGTCGAATGAGTCTTCGACACAGGTTCCATGCGACAATCGCGGCGAATTCCGGTCTAAATCGGCAATAGCAAGCTGGAGGAATTGACGTGAAACGCTACGTACTGGCGGTGCTGCTCGGTATGTCCCTGTCTGTCGCGGCCTGGCCGCAGGACGCCGGCCAGGACACCACGGGCGCTACCGATACGGCGGCGCAGCCGCAGGCTACCGGCAAGCCGGCGGATCAGAGCGACGATCAGGAGGGACAAGCCGATGCCAAGGACGACGAGGATCTCGACGAGCAGGGATATCAGAACCAGGATGACGACTTCAAGCCGAGCGAGGACATCCCGGCCGACCAGTCGGTCGCCTTCCCGACGGACATCTGAGGCGGCCGCAACAAGATGAACAAGAAAAGCATCCCGACCGAATTCGTCTTCCAGCTCTTCGCACTGATCATCTCGATCATATTCGTGCATGCATTGTATGTGTCGGTCATACGGCCGAATGCGGCACGCATCATCGAGCAACAGAATGCCGCCGCCAAGGCTGACCCGAGCTACGTGCGGGAGCGCAAGATCTCGGTGCTGATCAAGGATTACGAGCAGGAATCGGAAATCATTCTCGGACTCTGGGCGCTCGCGATCATGGGCTACAAGGCGCGCACGATCTTGCGGGAACGGCGCCTCCTTGACGTGGACCTGGTTCCGGTCGCCGAAGGCATGCGCATACTGCCGGAAGACACGCGCGAATTCGCCCGCCAGGTACAGGCATTGCCGGAAGAGAGCCAGCAGATGCTGCTGCCGAGGGCGTTGTTGAATGCGCTGCGACGCTTCGCCTCGACCCGCAGCATCCAGGACGTTTCCACCAGCACGCACACGATCTGCGAATCCGAGGCCGAACGCCTGGAGTCGGAGTTGTCGATGATCCGGTACATATCCTGGGCGATCCCGTCGATCGGGTTCATCGGTACCGTGCGCGGCATCGGCGAGGCGCTGGCGCAGGCCGACAAGGCGGTGCAGGGCGACATCGCGGGCGTCACGCAGAGCCTCGGCATCGCATTCAACTCGACGTTCATCGCGCTGTTGATCAGCATCTTCCTCATGTTCCTCGTGCACCAGCTACAGCTGATGCAGGAGCGTCTGGTGTTCGACAGCGAGAACTACGCGAACGAGAAGTTGATCCGTCACATGAAGGCGGATTGAGCGCGGGGAGCGTGCCAGAATGGCCCTGCTCGCAGCACACCTGAACGACGCCGGCATCTCGGTCTACGATTCCAGCCGGCTGCTGTATCGCGAGCCGGGCTTCGCCCTGCTGGGCGAGGAGGGTCTCGTTACCGGACTCGAAGCCTATGCACAGGCCAGGATGAAGCCGCGCCTCATCCACAACGAGTACTGGTCGAAGCTGCGCACGACGCCGCTGCCCGATCGTCGCTTCGCACACCTTTCTGCCGCGGATCTCGTCAGCCGGCAGCTCGAGGACGCCTGGACGAAGGCCGCATCCGCCGGCGACTCGGTGCTGCTCGCCGTGCCGGCCTATATGGACAACGACAACCTGAGCCTGCTGCTCGGTATTGCCGCCGAACTCTCGATCCCGGTCGCGGCAATGGCCGATGCAGCGATCGCCGCGACCCGCCGCTGCTACGAAGACACAGTGCCGGTGCACGTCGACCTCAGCCTGCACTCGGCCATGCTGACACGCATCCGGCAGGCCGGGCATGCGCAACTCGATCGTGCCGAGGTCATCCCGGACTGCGGCGTGCTGGTGCTGCAGGACGCGTGGATACGCGCCATTGCCGAAGCGTTCGTGCGCGATTCGCGGTTCGATCCGCTGCACACGGCGGCGACGGAGCAGGCCCTGCAGGACCGCCTGCCCGGCTGGCTGGCGGCCGCCGCGTCGGGCGGCAAGGTCGCGCTGGAAATGGAGTATCGCGGTGTGACGCATCGGGCCACGCTCGAGGCGCTCGACTTCGTCGCCGCGGCGGCGCCGGCCTACCATCGCATCGCCAGCAGCCTGCGCGCGTTGTACCGGGCCGACGAGACGCCCGCCCTGCAACTGACCGACCGCGCCGCGCGTATGCCCGGGCTGGCGGACATGCTCGCGGCCCGCGTCGGCGGCGAGGTGTTCCTGCTCGAGGCGGGCGCGGCGGCGCGGGGACTGCTGGCCCGCTGCCGCGAACCGGCGGGCGGCGGCAGCAGCGTGAGCCTGATCCGGCAGCTGCCCTGGGACCAGGCCGCGGTCGCGCCGCGGCCGGCGGAATCCATGTACCGCGGCGGACAGCCGACGCATGTATTGCTGAAGGACAGGGCCTACCGCATCGGTGCACGGCCGCTGACTCTCGGCACGCAACCCGTCGACGGCGAGCGCTGTATCGATCTCGGGCAGGAGATGCCGGGCGTGTCGCGGCGCCACTGCTCGCTGGCGCAGGAGAACGGACAGTGCATCGTCCGCGACTTCAGCCGCTACGGCACATTTCTCAACGGTCATCGCATCGACGGTTCCACCGTCCTGCAGGTCGGGGACCGGATCCGGCTGGGTACGCCGGGATTCGAGTTGCTCATGATCTCCGCGGAAGAGGACGATGGCGCGTAAACGAAGGGAATTCGACGTCTTCAGCATGTCGTTCCTCGACTGCATGAGCTGCGGTTTCGGCGCGGTGATCCTGTTCTTCATGATTATCAACGCGCAGGTCACGCAGACGACCGAACAGCAGCCGACCGACAAGATGGCGGAGACCAACAAGCTGGAGGAAGAGATACTCGAAGGCCGCAAGAACCTCGTCATGGCGAAGAACACGATGGAGGAGTACGAGACGAGGGAAGAAACCGCGAAGGGAAAGATCGCCCAGGTTATGGAGTTGATCGAGCAGTTGCGTGCCGAACTCGCGCAATACGACCAGGAGACGCTGGCGAAGAACGAACACGTCGAACAGCTGAAGACCGACATCAAGTCGCTGCAGGAGGAAGTCAACCGGCTGCTCGCGCAAGCCAAGGAGGAGCAGGGCGAGGGTAACAAGATCCGCGAATTCAAAGGCGAAGGCGACCGCCAGTATCTCACCGGCCTGAAGCTCGGCGGTGACCGGACGCTGATACTGGTCGATCGATCGGCGAGCATGCTCGACAGCACCATCGTCAACATCATCCGCCGGCGTAACATGGGCGAAAAGGAGAAGCTGCACGCCGTCAAGTGGCGCCAGGTCGTCGCGAGCGTCGACTGGCTGACGGCGCAATTCAAGCCGGGCAGCGAGTTCCAGATCTACATGTTCAACAACGAGGTGCATCCCGTCATCAAGGGCAGTGACGGCGTATGGCTCAAGGCCGACGACGGCACGCAACTCGACGAAGCGATCCGTGTCCTGCGCAGGACCGTGCCGGAGAACGGCACCAACATGGAGGCTGCATACGCGGTGGCCTCGCAACTGACCCCGCGGCCCGACAACATCATCCTGCTCTGCGACGGACTGCCGACAATGGACGAGCCGACGACCAGCGAGAAAACCATCAGCGGCCGGGAGCGCGTGATGCTGCACAACAGGGCGATCCGGAAACTCCCGCGCGGCGTACCGGTCAATATATTACTGTACCCGCTCGAGGGTGATTACGAAGCGCCGATCCTGTACTGGATACTCGCCTATCGCAGCGGCGGTTCGTTCATCAGCGTCAGCAAGGACTGGCCGTAGAGTGGTGGAACCCGTGCCATGAGACGCCGCCGTGACATGCAAGTCTTCAGTTTGTCGTTCCTCGACTGCATTTGCTGCGGTTTCGGCGCGATCATCCTGTTGCTCGTGTTGAGTAAGATCTACGAACCGGTGATCATCGAGAAGACCCAGGACGATCTCGAGTCTCTCATCGCGATGCTGCAGCAGGAACTGTTCGATATCCGCGGCGAAACTGCCGTGCTGAATCGCGACCTCGAGTCCGTACGCAAGCAGACCTCGTCGTCCGAGGAGAAGCTCGCGCGCCTGCAAGGTGATCTCAGCAAGATCAGGGGCCAGTACGCGGCGACCAAGAACCAGGGAGAATCCACGCAGGACGTGGGCGCGCTCAAGCTCACGAAGCAGCGGCTCACCGAGGAGATGCGCCGGCTGGAACCGTATTACCACCGCGCGGATACCGACGCCGTCGCCGGGATCCCGGTCGACAGCGAGTACGTGATCTTCGTCGTCGACACCTCCGGCAGCATGCAGCAGTTCAACTGGGACCGGGCGATCCGCAAGCTCACGGAGACGCTCGACGTCTACCCGCAGGTGAAGGGTCTGCAGATCATGAACGACAACGGCAGCTATATGTTCCAGCAGTATGCCGGCAAATGGATCCCCGATACGCCGGGCCGGCGCGAGGCCATCATCAAGACCATGCGCAACTGGCGGCCGTTCAGCGACAGCAATCCCGTCGACGGCATCATCTACGCGATCAGCACGTTCTGGTCGCCCAAGCACAAGATCAGCATCTACGTGTTCGGCGACGAGTTCAGTGGCGGATCCGTGGAGGCCGTCGTGCGCCAGATCGACACGGTCAACCGCCCCGACGCGAACGGCCACCGTATGGTGCGTATCCACGCCGTGGGTTTCCCGTTCTTCTTCGAACCCGGCCGCCAGATCTCCGATACCTCGCGCCGCTACGCGCAGCTGATGCGCATCCTCTGCGCGCGCAACGGCGGCACCTTCGTCGCGCTCTCGGACCCCGCCGTCAGCAGTTAGCGGCCTGCTGGCTGCTCGCCACAATTCATCACAATTGATCGCCGGCTTTGCACGCCGGTGCCCCGGGCACATCCCGTTTCCACCGTGTAATGAACTCCGACCGTGGACGAGACCACACACCATCAGGAGGACATTCCCATGCGAATCACGATTGCGGCCATTACGACACTTGTATTGCTCGCTGCCTCGCCGTCGTTCGCCGCGAAGGCATCGAAGGAAGAAAATATCGGCGTCGGTTCCGGCGCGTTGATCGGCGCTGCCGCCGGCGGGCCGGTCGGCTTCATCATCGGCGCCGCAGTCGGCGGGAAACTCGGTGACTCGTTCCATCGCAAGAACCAGGCCATCGACGATCTGAACGGCTCGCTGCAGGCTTCGCAAAGCGACGTCACGACGCTCGAGGACAGCGTCCGCAAGCTCAACGGCAACGTGGACAGCCTCAGCGCCGAGCTGGAGCGCATGCACGAGGTCGACCGTCCCGAACTCGTCAAGCTGTTGCGCGCCGGAATCGACATGGACCTGCTGTTCCGGACCGACGAGCACGTGCTTGCCGACACGACCGGTGCCCGCCTCGCCGAGCTGGCCAACAGCCTTGCGTCGATGCCCGATATCCGCATCCAGCTCGACGGCTACGCCGACGAGCGCGGCGATGCAGACTACAACCAGCATCTGTCCGAGGAACGCGCACAGTTCGTCCGCGACCAGCTGGTGGCCGCCGGCGTCGAGCCGTCGCGGATCCGGATCGCCGCGCACGGCGAAGCCGTCGCCCAGGACGCGACGCCGGACAGCTACGCGCTCGAGCGCCGCGTCGGCGTCAAGTTGTTCATCGACGACACCCCGGCCGTCGCCTCGAACCCGGAGTGACACCCCATCCCCGCGACTCATCTCGAGTCTCCATTTGGCCGGCCCCAAGGGCCGGCCCTTCTTTATGGCAATGCCGGATCGCGGCTGAAGCCGCTCCTACGGATTCTGATCGAAAAAGGTGTCAGGTCTGTTTGTCGCGGCTGAAGCCGCACCTACGGATTCTGATAAACGACCGGGGCCGCGGAGCATCCGTAGGAGCGGCTTCAGCCGCGATGTGCGCCGCGCCTGCCGTCCCGTGTGATACGGCATCTGCGGTATAGTCCGGTCATGAACGAGGAGCTGGTAAAACGACACTGCAAGCCCTGCGAGGGTGGCGTCGAGCCGCTGCACCGTGACCAGGTCGAGCAGCTGATGAAGGCGCTGCACGGCGGTTGGGCGGTCGGCGACGACGGCCGCAAGATCTCGAGACGTTTCGCATTCCCGGCATACAGCCGCACTCTCGGGTTCGCCAATGCGGTCGCCTGGATCGCGATTAGCGAGGGTCATCACCCGGTGCTGACGGTCAGTTATGGCAGCTGCGAGGTGAGCTACACGACGCATGCCATCGGCGGCCTGTCCGACAACGACTTCATCTGCGCGGCGAAGGTCGATCGGCTGGCGGCCGAGGCCGGAGTCGAATGATCGGGATCGCCGAGGTCGAGGACGCCGCCAGGCGCCTCGCCGGGATCGTCGTCAGAACACCGCTGATCCGGAACGCCGAGCTGGATGCGGCGGCCGGCGGGCGCGTGCTGCTCAAACCCGAATGCTTCCAGAGTATCGGCTCGTTCAAGATCCGCGGCGCCTACAACCTGATGGCCCGACTGAGTGCCGAACAGGCGCGGCGCGGCGTCGTGGCGTTCTCGTCCGGAAATCATGCGCAGGGCGTGGCGCTGGCGGGCAGGCTGCTCGGGATCCACGCGGCCATCGTCATGCCGGCGGATGCGCCGCGCGCCAAGCTCGAGGCGACCCGGGCGCTCGGCGGCGAAATCGTGACCTACGACCGCGAACGCGAGGACCGCGAAGCGATCGCCCGCCGGCTGGCGGCGGAGCGCGGCGCCGAGGTCGTACCGTCCTACGATCACCCGCACATCGTCGCCGGGCAGGGCACGGTCGGGCTCGAGATCGCGGAGCAGGCGAGCGAGGCGGGACTGCGCGTCGACCAGGCATTGATCCCCTGCAGCGGCGGCGGCCTGTCTTCAGGCTGCGCCGTGGCCCTGAAAGCGAAGTTGCCGGAAGTCAGCGTGCACACGGTCGAACCCGCGGCCTGCGACGACACGGCGCGTTCGCTGACGCGTGGCGAGCGAGTCGCGGCGCCGCCCGGCGGCGCCACGATCTGCGACGCGTTGCGCGCGGAAATGCCGGGACGCCTGCCGTTCGAGATCCTGCGCCGACTCGCCGGCCCGGGACTCTCGGTCAGCGATGACGACGTCAGGGCCGCGATGCGTTTCGCCTTCCGCCATCTGAAGATCGTGCTGGAGCCGAGTGGTGCCTCGGCACTGGCTGCCGTCCTGGCCGGCAAGGCCGCCACGGCCGGCAGGACCACGGTGGTCGTGCTATCGGGCGGAAACGTGGACCCGGAGCTGTATTCGGCAGTTCAGGCGGAGCCGACCTGAGACTTCGGCAAGGACGCCAACTGCGGTCGTGACGGGCGCTTCAGGTCGTGCAGCGATGCCGCCCGCCTGCGGCGTTCCTCCCAGCCATCGAGCCAGCGCACGATGCGGTCGATCTGTTCGACGTCCGGACGTGCCCGCGAGGGCTGCATCTCATGCACGCCCAGACCCTGCTCCGCAGCGAACACGAAATTCTGGCTATCGCGCAGGACGGCGATGATGGGGATGCCGAGCGAATCGAGGAACCGCATCAGGCGCGCGAAACTCTTGGTGTTCTTGCGGGTGCGGTTGGCGACGACGGCGAGCTTGCCTTCGTTGCGGTTGACCTTGGCGACGAGCAACAGGTCGGCGATACAGCGTGACGCGGCATGGATGTCCATCGCCGATGGCAATACCGGTACGAGTATGCTCGCGGCATCGCGCGTCAGTTCGCGCAGGTCATCGTGCGACAGGCCCGCGGGCGAATCCACGACCAGGTTGAGGGTGTCGTCGGGTACCCGCAGCTGCCAGCTGCGCGTCGCCTGCATCGATTTCTTGAACGCCGCGATGCCGTGGATGCCAGGCAGTTCGCGTGCGCGCCGTTCCAGCCAGGCCATCGTCGAACCCTGCCGGTCGAAGTCCATGATCGCAGGCTGCGGCCCACGCCTCGCGTAGGCGACCGCGATGTTGGTGACGAGCGTCGACTTGCCGCAGCCCCCCTTGGGATTGAGGACCACGACTTTGTTCAGAACGGCTCGTGTCGGCGATTTCAACATAGACCCGAACACTGTCCCGCAATCCGCCCGCACAATCCTGTACCCAGTTCACATAATACCAGAGCGGCACGGTCGCCTCGCAACGAAACCGCCGGGCCGGCGCTTACTCGAGCGGATAGGTATCGTGGGTCGGGAGTTCGGCGGTGTCGCAGGACCAGGGCGCCCGCGAGCCGGCGAAGATCCGGCCCTCCGGCCGGATCCCGGGATCGACGTCGAGCGTGCCGGCCGGGACGACCGCCATGCTCATATCCGGCGCCACTCTCGGCATCAGGCT
>CAVZRD010000008.1:0-28030 GCA_963777675.1 uncultured Gammaproteobacteria bacterium | reverse complement strand
ACGGCGCCTACGTCCGCAACGCCGGTATCCCGGTCTACGGTGTGTCCGCGATCGCGGACGACCCGAACGACATGCGCGCACACGGGCAGGACGAGCGGATCGGTGTCGGGGCCTTCGGCGTCGCGACCGAGTACTGGTACCGGCTCGCAAAATTGTTCGCGACCCAGTGACCGAAGCGCAGCCCGCGACGGGCGCAAAGCCGACGAACGTCCGCTGGATCGTGTTCCTGGTCCTGGCGCTCGGCAGCTTCATGTCGTATGTACTGCGCTCGAACATCTCGGTCGCCGCGCCCGCCATGATCGAGGACCTTCGGCTCAGCGAGATCCAGTGGGGCTGGGTGCTGGCCGCCTTCACCGCCGGCTACGCGATATTCCAGTTGCCCGGCGGCGTGTGCGGCGATCGCTGGGGGCCGCGCAGGACCCTCGCGATCATCGCGATCCTGTGGGGCGCGCTGACGATCGTGACCGCGGCCGTGCCGGGTCCCGACGTCGCGTCGGCGGGCGTTGTCATCGGTTCCCTGATGCTGGTCCGCTTCGCGGTCGGCGCCGTGCATGCACCGGTCTTCCCGGTGCAGAATTGCGCGATCAGCCAGTGGTTCCCGGCCGGTGGCTGGGCACTGCCTCTCGGCTTGCAGAGCACGGCGCTCACGCTCGGCGCCGCCGCGGTCGCGCCCGTGCTGGCCTGGCTGATTTTAGGCTTCGGCTGGCGAATCGCGTTCCTGATCCTCGCGCCCGCCGGCTTCATCGCGGGCGGGATCTGGTGGTGGTATGCCCGCGACCTGCCGTCGCAGCATGCCTCGGTCAACGCCGCAGAGCTCGATTTGATCGCGGCCGACCGGCCGCCGCCGGCCGAGCACGTTCCGCCGCCGCCGGGCTGGCTGCGGGTCCTGAAAAATCGCGACGTGCTGCTGGTGACGTTGAGCTATTCCTGCATGAACTTCGTGTTCTACGACGTCTTTAACTGGTTTTATTACTATCTCGTCGAGATCCGGCACTTCGACCCTGGCACGGCCGGCTTCGTGACGTCCTCGCAGTGGATCGCGGGCGCGGCCGGGGCGGCGGCGGGTGGCTGGGTTTGCGACCGCTTGTGCAGGATCTTCGGCCTCCGATGGGGCTGCCGCTGGCCGATCATCATCGGCATGCTCGCGTCGGCCGTGTTGCTGGCAGGCGGCGCGACGATCGCGAATCCGATCGTCGCGGTCTCGATGCTGGCCGTGTGTTTCTTTTTCAATCAACTCACCGAAGGAACGTACTGGGCGACGAGCGTCGCGGTGGGCGGGCAATTCGCGGGCGCCGCCGGCGGCGTACTCAACACGGGGGCCAACGCAATGGGCATCGTGAATTCGTTGCTGGTCCCGCTGATCGCGAGTGCGTTCGGGTGGACGGCCGCGATGGCATCGGGTGCGGGCTTCGCCGTGCTGGGCGCGCTGTTGGTGCTCTTCGTCAGGGCCGACCGGCCGGTTCGTATCGACTGATTCCCCGGCTTGCGGATCCGGAGTTCGCCCCGGCAGCTCGGCACGCATCGAATCTCCTACAGTCGACGGTAGTTCGCTACAATGACCAATCGAAATCAAGCCAATGGAGTAGAGCCGCATTCATGAGCGCCAAACCTGCGAGAAAAAGCAAGAAGCCGACGATGGCCGAGCAGGCCGATATCCACGAACTCTACGAGGAGTCGGTCCAGAACGTGGAGACCGAGGTCGAGTTCCTGCAGACGACGTTCCGCGCGTTGAGCGGCCGCGAGGCGTACCTGTTCCGGGAGGACTTCTGCGGGACGGCGGCCGCGTCGTGCCAGTGGGTGCGGCAGGGCAAGGAGTATCAGGCGATCGGCGTCGACATCGATCCGGCGGTGCTCGACTGGGGCCGCAGGAACCGCGTCGCCAGGCTCGCGACCGCGGACCAGGCGCGCGTGAGCCTGATCGAGTCCGACGTGCAGACGGTCGAGACGCCGAAGGTCGACATACTGGCAGCGTTCAATTTCAGCTACTGGGTGTTCAAGGAACGGGCGCAGATGATCGCGTACATGCGGCGCTGTCACTACGCGCTCAAGGACGACGGCGTCCTGTTCATGGACATGTTCGGTGGTCCGGAGTCATTCGAGGAGACGAAGGAAAAGACCAAGTACGACGGCTTCACGTATGTCTGGGACCAGGCCGAGTTCCACCCCGTGACGAATCACATGCAATGCTACATCCACTTCAAGTTTCCGGACGGATCGAAGCTGAAGCGCGCCTTCAGCTATTCCTGGCGGATGTATACCGCG
Source organism: uncultured Gammaproteobacteria bacterium (assembly GCA_963777675.1). GTDB lineage: Bacteria > Pseudomonadota > Gammaproteobacteria > Steroidobacterales > Woeseiaceae > UBA1847. The sequence continues at coordinate 25,768 of CAVZRD010000008.1, read as the reverse complement.
CCGGAATTGCGCGACATGCTCCTCGAAGCCGGGTTCCGCAAGGTCACCGTGTACTGGGAAGGCGAAGACGAGGACGGTGAGGGAAACGGTGTGTTCACCCCGGCGGAGGAGGGGGAAGCGGACCTGGCCTGGATAGCGTATATTGTCGCGGAAAAATAGCTTCCAATTGAGGTAGTTGCAGGCAATATATGGCGAAGGACCTCGAAGTCGCGATTCTGTTTGCCGACGTCGTCGGCAGCACGCAGCTGTACGATAAATTCGGCGACACGAAGGCCAGCGAGACCGTGGCGCAATGCCTCGAGGTCATGAAGGACTCCACGTACCAGTTCAACGGAACGGTGATCAAGACCATCGGCGACGAAGTGATGGCGACCTTCCCGACGGTGGACGAAGCGATGGGCGCGGCGGTCATGATGCAGAGCCGGATCACCGCGGATAACCGGCAGGAGGGTCGCATCCCGGTGTCGATCCGCATCGGCTGCCACTACGGTCCCGTTGTGCAGGAACAGAACGACATCTTCGGTGCTGCCGTGCATACGGCGAACCGGATGACGTCGCAGGCCAAGGCGAAACAGATCATCATCTCGGGCGGCACGGTCGAGAAGATGAAGCCGGACCTCAGGAAGCAGACCCGGCAGATCGATGTCGCGACGGTACGCGGCAAGCTCGACGAAGTGGCATTGTACGAGTTGCTCTGGAATCCGGAAGAAGCCACGAGCATGCTGCCGACGATCGAGTGGGAGAATCAGCGCAAGGCGTCGAGGCTGATGCTTAACTTCCGCGGGCAGAATGTCGAGATCAGCGAGAAGCGCAAGAGCGTGATCATGGGGCGCGCGGATGACAACGACCTCGTCATCAAGGGCAACCTGATCTCGCGGATCCATGCGAAGGTCGAGATGCGGCGTGGCAAGTTCATGCTCGTGGATCAGAGCACCAATGGCACCTTCGTACAGAACGTACAGGGCGAGGAGACCTTCGTCCGTCGTGACTCCACCGAACTCCACGGCGAGGGGACGATCGGCCTCGGCCGGGCCGAGCCGCCCGGCTCCGCGCTGGCCGTGCATTTCAAGACCAAGGAATAGTCAGCCCCACAGTCGCGGCTGAAGCCGCTCCTACGGATGCTGATTCACCACCGTGCCCGAAACGCGTTCGTAGGAGCGGCTTCAGCCGCGATCATTCTGCCTTTTCGAGTTCTTTCGCCAGCCGTTGCTGTTCGGCGCGCAAGGCCGGCGGTACGCGGTCGCCGAACTCGTCGAGGTACGCGCCGAAATGTTCGTTCTCCAGTCGCCACCTGGCGGCGTCGATCGTCAGTAGCTGGCGCATCACGTCCGGGCCGATATCCAGCCCGCGCGTATCGATGCCGTCATCCTGAGGCAGGTAACCGATCGGGGATTCGACCGCTCCGACACGGCCCTCGCAACGGTCGATGATCCAGCGCAGGACACGCAGGTTCTCGCCGAAGCCGGGCCAGAGGAATCTGCCGTCGGCGTCCTGGCGGAACCAGTTGATGTGGAAGATCCTGGGTAGCTTGTCTGTCCGCTTCTCGAACGACAGCCAGTGCGCCCAGTAGTCGGCGAAGTTATAGCCGCAGAACGGTCTCATCGCCATCGGATCGCGACGGATCTTGCCGACTTCGCCCTCGGCGGCGGCGGTGAGCTCCGAGCCGACGCTCGCGCCGACCAGCACGCCGTGCTTCCAGTCGCGGGCCTCGAAGACCAGCGGCGCGACCCGGGCGCGACGGCCGCCGAATACGAGCGCCGAGATCGGCACGCCCTCGGGGGCGTCCGCGAGTTCCGAGTAGCTGGGATTGTTGGTCGCGGCGACGGTGAACCTCGAGTTGGGATGCGCCGCAGTGCCATTGCCGGGCCGGTACGCCCGACCCTGCCAGTCGTAGGCCGGCTCGCCCGCCTTCTTGCCTTCCCACCAGGGTTCGTTGTCGGACGTGCGGGCCACGTTCGTGAAAATCGCATCGTGATGGATCATCCGGAATGCATTCCGGTTGGTCTTCTTGTTGGTGCCGGGCACGACGCCGAAATAACCGGACTCGGGATTGATGGCGCGCAGCCGGCCCTGCTCGTCGAGATGCAGCCACGCGATGTCGTCACCGAGCGTCCAGATCTTCCAGCCCGGCATCGATTCGGGCGGGATCAGCATCGCGAGATTCGTCTTGCCGCAGGCGGACGGCAGGGCACAGGCGATGTAGTGCGTCTCGCCCTGCGGATTCTCCACGCCCACGATCAGCATGTGTTCGGCGAGCCAGCCTTCCTTGCGTGCCTGATAGCTGGCGATCCTCAACGCGTGACATTTCTTCCCGAGCAGGGCATTGCCGCCGTAGCCCGAGCCGATACTCTTGATCGACAGCTGTTCCGGGAAATGCATGATGTATCGGCGCTCGGGATCGAGATCGCCGGTGGAATGCAGCCCCTTCACGAAGATCCCTTCACGCTCGATGCGTGCGAGTGCCGCGGACCCCATGCGGGTCATCAGCGACATGTTCGCTGCCACGTAGGCGCTGTCGGTGATCTCGACACCGCAGCGCGAGTACGGCGATTCGATGGGACCCATGCAATAGGGGATCACATACATGTTGCGGCCCTGCATCGCGCCCTCGAACAGGCCGTCGATCAGTTCGTGGGCTCTTGCGGGTTCCATCCAGTTGTTGTTGGGGCCGGCATCTTCTTCGTTCTTCGAGCAGACGAAGGTCAGGTGTTCGACGCGCGCTACGTCACTGGGATCGGACAGGTGCAGGTAGCAGTTGGGGTAGGTGTCCTGATTCAGCGGGGAGAGCGTGCCGTCGGCGACCATCGTCTCGATCAGGCGCGCGTATTCCGCCTCACCTCCCGCGCACCAGTGGATGTCGGCGGGCCGGGTCAAGTCGGCGACCTGTTCTACCCATTGCGCGAGGGCCGGAAGCCTGCTTGTCATCGCTTCTCCTGGAGAGTCAGCACAGAGAATTCACGGAGTTCGGACGTCCGAGGGTGCGGAATTATACGCGTACCGGCGGCGCTTGCATCCGCCATTCAACGCAGCGGTCCAGGTTACCCCGGACCGACGGCTGTGAGGCGCTTCACAGGGCAACTGTGAGGGTCATCACAAAGCCGGCACAAAAACGGCCGGATTATGGCAACTCCCGAGGGAATCCGGGAGATTCGACCGGTGCGCCGCGGCCTGCACGAAGGCTGCGGCGGCAATGGTCCGTAGCCAGGAAGGATTCCGCATTGGGCACGAGATTCGATTCTGCAGACGCCGGCGCGCGCCGTTGGCTGATTTTGTCTATCGGTGTCATGGCACTGTCGGCATCGATGACGGCTGCTGCGGCCGGCACACCCGTCGGCACCGTCATACAGAACACCGCGACCGTCAATTTCGACCTCGGCGGCGCGCCGGTCACGTTGCAGTCGAACGTCACGACGATCACCGTCGTCGAACGCGTGGACGTGGCGGTGACCCTGCAGAGTCCGCAGACGGTCGTCGCTCCCAACGATACGAATCGTGCGCTGTTGTTCACCGTGACGAATCTCGGCAACGGGTCCGAAACGTTTACGCTCGCCATCGACAGCGTGCTGGCGGGCGACGACTTCGACCCCCAGCCCTCCGCGACATCGATCTACTTCGACACGGACGGCAGCGGCGACCTGAACGTGGGCGACCAGCCCTACGCGGCCGGTACCAACGATCCGGTCCTCGCCGCGGACGCGTCGGTCGACGTATTCATCGTCAACGATATCCCGGGGACGGTGACCAATGGCGACCTCGGAGACAGCCGCCTGATCGCCACCTCGGCGACGGGCAGCGGCGCTCCCGGCACCGTGTTTGCCGGCCAGGGCGACGGCGGCGTCGATGCGGTCATCGGCACCTCGGGCGGCGATCAACAGGCGGACGGGGAATATCTCGTATCCGATGTCGCGATCAGCGTGAATCTCGCGCAGAACGTCAACGATCCTTTCGGCGGGTCGACGCCGGTCCCCGGCGCGACGGTCACCTACACGCTCACGATCGAGGTCACGAGTTCCGGGACGGCCACCACGAGTGTCGTGCGGGACCCGATACCGACATACACCACTTTCGTGCCCGGCAGCATCACCGTGAATTCTGCCGCGCTCAGCGATGCGCCGGATGGCGACGCCGGGGAATACGACACGACCGGCGCCCCGATGATCGTCGTCAGGCTCGGCAATCTCACGCAGGCCGACGGAGTGCAAACGGTCTCGTACCAGGTAACGATCGATTGATACGACTAAAGAGTGGCGGCGAAAGCCGAATGCGAAATTTCATAGAGGAGAAACACCATGAGCGATGAGCGAATCCGAAATGTTCTGAAGGGCCTGGCCGCAACGATCCTGTTGGTCCCCGCAACGGTGCTGCTCGCCCAGGAGCAGGGTCACCTGAGCGTGAAGACCGTCGTGCAGAAGGAGCAGGTCGAGGTCGACGAGGCAGGTAACGAAAAGACCGTGCTGGTCGATGCCGGCAAGGTCGTGCCGGGAGAGCACGTCGTCTACACGATCACGTTCCAGAACATCGGCGACGAGCCGGCACAAAACGTCGTCATCACCAACCCCGTCGATGCCAACCTCACGTACATCGAGGGCTCGGCGTTCGGCCCCGGCATGGATATCCAGTTCTCAGCCGACGGCGGCAATACCTTCGCGAGTCTCGATGCGCTGACGGTCACCGAGGACGGCACGAAACGTCCCGCCGAGGCGAAAGACATTACCCAGATCCGCTGGGTGATGCATGAGGATCTGGCCGCGGGCGCGCAGGGTATCGCGCGCTTCGCTGCCGTTTTGAAGTAAGGCAAACCAAAGAAGGAGTACCGTGATGAAAAACGCAGTAGAGGGAGCCGGCCTGATCGTCAGGCTGGGGATAACGGCGACCGCCGTGCTGTTCGCGCAGCAGGTGTTGGCCGCCGGCACGGATGCCGGTACGTCGGTACAGAATCAGGCGACGGTCGCCTACGACGTGAACGGCAATACGCAGACACCGATCGAGTCCGATCCGGCGGGCAACAGCACGCCCGGTGGCGGCAGCCCGACGGCATTCCTGGTCGACCGGCGTGTCGATTTCACGCTGGTGGAGACGAGCGGCGGACCGACGACTCCGGTCGCCCCGGGCGACTCGGATGTCATCGCCTCGTTCACGCTGACCAACAACGGCAACGCGATCATGGACTTCCGTCTCGATGTCGCGGACTTCGCCGGCGCGGTCTTCGGCAATGCCGACTCGGCGGACCTCGCCAACTACCGTATCCGTGTCGCTAACGGCGACGGTGCGGGCGGTGTGCCGGACCTGGCGACGGACCTTGCGTTCGTCGACGAACTGGCCGAAGACGGTGTCGTCGAGATTTACGTGTTCGCCGACGCGCCGGGGACGGTCAGCAACGGTCAGTACGCCAACATCCAGTTGACGGCCACGGCCGCCGACGACGCGAACGCCACTGCGACGCCCGGGACGCTCGATGGGGACCTCGCCGAGAGTCCGGGTGCCGACGACCCGACGGTGATCGAGAGCGTGTTCGCCGACGCCGGCAACGACGGGGTGGAGCAGGCTGAGGACGGCTACGAGATCGTCTCGGCGGCGCTGACCATCACCAAGACCTCCGCGGTGATCTCCGACCCGTTCAGCAGCGGCAAGGCCGTGCCGGACGCGGTCATCGAGTACACGATCACCATCGACAACAGCGGTGGCGGATCGGCGGCTCAGAGCGTCGTGGTGACCGACAACATCCAGGTCGCGGATGTGACGTTCGAGGACGAGGCATACGGCGCCGGCCAGGATGTGGCGATCGATGCCGCGTTCTGCAACGCCGACGCGGGCGACGCCGACACCGACGGCTGTTCGTACGACGCCGGTACGGGTGCCTTGGCGATCACGGTCCCGGACATCGCGGCCGGAGCGTCGACGACGATCACCTACCAGGTGCGGATAAACACGACGTAATTATCCGCGTCACATCACGGTGCTTGAAGGACGACGCAAGTCGGACGAGCGATGGGCCACCCCCCGGGGTGGCCCTCGCTGCGTCTTGAAACAGCGATTCCTCGCTGTTCTGGCGGCCATTCTGGCCGCCGCGCCCGCGTTCGCCGCACCTCCGGGTGCCGTCATTTCCAACCAGGCCACGTTCTATCACGAGCCGTCTCCCGGCGCCGTGGTCACCGTCCAGAGCAACGTCGTCGAGCTGACCGCCGCGGTCGTCCGCAGTCCCGCGACGGTCGAATTCACGCGCCTCGCCGGTTCGGGCGCAGGTCCCTGGCAGGAGCCCGTCGGGCCGTCCGCATGTCTGTCGGGCGGCAGCTTCGTGCCACTGGCAGACCCGGTGCTGACCGGCGGCGGCAGCGTGGATCCGGCGTCCGCACAGGACGTCACGCCGGCGGGTTCGTACAACCTCGGCGAACCCCTGTTCGTGCGACTCGACGATACGGATCAGAACGTCGACTACCAGGCCATCGACACCGCGGTCGTCACCGTGGTCGACGAGGCATCGGGGGATACCGAGACGATACAGTTGACGGAAACCGGGATGAACACCGGTATCTTCGCAGGCTATGTCCCTTCGGCGCGCGGAGCGCCGGCGCCGGGGGACTGCGTCCTGCAGGGAGCGCTCGGATCCACGGCGCGGATCGATTACACAGACCCGGCAGACAGCAGCGACGTTACCCAGGACCGTGCCGATCTCGATCCGGTGAGCGTCGTGTTCGATTCGAGGACCGGTGCGCCGGTCGATGGCGCACGGATCGAACTGGTGGATGCCGCCACCGGAGCGCCTGCCGTCGTGTACGGGAACGACGGCGTCAGCCAATTCCCGTCGTCCCTGACGAGCGGTGCGACCGTCACCGACGGCGCGGGCACGAGTTATGCGTTCGGCACCGGCGAGTTCCGTTTCCCGGTCGTGGCCGACGGCGATTACCGTCTCGTGGTCACGCCCGCCGCAGACTTCACCGCGCCGTCCACGGCAAACGTCGCCGATCTGCAGCTCCTGCCGGGGGCGCCTTACGCGCTCGGGCCGGGGTCCTTCGGCAACGCGTTCAGCAAGTCGGGCGGGCCGTCGTTCGACGTCGACATTCCCGTCGATCCGCAGGCCACCGCGCTGTATCTCGAGAAGCGGACGACCACGACGGCGGCCGCACCCGGCGATTTCGTCCGTTACGAGCTGACGCTCGAGAACACCTCTTCGGGCGGTCCCGCTACCGACGTCGTCGTCATCGACCAGATGCCGGCGGCCATGCGATTCGTGTCGGGATCGGCCCGCGAAAACGGCAACCGGCTGGCGGACCCGGATATCGCGGGGGACGGCCGCACGCTCAGCTTCCACGTCGCGTCGCTCGATGCCGGCTCACGAATCGAGATCGACTACGTCGTCGAGATCGTCGGCGGCAGGCGCGATCAGGAACTCGTGAATGTCGCCTCCGCGCTCGCCGCAGGCGGCTTGATCTCGAACGAGGCCAAAGCGACGATCCTGTTGCGGGAGGACCTGTATCGTTCGACCGGCACCCTTATCGGCCGCGTCGTCGAAGGCGACTGCTCGCAGCAACACTTCGCGGAAGGCGCCGGCGTCGGCAACGTGCGCGTCTACCTCGAGGACGGCCGTTATGCCGTGACGGACGAGGGCGGGCGGTTCCATTTCGAGGGCATCGATCCCGGCACGCACGTGGCACAGCTGGACACGTTCACCGTGCCGGACTGGTACGACATCGTCGGCTGCGATGCCGCTCCCGGCTATGCGGGCCGTAACGATTCCCAATTCGTGAAGCTCCCGCCGGGCGGCCTGTTGCGCGCCGACTTCTATCTGCGCCGCAAGCCCAGGCCCGAGGGCCGCGTCGACATCGAACTCCGCAATTCGGGGACGGGCGACGTCGACCAGGTCGCGTACCAGGTCAAGCTTACCGGCAAGGGCAATGTCGAGATCGACAACACGGAGCTGATGATCATGCTGCCCGATGGCGTCCACTACCTGCCGGGCTCGATGCGGGTCGACGGCGCGCCGGCGGCCGAGCCGTCCCTCAAGGGGCAGGTGGTGTCGATGTCGATCGCCGATCATGCGGGGAACTGGACGAGCGAAACGAGCTTCGTCGCCGCCATCGATGCCGATGTCGACGGCGAGCTGTGACCAGGGCGGTCGGGCGCTTCGATTCGCCGATGGCAAGTGGCCAGAAGACCCCGGTCGCCGAGACGAAGATGATCCGCGAACCCGCGGAGACCAAGAACGCGGGTTACGTGCTGGACCTCAAGTTCGCGATCCTCTCGGACGAACTCTCGGCCGAAGACAAGGCGACCCTCGACAAGTTGATCGCCGGCTGGAAGGGCGTCAGGGACATCCAGATCAGCGCGACCGGACACAGCGACAGTCAGCCGATCGCCGCACGCAACCGGAACCTGTTCGCCGACAACTACGTGCTGTCACGGGCCCGGGCCCAGGCGGCGGCGGCGTACGTTGCCGAAGCCCTCGACGTCGCGCCGGGGGACATCCAGGTCGAGGGCCGCGGGCCGGACGACCCCGTCGCGAGCAACGAGACGGCGGCCGGTCGGCAGGCCAACCGGCGCGTCGAAATGATCCTGAGCGGCGTGCGGCCGAGCAAGCCGTCGTTCCTCGAAGTGACGCAGCCCAGCAGCGGCGCGCAGATCACCCCGACGCTCGGTGCGTTGCCCGGCGAAGGCCAAACCGAGCGTCCCGGCTACGAGACCAATCCGGACGCCGGCATGCCCGCATCGCAGGTCGAACCGGACATCGACTCGCTGGCGCCGGGTGTCGCGCTGCTGTTGCCCGCTCCGGGCTGGACGCCCGCAATCCCGAGCACCAAGCTGTCTGTCGAGCACCGCCCTGAGCAAACCGTGAAGGTGTATGTCGATGGGCAGCCGGTCAGCCCGCTCAACTTCGACGTCAAGGCGCTGAATCGACCGCGCACGGTCGCCGTGTCGAGATGGAAGGGCGTCGACCTCGTCGACGGCGTCAACGAGGTCCGGGTCGTGGTCAGCAATGCAGACGGCAGCCGCGCCAAATCCATCCGCCGCACACTCTACTATCCGGGCCCGGGAATCCGTGGCGAACTCGTGCCGGAGCTCTCGACGCTGGTGGCGGACGGCAAGACACGGCCCGTGATCGCGGTCCGCCTGTACGATCGCGCGGGACACCCCGCGCGCACCGGCATGGTCGGCAACTACCGAATCGACGCACCGTACCGCGCCTGGTGGGACGTCGAAAATGACCGCAAGAACGATCTCGTCGTCGTCGGCCCGCGCGAACCGACGTATCGGGTCGATGCCGACGGGATCGCGTACCTGGAACTCGCGCCGACGACGCAATCGGGCGAGGCGACCGTCAACCTGAAGTTCGAGCGCCAGCGCGAGCAGGAGATCCGCGCCTGGCTGAAGCCCGCGAAACGCGACTGGATCCTGGTCGGATTCGCCGAAGGCACGGCCGGGTATCAGACGCTTTCCGGCAATGCCGTGGCGGCCGAGGACGCCGGCCAGGACGAGGGCTACTACGACGACGGCCGCGTCGCATTCTTCGCCAAGGGCAGTATCAAGGGCGAGTACCTGCTCACGCTCGCGTACGATTCGGCACGCGACCGCAACGAGGCGCGGCATCGCTTCGATACCGTGATCGACCCCAATGCCTACTATCCGCTGTTCGCCGATACGAGCGAACAGCGCTTCGAGGCACCCAGCCAGCGCAAGCTCTACGTGAAACTGGAACGCGAACAGTTCTCGGCGCTGTTCGGCGACTTCGACACCGGCTTGTCGGTGACCGATCTGTCGCGTTACGAGCGCCGCTTCAACGGTCTGAAGAGCGAATATCGCGGCGACACGCTGGGCTATACGGTGTTCGCGGCTGAGACGGACCAGGCGTTCCACCGCGACGAGATCCGCGGGGACGGCACGTCCGGGCTGTACCGCCTGAGCACGGCGCCGATCATCGCGAACAGCGAACAGGTGCGAATCGAGGTGCGTGACCGCATCGATTCCGGACAGGTCCTCAGCGTCACGAAGCTTGCGCGGTTCCTCGACTACAATCTCGACCCCGTCGCCGGCACGATCTTCTTCAAGCATCCTGTCCCGAACCGCGACACGAACTTCAATCCGGTCTACATCGTCGTCGAATACGAGTCGGCGTCGAACTCGACCAACGATGTCGTCGCGGGCGGGCGCGGTTCGGTGCGTTTCGCCGGCGACCGCGTCGAAGTCGGTGTCACACGCATCGATGACGGCACGACCGGTGCAGAGGCCGATCTCACGGGCGTCGACCTGCGCTGGCAGGTGAACCAGCAGACAATGCTCACCGCGGAGGTCGCGTCGTCGAATTCGACGACCGGCGGCGTCGAGACGAGCGGTTCCGCACAGAGCATCGTCCTCGAACACAACGGCGAGGGCCTGGACCTGCGGGCCTACATCCGCGAGGTGGAGGACGATTTCGGCCTCGGTTACCAATCGGCCGCCGACCGCGGGTTCCGCCGGGTCGGGCTGGACACCCGCGCCAGGCTGGGCGAGCGCTATTCGATCGACGGCGAGGCTGCCTGGCAGCAGAACCTGCAAACCGGAGACATCCGGAACCTGTTGCACGGACAACTGCGTTACGAGCGGGAGCGCTTCAGTGCATCGTTCGGATTGCTGCACGACGAGGACAAATTCGCGGACGGCGAAGACCGCGGGAGCGACCTCGCAGAAATCGGCGTCTCACAGGAATTGTTCGATGGCGATCTGACGCTGCGAGCCAGCGGCAGCACGGCCCTGGCCGGGGGCGCCGACAGCACCGATTTCCCGACCAAAACGGTGTTCGGTGCCGACTACAGCATCTTCAAGCACGTCGACCTGGTCGGCGAGTACGAGCAGGACAGCGGCACGGGCATCGATTCGACGATGACGCGCCTCGGTGTCCGCGCCGAACCCCGGGATCGCACGCAGATCAACAGCTACCTGAACCAGGAAGTGACCGAATTCGGTCCGCGCCTGTTCGCCAGCGTCGGCCTGATCCAGGGCTTCCAGCTCAACGAGCGCTGGACCCTGGACATGGGTCTCGACCAGACCCGGACCTTGCTCGATTCGAGATCGCGACCGTTCGATCCGGACCGCGAGCTGGTGTCGGGCTCGACGGGCGAGGATTACGTCGCCGCGTACTTCGGCGCGATGTACAGCGCCGGCGACTGGAGCGCCAATTCCCGTTTCGAGCACCGCAACGCCGACAGCGAAAAGCGCGACTCGCTGCTGGTCGGCTGGTATCGGCAGCCCGCGGCGGGGCACGGCCTGTCCGCCGGTTTGACCGTCATGCGCAGCGAGGCCGCGAGCGGGGCGGATGCGAGCAGCACCGACCTGAAGGTTGGCTGGGCGTACCGGAAGGGCGAGGCGCCGTGGTCTTTCCTCGACCGCCTCGATCTCGTCGCCGACGAGGCATCGCTGACTTCCGGCAAGACGAGCAGCCGGCGCATCGTCAACAACTTCAACGCGAACAGGCGATTCGGCGCCGGGATGCAGATGTCGTTGCAATACGCGTTCAAATACGTCAAGAGCGATTTCGACGGCGACGGCTACGCGGGCTACACGGATCTCGTCGGCTTCGACCTGCGCCGCAGCCTGCGGAGTCGCTGGGATGCCGGCGTCAGCACGAGTATCTACCATTCGTACCGCTCGAGCATCGTCGACTACGGGATGGGTATCGACGTCGGCTACAACGTCTTCGACAACATGTGGCTGACGCTCGGCTACAACATCGCCGGCTTCACCGACGGCGACTTCAGTGCGGCACGCTACACCGCCCAGGGCCCATACCTGCGCTTCACGATGAAGGCCGATACGGAGACCTTGAAACGCATCGCGGGCCGGTAGGGTCAGGCACACGGGACGGCGGGGCAGCGGCAAGCGGTCGCGGCTGAAGCCGCTCCTACAGACGGCAATCGACCAAGACGGCTGGAATGGAATCCGTTGGAGCGGCTTTAGCCGCGAACACGGCCGCCTCCTTTGGTAATCGGGCCGTTGAGCAGGAATTGACAGTCCTGCCAAACGGGGGCGAAGCAGGTAAGCTTCGGGCGGTGACCGATCTATCCGACTTTTTCGGCGACGACAGTCCCCTGCGGGAACTGTTGCCCGGTTTCCAGCCGCGCGCGGGGCAGGCGTGGATGGCCGAAGCCGTCGCGGAGGCCATCGAAGACGGCGGCAAGCTCGTCGTCGAGGCCGGCACCGGCACCGGCAAGACCTTTGCGTACCTGCTGCCTGCGCTGCTGTCGGGGCGCAAGACGATCATCTCCACCGGCACCAAGGCGCTGCAGGACCAGCTCTATCACCGGGACCTGCCGCTGATCGCGAGGGCCGTCGGGCGGCCCGTGACGACGGCGTTGCTGAAGGGCCGTGCCAATTACCTGTGTCTGGAACGTTGCGACCGGATCACCGAGGTACCCGACAGTCTGCTCGAGGATTTGAATGCGGTCCGGGAATGGCGGCATCGCACGGCAACAGGGGATCGCGCCGAACTGACCGGGGTCGCGGAGGATTCGAGGATCTGGCCGCTAGTGACGTCGACGGTCGACAACTGCCTGGGACAGAAGTGTCCTGAGTATGCCGATTGCCACGTCGTGCGTGCCCGGCGTGCCGCGCAGGAGGCGGACCTGGTCGTCGTAAATCACCACTTGCTGCTGGCCGACCTCGCGATGAAGGAGCAGGGATTCGTCGAGTTCCTCCCCGGTGCCGAGGCGATCATCCTCGACGAGGCGCACCAGATTCCGGACCTCGCCGTGCAGTTCTTCGGTGTGGCGCTCGGGTCGCGGGAACTGGAATCGCTGGTGGAAGAGGTACGCGCCGAGACGCTCGCCTTCGGTCAACCCGACCTCGAGCGCCGGATCGACCGGCTCGAGACGTCCGTCAAGGCCTTGCGCGCGGCAGCGCCCCGGGGCGAAGGGCGCCGCCAGCTCGCCGAGGTGTATGCCGACCTCGGCGAACCGCTGCAGGAGCTGCGGTCGGCGATCGAAGAGTTACGGCAGGCGATCGACGAATTGGCGGGGGCGTCGGCGGAACTCGGGAAACTGCACGAGCGCCTGACCGGCGCCGGCGAGCGGCTTGCAGTGTTGATCGGTGAGGAAACCTGGGACGGGTTGCGCTGGCTGGAGACCGCGCCGCGCAGCCTGCGCATCAACCTGACGCCGCTCGACGTGTCGACCAACCTGCGGAGCCTGATCGACGGCGGCCAGCAGGCCTGGATATTCACTTCGGCGACGCTTGCCGTCGGCGAGGACTTTTCTCACTTCGCGTCTCGCATGGGCCTGGGCGGTGTCTCGGGTCTTACGTTTCCGAGTCCGTACGCGCTCGAGACCAACGGGCTGGTGTACCTGCCGCCGGACCTGCCCCCGCCTTCGGATGCAGGGCACACGGATACCGTCTTGGATGCCGTGATGCCTTTGCTGGAGATGACCGCCGGCGGCATGTTCTGCCTGTTCACCAGCCACCGTGCGCTGCAGGCGGCGAGTGCCTGGTGCCGGTCGCACCGGAAACGGCTGCGCGGGCGCCGACTGCTCGTGCAGGGCAGTGCACCGCGGGACGATCTGCTGCGGCGGTTCCGGGACGCCGGCGACGCCGTTTTGCTCGGTACGGGCAGTTTCTGGGAGGGTGTCGACGTGCGGGGACCGGCACTGACGATCGTGGTTATCGACAAATTGCCGTTCGCCTCTCCGGCGGACCCGCTAATGATGGCGCGTCTCGAGTTCATCCGGCGCCAGGGCGGTAATGGCTTCAGTTCCCATCAACTGCCGCAGGCCGTGCTCGCGCTGAAGCAGGGCGCCGGCCGGTTGCTGCGCGACCAGCACGACTTCGGCGTCGTCGTTTTGTGCGATCCCAGGGTCACTTCCCGCAGCTACGGACGTACCTTCCTGGACAGCCTGGCGCCGATGCCGACCACGCAATCGATCGAAGATGTCCGCCGTTTTCTCGGCACGCACGAGCGCGAAGGGGCGGTCGCTTGAGGCTGCTCGCCCTCGATACGTCCTCGGTCGCGTGTTCGGCGGCGCTGCTGGTCGACGACGCCGTCACCGAACGTCACGACGAGAAGCCGCGCGAACACACGCGGCTGTTGTTGCCGATGCTGCACTCGCTGCTGTCCGAGGGCGCATTGTCGTTGCAGGATCTGGACGCGATCGTCCTCGGCAACGGGCCCGGATCGTTTATCGGCATGCGGATCGGGGCAGCCGTCGCACAAGGCCTGGCGTTCGGCGCGGGACTCGACATCGTGCCGGTTTCGTCGCTGGCCGCGGTGGCCGCCGAGGTGATTGCGAGCCGGGAGGTGGGGGAAGTGATCGTGGCGCAGGATGCACACATGCGCGAGGTCTACCTGGGCAGATTCCGCCCCGGCGATGACGGCTTGCCCGTGGCGCTGGCCGCCGAGCGGCTGCATGCCCTGTCCGCAATCCGGGACGCGCCCGTGCGACCGGCCGGCCCACGCGTCGCGGCGGGCGACGGCTGGCGCCGGTATCCCGGCTTCCTGGCCGCCAATGCGGGCCGATTCGACGCGATCGCCGAGGTCCGCTTCCCGCGCGCGCGCTACCTGCTGGCACCCGGCGCGGCGGCACTAGCGGCGGGCGGCGCGCTCTCGCCGCGAGACGTCGTGCCGGCCTATCTCAGGCAGTCGGTGGCCACGCCACCGGCGTGAGCGGCCATAACATAACTGTAATATAGTGTTGTTGTAATGCGGCGCATGTGATGCGTTGGGACGGCATGGCCGACGTCATGCCCGCTGCTTCGGGATGACCACACACAAGATTCTGATCGTCGAGGACGAGGCGCCGATCCGCGAGATGATCGCTTTCCATCTGGCCCGTGCAGGTTACGAGACGCTGGAGGCGGCCGATTGCCGGACCGCGCGCGAGCTCCTCGTCGACGAGCGGCCCGACCTCGCCCTGGTCGACTGGATGCTGCCGGACATGAGCGGGCTGGAGCTGACCCGCATGTTGAAGCGGGACAAGGAGAACGAGGAGCTCGCAGTCATCATGTTGACGGCGCGGGCCGACGAGTACGACAAGGTCGCCGGCCTGGACGGCGGCGCCGACGACTACATCACCAAGCCGTTTTCGCCGCGTGAACTCATCGCGCGGATACAGGCCGTGCTCAGGCGCTCGAAGAGCGGCGACGGCGAGACGGTCAGCTCCGGCATCCTGGAACTCGACGCCGCTGGTCACCGCGTCAGCGCGAACGGCAAGGAGGTCAAGCTCGGGCCCACGGAGTACCGGCTCCTCAAATTCCTGATGATGCATCAGGACCGCGTCTACAGCCGTGCGCAGTTACTCGACCGGGTCTGGGGCGCGAACGTCTACGTCGAGGAACGCACCGTCGACGTGCACGTCCGGCGATTGCGCAAGGCGCTGGCGTCGGACGGCGCGGACGACTACATCCAGACCGTGCGTGGCGCCGGCTATCGGTACTCCACGCGCAGCGCCTGAGGCCCCGCCAGAGGATGCCGCACTCCAGCCGCAAGCTTGTTACGGGAGTGCTATTGCTGATCGCCATGGGTGCGCTGATCGGCTGGATCTACGGGCGACCGTTCATCGGCGCGTTGGCCGCAGCGCTGCTCGTGCTCGCATGGCAACTCCGGCAACTCGTCGCGTTCGATCGTGCCCTGCAGACCGGGGAGTTCGACCGCTTCCGGTACGGCGAGGGGATCTGGCAGCGGATCTATTCCCGCTTCCGGTACGAGCGCGAACGTGGCAATCGCTACAAGCGCGACTATCGGCGGCTGATCATGGAGATCCGCCGATCGACCGATGCCATGCCCGACGGCGCCGTCATCCTGAACGAGGGTAACGAGATCGTCACCTGCAACCGCGCCGCGAAGTCGCTCGCGGGCCTCAAGCGCCGCAAGGATCGCGGTCAGCGCATCGACAATATCCTCCGCGACCCGCGCCTGACGGACCTGCTGGAGGCGGACGACGCAACCCAGACCGCCGACATCCCGTCGCCGGTGCGGGACGGATACTGGTTGAGCTGCCGCATCGTCCCGTACGGAGCCGACCAGAAGTTGTTCCTGCTGAGCGACGTCACGGAACGCATCGCGCTCAGCAAGATGCGGCGCGATTTCGTCGCAAATGCCTCTCACGAGCTTCGCTCGCCGCTGACGGTCCTCAGCGGCTATCTGGACACGATCTCCGATGACGACCGACTGCCGTCCGACTGGATGCAGCCGATTCGCCAGATGCAGGAACAGGCGCGGCGCATGAACCGGATCGTCGCTGAATTGCTCGAACTGTCGCGACTCGAAGCAGCGGGACGCGCGGATACCGGCGACGTCGTCGATATCGCCGCATTGCTCGCGGGCGGCCGGAAGGCGTTCCACGGACAGGCCGGCGCGCCGTCGATCCGGATCGAAGCGGAATCGATGGCGCGATTGCGCGGCAACTCGAGCGAGATCGAATCGGTGATCAGCAACCTGCTGTCCAATGCCGTGCGCCATACGCCGGCCGACGGCGAGGTGGTCCTGAGCTGGCGCTCGGGACCCGGGGGCGGCGACCTGACCGTGAGCGATACCGGCGAAGGCATTGCCGAAGTCCACTTGCCCCGCCTCACCGAACGGTTCTTCCGTGTCGATCGCGGTCGGGCAAGAGCGGACGGCGGCGTGGGTCTCGGTCTCGCGATCGTCAAACACGTCCTGGGACGCCACGACGCGACACTGCATATCTCCAGCAACGTGGGCGTCGGCAGCGAGTTTCGCTGTCATTTCCCGACCGAGCGACTGCTCATCGGACCGCCCGTCCCCCTGACCGGCGGCAGCCACAGCCGCTGACGCCCGGGTTTCCGCGGCCCGTCGCGACCTTAAAGGAACTGCAAGAAAACTGTAACAAAAGTGAAATAGGGCGTATGTAACGTGCCGCTAACATTTCCGTAACAAGGCGATTACGCGGATGGGCCGGCACAGTACAGTTCTGTTCTTTCTGATCATTCTTGCACCCGTGGTCGCCCGCGGGGATACCCAGACAACGCCGCTCGCAGACGGTCTCGACTACAGCGGCTGGTTCCGCCTGCGCTACGACGGCGTCGACGAGAAGGGTGTGGGCCATCGCGACCTCGGCCGATTCGCGGGCCGCTTCGGCATCGCCGCCAGGCCCGCCGATACGATCCGGCTGGTGTTCGGCCTGGCCACCGGCGGCGACAATCCGACCTCCCGCAATCAAAGCTTCGGCAACGGATTCTCGAGCAAGGACATCGGCCTCGAGTATGCCTACGTCGACTGGTCGCCTTCCGACAAGCTGCACGTGTACGGTGGCAAGATGAAGAATCCCCTGTTCCGGGCCGGCGGGGCGCCGCTCGTATGGGACAGCGACGTCACTCCCGAGGGCGTCGCGATGAGCTACGCCAGCGGCGCGTTGTTCGCCAACCTGGGAGCGTTCTTCATCGAGCAGCGGGCCTCGGGCACGGACTCGATGGCAGGAGCGGTGCAGGCAGGGGCGGTGATTCCTCTCGCGGACGAGACCAGGCTCAGATTCGGAGCAGGCTACCTCGCGTACACCCATACTGCCGGTCAACTGGCCTTCTACAACGGCAGGCCGCTCGGTAACAGCGTCGATTCCGGGCTGCGGTATCTTTACGACTACCGCGACATCGAGGGTTTCGCCCAGTTGGATACGAAGCTTTCGGACTGGCCACTGGCAGTCTACCTGCAGTGGGTGCGGAACACGGCCGTCGATGCCGAGGACACCGGCTATGCGTTCGGCGCCAAAATCGGGTCGGCGCATGACAAGGGCGACATGGAGTTCAGCTGGACGTACATGGATATCGGCGCGGATGCAGTGGTCGGTACCTTCGACGATTCGGATTTCGGTGGCGGCGGTACCGATCATTCGGGTCATATGATCAAGGCGAAATACGTGTATTCCAGGAATATCGCTTTCGCGGCGGCCGGCTTCGTCAACCGGGTCGACGGGTTTACCGGCACAGAGCACGATTATTACCGTATCCAGCTTGACCTCGAATTCAAATTCGAGTGACATACACAGCGGGGACGATGGTTCCTCCGGCGGCTGGAAACGATGCACACATCCGATTTAACCGATCACATATCGCGGCGCTTCAACAAAGACATCGAGGATCTGCGCAACAGCGTCCTGTCGATGGGCGGTCTTGTCGAATCGCAGCTGGCACGTGCGATCGCGGCCATCGTCAGCGGTGACAGCGAACTCGGCCTGCAGGTCGCAAAAGACGATTACAAAGTCAACGAAGTCGAAGTCGACATCGACGAGGAATGCAGTCGCATCCTCGCGACGCGCGCCCCGACGGCGGGAGATTTGCGCCTGATCGTCGCGATCATCAAGACGATCACGGACCTCGAACGCGTCGGCGACGAGGCGGAGAAGATCGGTTTCCTTGCATCGAACCTCGCGGCGATGGACCGCCCGCCGGATTCGTACCGGGAACTGAAGACACTCGGCACGCACGTGTCCCACATGCTGCGCGACGCGATGAACGCCTTCGCCCGGCTGGACGTCGAAGAGGCTTTCGACGTGCTCCGGGAGGATGAACTCGTCGACGAGGAGTACGACGCGATCACCCGACAGTGCATCACCTTCATGATGGAAGATCCGCGCAGCATCAAACGGGTGCTCAACGTCACCTGGGCCGCGCGCTCGCTGGAACGCATCGGCGACCATGCGAAGAACATCTGCGAGTACGTCATCTACATGGTCCGGGGCCGGGATGTCCGGCATACGGGCATCTCCGATGCCTCCGAACTCGACGAGATCGAAGAGCAATGAGCCTGCCGGGACGGCGCGCGGTCAACTTCGCCGGTTTCCTCGCCTGTGCCGGGATGATGGGATTCGCCCTCTACGCCCAGCACATCCTGCTGCTCGAGCCCTGCCCGTTGTGCGTGTTGCAGCGTGTCGCGGTCATCGGCCTCGGGATCGTGTTCCTGGTCGCGGCACTACACGGGCCGCGCGGTTTCGGCGGCATCGTTTACGGCGTGCTGGTCGCGCTGTTCGCACTGGGCGGGATCGGCGTCGCCGGCTGGCATTCGCACCTGCAACACCTGCCGCCCAGCGAGACGCCGTCTTGCGGTCCGGGGCTCGACTACCTGCTCGATAACTTCCCGCTGTCCGAGGCGCTGCGCATGGTCTTCCACGGCTCCGGCGAGTGCGCAAAGATCGTCTGGCAGTTCCTGGGCCTGTCGATGCCGGCCTGGGTGCTGATCTGCCTCGTCCTGCTCGGCAGCGCCGGCCTCTGGAACAATCTCCGGCGCCGGGTCTGATGCGTCGCCCGCCGGGGCGGGCTCCTACACCAGCAGCAGTTCCATGATGCGCCGGTACATGTCGGTCAGCGCGATCACGTCGTCGATGCGGACGTGTTCGTCGACCTTGTGGATGGACGCATTCACGGGTCCCAGTTCGACGACGTCGGTGCCGGCGGGTGAGATGAAGCGGCCGTCGGACGTGCCGCCGCCGGTGGAGAGGGCGGGGCGTTCGCCGGCGGTTTCTTCCACGGCGCGGCTGACCGCGTCGATGAGCCGGCCCGGCCGTGTCAGGAACGGCTCGCCGGACAGGTGCCAGGCGAGTTCGTAATCGATGTCGTGGGCGTCGAACAGGGCCTGCACGCGGGCCTCGAGCCGCTCGTAGTCCCATTCCGTCGAGTAGCGGAAGTTGAAGCGTGCCGTCAGTTCGCCGGGCGTCACGTTGGGGAATCCGACTCCGGCCCGGATGTCGACGACCTGGAAACTCGTGGGCGGGAAGTAGTCGTTGCCGGCATCCCATTCGATCGTGTGCAATTCCGCCAGCACCGGCGCGAAGCGTCCGATCGGGTTGTCGGCGAGTTGCGGATAGGCGACGTGGCCCTGGACGCCGCGGACCGTCAGCATGCCGCTCAGAGAGCCCCGGCGTCCGATGCGGACGGTGTCGCCCAGTCTCTCCTGACTCGAGGGCTCGCCGAGGACGCACCAGTCCAGGCGTTCGTCGCGGTCCTTCAGCTCGTCCATGACGCGCAGGGTCCCGTCCCGCGCGCGGCCCTCTTCGTCGCTCGTAATCAACAAGGCGAGACTGCCGGCATGATCGGGATGTTCTGCGAGGAAGCGTTCGCACGCGACGATCATCGCGGCGAGACCGCTCTTCATGTCCGCCGCGCCGCGACCGTAGATACAGCCGTCGCGGACGACCGGTTCGAACGGATCGCTGCGCCATTCTCCGGGGGGACCGGGCGGCACGACGTCGGTGTGCCCCGCAAAACACAGGACCGGGCCCGTCTCGCCACGGCGCGCGTACAGGTTGCTGACGTCGGCGAAAGGCATCGGCTCGCAGCCGAAGCCGAGCGGCCCAAGACGCGCTGCGATCAGCTCCTGACAGCCTGCATCGTCGGGCGTCACCGACGGACGCCGGATCAGCTCGTTCAGCAACAGGATCGACGGATGTTGCCCGGAGGCATCGGCGGAACTTTCCATTGATTCTTGAAATATTCTTTAAGTAATTGATATTTAAATACTAAACAGTCAAGCCAACTCACTCGACGGATCCATTATCGCATCGCCTCTGCAACAATTCGGTAACACTCGGCCGATATGCTTTGCGGCAACGTTCATTCGCAGCGGAGAGCATAGTGTGGCAAAGACAAGCGCAGCAATAATCCTGATCGCGGCCGCAATCGTATCGACCGTCATTCCGCGAGTTGCGGACGCCCAGGCGGCACGCGACTACATCTACATCGTCGGTTCATCCACAGTCTATCCGTTCGCGACCGTCGTCGCCGAGCGCTTTGGTCGCAACAGCAATTTCAAGACTCCCAAGGTCGAGTCGACCGGCTCCGGCGGCGGATTCAAGCTGTTTTGCGAAGGGGTGGGCGTGGCCTACCCGGACATCAGCGACGCATCCCGTGCCATCAAGCCATCGGAAATGGCGACTTGCGCCCGCAACGGCGTCACCGATATCGTCGAGGTCAAGATCGGCTACGACGGAATCGTTATCGCCAACGCGATGAATGCGCCCTCGGCAGACTTCAGCCGTGCCGACCTTTACAAGGCCCTGGCCAAGCAGGTCCCGGGCGACGGCGACGGCGTCCTCGTCGACAATCCGAACAAGACCTGGTCCGACGTGAGTCCGGAGTTGCCGAACGAGCGGATCGAGGTGCTCGGACCGCCGCCGACGTCGGGAACCCGGGATGCATTCGTCGAACTCGTGATGGACACGGGTTGTGCGACGGTGCCCTGGATCAAGGCACTCGAAGCCAGCGACAAGGGCCGCTTCCAGGCCATCTGCCAGACCCTCCGCGAGGACGGCGGCTACATCGAGGCCGGCGAAAACGACAATCTGATCGTCAACAAGCTCGAGGCCAATCCCGGTGCGTTCGGCATCTTCGGTTTCAGCTTCCTCGACCAGAACGCGGAGAAGATCAAGGGCGCCAGGGTGAACGGGATCGCTCCGACATTCGAGTCGATAGCGGACGGCAGCTATCCTGTGTCGCGGCCCTTGTACTTCTATGTGAAGAAGGCGCACGTCGACGTAATTCCCGGGTTGCGCGAGTACCTGAAGGAATTCACGTCCGAGCGTGCCTGGGGCGACGATGGGTATCTTGCCGAGCGGGGCCTGATCCCGATGCCAGCCGATGAGCGTCGGCGCGTGACGGCAACGGTACGGGATCTGACGACGCTACCCATGGCGAAACAGTAGGCCTGCGCCGGTAATCCGGCCGGCGGGAAACAGGGCGGCGTGCAGACGACGACAGTAATCCTGGTCCTGGTCGCAATGGCGGTCGCGGCATTCTATTTCGGCCGCGGCCGTTCGGTCGCGCTCGCGGGCGGACCGCGGCGCGGCACACGGCTGCATTCGCTACCCGGATACTACGGGTACTACACGGCGATGTGGTGCCTGATCCCGGCCCTCGCCGTCCTGCTGATCTGGGCGATCGTCGAACCGAAGGTCATCATCGCGCTGGTCGTCCACGGGCTGCCGCCGGAACAACAGAACCTGGATCCGGGCAAGCTGGATCTGCTCGTCAACAACATCCGTAATCTCGCCGTGGGCGATGCCATCAGCGGCACCGCGGATGCGGCGCTCAGGGAAGCCGCGCTGCACCTGCGCGGATACATGGAGACCGGCCGCCGGCTGCTTGCGACGCTGGCGATCGGGCTGGGCGGGCTCGGCGGGGCCATCGCCTGGACACGAATCCGGCCCGAGCTGCGCGCGCGCAACCGGGTCGAATACGCGATCCGGCTGCTGCTGATCGGCGCATCCAGCATCGCGATCCTGACGACGATCGGTATCGTCTTCTCGGTGCTGTTCGAAGCAATCCGCTTTTTTCACAAAGTCCCGATCATGGATTTTCTCTTCGGGCTGGAGTGGAGTCCGCAGACGGCCATCCGTGCCGATCAGGTCGGCTCGTCCGGAAGCTTCGGGGCCGTGCCCCTGTTCACGGGCACTTTGCTGATTACCAGCATCGCCATGTTCGTGGCCGTGCCGGTCGGCCTGATGACCGCGATCTACCTGGCCGAATATTCCTCGCATCGCGTGCGTGGGCTCGCCAAGCCCTTGCTCGAGGTCCTGGCCGGTATTCCGACCGTCGTCTACGGCTTCTTCGCCGCGTTGACGGTCGCTCCCTGGGTGCGCGAGACGGGCGAAGCGCTCGGGCTCCGAGGTCGCTTCGGAGAGCGCACTCGCCGCGGGGCTCGTGATGGGGATCATGATCATCCCGCTCGTCTCGTCGCTCGCCGACGATGCGATCAATGCCGTTCCCGGCGCGATGCGCGACGGTGCGCTCGGGCTCGGCTCCACGCGCTCCGAGGCGATGCGGCGCGTGCTGTTGCCGGCGGCACTACCGGGCATCGTCGGCGGCATACTGCTGGCCGTGTCGCGGGCGATCGGCGAAACGATGATCGTCGTCATGGCCGCCGGGCTGTCGGCCAATCTGACGGCCAATCCGTTCGCCGCCGTGACGACGGTGACGGTTCAGATCGTCACCTTGCTGATCGGCGACCAGGAATTCGACAGCGCAAAGACACTGGCCGCGTTCGCACTCGGCCTGGTCCTTTTCGTCGTGACATTGTGTCTGAACGTGGTTGGACTGAGCGTGGTCCGCAAGTACCGCGAGCAATACGACTGAGGCCGGAAAGAAACGCCGATGCAGCGATTCGAACTTACTCGCCACAAAGTCGAGGCCGGGCTCCGGCGCCGCCGACGGTCGGAAATGCGGTTCAGGATCGCCGGGATGCTCGCGACGGCCGCCGGCATCCTGTTCCTCGGCTTCTTCTTCGCGGACCTGTTTGCGAAGGGCAGCTTCGGCATTCCTGCAGACCTTCGTATCGCTCGACGTGGAGCTTTCGCAGGACGTCATCGCTCCCGAAGGCAAGCCGGACCTCGCATACGCCGATTTCGACGGGCTGGTGCACGACGCGCTGCGCGCGGATTTCCCCGAAGTGCGGAGCCGGTCCGAGCGACGTGACCTGTATCGACTGGTCAGCACGGGTGCGAGTTACCAGTTGCGCGATAGGGTGGCGTCGAACCCGCAGCTTATCGGCACGCGCCAGACGGTGTGGGTGCCCGCGTCGTCGATCGTGGACATGTTCGTCAAGGGTCACATCGATGCCACGCTGGACCCGTCCATGCGCCCGCTGAGCGATGCCCAGATCCGCTGGATCCGTCATTTGCAGGACACCGGCAGGCTGGAACGGCGATTCAACAAGGCGCTGTTCGCCAACGGCGATTCGCGCGACCCGGAACTGGCCGGGATCCGTGGAGCCGTGATGGGTTCCTTCTACATGCTGCTGGTGACGATCGTGCTCGCGTTTCCGGTCGGCGTCGCCGCGGCGATCTACCTGGAGGAGTTCGCTCCTCGCAGCCGCTGGTCCGACCTCATCGAGGTCAATATCAACAATCTCGCCGCCGTGCCGTCGATCGTGTTCGGACTGCTCGGCCTTGCCGTCTTCATCAACTGGCTGGCGATACCCAGGTCCTCACCGCTGGTCGGCGGGCTGGTCCTGTCCCTGTTGACGCTGCCCGTGATCATCATCGCATCGCGGGCCGCGATCACAGGCCGTGCCCCCGTCGATCCGCGAAGCGGCACTCGGCACTCGGAGCATCGAAGGTGCAGATGGTGTTTCAACACGTGCTGCCGCTCGCGCTGCCCGGGATGCTCACGGGCACGATCATCGGCATGAGCAGGGCGCTCGGCGAGTCGGCGCCGCTGCTGATGATCGGCATGGTGGCGTTCATCGTCGACGTGCCGCAGGGATTCACGGATCCGGCCACGGCGCTGCCCGTGCAGATCTATCTGTGGGCGGACAGTCCCGAGCGGGCATTTGCAGAACGGACTTCGGCAGGGATCATCGTGTTGCTCGGATTCCTGCTGCTGATGAATCTGGCCGCCGTCATAATCCGGAAACGTATGGAACGCAGGTGGTAGCGGCTCGTTGTGTGACGGGTGAGGCTGTATGACAATGGCACGCATGACGGAAGTGAATCTCCCCGGCGACAGTCCCCGCAGAGAGGGCGATCCGGTTGCGGAGCCGGGTCGTGCGAGGCTGCGCCAGGGCGGACATGACGGGCGCGGACGGATGCTCGACCATCTCGAAAAGCCGGTCGAGGCGGGCACGACGGTCGGACACGTGCGCTGCAGGAATCCATTCCTCGTCGCCGAGGAGGTCAACGTCTTTTACGGCGACAATCACGCCATCAAGAATGTCTCGCTCGAGATCGGCAAGAAAGAAGTCATCGCATTGATCGGGCCGTCGGGTTGCGGCAAGTCGACGTTCCTGCGTTGCCTCAATCGGATGAACGATACGATCGAGTCGGCGAGGGTGAGCGGCCGCATCACGCTGGACGGGCAGGACATCTACGGCAAGGAACTCGATCCGGTGGCGCTGCGCGCGCGCGTCGGCATGGTGTTCCAGAAACCGAATCCGTTCCCGAAGAGCATCTACGACAATGTCGCCTACGGGCCGCGGATACACGGACTCGCCGCCGACAGGGCAGAACTGGACGACATCGTCCATACGAGCCTCGAGCGCGCGGGACTGCTGCGCGAGGTGAAAGACCGGCTCGACGAGCCCGGCACGGGCCTCTCGGGCGGTCAGCAACAGCGGCTTTGCATCGCGCGCACGATCGCGGTGAACCCGGAAGTCATACTCATGGACGAGCCGTGTTCCGCGCTGGATCCGATCGCGACGGCGCGTATCGAGGACCTGATGGACGAATTGACGCAGGACTATGCGATCGTCATCGTCACCCACTCGATGCAGCAGGCGGCGCGTGTATCGCGCCGCGTCGCGTACTTCCATCTCGGCATGCTGGTCGAGGTCGACGAGACCGATAGGATCTTCACGAATCCCCAGCACAAGCTGACCGAGGATTACATCACCGGCCGCATCGGGTAACTTTCTGCCGCTACAGATCCGAGATTTCGAGGAAATCGCCGAAGCGCTTCTCGGAGAACCCCACCGCGATGAAGGTCGGGGTTTCCAGAACCGGCCGCTTGATGAGGGTCGGGTTGTCGATCATCGCCGCCAGCGCCTTGTCCCGCGTCATGTCGTTGCGGTCCACCTCGGGGATCTTGCGCCAGGTCAGACTCTGCTTGTTCAGCAGCCGCTCCCAGCCGATACGCTGCGCCCATCGCTCGAGCATCTGGATATCGAGGCCGTCCTCGCGCAGATCGTGGAAACGATACTCGATGTTGTGATCCGCCAGATACTTGCCGGCCTTGCGGCACGTGTCGCAACTCTTGATTCCGAATAAGGTCAGCACGGCCCGGCCTAGTCTACCGCACCGCGCAGGAGTTCGTTAAGGCCGGTCTTGGCGCGGGTCTTGTCATCCACATGCTTTACTATGACGGCACAATACAGGGA
>CAVZRD010000007.1:0-73658 GCA_963777675.1 uncultured Gammaproteobacteria bacterium | reverse complement strand
AATACCGATTCTACGACGGACACGATGCTCTCCAGGTTGACGGCCAGCAGTACGCCGACGAGCACGCCGACCAGCGTCCCGACGAGGCCGATCACGCTGCCTTGCGTTACGAATATCCTCAGTATGCCGGACGGCCGCGCACCGACGGTGCGCAGGATCGCGATGTCCGACTGCTTGTCTTTCACGACCATGACCAGCGTGGAGACGATATTGAACGCCGCCACGGCGACGACGAGCAGGAGGATCACGAACAGGATCGACTTGGTGATCTGGATCGAACGGAAAAAATTAACGTGCCGACGCGTCCAGTCGCTGACCAGCACCGCTTTACCGTAGTCGTTGGCGACCTCGCGGACGATGGCGTAGGCCTGGAACAGCTCCGTGACGGCGAGACGTATCCCGGTGACCGCGCCGCGCATCCGGAACAGGCGTTGCGCGTCCTTAATATTGATGAACGCGAGCCGGCGGTCGAACTCGTACATGCCGACGCGGTACAGTCCGCTGACGACGAAGCGCTTGCTGCGCGGCATGACGCCCGCCGGCGTCACGATACCCTGCGCGAGCGTCACGGTGACCTTGTCCCCGACGCCGACGTGGAGCGCTTTGGCGAGCTCGACGCCAAGCACGATATGGAAGCTGTCGGGTGCGAGGCCGTCGAGGTGGCCTGCGACCATCGTGGCTCCGACGCCGGTGACCGCGTCCTCGGCGACCGGATCCACGCCCCGCAATTCCGCGCCGCTGAGGTGCGCCGACGACACCAGCAGCGCCTGGCCGTCGACATACGGCGCCGCGGCCCGGACCCGGGGTTCTTCGCCGCAGCCGCTTCGAGACCCGACCACCCCTCGATGCGGCCGTCGAGGCCTTCGATGGTCGCATGCGCCGACATCGCCAGCAGGCGATCCCGCAGTTCCCTCTCGAAGCCATTGACCACCGACAGGACGATGATGAGCACGGCGACGGCGATGGCGATCCCGAGCATCGAGATCGTGGAAATCAGCGACACGAAGCGGTTGCTGCTCCGCGAACGTACGTAGCGCCTGCCGATCCAGAACTCGTACGGGGCGCTCATGGCATCACTCGTAGCGCAGCGCCACGGCCGGATTCACGCCCGCGGCCCGGCGAGCCGGATACAAGGTCGCCAGCGACGTCAACACGAAGGCCACGACCGATATGGTGATCACGTCCGAGGCTTCGAGGATCGACGGTATCCGGGTCACGTAATAGACGTCGCCGGGCATGATCTGGAATCCGAAGATCCGCTCCAGCACCGGCACGATCGCCGGCACGTTGAGCGCGACGACGACGCCGAGGATGACACCGATGAAAACGCCTGCCCAGCCGATCATTGCACCCTGGAAGAAGAAGACCCGCACCACCCCGCCCGGCTGCATTCCGAGAGTTCGCAGGATCGCGATATCGTTGGTCTTGTCCGTGACCACCATGACGAGACTCGCCACGATGTTGAACGCGGCGACGCCGATGATCAGCGACAGCAACAGCGACATCATCATCTTTTCGAGCCGGATCGCGTGAAAATAGCTGGCATTCTCGACGGTCCAGTCGCTGGTGACGTAGCCGTCGCCGAGGCGTGCGGCAAGCCGGTGCGCGATCGCGGGCGCCTGCATGACGTCGTCCGCACGGAAGCGTATCGCCGTCGCCTCGTCGCCGATCTCGAGGATCGACGCGGCATCGTTCGCATTGACGAGCGCGAGCGACGCGTCATGCTCCTGCAGTCCGGCTTCGAAAACGCCGCGCAGGACGAAGCGTTCCAGGACCGGTTCGAGCGTGCCGTCGCCGGCGGGGCGTGGGATCAGCAGGATCACGGGATCGCCGACGCGTACCCCGAGCTCGTTGGCCAGCAGGCTGCCGACGAGGATGCCGCGCGAACCCGGCTGCAGCGCATCCAGGTCGCCTTCGACGAAATGGATCATCGCGCCCGACATGGGTCGTTCGAATTTCGGATCGACCCCATCGACGAGCACCGCGTGCAGTTCCCGTCCCGATTCGATCATGCCTTCCATCTGCACGAGCGGCGCCGCCGCTTTGACGCCCGGCTCGGCCGCCACCTCCTGCAACAGCGAACGCCAGTCCTTCGTTACGCCTTCCGACGTCGTCACGTAACCGTGCGCAGACATGCTGAGCAGCCGTGTGCGCAGCTCTCCCTCGAAGCCGTTCATGACGGACAGGATGACGATCAGCGCCGCCACCCCCAACCCGATCCCGAGCAGCGAGATCAGGGAAATGAAGGAGACGAAGCGGGTGCGTCGTTTCGCTCGCAGGTAGCGGAGCCCGACGAACAGTTCGACCGGGTTGATCATCGCCACGCATTAAACCACAGACCCCCGTGCCGCGCGCTCCGCGTATCTCACTCCGCCGCGGCCGGCGATGCCGCCCCATGGCCGGATTCGTGACGGGAATCACAGTTTTGGGGATGGACCAAAAGCCTTGGAAATCATATGTTTTGTGACAAGAGCTGGAGTGATATAGTCACATGAATCCTGGGAGAGCTGTGATGGTCAAGCTGCGTATTCTGGCGATGATAGCCCTGCTGTGCGGTGCCTTCGGCCTCGCCACGGCCGACGAGCTGCAGATGCAGGACATGGCGAAATCCGACATGGCCCGTCCGACGCGTGGAATGACGGCCAAGAGCGTCGAAGCCAGGTTCGGTGAGCCCGAATCGCGCAAGGCGCCGGTCGGTGACCCGCCGATCTCGAGCTGGGAATACAAGGATTTCGTCGTTTACTTCGAGTACGACCGCGTCATCCATGCGGTCGTCAAGCACCACCAGCCCAGCTGATCCCACACGAATCGATCGAAACGCCCGGGCGCCGCGCGTCCCGGCGGTCTTGTCCCGCAGGAACGGATTCGCATCCGCGATATGCAATAATCGCGGGCCCCGTCACCGTTACACGCGTTCGTGCCAGACGATATCCTGCTCCAATCCCAGACCCGAATCCCGTCGCGACCGGGTGAACGCCTTCGCTGCGGGCGCCTGATCGGCGCCAGCGCGGCGCTGGCCGCGATCGAGCTGGCCGCCAGGACCGGGCGACCCCTGCTCGTCCTGGCCGAAAATCCGCGCCATGCCGACCAGCTCGAGGAAGAGCTCCACTGGTTCGGCGCCTCGATGGCCGTGCACCACTTCGTCGAATGGGAGACGCTGCCCTGGGACAGCTTCTCACCCTACCAGGACATCATCTCGCAGCGGCTCTCGGTCCTCGCGGCGCTGCGCGGTCTCGAATCCGGCCTCGTCGTCGCATCCGCACCCGCCCTGCTGCAACGTCTGCCGCCGCTCGATTACGTCGCGATGCGCTCGCTGTCGCTTGCCAGGGGCCAGCGGCTGCCCCGCGAACCGTTCATCGACGGACTGACGGCCGCCGGCTATTCCCGGGTATCGCAAGTCGGCGAACACGGTGAATTCGCCGTTCGCGGGTCGCTGATCGACGTATTTCCGATGGGCAGCGAACGGCCGACCCGCGTGGATTTCTTCGACGATGACGTGGAGTCGCTGCGGTACTTCTCGCCGGACGATCAGCTCTCGGCCGAGGCCGTCGACGCGGTGCAAATCCTGCCTGCGCGCGAGGTTCCCCTCGACGCCGAATCCATCCGGGACTTCCGGCACCGGTACCGGGCCCGATTCGAAGGTCAGCCCGGGCGCTCCAGGGTGTATCGCGAAGTATCCGACGGCATCGCGCATGGCGGTATCGAGTACTATCTGCCGCTGTTCTTCGAGGCGACGGCCAACCTCCTCGACTATCTTCCCGATACCTGCCTGGCGTTCGTGCCCGACGGACTGCAATCCCTGCTCGAGACGGCCTGGGCCGAGATCGAGGAACGCTTCGAACTCTGCAGCCTCGATCCCGAGCGGCCGATCCTCGGTCCCGCAGAGACGTTCTTCGCTCCCACGGACGTGACCTCGCGGCTGCAGGCTTTGCCGGCGGTCACGTACTCCGCGCAATCGCTCGGCGCCAGCGGCGGGCACGATCTGTCCACGCGGCTGCCGCCCGCGGTGCGCATCGAGGCGCGTTACGACGATGCGGCGGCCGCACTGATGCAATTTCTCGACGCCTACGCCGGCAGGATCCTGTTCACGACCCGATCGCCGGGGCTTCGCGAGCAGATCGCGGAACTGCTCTCGGCACGCGGTATCGATCTCGCTCGCGTCGGGAGCTGGGAGGATTTTCTCACAGGGACGCAGCGCGCCGCCGTCTGCCTCGCGCCGCTCGAAAACGGCGTGCTGCTGCCCGACGCGCGACTCGCGATCATCAGCGAAGAACAATTGTTCGGCGAACGTGCGCGCCCCGCCAGCCGCCGCCGCAGGAGCGAACGGGACCCCGCGGCGGTCATCCGGCAGCTGAATGATCTCGAACCCGGCTCTCCCGTCGTGCATACCGAGTACGGCGTCGGCCGTTATCGCGGGTTGACCGTGCTCGAGGCCGGCGGAACGTCCGGCGAATTCCTCGAGCTCGAATACGCCGATGGCGACCGCCTCTACGTCCCGGTGCACGCGCTCGAGCTGATCTCGCGCTACACGGGCGCCTCTGCGGAGCATGCGCCCCTGCATCGGCTCGGCTCGGAGCAATGGGCCCGGGCCCGGCAACGCGCGACCGGCAAGATCCGCGACGTCGCGGCCGAGTTGCTGGACGTCTACGCACGCAGGGCGGCACGGCCCGGTCACGCCTTCCGCTGGCCGGAGGCGGACTATCGTGCGTTCGAAGCCGGTTTCCCGTTCGAGCTCACGGAAGATCAGGCGCGGACGATCGCCGAGGTCCTCGCGGATCTCGCATCGCCGGAACCGATGGACCGCATCGTCTGCGGCGACGTCGGTTTCGGCAAGACCGAGGTCGCGCTGCGGGCGACTTTCGCGGCGGTGCACGGCGGCAAACAGGTGGCGATCCTGGTGCCGACGACGCTGCTTGCGCAACAACACGGCGCCAGTTTCGGGGACCGGTTCGCCGACTGGCCGGTGCGTATCGAGGTGTTGTCGCGCTTCCAGACGGCGGGCACCGTCAAGTCGATCGTCGACGGTCTCCGCGCGGGCAGCGTGGACGTCGTCATCGGTACGCACCGGCTGCTGCAATACATACGCGAGCTCAGGGATGTCGGGCTCGTGATCGTCGATGAGGAACATCGCTTCGGTGTCCGCCACAAGGAGGCGATCAAGTCGCTGCGCAGCCGCGTCGACATGCTCACGCTCACCGCCACGCCGATACCGCGCACGCTCAACATGGCGCTCGGCGGCCTCCGCGACATGTCCCTGATCACGACGCCCCCCGAAGACCGCCTGGCCGTCAAGACGTTCGTCACCCAATGGAACGATGTACTGATCCGCGAGGCCTGCCTGCGGGAGATCAAGCGCGGCGGCCAGGTCTATTTCATCCACAACCGGGTCGAAGACATCGAGCGCATCGGCGAGCGGTTGCGCGCCCTCGTTCCGGAGGCGAAGCTCCGTATCGGCCACGGGCAACTGCCCGAGCGTGATCTCGAACAGGTCATGCTGGATTTTTATCATCGCCGTTTCAATGTGCTCCTGTGCACGACGATCATCGAGAGCGGAATCGACGTGCCGACCGCCAACACGATCGTGATCAACCGCGCGGATCGCTTCGGACTCGCGCAGCTCCATCAGCTCCGTGGACGCGTCGGCCGGTCTCATCACCGGGCATACGCGTACCTGCTCGCTCCGCCGAAGGCCGCGATGACGGCGGACGCGGTCAAGCGCCTCGAGGCGATCGATTCGCTGGAAGACCTCGGCTCGGGATTCATCCTCGCGACTCACGACCTGGAGATCCGGGGCGCAGGCGAGTTGCTGGGGGACGTGCAGAGCGGCCAGATCCAGGAGATCGGTTTCGCGCTGTACATGGAATTGCTCGGACGTGCCGTCGAGTCCCTGCGTGCGGGCCGCGAACCGGACCTCGACGCCCCGCTGGAAGGCAGCGTGGACATCAATCTCCACGTCCCCGCCCTGCTGCCCGAAGACTATGTGCCGGATGTGCACCTGCGCCTGATACTCTACAAGCGCATCGCTTCTGCCAGGACGGACGAGGAGCTGCGCGAATTGCAGGTGGAGTTGATCGATCGCTTCGGGCTGCTGCCGCCCCCGGCCCGCAACCTGCTGCGCATCGCCGGCATCAAGCAACGCGCCCGGGCGCTGGGTATCGACAAGCTCGATGCCGCCGCCGAGGGTGGATTCCTGGTATTCGGCGAGGAGAGCCGTGCCGACCCCGTGGCACTCGTCGGACTCGTGCAGGATGCGAGCCGCGGCTACCGGTTGCAGGGCTCGCATCGCTTGCAGTTTCGGGCGGACCTGAGCAGACTCGAAACCCGGTTCTCGGCGGTCGAGGAACTGCTCGATACACTCACGGCCGGAACCGAAAGTGCGATGTCGGCCTGATGCCGCCACTACGAGTGGAATCGATGAAGACCATTGCTGCCCTGATGCTGACCGTGTTGCCCGCGACGTTCGCCGTCGCGCAACAGCCGGGCGCGGACGAGCAAGCCGCACCCGAGGAGCCGAAGAGTTACACCGTCGAGGTCGTGATTTTTACCTATGCCGAACCCGTCGGCACCGGGACCGAGACATTCCCGCCCGATGCGCCGGAACCCGCTGCCGTGCCGGACGAGGAGAACGGGCAGACGCCGGGCGACGAGACCGGCGCCGGTGCGCCGCCCGATACGGCCCCGCCGGACGCGGCAGCAATGCACAACGACGCTCCGGCTTTCGCCTTCCACGTGCTCACGCGCAACGAATTCACGATGCAGGACATCCTGGACCGACTGCATCGGCTGGACGTCTATCGGACCGTCATGCACTTCGGCTGGACCCAGCCGGCATTGTCCCGGGACGAGACGACGCCGATCGAGCTGCGCACTTTCGGAGATCCGCCCGCGGGCCTGGACGGCAACTTCACACTGTACCTGAGCCGCTTCCTGCATCTCGTCGTCGATCTGTCGCTCCAGGCCGACACGGCCACGCCGACCGATCAGCCGGTCGCCGGTTTCGGCGACGATCGCGAGAGGAGAGGCCCGGAGCAAGCGCAACTGCCGGTACATTACCGGATCCAGGAGAACCGGATCGTCAAGAGCGGCGACATCCGCTACTTCGATCATCCGAAATTCGGGGTGGTGGCAAAGGTCACGCGCGTCGACGATGCCGACGAGAAGTCGGCGCATGCCGACGGTCAGCAGTCGCTAGCCTTCCTCGTCGGCCAGTAGTTCCTCGATGACCTGCACGGGCGTGCGCTCCTCGCGAGCCGGCCCGACGAATGCGACCCGGTACGACACCGTCACGAATTTCGCGGCTGTCGAGCGCGGATGATGCAGTCCGAGTTCCCGCACCGCCGTCGCGATGCGCGTCGCGAACTCCCGCACGCCGTCTTCCTCCGCCGCATGCGACAGCACGATGACGCGGGCGCCTTCGAGGCGGCCGACGACGTCACTGGCCCGCCGCAGGCAGCGACGCACGGCCTGGCCGACACGGCGCAGGCAGGTGTCGGCCGCATGGCGGCCGAACACGTCGACATAGGCTTGGAAGTCCTGCACGGTGAACTGCACGAGCGCGAGATTGCTCTTCTCGCGCGCCGCGACTGCCCAGTCGTGCTCCAGCACGTCACGGAACGCCCTGTCGTTCATGAGTCCGGTTACCGGGTCGTCGCGTGTCAGGTCCCGCATGCGCCGCTTCGCCTTGAGCAGTGCATGATGCGTGTCGTTGCTGGCGACCGCGCCGGCGCCGGCGCGCCAGAACGCGACATAGAACTTCGAGTCATCCTTCGCCGCGCTCGGCAGCGGTTTCAGCGACAGCAGGTAGTCGCGGCCGCCCAGGTCCACGGGGATACTCGTCTCCTGTCCGCCGCGGACCGTCTCGGAAATCTCGAGCGCGAGTTCGCGGCCCACGAGATGCTCGATCACGTCCGCGAATGGCTGGCCCTTCGACGCCTTGCCGCTGATCGCGTCGAATGCGCCGTTGCCGAGCACGACGGGCCAGTCGGGGTGATCGACACGCACGATGACCAGCGGCTCGGCCGAAGCCTCGATCACCTGTTGCAGTATTTCGCGCCCGATTTCGTCCATGGCCACTTGTGGATCGCTACAGGAAGAACCGCTCGAGTACCCTGAGCGCCTGCGACCCGGCAGACAGGGTACTGGATTCCACGTCCTCGTGTATCGCCTTTTCGCCGCGACCGGCAGCCGCGTTCACCACCAGACACAGGCAAGCGTAGTCGAGACCGATCTCGCGTGCGAGGCTCGCCTCCGGCATCGCCGTCATGCCCACGTAGTCCGCGCCGTCGCGTTCGAGACGGTCGATCTCGGCGGCCGTTTCCAGGCGCGGGCCCTGGGTCACGGCGTAGACGCCGCCATCGTAACAGTCGACGCCGGCCGCTCCGGCCGCCACCAGCAGCGCCTGCCGCAGATCCTCGGCAAACGGCCGGGTAAAGTCGATGTGTTCGAATGCCGGCTCCGCCCCGTCGTGGATCGTGTGTCGGCGGCCCCACGTGTAGTCCACGATCTGATCCGGAACTGCCAGCTGACCCGGCGCGCGTACCCGCGAGATAACGCCGACCGTGTTCAGGGCGATGACCGAAGCGGCACCCGCTTCGCGCAATGCCAGCAGATTCGCAGGGTAGTTGATCGCGTGCGGCGGCAGGGTGTGGTCCTCGCCGTGTCTCGGCAGCGTCAGCACCTGCGACCCGCCGATCCTGACGCTGCGCAACGGTGCCGACGGCGCGCCGAAACGCGTCGCGACACGTTGTGGCTCGCCCGTCGTGGCGAAACCGGCGAAGCCACTGCCGGTGATAATCGCGAACTGTCCGCTCATGCCGCCACCTGCACTCTCAGGCATCGAGACTCAGTTGCGGGCGCTCGCTCCACTGTCCGAGTGCGTCGCTTGCACGCTGCCACTGATCACTCGCTAGCAGCGCATTTCGCGTGGTGTGTCGCGTGCCGTGCAGACGTGCCAGGCGGACCAGCGACAACGGATTGGACCAGCCGCCGAGCGCTTCGACGGCTTGTTCCGCAGCGGGACGGTCGTTGCAGATCAGTACCATGTCGCAGCCGGCCGCCAGGGCGCGGTTCGCCCGCCGCGGCATGGATCCGTAGGCGGCGGTCGCCTGCATGCTGAGGTCGTCGCAGAATACCGCACCGCCGAAGCCCAGCTTCGAGCGCAATTCGTCCTGGACCCAGTAACGGGAGAAACCCGCGGGCAAGTCATCTATCTCGCGGTACACGACGTGAGAGAGCATGACGGCCGCGATGAGGCCATTGCCGATCAGTTTTTCGTAGGGGCGGATGTCATCCAGCACGTCGCCGTATTCGCGTCGGTCGACGGGCAGCTGCAGGTGCGAATCGGCGACGACGGCACCGTGACCCGGAAAGTGCTTGGCGACGGCTGCCATGCCGGCATCGCGGAGGCCGCGGGAGAATTCGGCGGCGAGTGCACCTACGGCATCCGCATCGCTGTGGAATGCGCGGTCGCCGATGACTTCGCTGGCGCCCCAATCGAGATCGACGCACGGCGCAAAGCAGAGATCGATGCCGGCCGCGCGGAGTTCGGCAGCGATCAGCCAGCCGATCGTCCGGGCGAGCTCCAGCCCTTGGTCCGGATCGCGGTCATAGACGTGCCCGATCTTGCGCATGGCAGGTATCCGGGTGAAACCGTCCCGGAACCGTTGCACGCGACCGCCCTCGTGATCGACCGCGGTCAGCAGCGGCGGGCTGCGCAGACTGCGGATTTCGGCAACGAGCCCGGCGATCTGCTCCGGCGATTCGTAATTGCGCGCGAACAGGATCACGCCGCCGACGGCAGGCTCGCGCAGCAGGCTGCGGTCCGCCGGCGTAAGGCCTGCGCCTTCGAAATCGAGCATCACCGGTCCGAGCGACATGGTCGCATTATAACTCCATGGATTTTCGGCTATTTATCGAAAACAGCGATGGATTCGACGTGTGCGGTATGAGGGAACATGTCCACGATTCCGGCGGCCGCAAGACGATACCCGCCGTCATGGACGAGGGTACCCGCGTCCCGCGCCAGCGTACCCGGGTGGCAGGACACGTACACGATACGCTGCGGACCGAGCCGCTCCATGGCCGCGACGACCTCGGCCGCGCCGTTGCGCGCCGGATCCAGCAGGACCCGGTCCCAGCCGCCGGCCAACCATCCTTCGCGGCCGTCGACCTCGCCGAGGTCTGCGCGCCGGAAGCTGGCGGTCTCGATGGCATTGCGTGCGGCGTTGCGCCGCGCGCCCGCCACCAGCTTCTCGTCGCCCTCTATGCCGAGCACCGTCGCGCAGCGCCGCGCCAGCGGCAACGAGAAATTGCCGATGCCGCAGTAGAGATCGAGGACACGGTCGGCGGGCTGCGGATCGAGGAGCTCGACGGCCGCGGCGACCAGGCGGCGATTGACCGCGCCGTTCACCTGCACGAATCCGGCCGGCTCGAACTCCACGCGCAGGTCGAACTCGGGCAGCTCGTAGTACAGGGGCTCGACCGGCGGATCCGGCCACAACAGCTCTACCGAATCCGGGCCGCCCGGCTGCAGGTGGATACGGATACCGTAGCGGTTGCCGAAATCGCGCAGCCGCCGGACGTCGTCGGCCGATGGTCGCTCGAGCACGCGGAACACGAGTGCCGTCGCGTTGTCCGCGACCGCCACTTCGATCTGCGGCAGCCGCGCGCGCACCGACAGATCCCCGATCAGCTCGGCGAGCAGGTCGAGCATGCCGTCGAGCGGCTCTGCCAGTACCTCGCAACGATGCATGTCCGTCACGTACGGCGCGTGCCGCTCCCGGAATCCGACCAGGATCCGGCCCTTGGCATGAACGTCCTTGACCGCGAGGCGCGCGCGGCGCCGGTAATTCCAGTCCGGCCCCACGATCGCGTCCAGCCAGCGCCCGGGTTCGACCCGGCCGATTCGCTGCAGGCTGTCAGCGAGCACCTGCGATCTGATTCGCCGCTGCTGCTGCGTAGTGACATGCTGCAGCGCGCAGCCGCCGCAGCGACCGAACGCCGCACAGCGCGCCTCGATGCGCTCCGGCGAGGGCTCGATCACCTCGAGCAGTTCGGCCTCGTCGAACTTGCGGCGTGAGGCACGCCGCAGGAAGCGGACCCGCTCGTCCGTGAGGGCGCCGGCGACGAACACCTTCTTGCCGGGCGCATCGGCGACACCGCGGCCGTCGTGGGTCACCGACAGGATTCGGGCCGTCTCCGGTTCGCGACGCTTGCGGACCAAGGGCTGTTCTTCAGGCCGCCGGCCAGGCGGCGAGGAAGCGGTCCAGGTGCGGCTTCTGCAGGGCGGTCAACGTGTCGCGGACGAGCCGGCATTCGCGTTCGAGCCCGGCCTCGTCCAGGTTGCCGCGCATCTGCTCGTAGCGCAGGAACACGAGCCAGGTATTGAGCACGTCGGTTTCGCAGTAATCGCGAATTTCGCCGATCGCCCCCTCCCGGAATTTGTCCCAGACCTTGTCGCCGGCCATGCCGAGCTTGCCGGGAAAACCGAGCATCAGCGCCATCTCCTCGAGACTGACACGGCCGCGGGGCTGGTAGCCCGACAGCACGTCCATCAGGTCGGTGTGACGCGAGTGGAAGCGGTTGAGGTAATTGTTCCATCGGAAGCTCTGATCGCGGTCACCGGTCTCCCAGTACCGGGCGGCGCGGACCTTGTGCTTCAGCGCGCGGTAATGCAGCACCGGCAGATCGAAACCGCTGCCGTTCCAGGACACGAGATCCGGCGTATAGCGTTCGATGCCGTCGAAGAAGCGCGCCACGAGCTCTGCCTCGCCGGCATCCGCGTCACCGAGACTCCAGACGCGGAAGCTGTCGCCCGACCGCAGCGCGACGGAGATGGCGACGACGCGGTGCTGATGCAAGGGCAGGAACTCGCTGCCCGTCTTTTGCAGATGCCTGAACGTCATCGCCGAGGCCACGTCTTCGTCGTCGATGCCGTCGAGTCCCAGCAGGCGCCGCCCGAACTCCACGTCGGGGACGGTCTCGATATCGAAGGAGAAGCAGTTCATCGCCGATGTGCGCCCCGCAGCCTCAGTCCGCCGCCTCGACGACGGCCATCGCGACGATGAGCCCCGCATCGTCCGTCAGGCTGACGTGCCCGCAACCGATCCCGAGGTCGGCACACACTCGTCGACCCCGCTCGGACCAGATCACGAGCGGCCTGCCCCACGCATTCTGCGTAATGCCGACGTCGCGCAGCCAGACGCCGTGCCGGAAACCGGTACCCATCGCTTTCACGGTCGCCTCCTTGCCGGCGAAACGCATGCCCAGGAAGCGCACCGGCCAGCGCGTATTCGCGAACAGCGCGAGTTCTTCGTCCATCAGGATCCGGCGCACGAAATGTTCCCCGAACCGATCGAAACTGGCCTGGATGCGCGACAGCTCGACGACGTCCGTACCGACGCCGAAAATCATGGCGCGCTCATCCGGACCTTGCCTCCGTCATCAACCGCTTCATCTCGCGGACCGCCGTCGACAGCCCGTCGAACACGGCCTGCGCGACGATCGCGTGGCCGATGTTCAACTCGACGATCTCGGGGATGCGGGCGATGGCCGCCACGTTGTCGTAATGCAGGCCGTGGCCCGCGTGGATGGTCAGACCGAGTTCCGAACCGTAGCGGGCGGCGTCGACGATACGGCGTAATTCGGCAGCTCTGTCTGCGTCGCCGGCATCCGCGTAACGGCCGGTGTGCAGCTCGACGACCGGGGCGCCGGCGGCGACGGCCGCCTCGAGTTGTGCCGGCTCGGGGTCGATGAACAGGGACACGCGGATGCCGGCTTCGGCCAGGCGCGCGCAGGCATCGCCGATCTTGTCCGTCTGGGAGGCGACGTCGAGTCCGCCCTCCGTCGTCAGTTCCTCGCGCCGTTCCGGTACGAAGCAACAGTCGCTGGGCCTGGCATCCGCGGCGATGCCCAGCATCTCCGGCGTGACGGCCATTTCGAGATTCATGTGCGTGCGCATCACACGCCGGATCGCGACGAGGTCCGCATCCTGGATATGGCGGCGGTCCTCGCGCAGATGCACGGTAATGCTGTCCGCGCCGGCCTCCTCCGCCAGCACGACGGCACGCGCGGGCTCGGGATACGGCGTTCCGCGCGCCTGGCGCAAGGTCGCGACGTGATCGATATTGACTCCGAGATGCAGCGCAGCTGTCGTCATGCGCACCTATTCTAGCTTTGTTCGGTGCAGCTCGACGAGCACCTTCCGGCTATTCAGCTCCCGGCCGCCGAGATGGAAATCGATGACCTCCCGCAGCAGGCGGTTCGCGGCACGCAGGACTTCCGGGCGCTCGAATTCGCGGCGGCCAATGGCGGACAATTCGGCACCCGAGAACACGAGCCGGCCCGCCGCCCCGGGCCACGACGACCGGACCGTGATCGATCCGGTACCGATAGCTGACAGCGGGATCGAGGGCTTGCTGCGATTCCGCCTCGGACTCGAGGTTCAGCGCATAGCCGATCTGACCCAGGAAATCGATCTCGAATTCGCGCAGACAGGCCGCCACGTTGTCCGCCCCGGCGAGCGCGCTCACGACGCCCGCGTAGGCGCGGAAGATCTCCGGCTGCGGGTCGTGGCGGTGCAGGAAGCGGAGGATGAGCTCGTTGACGTAGTAGGCCGACAACAACGCATCACCCTCGAGACGCGGCGGCGCGCCTGCCGCCTCCGCCCCGGTCAGCGTGCCGAGATCGGACCTGGCCACCCAGGAGAGGGACAGCGGCAGGAACGGCCGCAGCAGCCCGCGGAGCTTCGAGCGAGGCGACCGGCTGCCGCGCGCGACGAGCGCGAGCGTCCCGTGATCGCGGCTGAGCACGTCGATGATCTGGCTGGAGTCACGGAAGGGTCGATGATGCAGGACGAATGCGGGCTCGGCGTGTACGCGGCGCTGTGACATCGCGGGACGGGCGCGGGCTCAGGGCGAATCGAAGCCGAGCCGGAGCAAGTCCTGCTCGTTGTCGGCCCAGTTCGCCTTTACCTTCGCCCACAGCTCGATGTGCACCGGGCGGCCGAGGAGCTGCCGCAGCTCCAGTCGCGCCGCCCTGCCCACGCGCTTGAGCACGCTGCCGCCCTTGCCGACGACGATCCCCTTCTGGCTCTCGCGCTCGACCCAGACGATCGCGTCGATTCGGACCCTGTCGTCCGCCGCCTCGTAGCGCTCGATCTGTACCGTCAGGCCGTACGGAACCTCCTTGTGAAGCGTCAGCATCAGCTTCTCCCGGATGATTTCGGCGGCATGGAATTCGGCGCTCCTGTCCGTGCGCATCCCGGCAGGAAACATCGGCTGCGATTCGGGCAGGTAGCCGGCGACCAGGCCGAGCAACGCGTCGAGATTGTCGTGGCGCCGGGCCGACACCGGCACGATGTCGTCGAAATCGTGGCGCTCTGCCGTCGCCGCCATGGCTTCGAGGAGCCGTTCCCGGGGCATGACGAGGTCGGCTTTGTTGAGCACCGCAATGACCGGCGCGCTGCAGCTTTGGATTCGGGCGAGCACCGTGGCGTCCTGGCGCGTCCAGTGACCGGCCTCGGTCACGAACAGCACCACGTCGGCGTCGCGAAGCGCTGTCACCGCCGCGCGGTTCATCAGGCGGTTTACGGCCTTCTTCCCGCCCTTGTCATGCAGGCCGGGGGTATCCACGAACACGATCTGTGCGTCGCGCTGCGTTGTGAATGGCAAGGATGCGGTGCCGCGTCGTCTGCGGCTTGGCGGTGACGATGCTGACCTTGCTGCCAACGATCGAATTGATGAGCGTCGACTTGCCGACGTTCGGTCGTCCGATCACGGCAGCAAAACCGCAGCGCATAGCGCTCATACGGGATCGTTTCGCTCGAGGCGGACCAGCATCCTCTGCGCGGACGTCTGTTCGGCCGCACGCCGCGTCGTGCCTTCGCCATGCGTCGGATCGGCATCGCCCTCGATGCTGCAGCTGACTTCGAAACGCCGCCGGTGCGCCTCGCCCGTCTCGGCAACGAGTTCGTATTGCGGCAGCCCGCGCCCCCTGGCCTGCAGCCATTCCTGCAAGCGGGTCTTCGGATCGCGGAGCTCCTCGATCGGCGGGAATTCCTCGAGGCGCTTGCCGAAGGCCCGTTCGATAACCTCGCGGGAAGCGTCGAAACCGGCGTCCAGATAGACTGCACCGAAAATCGCTTCGACCGCGTCCGCGAGTATCGACTCGCGGCGATGGCCACCCGACTTTCGTTCGCCGCCGCCCAGGATGAGATGCGGCCCCAATCCGAGATCCGCCGCCAGCGCCGCCAGGCTCTCGTCCTTCACGAGCGAGGCCCGCAGGCGGCTCAGGTCTCCCTCGGTCGCTTCGGGTCGGGCGCGGTAGACGGCTTCGGAGACGACGACGTCGAGGATGGCGTCGCCCAGGAATTCGAGGCGCTCGTTGTTCGCACCGGTCGCACTCCGATGCGTCAGCGCCTGTTCAAGCAGGCGGACGTCCTTGAATCGGTAATTCAGCGCTTTGCTGAGCCAGGTCTCGGCCTTTTCCAAACTCTATCGCTCGTCGTCCCGGGCGCACAGCCCGCCATGCGGGTTCTGGGACTAGCGGCGCACCAGGGCTGTCTTGTTGAAGTGAACCGAAAACGACACATTCGCGATGAACGGCGTCTTGTCATCGTACTCCGCCTTCACCTCGTAACCGCCGTCGACGGCCGTTACGGAGATATCGCGCGCCGTCAGGCGACTGACACTCTCGACATCGAAGCGTCGCGAGATCGACTTGAGAATATCGGCCCGGCTGGCATTTTCACCGTCGAATTCTTCATGAACGCCGTTGATGACGCCGGCGACCTTCATGTAATTGAGGTAAACGGGCGCAAGGCGTATGAACGCGAAAGCGAACAGACCGACGAATACGATGAGGATGATGAATCCGAGCGTCGTAACGCCGCGCTGGCGCGCGGTCGGCCCGTATACTGGCGCTGATCTGCCCTGCATCTGTACACCCCG
This sequence comes from uncultured Gammaproteobacteria bacterium, assembly GCA_963777675.1. GTDB lineage: Bacteria > Pseudomonadota > Gammaproteobacteria > Steroidobacterales > Woeseiaceae > UBA1847. Next base: position 57,711 of record CAVZRD010000007.1, on the reverse strand, counting down.
GCGTCCCAATGACGACGCCGCCTCCGCTCGCTGATCGACACAAACTACCGCGATTTTACCGGCCGGTTCAGTGACTTGCACCACATTATTGGATCTTTTCGCCAATCCGTTCCCAGCGCGGCCAGCTCAGGCCGTCCATGTTCATCCAGATCCGTACGGCCTTCCCCACCAGGTTGGCCTCCGGTATGAAGCCGATATAGCGGCTGTCACGGCTGTTGTCGCGGTTGTCGCCCATGACGAAATAGTGGCCCTCGGGGACGTGATAGGTACCGTCACGGAGTATGTTGGATGCGCTCGCGATCAGGATGTCGTGCCGATGCTCGCCGAGCTGTTCGACGAACTCCGGGTCCTGCGCCGTGGCGTCCGGCTCCGGCTTCGAGAGAGACTTGCTCGCCGTTGATCGTCAGCCGGTGCCGCTCGTAGACGACCTCGTCGCCGGGCAGCCCGACCACGCGCTTGATGTAGTTGATGCTCGGGTCTGCGGCAACCGGAAGACGATGACGTCGCCTCGCGCCGGTTCGCCCGTGTCGAGCACCTTGGTTTCGGTGACGGGCAGACGCAACCCGTAGGAATACTTCTCGACGAAGATGAAATCGCCCTTCTGAAGCGTCGGCATCATGGAGCCGGACGGGATGCGGAAAGGTTCGAACACGAAAGAACGAATGACGAGGACGAACAGCAGGACCGGAAAGAACGACCGCGAATATTCGACCAGCGTATCCCGGCCGCGCGAGACGTTGCCTTCCGCGCTGTCGCTGCGCCAGAACAGTCGGTCGATGACGACGACTAGCCCCGCGATGACCGTCAGGACCGTCAGTATCAATGCAAGGTCTATACTCAATTTCTACTCTCACTTCTCCACCCTCAATACGGCGAGGAAAGCCTCCTGAGGGATCTCGACCGATCCTACCTGTTTCATGCGCCGCTTGCCGGCCTTTTGTTTCTCGAGCAGTTTCCGCTTGCGCGTCACGTCGCCGCCGTAACACTTGGCCGTCACGTTTTTGCGCAGAGCCTTGACGGTGCTGCGGGCAACGACCTGTCCGCCGATGGCGGCCTGGATAGCGACGTCGAACATCTGCCGTGGAATCAATTCGCGCATTCGCTCGACGAGCTCGCGGCCGCGCCGCTGGGCGCTGTCACGATGCACGATGATCGACAACGCATCCACCCGTTCCTTGTTTATCAGGACGTCGAGCCGGACGAGATCGGCCGGCTCGAACCGCTCGAAGTGATAATCGAAGGACGCGTAACCCCGACTCACCGACTTCAGTCGGTCGAAGAAATCGAGGACGACTTCGGCAAGCGGCATCTCGTACTCCAGGGCTACCTGCGTGCCGGTATAGCGGATGTGCTTTTGTACGCCGCGCTTGTCGATGCAGAGACGGATCACGGCACCGACGTGCTTGTCCGGCACGAGGATATTCGACGTGATGATCGGTTCACGCAGTTCCGCGATCTCGTTTGCCGGTGGCAGCCTGGCCGGATTGTCGACGTACGTCAGGTTCCCGGCCAGATCCACGACCTCGAAGATCACGGTGGGGGCCGTCGTAATCAGTTCGAGGTCGTATTCCCTCTCCAGCCTTTCCTGCACGATCTCCATGTGCAGCATGCCCAGGAAACCGCAACGGAACCCGAAACCCAGGGCCACGGAAGTTTCGGGCTCGAAATGCAGCGCCGCATCGTTGAGGCGGAGTTTCTGCAGCGCGTCCCGGAAGTCTTCGTAGTCCTCCGAGCGGATCGGGAACAGCCCTGCGAAGACGCGCGGCTGGACTTTCTTGAATCCCGGTAACGGTCGGGAACATGGCCGCCGGGCCAAAGTCAACGTGTCGCCGACCGGTGCGCCGTCGATGTCCTTGATGGCGGCGATCACGAATCCCACCTCTCCGGTCTGGAGCGAGTCGCGGTCCGCCATCTTCGGGGTGAAACAGCCGACCCGATCCGCGATGTAGGTATCGCCAGTCGACATCACCGTGAACTTGCTGCGCCGCTCGAGCGAACCGTTGACGACGCGTACGAGCGAGACGACACCGACGTAATTGTCGAACCAGGAATCGATGATCAGTGCCTGCAGCGGAGCCTCCGGATCGCCCGCCGGCGGAGGGATGCGCACGACGATCGCCTCGAGCAGTTCCGGCACGCCCTGCCCCGTCTTGGCGCTCACCTCCATCGCCTGCTGGGCATCCACGCCGATGATGTCCTCGATCTCGGACCTGGCGCGAGCGGGGTCCGCCGATGGCAGGTCGATCTTGTTGAGCACCGGCAGCACTTCGAGGCCCTGGTCGATCGCGGTCGTGCAGTTAGCGACGCTCTGGGCTTCGACGCCCTGTGCCGCGTCGACGACGAGCAACGCACCTTCACAGGCGGCGAGCGATCGGGACACTTCGTAGGAGAAATCCACGTGTCCCGGCGTGTCGATGAAATTGAGTTCGTAGATCCTGCCGTCCCTCGACTCGTAATTCAGCGTCACGCACTGTGCCTTGATCGTGATGCCGCGCTCGCGCTCGAGGTCCATCGAGTCCAGCACCTGTTCTGCCATCTCGCGATCCGCCAGGCCTCCGCAATGCTGTATGAAGCGGTCGGCCAGGGTCGACTTGCCGTGATCGATGTGGGCGATGATCGAGAAATTGCGGATTTGGTTCATGCCGGCTTATCGCCCAGGATCCGTTTGAGCGCGTCTCGGTCGAGATGATACTGGCAGATGACCTTGCCGTCATACTCGACGACCGGCACCTTGTCGTCGTAGTCCCGCCTCCACTCCTCGCGGCTGTCGATATCGCGCAGTTCGACCGCGAGGCGGCCGCGGACCGCGGGCAGCAGTTCTTCCAGCAGTAGCTCGCAGAGGTGGCACCCCCTGCGAGTGTAGACGACGACCCGCCTCACTGACGGCCCTGGTCGACCGTCGGGACCCGGGCGCTTACGACGGGCACGAAACGTCGCAGACAGGCGCGGCGACTCAGCCGCTGGCGTGCGGCAAGGATGCCGCCGGCGAGGCCGACCGAGGCGGCGAGCGCCGCCGGGACGTCACCCGCCGCCAGATACAGGCCCGCCGCCGCGCCGAGGACCGCCCCGGCGAGCGGCAAGCCGTACGCTATAGACGCGGCTGCCAGCAGGTTCTCCGGCAACAGGGACACGGCGACGCGGTCGCCGACGGCGAGCACCATGCCCTCCGGGACCGACGCCTCGACACGCCGCGTACGGCTTCCTGCGTCCAGGATGCCGGCGCCACAGCCCTTGCCCGCCGCGCAACGCGGACACGCAACCGACCGATCCACCTCGACGAACGCTCGCACGGCTTTCGTGTCGCCGCGCTCGAGCAACACAATTGTGCCCCGGGGGTGATCCATGCGGTCCGATCTAGTCGCTTTGCCGCATGGAAGTCGCGATCTGCTTGACGGTCTCGGCCGGCACTTCGCCGACCGCCGTCACCTGATAGTCGTCGACCTGGCTGCTGAATGAGTTCGATGCGCCCACGCGGGAAGGATGCGCCAGCGCTGTCGCCTTCGAGCGGGCGATGAACACGGAGACGTTGGCGAGGCCGTCGCTGTACAGGATATGTGTCACGGGTGCGTCGTTGCCAGGCAGTTCCTCCTGGTGTGACGAGATGACCCGGAATCCCGGCGGCAATGCGTCGCAGACCCAGTGGGTCTCGACTTCCGGAACCACGTTGCGCTTCGGGTTGGTGAACCAGCGGAAATTTTCCGTGCTGATCGACGGCGCCAGCGCGCTGGGTTGAATGTCCTTGTCGAGACTGATGTCTGCAAATTTCACGTGGCCGATGGCCGTGCCGTCGTCCGCGATCAGTTTCGTCTGCAGCGGGAAGCCGGTCTCGGTATCGAGCCAGATCCGATGCCCGAACCGGTAACCGTCATGCGGCCTGATCGCAAGCAGCACCGTCTTGCGTCCTGCCACGCGTTCGGTGCGGACGATCGATACATCGTATTCGCTGCCGAATCGGATATCGCTCGAGGGCAGGCTGGCAAACAGCGCGCTCTGATCGTTCCATTCCTCCACGAGTACCGACTTCTCGTCGGGGAGGATGCATTGCACTTCGTTGCCGTTGCGGATTATCTCGAGGCCATTCCCTTCCTGAACGATGACCTTCTCGTGGACCACGCCGTCCGTGACCACGTGCACGACCTTGAGTGCTTCCACCGTGCCATTCTGCATCCGGATGACGGTGCCTTCGTAGTTCGTCCCCCGGACGGCGGCCGCCATGCGGTCCAGCCATTCGTGCGGGCCCGGGGCAGCTTCCGCAATTCCGGCCGCGAGGGTCGCGCTCAGCGCCAATGCCATCGCGGTGCGTCGCATGCTGGCGGGCTCCATGACTCGTTACGGACTCCGGGGCTCGACGTTCGCCTCGTCCTTCGCTTTAGTGTCTGCAGGTTCGGTGTCGCCGGCGTCCGACTCGACGAGCACGCCTTCGCGCAGCTGCAGCGTCACGAGCCGGGCGTTGATACTGCTCGTGCCGAACAGCGACGAGCTGGCGCTGTGCCGCAGATAGTACTCGCGCAGCTGGTCATCCGGGAGTTCGGGCACGGTGTAGCCGGTATCGGCCACCGCGCCGGCGGGCGGCTGGGATGCGGGGACATGCGACGTCCGCTGCAGACCGACGATCGCGACGAGCGCCACGCTCGCGGCGATGGCGAGACCGAGCAACGGTCGCAGGTAGCGTGGCGACTCCGCGCCCGTGACTGCGGGATCCTCTGCTGCCGCGTTGTCGTCTATCGCGGCGGCGATGCGTTCGCGCAACGACGTCATCCCGGCGACGCTGCGCTCGCCGCGCAGCGAACGTCCGATCATGAGGTACGCGGCCGCCTGCTGCCGGAGCTGCCTGTCCTGGCTCATCCGGCGCAGCAACAACTGGGCCTCGTTCTCCGGCAACTCGCCGTCGACGAAAGCCGAGATCTGCATCTTGATTGCGTCGTTCATAGTTCCCCGCCTTTTCACCGCATCAGCGCTCCGACCTTCTTGCCTATGGCGTCGCGAGCCCTGAAAATCCGCGACCGCACTGTTCCGACAGGACAATCCATCGTCTGTGCGATCTCTTCATAACTCATCCCGTCGAGTTCGCGCAAGATAATCGCCGTCCTCAGGTCGTCCGGCAATGCCTCGATCGCTCGCTCGAGAGTCTTCTGCAATTCCTGACTCAACGTCACTCCTTCCGGAGTATCCGTCTCCTTCAACTTGGCATGAAGGTTGTACTGTTCGGAATCCTGCAAATCCAGTTCGACATCCGTCGGCCGTCTCCTCTGCGCCGCCAGGTAATTCTTCGCAGTATTGACGGCGATGCGATACAGCCACGTGTAGAAAGCACTCTCGCCGCGAAACCTCGGCAATGCCCGGTAGGCTTTGATGAAAGCCTCCTGGCTGATGTCCAATGCCTGTTCCGGATCACGCACATAACGCATCACCAGATTGACTATCTTGTGCTCGTACTTGAGCACCAAAAGGTCGAATGCGCCTTTGTCGCCCTTCTGGACCCGCTTGACCAGTTCCCAGTCTGTCGATTCATTCGACATGCGGTCGCGCCTTAGCCGCTGCGAGACGCAATTGCCCGACCTCCGGATAGACCGGCCGGGGTCCCGAAAGTTCTCTCGGATCAATGGCTGCGATGGGCATTATGTGACTCGATTCAAAGCCGGGGCATGGTAGCAGCTTCACCGAGCCGCTCCCAAGTGCCTCGAGAGCACCCGCAGGCGGCGCCAGGTCTCGATCGAAGCCGCGTTCGGACGCAACAGTTCGGTGTATCGACGGCCGTCCTCCGTGCGGAACCGCAGCCACGCGAGGCGTCCGAGCACGACGCTGCCGCCGAGCAACGACCCGCGCGCGCTGCGGCCATCCCGGCAAGCCAGTTCGGCCTCGCCGCCGGCGTACAGCCGGATGGCCCGCAGGCGACCGTAAGCCTGGCCGAGGAGCCACGTCTCGCCGAGGCTCACGGCGAGCCAGAGGACTGCCGCCAACAGCCGCGCGAAGCCAGGCAATTCGAGCCCCGCGATCACTGTCGTGCCGAACCCGGCCGCCAGCACGCCGCTCGCGACGACGAGGCGTCGCAGTCCGCGTTCAGGAACGAGCCGTAACGAGTATGGCGTGGACGACATCGGCAAATTCCGGCGCGGGAGAAAGACCCTGCAACAGATAGCCGATGAGCTCGGGATCCTGAAGGTTCAAAAGCGCCCGGAACCCGGCCTTTTCGGACTCCCCCACTCCGGGATACCTGTTTTCAAGATAACGGAGCAGCAATACGTCGAGTTCCCGCGTGCCCCGCCGGCACTGCCAGCGCAATCTCGACACCGCCTCGCTCATCGGTTTTTGCCTTCGCCTCTAGCAGGCCGTTGAAAAAGGCTCAGGCGAGTGCGAGACGAGGCGCGAAGCGGCGAAAAAGCGCAGTGTATATGCGAATACATGAGCATTTTGAGCCGCTTCGCAACGACGTATCGCGCCGGCTGAGCCTTTTCAACGGCCTGCTAGAAACGGCGCTCCGCAAGCATCTTCTTCGTCTCCGCGATCGCCCTGGCCGGATTGAGGTTCTTGGGGCAGGTCTGGGTACAGTTCATGATCGTGTGGCACCGATACAGCCGGAACGGGTCCTCGAGGTCGTCGAGGCGCTCGCCGGTCGCCTCGTCGCGGCTGTCCACGAGCCAGCGATAGGCGGCGAGCAACGCCGCGGGACCGAGGTACCGGTCGCTGTTCCACCAGTAGCTGGGACAGGCGGTCGAACAGCAGGCACACAGGATGCAGGCGGCCGGCTCGTTGATCCGCTCCTGTTCCTCCTTGGTCTGCAGACGCTCGCGGTCCGGAGGTGCCGGAGTGCGTGTCTTGAGCCAGGGGCCGATGGATGCGTACTGCGCATAGAAGTTCGTGAAGTCCGGCACCAGGTCCTTGATCACCGGCATATGCGGCAGGGGATAGATCCTGACCTCGCCCTTGACGTCATCGATGGCTCGCGTACAGGCCAGCGTGTTCCCGCCGTCGATGTTCATTGCACACGATCCGCAGATCCCCTCGCGACAGGAGCGGCGGAACGTCAGCGTCGGATCGATCTCGTTCTTGATCGCGATCAGGGCGTCGAGCACCATCGGCCCGCAACGATCGAGATCCAGTTCGTAGGTATCGACGCGCGGCCTGTCGCCGCTGTCGGGATCGTATCGATACACGGCGAAGACGCGCGGTCGCCCGGCGCCCTCCGCGGCGGCATGATGCCTGCCCTTATCGATTCTGGAATGTGCCGGCAATCGTAAATCGGCCAAGACGGGACCTCCTAGTACACGCGCGCTTTGGGTGGGATGGTTTCGACCTCATCGGTCAGGGTCTTGAGGTGCACCGGCCGATAGTCGAAACGCACTTCGCCGTCGGCATCGACCCATGCGAGTGTGTGCTTCAGCCAGTTCGAGTCGTCACGCTCCGGGTAGTCTTCCCTGGCGTGCGCACCACGAGTCTCCTTCCGGTTCGCCGCGGAACGGATCGTCGCGATCGCGTTCAGCATCAGATTCTCGAGTTCCATCGTCTCGACGAGGTCGGTATTCCAGATCAGCGAGCGATCCGAGAGCGGCACGTCCTCGAGCGCGGAGTGCGCCTTGCGGAGCAGGTCTACGCCCTCGGCCAGCGTTTCGCCCGTCCGGAACACGGCGGCATGGCCCTGCATGGCTTTCTGCATCTCGAGGCGGATCGATGCCGTCGGACGCGATCCGTTCGCGTGCAGCAGGCGCTCGATCCGGTCCACGCTCGCCTTGCCGGCATCGGTGGCAAGCGGCCGATGCCGGGTTCCGGGCGTCATCGTGTCTGCGCAGAAATGGGCGACGGCTCGCCCGAACACGACGAGGTCGAGCAGAGAATTGGACCCGAGCCGGTTCGCACCGTGTACGGACACGCAGGCACCCTCGCCGATCGCCATGAGGCCCGGCACGACCGCCTCGGGATCGCCGTCGCGCTCGTCATGACCTGGCCGTGGATGTTCGCCGGAATGCCGCCCATGTTGTAATGCACGGTCGGCAGCACCGGGATCGGCTCCCTGGTCACGTCCACACCGGCGAAAATCCGCGCTGATCTCGGCGATACCCGGCAGGCGTTCGTGGATGACTTCCGGTCCCAGGTGTTCGAGATGCAAATGGATGTGATCCTTGTCGGGTCCGACGCCGCGACCCTCGCGAATTTCGATGGTCATCGACCGGCTCACGACGTCGCGGGAGGCGAGATCCTTCGCATTCGGCGCGTAGCGTTCCATGAAGCGCTCGCCGTCCGAGTTGGTCAGATAGCCGCCTTCGCCGCGCACGCCTTCGGTGATGAGGCAGCCGGCGCCGTAGATCCCGGTCGGATGGAACTGCACGAATTCCATGTCCGCAAGCGGCAGGCCCGCCCGCAACACCATCCCGCTGCCGTCACCCGTGCAGGTATGCGCGGAAGTGCATGAGAAATAGGCACGGCCGTAGCCGCCGGTGGCCAGCATCAGTCTGGTGCGCGCGGAAGCGATGCAGCTTGCCGGTCGGCCAGTTCCAGCGCCACGACGCCCCGGCATCCACCGTCTTCCATGATCAGGTCGATCGCGAAGAATTCGATGAAGAATTCGGCATGGTGTTTCAGCGATTGCTGATACAGCGTGTGCAGCATCGCGTGGCCGGTGCGATCCGCGGCTGCACAAGTGCGCTGGGCGGTGCCTTCGCCGAAATGCGTCGTCATCCCGCCGAACGGGCGCTGGTAGATACGCCCGTCCTCGGTGCGCGAGAACGGCACGCCGTAGTGCTCGAGTTCGATGACGGCATCGGGCGCCTCCTTGCACATGTACTCGATCGCATCCTGGTCGCCGAGCCAGTCGGACCCCTTGACCGTGTCGTACATGTGCCAGCGCCAGTCGTCCTCGCCCATGTTGCCGAGCGCGGCGCTGATCCCGCCCTGCGCGGCGACCGTATGGCTGCGGGTCGGGAACACCTTGGTGACGCAGGCGGTCTGAAGCCCGGCATGGGCCAGCCCGAAGGTCGCGCGCAGCCCGGCGCCGCCGGCCCCGACGACCACGACGTCGTAGCTGTGATCGATGAACTCGAGCGCGCTCACCGGCCGATCCCGATTCTGAGCACGGCGTAGACCGCGGCCACGGCGACCAGCACGTGAATGAACCTCGACAGCACGAGATAGAACAGCTTGCGGCCGTCCGTGTGCACGTAGTCCTCGATCACGACCTGCACGCCGAGCTGCGAGTGCAGAGCCAGCGTCACACACAGGAGCATCATCAACACGCCGTTCATGGGCCGCGCGATGAAACGCGTCACATCCAGATAGGTCATGCTGTCGAGCCGCGCGAGGGAGATTGCAAACCACGGACCGAGCAGCGCGAGTGCGGCGGCGGACACGCGTTGCGCCATGAAATGTCGAGTGCCGTCGCGCGCCGAGCCCAGTCCCAGCACGCGCCCCAGCGGGGTACGCAGACTCATGATGCGAAAACCCAGAACAGGATGGTCAGGGCTGCCGCAAGCACGACGACGAACCACGCCGATGCGTTCGCCTGCTGCTTCTCGAAGCCGTAGCCGAGGTCCCAGGCCAGGTGCCGGATGCCGTTTGCCAGGTGCAGGAAGAACGCCAGGCTGATGAGCACGAGCAGCAGCCGCCCCGGCAGCGAACCCAGCGTGACGCGGATGCCCTGGTATTGTTCGGGGCCCGCGGCCGCCCGCACGAGCCAGCCGGCCAGCAGCACGAGTCCGATCGACAGGGTCACGCCGCTGATCCGGTGCAGGATCGAGACGGTCATCGTGACCGGCCAGCGATAGACCGTTAAATAGGGTGATAAAGGCCTTTTTGAATCGGTCATAACTTCTTGTTAAATAATACTTTCCGTGTTCAAGATTCGATGCGTCGTCGATCCGGGGCCGCGTTCGCAAGGCGAGAGTATGCCAGAGCCTGCCGCCGATCGCATGGACCGGAACGTGTGCCGCGCGAGCGCGTACAATGTATGCAGCATGCCGACAGCCGATTATGCCTCCCTATCCGTCAGCGGCCTTGACGCGTTCGATTTCCTGCAAGCACAACTCGCCGCGGACCTGCGAACACTCGAGACCGACGACGGCCCGCTCCTGTCGGCATGGTGCAATCCCAAGGGGCGCGTGATTTGCATCATGCGGGTCGCACGAACCGAAGGCGGCTATACGCTGGCGTTGCCGGCCGACCTCGTCGACGAGGTCGGCCGCCGCCTCGCGATGTTCCGCTTCCGCGCCAAAATCAGCTTCGAGCAAGGCCCGGCGACCGCCGAGCAACTCGGCATCGCCGGACCGCCGGATGAATGGCGACTGGATAATCTCCGCGCCGGAATCGCGGAGATTACCGGGCCTCAGTCCGAGACATTCACCCCCCACATGCTGAACCTGGACCTGCTCGGTGCGGTCAGCATCAGCAAGGGGTGCTATCCCGGCCAGGAGATCGTCTCGCGCACGCATTACCGCGGCGCCAGCAAGCGCCGGCTGCGGCGCTTCGAGTCCCGGACGCCGGCCGCGGCCGGTGACAAGATCTCCGACGGGACGCGCGACGTCGGCGAGGTCGTCAACGCGATCGGCAACGAACTGCTCGCCGTCGTGCCCGTCGCCGCCGACGCCGGCAGCCTCGAGGTCAACGGCGCCACGCTCACGGAAAAGCCGCTGCCGTATTCCCTATCGTAGGAGCGGCTTCAGCCGCGATCGGCCACACGGAACGGCGGAGCCGGCCACCACCTGTCAGATTCAGTCGAAGACCTCGGCGCGCATGTGCGGGAACAACAGCACATCGCGGATCGATGCCGAGTCGGTGAACAGCATCACCACGCGATCGATGCCCACGCCGATGCCCGCGGTCGGCGGCATGCCGTATTCGAGCGCACGGATGTAATCGTGATCGAAGGCCATGGCCTCCTGGTCGCCCGCCTCGCGATTCGCCGCCTGCGCGCGGAACCGGGCAGCCTGCTCCTCGGGATCGTTGAGCTCCGAGAAGCCGTTGGCGATCTCCCGGCCGGCCACGAAGAACTCGAAGCGGTCGGTGACGAACGGGTCGTCGTCGTTACAGCGTGACAGCGGCGAGACCTCGGTGGGATATTGCGTGACGAAAACGGGCTCGCGCAGCTTCTCCTCGCAGGTCTTCTCGAACAGTTCGATCTGCAGTTTGCCTGCGCCGAAGCCGTCTTCCACCGGAATGCCGAGCCGCTCGCAGACTCCGGCAAGGTAGTCGCGGTCGCGGAGCCGCTCGCGGTCGATCTCCGGGTTGTGCGTCAGCACGAGTTCCTCGACCGTGAGCCGCGGGAAACGCCGGCCGAAGTCGTATTCCTCGCCCTGGTATCTGACGGCGCTGCTGCCGAGCACGGCGTCCGCCATACCGTGCATCAGGGCTTCGACCATGTCCATCAGGTCTTCGTAATCGGCGTACGCCCGATACAGCTCGAGCATCGTGAATTCGGGATTGTGTTGCGTCGACACGCCCTCGTTGCGGAAATTCCGATTGATCTCGTAGACCCGTTCGAGGCCGCCGACGATCAGTCGCTTGAGATTGAGTTCCGGCGCGATACGCAGGAAAAGCTGCATGTCGAGCGCGTTGTGGTGCGTCGTAAACGGCCGCGCGATCGCGCCGCCCGGGGTCGACTGCATCATCGGCGTTTCGACTTCCAGATAGTCCTGGGCATCGAGGAAGGCACGGATGTACGCGATGATCGCGGAGCGCGTGCGGAATATCCTGCGCGAGTCCTCGTTCATGATCAGATCGACGTAGCGCTGCCGATAACGCGTCTCCTGGTCTGCCAGGCCGTGGAACTTCTCCGGCAGCGGACGCAGCGACTTCGTGAGCAGGCGGATCTCGGTGGCCATGACCGTGAGCTCGCCGGTTTTCGTACGGAACAGGCTGCCGTCGGCGGCAACGATGTCGCCGACGTCCCACTTTTGAAGTCCTGGTACACGCCGTCCGCAGACGGTCTCGCTCGAGCCGCACCTGGATCTGCCCTGTGCGGTCCTGCAGCTTGATGAAGCTCGCCTTGCCCATGACTCGCTTGGCCATCATGCGGCCGACGACTGCGACGACCACGTTTTCCTCGCGCAGCGTGTCGTCGTCGTGATCCTCGAAGGTCTTGTGCAGTTCGTCCGCCGTGGCATTGCGGCGAAAGTCGTTCGGATAGGCGTTGCCCCGCTCGCGCAGCGCATCGAGCTTGCGCCGCCTTTCCGCGATGAGTTTGCCTTCGTCCTGTCGGGGATCGTCCGTCACGTGCCTACACGCCCTGCCTGACCTAAAGTCCCTGCTTGAGGCTGGCCTCGATGAATTCGTCGAGGTGGCCATCCAGTACCGCCTGAGTGTTACCGGTTTCCACGCCGGTTCGCAAATCCTTGATCCGGCTCTGATCGAGTACGTAGGAGCGGATCTGGCTCCCCCATCCGACGTCCGCCTTGCTCTCCTCGACGGCCGACGCCTCTGCCCGGCGCTTCTGCATCTCGAATTCGTACAGCTTGGCACGCAGCTGATTCATGGCCTGCGCCTTGTTCTTGTGCTGGGATCGGTCGTTCTGGCACTGCACGACGATGTTGGTCGGCAAGTGGGTAATGCGCACGGCCGACTCGGTCCGGTTGACGTGCTGACCGCCGGCGCCGCTGGCGCGATAGACATCGATGCGCAGGTCGGAGGGATCGATATCGATGTCGATCTCGTCATCCACTTCCGGCGAAACGAACACCGATGCGAACGAGGTATGGCGGCGGTTGCCCGAATCGAAGGGCGATTTGCGGACGAGCCGGTGCACCCCGGTCTCCGTACGCAGCCAGCCGTAGGCATACTCACCCGCCACGTGCACCGTCGCGCTCTTGATCCCGGCTACTTCCCCGGCCGAGGCCTCGATGACCTCGGTCCGGAATTCGTGGGCCTCGGCCCAGCGCAGGTACATCCTGAGCAGCATCTCTGCCCAGTCCTGCGCCTCGGTGCCGCCCGCCCCGGACTGGATATCCAGGTACGCATTGCTGGCATCCATCTCGCCCGAGAACATCCGCCGGAACTCCAGGGCGGCCAGTTGTAGTTCCAGGCCGTCGAGGTCGTGGCCGACCTCCTCGGCCGTGCGGGCGTCATCTTCCTCCACGGCGAGCGCCAGCAATTCGCTGGCTTCGGCCAGACCCGTCGTCAGCGCATCGAGGACCTTGACGACTTTCTCGAGTTCGGATCGCTCCCGGCCCAGTGCCTGGGCGCGCTCGGGCTTGCTCCACACGTCGGGCTGTTCGAGCTCACGGCGGACTTCGGCGAGTCGCTCGGCTTTGCCGTCGTAGTCAAAGATACCTCCTCAACGCGGAGCTGCGTTCGGCGAGATCCGTGATCGTCTGCCGGATATGCGTCGTTTCCATGCCTGAGTCCTGCAATCCTCTCGAGTGGCGCGGCCGGATAGTATCACGTGCCGTCCGCGGTCACGCCCGCGATCTGCTCGACGACCAGCTGTGCACTTTCACTGCCGGCGTAGCGATTCACATCGAGGCGGAAGGCGAGCTGCACCGGGCCGCGTTGCCTCGGTGTGGACTGATTGAAGGCGATCGCATCGACCGGTACACCGCCGTCCAGCGCCCTCACCCTCAGCTTCGCGTGGCCCTGGCCGACGGTGCGTTGCTCGAGCACCTGGAAGTCGCCGACCCACACCGGTTCCGGGAAGCCGGATCCCCAGGGTCCGGCATCGCGGAGTCCCTTCGCCAGCGGCAGGAAGCCACCGAAGCGGTCGACCGCCTCCGCCGTCAGCACGCCGTCCGCCACGATCGCGCCGGAGAAATCTGCCTCCGGGTAGAGCCGCCCGACTTGGGCCGCGATCGCGCCGGCGAAGACCTCGTGGTCCCGCGCCGCGATGGTCAGTCCCGCCGCCATCGCATGCCCGCCGAAGCGCACCACGAGGCCGGGGTGGGTGCCGGACACGGCTTCGATCAGGTCGCGCGCATGGATACCGGGCACGGAGCGCATCGAACCCTTCAGCAGGCCGTCCGAGTCCGGCGCGAAAGCGACGACGGGCCGGTGGCAGCGCTCCCGCACCCGCGCGGCGATCAGACCCACGATGCCCTGGTGCCAGTCCGGATCGAAGACACAGACGCAGGCCGGCCAGTCGCGTCGATGCATCGAGTCGACGTACGCGAACGCCTGCTCACGCATCCTCGATTCGATTTCCCGGCGCTGCCGGTTGATGTCGTCGAGCACCTGCGCATGCCGCGCCGCGAGCGCCGGGTCGTCGGTGAGCAGGCAGTCGATCCCGAGCGCCATGTCCTCCAGCCGCCCCGCCGCGTTCAGCCGCGGCCCGACGGCGAAACCGAGGTCGCCGCTGACGGTGCGCGATGTGTCCCGACCCGCGCATTCGAGCAAGGCCCGTATCCCGGCAACGGTACGTCCGGCGCGGATACGGTCGATCCCCTGTTTGACGAGTATGCGATTGTTGTAGTCGAGCGGGACAACGTCGGCTACGGTGCCGAGGGCGACGAGGTCGAGGAAGCGTGCCGGCACCTTCGCAGCACCCGCCATGCCGTCCTGCTCCAGGCGCCGGCCCAGGGCCGCCATGACGTAGAAGGCGACGCCGACCCCGGCGAGGCTGCGGCTGGGGAATTGACTGCCGGTCAGGTTGGGATTGACGATCACGTCGGCGTCCGGTACGTCGGCGCCCGGCAGGTGATGATCGGTGATCAGCACGGCGATACCGGCATTTCTCGCTTCGCGCACTCCCGCCGCGCTCGATATGCCGTTGTCGACCGTGACGATGAGCGACGGCCCGCGCTGCGCCGCCACCCGGACGATGTCCGGCGTCAGCCCGTAGCCGAAGTGGAACCGGTTCGGCACCAGGTAATCCACATCGCCGAAGCCGAACGCCTGCAGCGAGCGCAACATCAGCGCGGTGCTGGTCGCCCCGTCGACGTCGAAGTCGCCGATGACGATGATCTTCCCGGATCGCATGGCGAGCAGGAGGTCCACCGCTGCGTCGACGTTCTCGAGCGCGCCGACCGGCGCGATGTGTGCGAGGCCGTAGTCGAGTTCGTCCGCGGCCGCGACGCCGCGGCTGGCGTACAGGCGCGCCAGCAGCGGATCGATGCCCCTGAGGCCCGCGGGGATGCCGGCGCCGCGCGCACGCCGCACGACGACCGGACGCTGCGCCGGGAGTCGCATCAAGCCGGCACGCGGATCGAACGGCGCCAGATCCGCCACGCCTGCGACCGCGTCAGCCGGGCTTCGACGCCGTCGGTGAATTGCAACGTGATCCGGCTGACGCGTCCGGTGGAAAGGCATTGCCGGAGTTCGAGCAACCGCTCGTCGACGCTGTCGGCCTCGTCCTCCGGTACGACGGCGACGAAACCGGCCGGCGACTGCTCGAGGCACGCAAAGATGCTGCCCGGCCAGTCGATGACGACCGCCGTCTTACTGTGCCAGTGGCCCCTGAGCAACGGGTCGCCGCCGAACAGCGGCGGATGCGGGACCGTTTGCGCCTGCGGGGCAACGCCGCCGCCCCACAGCCACAGGCCGTTCACCGGCGGCAGGCCCCGGGCCTCACGGCGTTCGTTGACCTCGTGACCGTGCAACGCCATCTCCACTTCGGAGCACAGCCGCAAATAGTCGGCCACGCCGGCCCCTGTCGGCACGAAGGCGTCCGGCGCCCGTCCGTCGATCGCTGCCGGCGCGGCGTCCGCCGTCGCGACGGGCCGCTCGGCGCGCAGGTACACGCAAGGCCCGACCCGTGCGAAGCCGTAGTCCCCGTCGTCGACCAGCGTCTGCTGCAGATGATCCACCAGCACCCCGAGTTCGGACGCGGGCACTGAATTCTCCAATGCATGGAGACGCAGATGATCGAGGCGCGGTTCGAGATACACGGGGTCGGCCGCCGCGATCCACACGCCCGGGCGATCGCCCGTCTGGCCCCAGAGACGCAGTGCGCCCAGGCCTGCCTCGGGACACGGCAGGTTCAGTGCGCCGAGAACTCGCCGCAGCGGATCGTGCCGCAGCGTGTCCCTGCCGAGGTCGGCGCGCGCGAGCCAGCGCCGGACGGCGACGCTCCGCGTCGCCTCCACGATGTCGACCGGCAAGGCCACGACGGCTCCGGATGTGTCGTAAGGAACGCTCAAACGTTGCTCAAGCAGGCGGGCTTTGTATCATGGTCATTCCGACCGGCGATGGTAACGGAAACGCCAGATGAAATTCACACGCGAATACACGAACTCGCTGATGATACGCAGCATCTCGGAAGATGGGATCGTAATTGGCGAGACGCACTATCGAAGCACCATCGCGCTCACGGCTGACGCGGTCTTCGACGAGTGGAGCACGAAGCCGGTCGCCGATCTTGCCGAGGAGGATTTCGCCGATCTTCTCGAGGCCGGGCCCGAACTCATCGTCCTGGGTACCGGCTCGTCCAACGTGTTCCCTCCTCGGGAACTCGTGTTCTCGCTGGCTCGCCGCGGCATCGGACTCGAGGTGATGGACACGGCTGCCGCGGCGAGGACGTTCAACGTCCTCGCCGGAGATGGCCGACACGTCGTGGCGGTACTGTACATTTGACGCGGGAGGCTTCGCGATCGATGGGAACGAACCGGCTGGAAACATTCTTCGATGGCGTGCTCGCCATCATCATCACCATCATGGTACTCGAGATGAAGGTGCCGCACGGCGACAGCATCCGCACGCTGTATCCGCTGGTGCCGGTCGTCCTGAGTTACATACTCAGCTTCGTCTATCTCGGCATCTACTGGAACAATCACCACCACATGCTGCATACGACCCGGGAAGTGACGGGGTCCATGTTGTGGGCGAACCTGCATCTCCTGTTCTGGCTTTCGCTGGTACCGTTCACGACCGCGTGGATGGGTGAGAATCACTTCGCGAGGCTGCCGGCGGCGGTCTACGGCTTCGTGCTGCTCATGGCGGCCATCGCCTATTTCATCCTTCAGCAGCGCATCATCGCCGCCCAGGGCAAGGATTCGCTTCTGAAAAAGGCGGTCGGCGGCGACTGGAAGGGCAAGGTATCGCCCGTGCTCTACCTGGCAGCCGTGATCGTCGCCTTCGCGGCGCCGTGGATCTCGATGGCGATATACGTCTTCGTCGCCGTGATCTGGCTGGTACCCGATCGCCGCATCGAACGCGTCCTCGCTCACGACGCCCGCCGGCCGTGACCGTCCGCATTCGTGCGGCCTCCCGCGCGGATGCCGCGCAGTTGCAGGCGCGCGATTGCCGGAATCTGCCCGCCCTGCCCGATAACGCGGTCGAAGCCGCTCAATCGAGGATCACGTCGCCCGATATGCCGTGGCTCTCCATCATGTTGCGGAGATTTCTGAGCGCATCGAGCTGAATCTGGCGCACCCGCTCCCGGGTGACGCCGATCTCCTCGCCGATCTGCTCCAGCGTCGAACGCCGGTAACCGTGCAAGCCGAAACGCCGCTCGACGACTTCGCGCTGCTTGTCGGTCAGCTCGCATACCCACCGGTCCACGACGTCCTGCACGTCGCCTTGCTGTGCGCAACTCGGCGGTTCGGCGTCAGGCTGCGCTTCGAGACGATCGATCGGGCCGCTCTCCTCTTCGGAGCCACTGGCGCGGATGGTCACCCGGTTGTGCAGGTCCATCAGGCGTTCGATTTCGTCGACGCCGCGATCGACGTATTCGGCGATTTCGGCCGTCGTCGGCGGCGTATCCTGCCTTTCCCGGATCTTGCGCGCCGCTCGCAGGCAGGAGTTGATGTCCTTGACGATGTGGATCGGCAGACGCACCGTCCCGGACTGGTTCATGATCGCACGCTCGATCGTCTGTCGTATCCACCAGGTCGCATAGGTCGAGAATCGGAAGCCGCGCTCCGGATCGAACTTCTTCACCGCGTGGATCAGCCCCAGGTTGCCTTCCTCGATCAGATCGAGCAGCGGCAGACCGCGATTGAGATAACGACGCGCGATCTTCACCACGAGCCGTAGATTGGATTCGATCATGCGCTGTCGCGCGGCGAGGTCGCCGCGCAGGGCCTCGCGCGCGTAGTGCTTCTCTTCTTCGGCACTGAGCAGCGGCGATACGCCGATCTCGCTCAGATACAGGCGCGTCGGATCGTGGGGTTGTGCCGTGTCATCGTGTTTGTACGTCCGGCCCACAGTCCACTCTCGGCACCGCGGGTCACGCGTCGGCAGGGTTCATCGGGCGGGCAGATACTGGCGCGGGTTCACCGGCTTGCCGTTGCGCCGGATCTCGAAGTGCAGTCGCGCCTTGCGTTCCGGCCCTTCTCCCATCGTTGCTATTCGCTGGCCTCTCTTGATCGTCTCGCCTTCCGCGACCAGCAGCGACGCGTTGTACCCGTAGGCACTCAGGTATGTGTCGTTGTGCTTCAGGATAATAAGCTGACCGTAGCCGATGAGTCCACTGCCGGCATAGACCACCCGCCCGGCCGCGGCGGCCAGAATCGGCTGCCCGAGCTTGCCGTCGATCAGGATGCCCGTACCGGTACCCGGACGGCCGCCGAACTCGACACTCACCCGGCCGTTCGTCGGCCAGGCCCAGGGCGGCGGCGGTTGCGACGGGATCTTCGGCAGCGGCTTCGGCGCCGGTGAACGGTTCGACGCCCGCGCCGTCCCGCCCGTCGGCGGCGACAGCAGGATGACCTGGCCCGGATAGATCAGCGACCCGTCTCCGAGTCGATTCCAGCGCGCGAGGTCGGCCGGATCCTTGCCGTATCGAAACGCGATCGAGTACAGGGTCTCGCCGTGTCGCACGATGTGCTGGTCCGCTTGCCAGCCCTGCCGGGCGCTGCAGGCGGACAGCATCAGCGCCACCGCAGCCAGCGCGAAGACGCGCTGACACGGGTGCCCGAAATAGCTCATCCGCCCTGTACCAGCGGCACGAAGCTGACCGCGCCGAGCGACCGTTGCTCGAAGTGGTCGGATCGGCGAGTGACGAGCAGCAGGTCCTGGCAACCGGCAGGTCCGACGGGTATCACCATGCGCCCGCCGGGCGCCAGTTGTTGCAGGAGTTTCTCGGGCGTTTCCGGTGCCGCCGCCGTCACGATGATGCCGTCATAGGGGGCGTATTTGCGCCAGCCTTCCCAGCCGTCACCGGGCCGAAACTGGACGTTGTAGAGATCCAGCTCGCGCAGCAGGCGCCGCGCGCGCCGCAGCAGTTCCGGAAGGCGCTCGACCGTGTAGATCCTGCGCACCAGCGGGGCCAATACCGCGGTCTGATAGCCGCAGCCGGTGCCGATCTCGAGTACCGTCTCGCCCTCGAAGCCGTCGAGCAGGGCTTCGGTCATGCGCGCTACGACGTACGGCTGGCTGATCGTCTGGCCCAGCCCGATGGGCAGCGCGGTGTCTTCGTACGCACGGCTCGCCAGCGCCTCGTCGACGAACAGATGACGCGGGACGTTGCGAATCCGGCCGAGTACGGCGTCCGAGCGGATTCCCTGCTCGACGAGGCGCAGCACCAGACGGTCGCGAGTACGCGCCGACGTCATGCCGATACCCAGCAACCCGGGGCGTGGCTCAGCCACTACGCAGCCATTCCGCCACGCTCGGCAAGGCCTCGTGCCGCGTGAGATCGGTCTTCAGGGGCGTCACCGCGACGGCGCCTTCCTCGATGGCCTGGAAATCCGTGCCGTCGCCCGTGTCCTGACCCCCGCCCGCAGGGCCCACCCAGTAGATCGTCCTGCCGTGCGCGTCCTGTGCCTTGACGACCGGCTCCGACTTGTGGCGAAAGCCGAGTCGCACGGCCTGTATGCCCGACAATTCCGCGTAGGGCCGATCGGGGACGTTGACGTTGAAAATGATCTCCGACGGCAGTGAATGCCTGTGCAGCCGCTGCACGAATTCGGTCGCAACGCGTGCCGCGGTCTCGAAGTGCGTCAGCTGCTGGCCCACCAGCGACACCGCGATCGTCGGCAGTCCGAGGAAACGCCCCTCCATCGCAGCGGCCACGGTACCGGAGTAGATGACGTCGTCGCCGAGGTTGGCGCCGTGGTTTATCCCGGACACCACGAGATCGGGCTCTTCCTCCAGGAATCCCGTCAATGCCAGGTGGACGCAGTCCGACGGCGTGCCGTTGACGCAATACCGGTTGTCCCCGACCTGCCGGATGCGCAACGGATCCTCGAGCGTCAGGGAATGGCTCGCCGCAGACCGGTTCCGATCCGGCGCGACGACGACGATGTCGGCGATTTCGGCGAGGGCATCTGCCAGCACGTTGATCCCGGTCGCCTGATAGCCGTCGTCGTTGCTTACGAGGATCCTCATACGGGTACGGGGGTTTGGCGGCTCGGGAGGCGCTCACTATACTCAATGTGGAGCGCCCACCATAGCCTGAGGTTGTCGCAGTGAAGGACCACGATTCCAAGCTGTTCCGTCGTGAGATGGCGGATGCAAAACCGTTGCGACAGCCGGATCGCGTCCACCCCACGCCGAAGAAACCCGGCCCGCGGGCGCGCTTCGCGCGTGCCGAACAACAGCAGGTCCTGCGCGAGAGCCTGCACGCGGACGTCGACACGATCGAAGCCGCCAACGGCGACGGACTGCACTTCCGGCGCCCCTCGGTGAGCCGCCGCACGATGCGCCGCCTGGCCCGGGGCAAATTCAGCGTGCAGGCCGAGATTGACCTGCACGGCATGACCGTCGCGGAGGCCAAGCCGCGCCTCGCCGGGTTCCTGGAGGACTGCGTCAGGCAAGGCCGCCTGTGCGTGCGGGTCGTGCACGGCAAGGGGCGCGGCTCCGGCGAACGCGGCCCGGTACTGAAGCGCAACGTCGACAAATGGCTGCGGCGATGGGACGCCGTGCTGGCCTTCGTCTCGACGCCGCAGGTCGACGGCGGCACCGGCGCAGTCTACGTCCTGCTGCGCAAACCGTAATCTGTCCGTATCGCGGCTAAAGCCGCTCCTACGGATGCTAATGAACCACGGTGGAAGAATCGCGTCCGTAGGAGCGGCTTCAGCCGCGATCGGTGCAGTCGCGCCGCGGCGACTGCCCCTTCGCCACTCATGTTTGACATTCAGAACGAGGCGATCTCGCGCAGGACGGACGTCGCGTAGCCGCCGCTGCCGAGTTCGAATTCGAGCCACAGGCAGTCCGCTTCGAGTTGCATGCGCAGTTTGCGCACCGGCAGCCGCAACGACCGCCGCGCCGCCTCCACGCGGGCCGCGACGAGGCCCGCGACGAGATCGGCATGCTGTGCCAGGATCGCCTCCTCGACTTCAGCCGCCTCGCCGCTCGGCCTGGGACCGCCGTCACCGGGCAGGCCTCCGCTCGGATGGATATCGAACGCACGGCAACGCCCGGCAAGTTCCGGGGTCACCGTATCGACGGCGAACACGCTGGCAGAACCGTCGAGGTTGGCAAGTTCGCCGGGGAGCAGCCTGTTCCAGGTCCCGTCGCGCACACGTGCGTCGAGCTGAGCGTTGAACAGCGACGAGCGAACGGCGGAGATGCCGATGCCTCGGCGGTGCCTCGACATCCGCCGTCCCGCCAGCGCCGCCCGGCCCGTCTTGACGTTCCTGCCGCCGTGTCCGAAGCGCTGGGCACCGAAGTAGTTCGGGACCCCGAATGCGTCGATCCCGGCGATGCGCTCCGCAATCGCAGCCTCGTGCTCGCCCAGCCCTGCGGCGCGCAGCGCGATGCGGAAGGCATTGCCCGCGTGCGCCCCGCGCCTGAGCTTACGGCCATGGACGTGCCGCTCGAGGATGCGCACGCCGGTGGCCTCGAAGGTATCCCAGTCCGTGCCGCCGCGATTCGGACGCCGCACGCTGAACCATTGCCGCGAGATCGCGTGCCGGTCCTTCATGCCCGCATACCCCACGTCGTTCGGCTTGACCCGCGCGTGGCGGGCGAGTTGCTCCGCGGTCCACTGCGTGTTGGCGGCGGTCTTCTCCACCCGCAACCAGTCGTGTTCCCCCTCTCCTGCGAAGTCCACGGCGAGGAGTTCGGTGACGACGAAATCTTCCGGCGTACTGCGGAGCGTGGCGTCGAACAGCGCGGGACCCAGCGCCCGCGCGAGTGCCGACGGTTCGTGCGCGACCTGGGTCAGGGTTTCGTGTCGGTGGCGGGCACGACCTCGTAGAAGGTCTCTCCGGGACCGATCATGCCGAGGTCCGTACGCGCACGTTCCTCGGCGGCTTCGCGGCTGTGTTTCAGGTTCACGACCTCGGCATCGAGCGCCTCGTTGCGCTGCCGCAGGTGCTCGTTCTCCGCCTGTTGCTCGGCGACGGCGGTCCGCAGATTGCGCGTCTTGCGGAATCCGTCCGGCGCAAACCAGAGTTCGGCCTGCAACAGCAGCGCGACGATCCCCAGTATCGCCAACAGATATCGTGAATTCACCCGCTCAAATCCTGATTTCCGTCAGGGCACCTTGACCGAAAATGCCTCACGCCCGGCGTAGCTCGCCTCGCCGGCCAGTTCCTCTTCGATGCGCAACAGCTGGTTGTACTTGGAGATCCTGTCCGACCTCGACAGCGAGCCGGTCTTGATCTTGGTCGCCTGCGTGCCCACGGCGATGTCCGCGATAGTGCTGTCCGAGGTTTCGCCGGAACGATGCGAGATCACGGCCGCGTAGCCTGCCTCTGTCGACATAGTAATTGCATCAAGAGTTTCCGATAAGGTACCGATTTGGTTGGGTTTTATCAAGACTGAATTCGCGATCTTCTCGTCGATGGCGCGCTGGATGATCTTCGTATTGGTGACGAAGATGTCGTCGCCGATGAGCTCGATCCTGGCGCCCAGCGCATCGGTGAGCAGCCGCCAGCCCTCCCAGTCGCTCTCTTCCATGCCGTCTTCGATCAGGATGATCGGGTAGGCGTCGACCAGTTCCGCGAGATATTCGGTGAACCCGGCGGCGTCGTAGCTCTTGTTCTCCGATCCCAGCTTGTACTTGCCGTCGACGTAGAACTCGGAGCTCGCCGCGTCGAGGCCGAGCAGGATGTCCTCACCGGCCTTGAAGCCTGCCGTCTCGATCGCGGTCATGATGGTATCGAGCGCCGCCCGGTTGGACGGCAGATCGGGCGCGAAACCGCCCTCGTCGCCGACGGCGGTGTTGAGCCCCTTGCCGCGCAGCACGCTCTTCAGAGCATGGAAGGTCTCCGACCCGTAGCGCAGCGCTTCGGCAAAATCCGGCGCACCGAACGGCAGGATCATGAACTCCTGGATGTCGACGTTGTTGTCGGCGTGTGCGCCGCCGTTGATGATGTTCATCATTGGTACCGGCATCTGTGTGCTCGAACCGAGGTGCCGGAACAACGACAGGCCCCGGGCTGCCGCTTCGGCCTTGGCCGTCGCCAGCGAGATGGCGAGTATCGCGTTCGCGCCGAGGCGTGCCTTGTTGTCGGTGCCGTCGAGCCCGATCATGCGCGTGTCGAGCGCGCGCTGGTCCTCGAATTCCACGCCGATGAGCGCCTCGCGCAGCACGCCGTTGACGTTGCCGACGGCGTTGCGCACACCCTTGCCGAGGTAGCGCGATTTGTCGCCGTCGCGCAGCTCGACCGCCTCGCGAGTGCCGGTCGAGGCGCCCGAAGGCACCGCGGCGCGTCCCTTGCTGCCGTTATCGAGCGTGACATCGGCCTCGACGGTGGGATTGCCGCGGGAATCGAGGATCTCGCGGCCCTGAATTTCCTTGATCTTGATCATTGGTCTTCCTGGTAGTCGTGTGTCTTGACGGTCCTGTCGATTTCAACGAGCGTGGCGAGCAGCGCCCGCATCCGGTCGAGCGGCCAGGCGTTCGGGCCGTCCGAGAGCGCCTTGTCCGGATCCGGATGTGTCTCCATGAACAGGCCGGCCACGCCGGCCGCGGTCGCGGCGCGCGCCAGCACGGGGATGAACTGCCGCTGCCCCCCGGACGAGGAACCCCGCCCGCCCGGCAGCTGGACCGAGTGCGTGGCATCGAACACCACGGGGCAGCCCGTCTGCCGCAACACGGGCAGGCTGCGCATGTCGGACACGAGATTGTTATAACCGAACGAGAAGCCACGCTCACATACGAGGATGTCCCTATTACCCGTCGAGCGCGCTTTGTCGACGACGTTCTGCATCTCCCACGGCGACAGGAACTGGCCCTTCTTGATATTCACGGGCTTGCCGGCGCCGGCCGCGCGCAGGATGAAGTTGGTCTGCCGGCACAGGAACGCCGGCGTCTGAAGCACGTCGACGACCGCGGCGACTTCGCCCATCGCCGTATCCTCGTGCACGTCGGTCAGCACCGGCACGCCGAGCTGCCGTTTCACCTCGCCGAGGATCCTGAGCCCCTCTTCCATTCCCGGGCCGCGGAAGCTCCCGGCGGAACTGCGGTTCGCCTTGTCGAACGACGACTTGTAAATGAAGCCGATGCCGAGCCCGGCGCAGATCTCCTTCAGCGTGCCCGCCGTGTCGATCGACATGGCTTCGCTCTCGACGACGCAGGTACCGGCGATCAGGAAGAAGGGCTTGTCGTTGCCGGCATCGATGCCGCAGAGGTTCATGCCTCGGCAACCCTCGGCAGCACGCCGTCATGATGCTCGCGCGCCGCGGTGATGAAGCCCTTGAACAACGGATGGCCGTCACGCGGATTCGAAGTGAACTCCGGATGAAACTGGCTGGCCAGGAACCAGGGGTGATCCGGGATCTCGACCATCTCCACGAGGTCGTCGACCGAGCGCCCGGTGAACCGCATCCCGGCTTTCTCCAGCCGGTCGATGTAGTTGTTGTTCACCTCGTATCGATGCCGGTGTCGCTCGACGATTCGCGTGCGACCGTAGCTGCGCGCCGCGAGCGACCCTTCGGTCAGCGTCACCTGCTGGCCGCCCAGACGCATCGTGCCGCCGAGGTCCGAGCCCTCGTCACGCTGCTCCAGGTCGCCTGTCTCGGTCTGCCACTCGGTGATCAGGGCGATCACGGGGTGCGGCGTCTGCCGGTCGAATTCCGTGCTCATGGCGCCTTCGAGACCGGCAAGGTTACGCGCCGCTTCGATCACGGCCACCTGCATGCCGAGACAAATCCCGAGGTACGGCACGCCGGACTCCCGCGCGAACCGCACGGCGGCGATCTTGCCCTCGATGCCCCGATCGCCGAAGCCGCCGGGCACGACGATGCCGTCCATGCCCCGCAGCGCGTCGACGCCCTGCTCCTCGATGTCGCTCGATTCGATGTAATGGATGTTGACCCGCGTCCGCGTGTGGATGCCGCCGTGCAGCAGCGCTTCCGACAACGAGATGTAGGAATCTTTGAGGTCCATGTACTTTCCGACCATCGCGATATCGACTTCGCTGGTCGGGTTCCGTTTCGCCTCGACGATCGCCTGCCACTCGGAGAGGTCTGCCTGCGGTGGCGCGAGACGCATATGCCGCACGACGATCTCGTCCAGCCCCTGCGCGTGCAACATCGCCGGGATCTTGTAAAGGTCGTCGACGTCGTATGCCGAGATGACCGCTTCCTTCGGCACGTTGGTGAACAGCGCAATCTTGTCCCGCTGTTCGGTCGGCAGGGGTGCCTCGGAACGGCAGACGAGGACGTCCGGCTGGATACCGATCGAGCGCAGCTCCTTGACCGAGTGCTGCGTCGGCTTGGTCTTGATCTCGTGCGAGGTCGCGATATAGGGCACGAGGGTCAGGTGCATGTAGACGACGCGGTCATGGCCGAGATCCACCCGCATCTGCCGGATCGCCTCGAGGAACGGCAGCGACTCGATGTCGCCGACCGTGCCGCCGATCTCGACCAGGCACACGTCCGCATCCCCGGCGCCCTTGATGACGTCGGCCTTGATCTCGTCGGTGATGTGCGGGATCACCTGCACGGTCGCGCCGAGATAATCGCCCCGACGTTCCTTGCCGATCACGCTCTCGTAGATCCGTCCCGTCGTGAAATTGCTGTTGCGGCCGGTCGTCGTGCGGACGAAGCGCTCGTAATGCCCGAGATCGAGGTCCGTTTCCGTGCCGTCGTGGGTGACGAAGACCTCACCGTGCTGAAACGGGCTCATCGTGCCCGGATCGACGTTGAGATACGGGTCCAGCTTGATCATGCTGATGCTGAGCCCGCGCGCTTCGAGGATCGCACCGAGGCCCGCCGACGTGATGCCCTTGCCGAGAGACGACACGACACCGCCGGTTATGAATACATACGAGGTCATTGCCCGTTCGTTTCCCCGGCACAAATGACGAAGGGCTGGATACCAAGCACCCGAAGGTTCAGTGCTCTTCTCCAACCCTTGGAAACCCGCGCCGTCGTTGGATAAAAGACGGTATTAAACGTTAACAGATCGACCCCACCGACACAATGAAATCCGTGTCCGCCGAGCGCCGGAATTTCGTGCGTCGGTAAGTTGCGGGTAATGCGTCCGGCCGGATGTCGACAGACATTGCGTTGTCGGCGAAATGCGACGCATCGCGCACCTAACCCGGGCGTTTTCGTCGCCCCGCCGGGAATCCGGGCGCTAGCGACCGAGACGTACCCGAACGCGATTCACGCTAGAGAAAATCCGGGCCGTTTGCCGAGAATTGCAAATATGTCTCGCCAATACAGTGTGTTATCAATGGATTGTAGCCAATTAAACGGATCGATACACGCTGGAGATCGCCATGCAAGACGTCCCCCTGTGCAGCCTGTCCCACGATCGCCGTGAACAGCTCGCCGCCGAGATCGGCCGCCTGTCGAGCTACCTGTACGCCGCCGAGCACCGCCTGCTGACGCTGCTGCGGGAGTTCGACGCCGGCCGCGGCTGGGAAGGATTGGGCTTCCCGTCCTGCGCCTGCTGGCTGAACTTCGCCTGCGGCATGGACCGGGTCACGGCCCGGGAACGGATGCGGGTGGCGCATGCGCTGGGCCGGTTGCCGAAGGTCGATGCCCGTTTCGCGAGCGGTGCGCTGAGCTACTCCAAGGTGCGGGCGATTACCCGCATCGCCACCGAGGAGAACGAGGACTACCTGCTGCAGATCGCAAAGCACGGCACCGCCCACCACGTCGAACAGCTGGTGCGAAAATTCCGGCATGCGAAGCGCCTGCAGGACGTCGATCGGGCCCGGGCCCGGCACGAGAGCCGGCACCTGAGCTGGTTCTTCGACGCGGACGGCTGCCTGGTCCTGAAGGGCCGCCTGCCGCCCGAGCAGGGCGCGCTGATCGTCAAGGCGCTCGAGATGGCGATGGAGGCCGACTTCGCCGAGCAAAATCCCGCGAAGGACGATTCCGCGGAAGCGTCGCCGGAGCCGATCGGTATGCGCCGGGCCGATGCCCTGGCCGCCGTCGCGGAGTCCTACATGAACTCGGAACCGGTCCCCAACAGCACGGCCGACCGCTACCAGGTGGTGGTGCACGTTTCCTCGGAAACTTCGGTATCGCATCTTCACGACGGCCCGGGTGTTTCCGCGGAAACAGCCCGCCGCATCGCCTGCGACAGTTCCCTCATCGCCGTCAATGAGGATCCGGACGGCGAACCCCTGTCGGTGGGCCGCAAGACCCGCTCGATCCCCCCGGCGATCCGCCGCGCGCTGTGGCTCCGGGACGGCGGCTGCCGGTTCCCGGGCTGTACCCGGGACCGCTTCGTCGACGGCCACCACATCGTGCACTGGGCCGACGGCGGTGAGACGAGCCTGGATAACCTGATCCTGCTGTGCCGGCACCATCACCGCCGGGTGCACGAGGGCGGCTTTGCCTGCGAGAAGACCGCCAGCGGCGAAGTGCTCTTCAAGGATCGGCGCGACGAACCGCTACCCACCTACGGCCGGCTGCCGACGGTCGATCCGGACGCGCTCGATGCCTGGCTGGACCGGCAACTGTTCGAGCCCGGTGACGACCCGGAGCCCTGCGGTGCGGTGTGGTATGCCGGCGATCGCATGGACTGGGATCTGGCGGTCGGGGGTCTGTTTCAGTAGGGCATGGATGTTTCCGCGGAAACTCCGAAACCCAGCGTCTGCTCTCGCGGAAAGCTGTCATTCGCTCATTTTCTTCGAGAGCGACTCACAACGGCCATAACCAGTCGCTCAGTCATGCAATAGGCTTATGCCACCAAGATGGTAGCTTGTCTGGGTGGCGATCCGCCCACAACAATGCGCCAAATAGGACTCCGTACCCGACTACCCAGAACAAAAAAATTCGGTTGTTGCCAAAGAGCGCATGAAACCACACGTCATTGCCAAACCTAAACTTGGCAATGAATGGGAAGAAAAATAACAACACCACAGCTATGGCAATTACAAGATGCGCTCGCGTAGCAGCTTGGCGTTTTCGCTTGGCTTCGGACATATGGCGCGAGATTCCATGAGTGTCGACTTTGGGTTGCCAGCGGACCCTTCCAGTGCGCTCAATACTAGCATTTGAAGGGCCGCTGTTGACCTCATTGCGGACGCATACACGATCCATCAGAGCATATTTGATACTTCACTACCCCTTTGCCATTTGCCTTTTTCAATTCCGGATTTTGGCAACTGCACACATGCGGTTCGAACTTCGCATACTTCAATAGCGCGCCTTGCTGTGGATCATTAATGCAACGCAGGACGCCTCTGCCATTCGACGGATGTGCCGGGCCGGTTCTCGGCGTCGGCCGCGACCCACAAGTCGGCGACTGCCACCAGCTCGCCCCCCGAGTACAGGAGCGGTACGCGCTCGCGCATCCAGGGCACGATGCCCTCCTCCTGCAGCAGATTCTTGAGAGTCCGCGTGTGGCGTTGACCGGCGGGTCTGAACCGCTCGCCGCCCGACCGGAACCGGAGTTCGAGGCCGCGTTCCAACACGGCATCGGAAAGGCCCGACTTGGCGCCGCCACGGAGCCGGAGCACACCGAGGTTGCCCGGCAGGGGAATGCAGTCCGTGGACGCGGTACTCACGTTTTCGGCCGCGCCCGAGGAGCCGGCACCGGGCATCAGGTACAAGCGGTCCCGGTAGCGCCGCGCCTCGCCGCCCGACCAGGAAACCAGCGGCTGGGCATCCTCGCGTGCGGGGACGAGCTCCGCGACGATTTGCTCGAGCTGTGCTGTGCCCGGGTGCGGCAAACCGAGCTGCGTCATCACGAACCGCAGCACGTTGCGCTGTCGTGCCGGCGGCAACTCGCGGAAGGGCCCCAAGTCGAGGCGATCGGAACGTTTGCCGAGTCCACGGCAATCCAGTGCCGCCAATTCGGCGAGCAGCGCCGCCGCTTCGCCGGCGAGTGACGCGCTGCGCCCGAGGCGTTCGGCGACGCCGGGCCAGCGTGCGTCGAGCAGCGGCAATACGTTGTGCCGCAGGTAGTTGCGATCGAACTGAGGGTCCTCGTTGCTCGGATCGGTAATCCAGTCGAGCGCCTGAGCGCGCGCGTACTCCTCCAGCCTCTCGCGCGACACCGCCAGCAGCGGCCGCACGAGCCAGCCGGCACCGAGCGGCCGGACTTCGCCGATCCCGGCCAGCCCGGCCGGCCCGCTACCGCGGGTCAGGTTCAGGAGCAAGGTCTCCGCCTGGTCGTCCCGGTGATGCGCGGACAGCAGCCAGTCGCCCTCGCCCAGCAGGTTTTCCAGTGCACCATAGCGCGCGGCACGCGCGGCAGCCTCGAGACCGAGGCCGGAGTGCCGGTCGACCTCGACCTCGAGTGCGACAAAGTCGATGCCGTGCCGGGCCGCGAATGACCGGCACCAGGCGCTCCACTCGCCGGACGCCGGCTGCAAGCCGTGGTCGACGTGTGCGGCGACGAGCGCTACGCCCTGGCGTTGGCGCGCCGACGCGAGCGCATGCAGAAGTACCGTGGAGTCCAGGCCGCCGGAGAATGCGACCAGGTATCGCCCCGGTCGGCCCGCGACTTCCTCGAGCGTGGCGAGCTTCGCGAGCAGCTCCGAGGCGAGATTCACGCCTCTTTGAACTGGCCGAACCCGGCCAGCCGGCGCTGCCGCGCCTCCAGCAGCTGCTCGATGCTCAACTCGTCGAGCTGTCCCAGCGTGTCCAGCACGGCGTTACGGATCACTTCGGCGGTCTGGGCCGGGTTGCGGTGCGCGCCGCCCAACGGTTCCGGCAACACCTCGTCGACCAGGCCGAACTCGCTGAGACTCTGCGCCGTGATGCGCATCGCTTCCGCCGCCTCCTGCGCCTTGTCGGCACTCTTCCAGAGTATGGAGGCGCAACCTTCGGGCGAGATCACCGAGTAGATGCTGTACTGGAGCATGAGCAGCCGGTCGCCGACCCCGATCGCGAGCGCGCCGCCCGAGCCGCCCTCGCCGATCACGACGTTGACGATCGGTGTCCTGAGAGCGGACATCAGGTGCAGGCTGCTGGCGATCGCCTCGCTCTGGCCGCGTTCCTCGGCGCCGACGCCCGGGTAGGCGCCCATCGTGTCGATCAGCGTCACGACGGGCAGCTTGAATTTCTCCGCGAGGCGCATCAGCCGTTGCGCCTTGCGATAGCCCTCGGGTTTCGGCATGCCGTGGTTGCGACGGATGCGCTCTTTCGTGTCGCGGCCCTTCTGGTGGCCGATGAACATGATCGGGCGGCCGTCGATGCGGCCGACACCGCCGACGATCGCCGGGTCGTCCGCGTACATGCGGTCGCCGTGCAGCTCCTGGAAATCGGGCGCGATGATGTCGAGATAGTCGAGCGTGTACGGCCGCATCGGGTGCCGGGCGACCTGTGCGATTTGCCAGGCGCTCAGCTTGGCGAAGATGCTGCGGGTCAGCGATTCACTCTTGGAACGCAGCCGTGCGACTTCGTCGGTGATGTTGATCTCCGAGTCGTCGCCCACGAAACGCAGCTCCTCGATCTTCGCCTCGAGCTCGGCGATGGGCTGTTCGAAATCGAGGAATTTGAGGTCCATGCCTACATGATCTCCCGGTTCGGTGCGTACAGCATGCGCACGTTCTGGCTGCCGAGGAGCTCCGTTAGCTTGTCCCTGAGCTCGCGGCTGGGACGTACGGCCCATCCCGGCCCGAGGCTGAGCCTGGCCGAGGCCGTGTCCCCGACGTATTGCACCGAAACGTCGCAGTTCCCCTCGCGGTAGGGTAACAGGAGGTCGTGCAGCTTGACGAGCAGTGCCTCGCCCTGGCCGTTGGACCCGAGGCTGAGCACCATCGACTTCGCGCGGCTTTCGATGACGCGATCGATGTGGACGACATTCTTCACGTTGACCGTCCATGCGCCGAGGAACTCGTCGTAGCGCAACGGCCCGCTGATGACCACGACCTCGTCCTTCACGAGCAGGTGACGGAATTCGGCGAACGCCTCGCTGAACAGGCTCACTTCCATGCGCCCCGAATCGTCGTCGAGCACGACGCTGACCCGGTTACCGCGCTTGCGCACTTCGACCACCAGGCCTGCGACCGTGATGTCGCGCCGCGACGCATCGAAACCGCGTTCGCCCCGGGACCCCTGCGGCTCCGGTTCGGCGACGAGGTCGCCGAGCCTGCCGTCGACGAACGCCATGGCGTCGGCCCGCACCGCGTCGAACGGATGGCCGGTGAGATACAGGCCCAGCGCCTCTTTCTCGTTGTTGAGCCGGGTGCGGTCGGGCCATTCGGCCAGCTCGGCATGGGCGGACGCCACGACGGCCGCGACGGGCTGCCCCTTCGTGTGCAGCTTGCCCGGCTCGATCCCGAACATGTCGTTTTGCCCGGCCGCCGCGGCCCGCGCCTCCTGCTCGGCACCCGCGAGCGCCTCAGGCAGTTCGTGCATCAGGCCGCGCCGTGTCGAGCCGAAGGTGTCCATCGCACCCGCCTTGATCATCGCCTCCAGCGCCCGGCGGTTCACGCGCTCGTGATCGAGTCGGTGACAGAAGTCACTCAGGCTGGTGTACGGTCCGTTCGCGTCGCGTTCCGCGATCAGCGATTCCACCGCGCCGCGCCCGACGCCCTTGATTGCGCCGAGCCCGTACAGGATCGTCCGCTCGTCCATCACGGTGAAGGCAAACGACGAGCGGTTGAGGTCGGGCGGCAGCAGCCGGAGTTGTTGCTTGCGGCAATCGTCCTTCAGCGTCACGAGCCGATCCGTGTTGTCCAGGTCGGCGCTCATCGCCGCCGCCATGAATGCCGCCGGATAGTTCGCCTTGAGATACGCCGTCTGGTATGTGAGGACGGCGTACGCGGCCGAATGCGACTTGTTGAATCCGTAGCCGGCGAATTTCTCCATCAGGTCGAAGATGCGCGTGGCGGATTGCTGCGTGACGCCGCGTTCGACCGCGCCGGACACGAAGATCTCGCGCTGCAGCGCCATCTCCTCGGGCTTCTTCTTGCCCATCGCGCGGCGCAAGAGGTCTGCGCTGCCCAGCGTATAGCCGGCCAGCAACTGCGCGATCTGCATGACCTGTTCCTGGTACAGGATCACGCCGTAGGTCTCTTCCAGCAACGGCTTGAGGTCGGGGTGCAGGTAATCGATGTCCTCCTGGTCGAGCGCGTGCCGGCGCGTGATGAAATCGTCCACCATGCCGGATTGCAGCGGACCCGGACGGAACAGTGCGACCAGCGCCACCAGGTCGTCGAATCGGTCGGGCCGCATACGCTTGATCAGGTCGCGCATGCCGCGCGACTCGAGCTGGAAGATCGCGGCCGTTTGCGTGCTGCGCAGGAGTTCGAAGGTCGGTGCGTCGCGCATCGAGATGCGGCCGATGTCGAGGTGGGCTTCGGCGTGGGTTTCGTTGATGATCTTCACTGCCCTGTCGATGATCGTCAGCGTTTTCAGGCCCAGGAAGTCGAATTTCACGAGGCCGATCGCCTCGACGTCGTCCTTGTCGAGTTGCGTGATCGTGTGCGTTCCGCCTGATTCGCGGTACAGCGGCGTGAAGTCGGTGAGCGGGCCCGGTGCGATGACGACACCGCCCGCGTGTTTGCCCGCATTGCGCACCAGTCCCTCGAGCGAACGAGCGAGATCGATGATCGACGCCACGTCTTCGTCGTCCCGGTAGATCGTCGCGAGTTCCTCCGACTGTTCCAGCGCCTTGTCCAGCGTGATGCCCAGGTCGAACGGCACCAGCTTGGCGACGCGGTCGACGAGGCCGTACGGGTGCCCGAGGACGCGGCCGGCATCGCGGATGACGGCGCTGGCCGCCATCGTGCCGAAGGTGATGATCTGAGCCACGCGGTCGCGCCCGTAGCGCTCCGCGACGTAGTCGATGACCCGATCCCGGCCCTCCATGCAGAAGTCGATGTCGAAGTCGGGCATGGAGACCCGCTCCGGATTGAGGAAACGCTCGAACAGAAGATCGTGATGCAACGGGTCGAGGTCGGTGATGCCCAGCGCCCACGCGACCAGCGAACCGGCGCCCGAACCCCGTCCCGGCCCCACCGGGATCCGGTTGTCGCGCGCCCAGTGGATGAAATCGGCGACGATCAGGAAGTAACCCGCGAAGCCCATTCCGACGATCACGTCGAGTTCGGCCCGTAAGCGCTCGCGGTAAGGCGCCGCGACCGCTTCCCGCTCCCCGGCCGGTATCGATTCGCTTTCGTATATCAGTTGCAGCTGTGTCTCCAGCCGCTCGCCGGCCTGGTTCACGAGGAACTCGGCCTCCGTCTGGCCCGCGGGGACCGGGAAGGCCGGCAACACGGTCTTGCCCAGCGACAGATCGAGATTGCAGCGCCGCGCGATCTCGAGTGCATTGTCGAGGGCCTCCGGCACGTCGGCGAACAACGCACGCATCTCCTGTGCGCCGCGCAGGTATTGCTCGGCGCTGTACTGGCGTGGCCGGTCCGGTTCGGCCAGGCTGCGGCCGTCGTGTATGCAGACGCGCGCCTCGTGCGCGTCGAAATCGCCGCGATGCAGGAAGCGCACGTCGTTACTGGCGACGACGGGCACACCCAGGGCACCGGCCAGGTCCAGGCTGCCGCGGTTGCACTCGTCTTCGCCGGCGCGGTGCGTACGCACGAGCTCCAGGTAGTAACGGTCCCCGAATACCTGCAGCCAGTGTTGCAGCCTCGACTTCGCGTCGTCGTCGTGACCGGCGCTCAACGCCTGCCCGACGTCGCCCGCCGTGCCGCCCGACAGGGCGACCAGTCCGGCGCAGTTCTCCGCGGTCAGCCATTCGGCTCGTGCGAACGCCTCGCCACGCTCCTGCCCTTCCATGTAGCAGCGCGTCAGCAGGCAAGACAGGTTTCGATAGCCGGCGTCGTCCTGGCACAGCAGGATCAATGCCGACGTGCGGCCGTCGTCGGCCACAATCTGCAGGTCGACGCCGACGATCGGCTTGATTCCGGCCGCGAGCGCCTTGCGGCAGAACTTCACCATGCCGAACAGATTGTTCCGGTCCGTGAGTGCGACCGCGGGCATGCCGTCTTCCGCACACCGGTCCATCAGCGCGGGGATACGCAGCGTGCTGTCGACCAGCGAATACTCGGTGTGGATGTGCAGGTGGACGAAACGTTCGCTGCTCATCCGGCAGCCCTCACCGGCGCGAAACTGCGCCGGTGCAACTCGCAGGGACCGGCGCTGCGCAATCGGTCACGGTGTATTGCCGTGCCATAACCCTTGTGCCGCGCGAAATCGTAGCCGGGGTACGCGGCATCCAGTGCGATCATGATCCCGTCGCGCGTCGTCTTGGCAAGGATGGACGCGGCGCTGATCGACGGCACGCTCTGGTCGCCCCGGATCACGGCCTCGCCGTCGATCGGCCGGCCCGCCAGCCGCACCGCCGGCAGCCGGTTGCCGTCGACCAGCAGCGTCCGCGGCGCGATGCCGAGCGCCAGCACGGCACGGCGCATGGCCAGCATCGTCGCCTCGAGGATATTCAGCATATCGATCTCGGCCACGTCGGCCCAGGCCACCGCGCAGGCAAGCGCCCGCGAGCGGATCTCCGCGGCCAGCAAATCCCGCCGGGCCGGTGACAGGCGCTTGGAGTCGTCGAGCCCCGCGATCGGATTTGCCGGGTCGAGGATCACCGCCGCGGCGACGACCGGGCCGGCCAGCGGGCCGCGGCCGGCCTCGTCTACGCCCGCGGTCAACTCGGCGTAGCGATTCAGCGGTTGTCGATGCATTGGGTTCAAGGTGACAGGCTGCGAGCCGAAGCGTCCTCAGTCCTTGCGCACGAGCGACACGACCGCCTCGGCGGCCCTGTCGTCTGCGCCCAGCGCCAGTTCCGAGCGCAGTTTAGCAAATCGCCGGGCGACCGCGGCGCGGGCCTCCCGGTCGTCGAGAAAGCCGCTGACCGCGTTCGCCAGCGCATTCGACGATACCGCTTCCTGGATGAATTCCGGGATCAGCGGCGTCTCCGTGAGCAGGTTCGGGAGCGTGTAGTAGTCGGTTCTGATCAGGCGCAAGAGCCTGACGATCGCCGCGGTGAGCGGCGCGACCCGGTACGCGGCGACGGTCGGTTTGCCGAGCAATGCGGACTCCAGCGCGGCGGTGCCGGACGCCAGCAGTACCACGTCCGCCGCCGACATCGCTTCGATCGAGTCCCCGTCGACGAGCGTGAAGCGCTGCCGGACGGCCGCGTCCGCCAGCTGCGATTCGCACAGGGCGCGCAGTTTCGGGGCCGCCACCGGCATGACGAACCGGAGTTCCGGGCGTCCCGCGGCGAGTTGCGCCGCTGCGGCCGCAAATTCGGGGCCCAGCCGCGCCACCTCGCCCGCGCGGCTGCCGGGCAGCACGGCGACGAGCGGCCCGGCACCGAGCCCGAGTCGCTCGCGACACGCCGCCACGTCGACCTCGGCCGGCAGGCTGTCCGCCTTCGGGTGGCCGACGAACACGGCGTCGATGCCGGCGGCATCGTAGATCGCTTTTTCGAAAGGCAGGATGCAGAGCACCCGGTCCGCGGCCTTGCGCACCGTCTCGATGCGGCCGGCTCGCCATACCCAGATCGAAGGGCTGACGTAGTGCACCGTGGCGATGCCGTTGCTGCGCAGACGCTTTTCGAGACCCAGGTTGAATTCCGGAGCGTCGATGCCGACGAAAACGTCGGGTGGCGATGCACGCCAGCGCCGGATCAGTGCACGCCGCAGCCGCAGCAGCCTCGGAATATGGACGAGCGGTTCGATGAGACCGAACACGGCGAGCGCTTCGGCGTCTTCGAGCGCGTCGCAGCCCGAGGCGACCATGGCCGGTCCGGCGACGCCCTCGAAACGCGCATCCGGGTACCGCGCACGGATGCTCCGGATGAGCCCGGCACCCAGCAGGTCACCGGACGCCTCACCAGCAACCAGGCCGATACGCAAGGACGGCGTCCCTAACGGACGATTCCGCGGGTCGATGACCGCAGGGAATCGAGGAACAGGATCAACTCGGGTTGGCTATCCACACGCTCAGCAATGATCTCGATCGCTGCTGCCAGCTTGAGTCCCTTTCGGTACACGATCCGATAGGCGTCCTTGATGTTGCGGATCTGTTCGGCGCTGAAACCGCGGCGCTTGAGCCCTTCCGAGTTGATGCCATGCGGCGCACTGGGCGTCCCCGCCGACATGAGGTAGGCGGGCACGTCGCGATTGGCCCCCGAGTACATGCCGATGAACGCATGCGGCCCCACACTGCAGAATTGATGGACGCCGGAAAACCCGGCCATGATCACCCAGTCACCGATGTGTACGTGGCCGGCCAGCGTGACATTGTTCGCCATGATCGTATTGCTGCCGATCACGCAGTCGTGCGCGATGTGCACATACGCCATGATCCAGTTGTCGTTCCCCATCATCGTCTCGCCGCGATCCTGAACCGTGCCGCGGCTGACAGTGCAGTATTCCCGTATCGTATTGCGGTCGCCGATCGTGAGCCGGGTTTCTTCGCCGGCGTATTTCTTGTCCTGCGGATCGTCACCGATGGAGGCGAACTGGTAGATGTGATTGTTGCGGCCGATGACGGTCGGACCGTTGACGACGACGTGACTGTCTATGCAGGAACCCGGCCCGATCTCGACATGATCGCCGATTATCGAATAGGCGCCAACGCTCACATCGTCCGCAAGTTTCGCGCTGTCCGAAATAATGGCAGTCGGGTGTATCAATCTGCCTCTCCTCCTGGCGCACAGACGATGGTGGCGGACGCGACGGCCCGCGCCTCGACCGTCGCCTCACAGCGATACCACCACATCCCGCGGCGAATCTTCTCGACCTCGGCCGTGATCGTCAACTGATCTCCCGGGACCACCGGACGGCGGAAACGTGCGTCTTCGACCCGCACCAGGTAGTAGAGCGGGCGCGGCTCGATATCGCCGTTACTGATGTGGGACAGCACACCGCCCGCCTGCGCCATCGACTCGATGATCAGCACGCCCGGCATCACCGGATTGCCCGGAAAGTGCCCCTGGAAATGCGTCTCCCCGACCGAGACGTTCTTCACTGCCACGACACGTTCGTGCGGCCTGCAGTCGAGGATTCGGTCCAGCAGCAGGAAGGGCGGGCGGTGCGGCAGCAACTCCATGATGCCGGCGGCCTCGATCGGGTACGAATACCCGCTCACTTGCGGCGCTTCTCGAGTTCGCTGACGCGCTCGTACAGTTGATCGAGCCTGCGGACCAGCGCCACCCGCCGATTCCAGGTCCGGACGGGTTCGATGGGAAAGTTGGATGCGTACACGCCGGGTTCCGTGATGCTCTTGGAGATCATGCCCTTGCCATTGACGACGACATCGTCGCAGACCTCGATGTGACCCGCCATGCCGACCATCCCCGCGAACATGCAACGCTTGCCGATCCGCGCGCTGCCCGCGATCGCGCACCCGGTCGCCATCGCCGTGTGCTCACCGACGACGACGTTGTGCGCAATCTGTATCTGGTTGTCGAGCCGCACACCGTCACCGATCACGGTGTCCTCGATCGCACCGCAGTCGATCGTCGTGCTCGATCCGACCTCGACGTCGTCGCCGATGCGGACACCGCCGAACTGCGGCACCTTCAGCCAGCCTTCGGGTGTCAGCGCATTGCCGAAACCGTCGGCGCCGATCACGCAGCCCGAATGGAAGATACAGCGCTTGCCGGTCCGGACCCGGCGCACCAGCGTAACGTTCGCGAGCACGCGACAGTCGGCGCCGATCTCGCAGTCCGGTCCGACGACGCTCGTGGGTCCGACGTAGACGTTCTCGCCGATGACGGCGCGATCCTCGATCACGGCGTTCGGCGCGATGTGCGCGCTGGCCGCCACGACGGCGGTTTCCGCCACGATCGCCGAGGCATGTACGCCCGGCGCGCAGGCGGGCGCCGGACGGATGGCCTGTGCGATTCGCGCATAGCACGCGTAGGGATTGTCCGTGACGAGAGACGCGGTCGGCGACGCCGGGGCGTCCTCGGCACGCAGGATGACGGCGGCCGCACGGGTCAACGTCAGCTGGCGTTTGTAGACCGAACTGGACAGGAAACTGATCGATCGGGAACCGGCATTGCCGAGCGTCGCGACGTCGTCGATCACGACGTCGGGATCGCCGATCAATTCACAGCCGAATCGTGCCGCCAGTTCTCCGAGGCTGATCGGCACCGGCGCACCGACCCCGCCTATTGCTTACCCGTGGGCGTCGTGGGCGTCGCCTGGTAGTTCGCCTCGACAGCCCTCAGCACATCCTCGGTGATATTCAGCGCGCTGCTCGCGAACAGCACGCCGTCTCCCACGACCAGATCGTAACCCTGCTGCGAGGCGTAGTCCTGTACCTCTTTCAGGATCGAGCGCTGCAGCGTGCCGAGTTCCTCGTTCTGGCGCAGATTGAGATCCTCCCGGAATTCGTCCTGCAGCCGCTTGACGTCGCGCTGCAAGTCCCTGAGTTTCTTCTGCGCATTCATGCGCTCGGTCTCGCCCATCACGGCGAGGTCCTTCTGCAGCTTGTTCTGCAGGTCATCGAGTTCCTTCTGCTTCGCCAGGACCTCCCGCTGCCGCGGTGCGAATTCCTGCTGCAGGGCATCCATCGCCGCCTTCGTCTGCGGCGCGCGCTCCATGAGCGCCTGCACATTGACGACGCCGATCTTCAGTTGCTGCTGGGCGTTCGCCGGCAGCACGAATGCACATGCGAACGCGACGCCGAGGACCAGTCTGATGAGTTGCTTCTGTACAAAATTCATAAAAACTCAAACCTCAAAATGCCTGACCGATGGAGAACTGGAACCGTTCGAGTTCGTCTCCGTAAAACCTGTCGTTGCCCCGGTACGGATTCAGCGGATAGGCGTAGCTGAATCGGAACAATCCGAGCGGAGCGAGCCATTCTACGCTAATACCCACCGAGGCGCGCAGCTCGTTGACATCCGGCTTGTATTCGACGGGGGAGCCGAGCTTGTCCGTGAAGGAAACCTCTCCCGTGTCGAATACGTTGCCGATATCGTAGAAGAAACTGGCGCGGGCCTGACTGGCAAATTTATCCGGAAGCGGAATTATAAGCTCTGCCTGACCCGTGACCAACACGTTTCCGCCGTAGGGATTGCCGAAACTGTCACGCGGTCCCAGATACGACTCCCGGAATCCGCGCACGGAGTCCGGCCCGCCGCCGTAATAGCGCTTGTAGGGCGGCGCCGCCGTCGTGTCGCCCAGTGCCTCGGAAATGCCGAGCTCCGAGTTCAGCTTGATTACCCACTTGGGACTCCACAGCGGCACGTACTTGGTGAAGTTGTAGCGCACCGAATAGTACTCGACGTCGCTACCCGGGACCGCGGTGGATAACACGACCTGCTGACGCGTGCCGCGATTGGCGAACAGCGCGCGGTTGCGACTGTCGTACGTCCAGCCGAGGATGAGCTCGTACGCGTTGAAGTTCGTCCCGTAGAGGTTGAAGCCGGAGCCCGAATCTTCCGTGTAGGGATTGCCGTTGTTCGTGACCCATTCCCGGGCCTGTACGGTGCTGCGGTCGGACGCGAGCAGCTCGGCGTGTTGATACGAGAGCCCGTACGACAGGGTCTGATACTCGGTGATCGGATAGCCGTAGTTGATGGTCGCGCCGGCACTCTTCGTCGAGAAATCAGACGAAGCCGACGTGTACTGCGTAATGTCCCTGTAATTCAGGCTCATCGTCCGGCTGACGCCGTCCAGCGTGACGTACGGGTTCGTATGCGACAGGCTGTAGAACTTCTGATACCTGCCCGAGGTGGCCTCCAGCGCGACGCGATTGCCGGTGCCGAGAAAGTTCGTGTGCACGATGCTGCCGTTCAGCATCAATTTCTGGGAACCCGAATAGCCGATGCCGCCGCTGAACTGTCCGGGCATGCGGTAGTCCAGGTCGAAATTCACGTCGACCAGATCGGGGCTGCCCGGCACCGGTTCGTCCTTGACGTCCACCTTTTCGACATAGGGCAGCCGTTGCAGCAGGATCTTCGATCGGTCGACCAGGCGATTCGACAGGTACGAACCCTCCATCTGCCGGATCTCGCGGCGCAACACTTCGTCGTCGACCTCGTTGATGCCCTTGAAGTTGATCCTCCTCACATAGACCCGGCTCTTCGGATCGACATAGAAGGTGACCGCCGCCTCCTTCTTGTCGTGATCCAGATCCGGCACGGGATTGATCTCCGCGTTCGCGTAGCCCTGCTCGCCGAGCAGAAGCTGCATCCGGTCCACCGACTGTGTCAGCAGATTCTGGTTGAACACCGAGCCCGGCTTGGCCAGCACCTGGGCGCGAAGGAACGCTTCCGGTAACACCATGTCGCCCACCAGCTTGATGTCGGAGATCTTGTAGAGATCGCCCTCATGGATGCCGATGGTGACGAAGATGTCTTTCTTGTTCGGCGATATCGAGACCTCGGTGGAGTCGATCCGGAAATCCGCGTAACCGCGGTCCATGTAGTAGGACTTGAGCTTTTCGAG
Organism: uncultured Gammaproteobacteria bacterium; assembly: GCA_963777675.1. Lineage (GTDB taxonomy): Bacteria > Pseudomonadota > Gammaproteobacteria > Steroidobacterales > Woeseiaceae > UBA1847. Next base: position 17,185 of record CAVZRD010000007.1, on the reverse strand, counting down.
ATCGCCTTCCAGGGCCTCCTTGGAATACCGGTCGTCCTGCCGGATCCAGGACAGCCAGTTCGCCGTGTCGAGCTCGAAGTCCTGGCGGATGTCCTTCTCGTCGAACACCGTGTTGCCGACGATGTTCACCTCGCGGATCTTCGCCCGGTCGCCCTCCTTGATGTTGATCTTGACGCGAACGGTATTGTTGGGACGATCGACGACCGACGTATCGACGACGACGCCGTACTTGCCGCGGTCATAGTATTGTTCGGTCAGGAAGTCCTTGACGTTCTCCAGTACGGATCGATCGAAGGTGTGCCCTTTCGCGAGGCCCACGTTGCGCAACGAGTCCATCAGGTCTTCGGTCTTGATGTCCTTGTTGCCCTCGATCTCGAAACTCTCGATCGACGGCCGCTCGTGCACGGCGATGATCAGCGTATTGCCGTCGCGGCGCATCTCGATATCGTCGAACAGTCCCTGCGCATACAGCGCCTTGATGGCTTCCTGGATCCGGTCCTCGTCCACCGTGTCACCGATGTTGATCGGCAGGTAGTTGAATACGGTTCCTTCGGAGATGCGCTGCAGGCCCTCGACGCGCATGTCACGCACGACGAACTGGTCGGCCATGGCGGCCGACAAGGGCAGCAACACGCCCAGGAAAGCAAGCAGCAGACGCAGTCTCATCGTTTCTCAGTCTGTCCTTTGGTCCCGTGCCGACGCAGGATCAGCCGAGTATTCTCGCAATGTCGTTGTAAAAGGCAAAACTCATCAACAGGATCAGGGCCAGGATCCCGAACTGCTGGCCGATCGCCTGGCTGCGTTCGGACAGGGGGCTGCCTTTCACCAGTTCGATACCCTGATAGACGATCTGCCCGCCGTCCAGCACCGGCACCGGCAACAGATTCAGGACCCCGAGGCTGATGCTGACGAGCGCCAGGAAGATCAGGAACTGGGTGGGTCCCTGCTGCGCAGAGTCGCCCGCGTACTGGGCGATGTTGATCGGACCGCTGATGTTCTTGATCGAGACATGGCCGGTGGCCATTCTGCCCAGCATGCGCAGCGTGAACACGGTCGATGCCCAGGTCTTTTGCGCGGCTGCGCCGACGGACTCCAGCGGTCCGTACTTGCGGACGTGGTAATAGGAGCCCAGATCGCTCGAGCCGCGTACGCCGAGCAGACCGCGCGTCTCGCCATCCACCTCCTGGCTGCCGAGGACGGTCGTGACCGACCGCTCTTCGCCGGCGCGGCGGTACTCGATGCGGACTTCCTTGCCCGCCCTGGGCGCAACGACGCGGATCAGGTCCGAGTAGCTGTGGATCGGCTCACCATCGACGCTCGTAATCCGGTCACCGACTTCGAGGCCGGCGGCGGCCGCCGCGCCGTCCTCGACGACTTCGCCGATGACGGCCGGCGGCTCCCAGGGCTGGAAGCCGAGTCCGTCGAAGAGCATGTCGGGTTCGGTGAGCCGGATGGTGTCTCCACCCACGACGATCGTCGCCTGCCGGCGCCGGCCATCCGGATCTTCCAGCGTCAGCGGCACACGACCGCCCGCCGCCACGGTGTCGAAAATGTACTCGAGAGTGGTTTCCCAGTCGTTCGTCGTGACGCCATCGACGGCGACGATCTTGTCCCCGAACTCGAGCCCGGCCCGATCCGCATAGGAACCGGGGACCACGTCGCCGACCGCCGGTTGCAGCGTGGGGATGCCGCCCATGAACAGCACCCAGTAGGCAAGGATCGCGAACAGGAAATTGAAGCCGGGCCCGGCGAGCAGCACGGCGATGCGGGCGGGCACCGGCCGGTGATCGAACGCCCGGCCCCGGTCCGCGGGCGCGACAGGCCCTTCGCGGCTGTCGAGGAACCGCACGTAGCCGCCCAGCGGCATGGCGGAGATACAGTACTCGGTGCGATCCTCGCCTCGGACCCAGGACCAGATCGGCTTGCCGAACCCGATCGAGAAGCGCAGCACTTTCATGCCGGCGAGGCGGCCGACGAGGTAGTGGCCGAATTCGTGTACCGCGACCAGGATGCTGATCGCGACGACGAACGCCAGCAGGCTCGTGAATGCCTCACCCATGATCTCGCGCTACCCGCTCGCAACCCCGTATGGCGTCGTAATGTTGACTGACCGGGTGCGCGGCAGTTCCCGTCGACTCTGGCACGATGCGCATGAACCCTCGCTGAACGACCGTTCATCTCAGGCCGGCCCAGCCTGCGCCCAGCGCGAACAGCGGCGCCGCCGCCGCGATACTGTCGATCCTGTCCAGCACGCCGCCGTGGCCAGGGAACAGGGCACCGCTGTCCTTGAGTCCGGCGTCGCGCTTGAACATGCTGACCGTGAGGTCGCCGACGATCGACAGGCATGCGACGGCCAGGCAGAACGGCACGAAGACCTGCAGATCGGAATGCGACCACGCGGACCACAGCAGCGTCAGCAGCACGACGGCGCCCAGCCCGCCGAGCGCGCCTTCCCAGGTCTTGCCCGGACTGATCTTCGGCGCGAGTTTCACCCGGCCCACCGTCTTGCCGACGAAGAACGCTCCGCTGTCGGCGGCCCACACGATCAGCAGCGCGAACAGCAGCGTGACCGGATCGACGAAATACAGGCTCGTCAGCGCGACATACAGCGGCACGAGCACGACGGGACCGGCCAGCCAGCGTACGAATGCAGGAATCGGCGTGGGAAAGAAGAACGCCCATATCAGCGTGGTGCACCACCAGCCCAGCGAAACCTCCAGGATCGTCCGGCCCAGTGCCGGCGGCGCCAGCGACACGGCCACGATCAGCATGCCCGTGACGGCCACATAGCCGACGCGCACGGCAAGGCCGGGGAACCGCAGGAACGCGGACCACTCCCACGCGCCGGCCAGCAGGACGATCGCGAACACGAACCCGACCGCGGACGGTGGCAGCACGAACAGCACCAGCAGCAGCAGCAGGAAGGCGATGAGTGCCGTCACGACCCGTTCCTTCATGAACGCACGGCCTCGACCTGCTCCCCGGTATGTCCGTAGCGGCGCTGCCGCCGCGCAAAATATGCCAATGCCTCGTCGAACTCCGCTTCACCGAAATCGGGCCACAGGGTGTCACAGAACCACAGTTCCGCATAGGCGAGGTTCCAGAGCAGGAAATTGCTCACTCGCTGCTCGCCCCCGGTGCGAATCAACAGGTCCGGATCCGGCACGTCGCCGAGCTGAAGCTCCCGGGACAGCTGCGGCTCTTCGATATCTTCGATCGACAGCTCGCCGCTGACCACCCTCGCCGCGAGTCGCCGGGCCGCGAGCACGATATCCCAGCGCCCGCCGTAGGCCACCGCCACGTGCAGATTGAGACCCGTATTGTCTGCGGTCTGCCGCTCTGCCGCGGCGATCTTCTCCTGCAGGCTCGCCTGCAGCCTGTCGCGGGCGCCGATGAATTCCAGCCTGACCTCCGTTACGATGCAGTTGATCGACTTCTCGTTGCAGTGCCTCGACGAACAGCCCCATCAGCCTCTGACCTCGTCCCGTGGCCGCGACCAGTTCTCGCTGCTGAACGCAAACAGCGTCAGGTAGCTTGACTCCGCGTCCGCGCTGCGACTCGACCGTCTTGCGGACCGCGCCGACGCCCGCGCGATGGCCCGCGTGCCGCGGCAGCGCGCGGCGGCGCGCCCAACGGCCATTGCCGTCCATGATGACGGCGACGTGGCGTCGGGATGTTCTCGGCGTCTGCCATGGGAAGTCGCGAGCAGGCGCGTCAGATCTCCATCAGCTCGTCTTCCTTGGCGGCCAGGAGCTTGTCGACTTCCGCGACGTACTTGTCGGTGATGCCTGGATCCGTCCTGGGCGCGGTGCTCGTCGTCCTCGACCGATCATCTTTTCCTTGAGCAGGTCCTTGACGTCGCCGAGCGCATCCCGGCGGATGTTGCGGATCGCGACCGCGCCGTCCTCGGCCTCGTGGCGCACGATTCGGATCATGTCCTTGCGCCGCTCCTCGGTGAGCGGCGGCAGCGGCACGCGGATGACGGTGCCCGCCGTCGCCGGATTCAGCCCGAGGTCGGACTTCAGGATCGCCTTCTCGATCGACCGGCACCATCTCCTTTTCCCAGGGCGTGACGCGTCAGCGTCCGGGAGTCCTCCACGCCGACGTTCGCACCTGTTCAGCGGCACCTCGGTGCCGTAGTACTCGACCGTGATGTGATCGAGCAGGCTGGTGTGGGCGCGGCCGGTGCGGAGCTTCGTCAGTTCCTGTTCAGCGCCGTCGACGCTCTTGTCCATGCGCTCGCGCGCATCCTTCTGATGTCGTCCATCACGTCATCGCCCCCTTCAGTCGTTCGCACTACGTCCGTCAGGCCGTCACCAGCGTGCCGACGTCGTCGCCCGTCATCGCCTGCACCAGCGCGTTCGCCGCGGTGTCAGGTCGAAGACCCGCAGCGGCAGGTCGTTGTCGCGGCACATGACGATCGCGGTCGCGTCCATGACCTGACAGCTTGTCCGCCAGCACCTTGTCGAATGATAGCGTGTCGTAACGCTCGGCATCCGGGTCGTTCTTCGGGTCCGCAGTGTAGACGCCGTCGACCTTGGTCGCCTTGAGCAGCACGTCGGCGTCGATCTCGATGGCGCGCAGGCTGGCCGCGGTATCGGTGGTGAAGAACGGGTTGCCCGTGCCGGCGGCAAGATGACCACCCGGCCCTTCTCCAGGTGGCGCATCGCACGGCGCCGGATGTAGTCCTCGCAGACCTCGTGGATCTGCATCGCCGACATGACGCGGGCGAAGACCCCGGCGCTTCAGCGCATCCTGCATCGCCAGCGCATTCATGACGGTCGCCAGCATGCCCATGTGATCGCCGTGACCCGGTCCATGCCGGCCCGCGCCAGCCCCGCGCCGCGGAACATGTTGCCGCCGCCGATCACGATGGCGACCTCGACGCCGCGTTCGCTGGCAGTCGCGATCTCGGCGGCGAGTCGCTGGATGACCTCGGGCTCGATGCCGTAGTCCAGGTCGCCCATCAGCGCCTCGCCGCTGAGCTTCAGCAGGACGCGTCGGTACCGCGCCGGAGAATCCGCCATTGCCCTGCCTTTCCTGCTCGATGCGCCCGGTGCCCGTCGCATGCGGACGGGCCGGACGTATACTACTTCGCGGAACACAATCGATAATTTCAATGGCTTGACCAACGTACTCAAGGTTAGTTATCAGCTTCTTCGCTGCGTCCCTGACCTGCTTCATGACTTCGTCGGCGAAGTTCTCCTGCTTCTTCTCGATGCCCTCGCCGACTTCGAAGCGCACGAAGCCGTGACCGTCGCGCCGGCTCTTGAGCAGCTTGTCGACAGTCGTATCCGGGTCCTTCACGAACGGCTGGCCCAGCAGGGTGATCTCCGCCAGGTACTTGCGCGAGCCGGCCTTCGACCATCTTCTCGACGATCTCGGCCGGCTTGCCGGACGCCTGGCCTGCTCCGTGAGGATGCTCGCGCTCGCTGTCGAGCGTCTCCGGCCGGCACGCCGCTCGTCGATGCACATGCGGGTTGCTGGCCGCGACGTGCATCGCGAGGTCGCGGGCCAGCGCCTCGTCGCCGCCCTGCATCGCCACGAGCCACGCCGATGCGCGCGCCGTGCGTGTAGCTCGCCAGCACGTCGTCCGACGCTGAGACGACGCGATCCGGCGCACGCTGATGTTCTCGCCGACCTTGGCGACCAGCGTCCGTGCGCGCCTCTTCGACGCTGCGGCCGTCGCAGTGCAGAGTCGCCATGAGCGTCCGACGTCGGTCGGCGCCGTTGTCCAGGCCGCGGCGGCGACCGCGTCGGCGAACGCGATGAATTCTCGTCCTGGGCGACGAAATCGGTCTCGGAGTTGACTTCGACGCACGGCGGCCCTCGTCGCCGTCCGCGGCCACGACGATGCGGCCTTCGGCCGCGATCCGGCCGGCCTTCTTGTCGGCCTTGGCCTGACCCGACTTGCGCAGGTTCTCGGCGGCCGCGTCGATGTCGCCGTCCGCTTCGACCAGCGCCTTCTTGCATTCCATCATGCCGGCGCCGGTGCGCTCGCGCAGCTCCTTGACCATGCTGCTGTGATCGCCATCGCGTCGTCCTTACTCTTGTTCGTCGGCTCGCCGCGGCCGCCTGCCCGGAAGACCGGCGGGTGCCTGCTTGCAGCGCTTCTTTGCAGCCTTCTTCTTCGCGGTCTTCTTCGCCGGTTTCGCTTCGGCAGCCGGGCTGCGCTCAGCGTCGCCGGCCTCGGCGGCCGTTTCGGCGGCCGCAGCCTCCGGCTCCGCCTCGCGCTCGGCCACGGCGGCGTCGGCCGCGGGTGCGTCGGCCTTCGCCTCCGGCTCGTCCTTCGCCGCCTTGCTCTCGGGCGCGGCGGTCCCCGCTTTCGCCTCCGGCTCCGCCTCGCCCGGCGGCCGCCTGGCTGGCGGCCTTCCGGGCGGCGGGCTTCTTCTTGACGACGGCCTTCTTGGCCGCCTTCTTCTTGCGGCCCGTCGACCGCTTGACCTTGCCTTCCGCGTCGAGTTCGACGAACTCGTCGTCGCCGAGCGCCACCTCGGGCAGCGACGCCTTGCCGTCCAGCACGGCGTCGGCGACCATCGACGCGTACAGCTCGATCGCCCGCATCGCGTCGTCGTTGCCGGGGATCACGTAGTCGACGCCGTCCGGCGAGCAGTTGGTGTCGACCATCGCGACGACCGGGATGCCCAGCTTGCTCGCCTCGTTGATGGCGATCTCTTCGTGGTCCACGTCGACCACGAACAGCACGTCGGGCAGGCCGTCCATTTCCTTGATGCCGCCCAGGCTGCGCTCGAGCTTTTCCTGCTCGCGGGTCAGCCCGAGCACTTCCTTCTTGGTCAGCCCCTCGAAGCCGCCGTCCTCGGCCATCTGCTCGAGCGTCGTTCAGGCGCTTGATCGACTGCCGGATGGTCTTGTAGTTGGTCAGCATGCCGCCGAGCCAGCGATGGCTGACGAACGGCATGCCGCAGCGCTCGGCCTGGTTGCGCGACCACCTCGCGCGCGGCGCGCTTGGTGCCGACGAACAGGACGTTGCCGCCGTCGGCCACGGTAGCCTTGACGAAGGCACAGGCCTCCCGCGCACAGCGGCAGGGTCTTCTCGAGGTTGATGATGTGGATCTTGTTGCGTTCGCCGAAGATGTAGGGGGCCATCTTCGGGTTCCAGAAGCGGGTCTGGTGACCGAAATGGACGCCGCCTCCAGCATCTGACGCATGGATACGTCTGCCATTGGATTCTCCGGGTTAAGCCTCCGCACACCCCGCCGCGCAACCCCTTTTTCGGTGGGGCACCCGGCGCGACGTGTCGGTGCACGTGTGGATTCATTGCCTCTAGGGCGCGCGCTTTATACCATAGCCGGTCGCGACCAACAACGGCAGACGGGCAGGCCGCCGCACAGGCGTCGGCGGCCGGGAAACGCTGGCTCTCAGCGTTTGCGGCTGCCAAGGTGGCAGTCCGATGCATTCCCGATGACAGTGACGATCAAGACCGCCGAGAGCAGGACAAGATGCGGATGCCGGCCGCCTGGCCGCCGACGTGCTGGACATGATCGGGGATCACGTCAAGCCGGGCGTCACCACCGGCGAGCTCGACCGATCTGCCACGACTACATCATCGACGAGCAGGACGCCATCCCGGCGCCGCTCAACTACCACGGCTTCCCGAAGTCGATCTGCACCTCGATCAACCACGTGGTCTGCCACGGCATCCCGGCGACGAGAGCGCCTGAAAGCCGGCGACACCATCAATATCGACATCACCGTGATCAAGGACGGCTTCCACGGCGACACCAGCCGGATGTTTTTCGTCGGCGAGCCGGCTCCAGGCCGAGCGGCTGGCCCAGATTACCCACGAATGCATGTGGCTGGGCATCGAGGAACTGGCCCCGGGCGGCGTCTCGGCGACGTCGGCGCACGCGATCCAGAACATCGTCGAGAGCACAACTTCTCCGTGGTGCGCGAATACTGCGGCCACGGCATCGGCCGTGGCTTCCACGAGGACCCGCAGGTGCTGCACTACGGCATGCCGCGGCACCGGCCTCGAGTGAAGCCCGGCATGACCTTCACCATCGAGCCGATGGTCAACGCCGGCAAGCGCCAGGTGAAGCCTGCTGCCCGACGGCTGGACCGTCGTGACCAAGGACCACGCCTGTCCGCGCAGTGGGAGCACACCGTGCTGGTCACCGCGACGGGCTACGAGGTACTCACGCTCGGCGCCGACGACCGGTCCTGACGTCCCGCTGAGTGCGATGAGCCTGCCGACCGTCGAGTGGGCGGACTCGCCTCTCCGAGCGACGCGGCCGTCGCAGCTGCTCCGCGAAACGATGGCCGCCGAAGTCCCCGGCAGCAGCCGGGCCGCGCGGAAGCGGCCGACGCCATCAAGGAGCGCTTCCTCGCCGGCGAGCCGGTCGAGACACTCGTCGCACCTGCGCGCCAAGGTCATCGACGAGCTGCTGCTCAGCTGCTGGCGCCGGCATGCCGGCGAGCATGCCGACGAGCGTGGCCCTGGTCGCCGTCGGCGGCTACGGGCGCGGCGAGCTGCATCCGCACTCGGATATCGACCTCATGTGCTGCTTGCCGGACGACGACCGAGACCAGCGAGACGACGGCTCTGCCGCTTTCTCACCTTCCTCTGGGACATCGGCCTGGAGGTCGGCCACAGCGTGCGCACGCTCGCGACTGCGCGCGACAGGCGCGCGCCGACGTCACGGTCGCCACCGACGCTGATGGAGACGCGCCTGCTCGCGGGCCCGGCAGCCGCTCTTCGAGCCATGCGCCGCGATCTCGCCCGACCGGCTCTGGCCGGCCAGGGAATTCTTCGAGGCCAAGCGCAAGGAGCAGATCGCCCGCCACCACCGCTACCACGACACCGCCTACAACCTCGAGCCGAACGTCAAGGGCAGCCCCGGCGGCCTGCGCGACATCCAGATGATCGGCTGGGTCGCCAAGCGCCATTTCGGCGCCGACGCCTCGACGAGCTCGTCGCCGCACGGCTTCCTGACGCGAGGCCAGCTACGCATCCTGAACGAGGGCCAGGCCTTCCTGTGGCAGGTCCGCTTCGCGCTGCACATGCTCACCGGCCGGCGCGAGGACCGGCTGCTGTTCGATCACCAGATCAACCTCGCCAAGATGCTCGGCTACGAGGACGCGACCTACACGCTGGCCGTCGAGCAGTTCATGCAGCGCTACTACCGCACGGTCATGGAGCTCAGCCGGCTCAACGAGATGCTGCTGCAGCACTTCGAGGAGGCGATCCTGCTGGATCCGACGCGGCCCCGACGCCGCTCAACGAGCGCTTCCAGGTCAAGAACGGCTTACCTCGAGACCGTCGACGAGCGACGTGTTCGCGCACGATCCTTCGGCGCTGCTCGAGCTGTTCCTGCTGCTGCAGCAGCACCCGGAGCTCCAGGGCGTCAGCGCGTACACGATCGGCCTGATCAAGCGCCACCTGTACCTGATCGACGAGGAGTTCCGGCAGAACCCGCGCAACCACCGCCTGTTCATGGAGATCCTGCGGCGCCGGAGGGCGTGACGCACGAGCTCGCGGCGCATGAACCTCTACGGCGTGCTCGGCCTCTACATCCCGACGTTTCGGCCGCATCGTCGGCCGCATGCAGTACGATCTGTTCCACGCCTACACGGTCGACGCGCACACCCTGTTCGTCGTGAGCAATCTGCGGCGCTTCGCGCTGCCGCGCTTCGACCACGAATTCCCGCACTGCAGCGCAGATCATGCAGTCGCTCGAGAAGCCCGAGATCGCGTACCTCGCCGGGCTGTTCCACGACATCGCCAAGGGCCGCGGCGGCGATCACTCCGAGCTCGGCGCCGTCGATGCCGAGGCCTTCTGCCTCGAGCACGGCCTGTGCAGCTACGATGCGCGCCTCGTCGCCTGGCTGGTGCGCAACCACCTGATCCTGTCGATGACGGCGCAGAAGAAGGACATCAGCGACCCGCAGGTGATCAACGAGTTCGCCCACTGGTGGGCGACCAGACTGCACCTCGACTACCTGTACGTGCTGACGGTCGCCGACGTGCGCGGCACCAACCCGAAGCTCTGGAATTCCTGGAAGGCCTCGCTGTTCCACGACCTCTACGAACGCGCCAAGCAGGCGCTGCGCCGCGGCCTCGAGAACCCGATCGATCGCGAGCAGCTCGCCCTCGAGAAGAAGAAGGAAGCCCTGCAGGCCTTGCACGAGGCGGGCGTCGCCGACGAACGCATCGAGGAGGTCTGGCGGCTGCTCAGCGAAAACTATTTTCTGCGCCACCGCTCCGACGAGATCGTATGGCATACCGACTGGCTGGCCGACTCGGACACGAAGTCCGAGGTGGGCTGCTCGATGTGCGACGGCGGACCGGCGACGGCGTCGAAGCCGTCCTGTATACGCCTCGTACGCATCACACTTTTGCCCATGCCACCGCCGTGCTGGACGAACTCGGCATGACGATCATGGACGCACGCATCATGCCATCGAGAACGGCTACAGCCTCGACACCTTCATTTTCATGGAACTCGACAAACGTATCGAGATCGACGATGCGCGCGTGAACAAGATCCGCCGGTCCTTGACGCGGGTCCTTACCGCGAGGCGACAAGTCGTCAAGGTCACACGCGCCGCGCCGCGCCAGGTAAGGATGTTCACCACCAAACCAGCGTCGGATTCGGCTACAACCGCGCGTACGGCAACACGGTCATGGAACTCGTCACCGCGGACCGGCCGGGACTGCTGAGCAAGGTCGGCCAGGTATTCATCGAGCAGGACATCGACATCGCCGCCGCGAAGATCATGACGATCGGCGAGCGCGCCGAGGACGTGTTCTATATCAGCGACACCGGTGGCAAGCCACTCGACGACGATGCGCAGGCCCGGCTGCGCGAACGGATCGTCGCCAAACTCGACGGTTAGAAGACCCTGGAATCCGACGCGTGGAAGAAATCATCGAAGTCATCGAATCCGGATACGAACGCAAGGGTCGGCTCGAAGAACCGGGCGAGGCGCGGCGTCTCGCCGATGCCGTCGGGCGGGCCATCGCGCTGCTGGATGCCGGCGAGGTCCGCGTCGCCGAGCCATCCGACGCCGGCTGGCGAGTCAACCAATGGCTCAAGAAGGCGGTACTGCTAAGCTTTCGACTCGCCGACAACCGCGTCTGCGAGGCACGTACAGCCGCTTCTACGACAAGGTGCCGCTGAAGTACGCGCACTACTATGAGGCCGATTTCCCGCGACGCCGTGCGGGTGGTGCCCGATGCGGTCGTGCGTCGCGGCGCCTATGTCGCTCCCGACGTCGTGCTCATGCCCTGCTATGTGAACATCGGCGCCTACGTGGACCGCGGCACGATGGTCCACGTAGGCGCCGATGTTCACGTAGCAGGGCATCAGCACGACGTCGGGCGCAACGTGGGCGCCGCGACGCACGATGGCATCGGGAACGACGCGCACAGCATCGCGGGCGAAATCGGCCTCGGAGTAGTCCGCATACTTCAGCGGCACCTTGTCGAAGAAGCGGCTGTACGTGCCGTCGTCAACGTGTTGTCGGCGAGTCGAAACTTAGCAGCACCGCTTTTTTGAGCCATTGGTTGACTCGCCACCGTCGTCGCGTTGCTCGGCGACGCGGACCTCGCCGGCATCGAGCAGCGCGATGGCCCGCCGGACGGCATCGGCGAACGCTGCGCCTCGCCGGGTTTTCGAGCCCGCCCTTGCGTTCGTATCCGGATTCGATGACTTGATGATTTCTTCCACGCGTCGGCTTCCCAGGGTCTTCTTACCGTCGAGTTTGGCGACGATCCGTTCGCGCAGCCGGGCCTGCGCATCGTCGTCGAGTAGCTTGCCACCGGTGTCGCTGATATAGAACACGTCCTCGGCGCGCTCGCCGATCGTCATGATCTTCGCGGCGGCGATGTCGATGTCCTGCTCGATGAATACCTGGCCGATCTTGCTCAGCAGTCCCGGCCGGTCCGCGGTGATGAGTTCCATGACCGTGTTGCCGTACGCGCGGTTGTAGCCGAATCCGACGCTGGTCTTGGTGGTGAACATCCTTACCTGGCGCGGCGCGGTGCGTGTGACCTTGACGACGTTGTCGTCCTTCGCGGTAAGTACCCGCGTCAGGGATCGGCGGATCTTGTTCACGCGCGCATCGTCGATCTCGATGCGTTTGTCGAGTTCCATGAAGATGAAGGTGTCGAGGCTGTAGCCGTTCTCGATGGGCATGATGCGTGCGTCCATGATCGTCATGCCGAGTTCGTCCAGCACGGCGGTGGCGTGCGCGAAAGTGTGATGCGTACGAGGCGTATACAGGACGGCTTCGACACCGTCGCCTCGCGTCTGCCGTCGCACATCGAGCAGCCCGACCTCGGACTTCGTGTCCGAGTCGGCCAGCCAGTCGGTATGCCATACGATCTCGTCGGAGCGGTGGCGCAGGAAATAGTTTTCGCTAAGCAGCCGCCAGACCTCCTCGATGCGTTCGTCGGCGACGCCCGCCTCGTGCAAGGCCTGCAGGGCTTCCTTCTTCTTCTCGAGGGCGAGCTGCTCGCGATCGATCGGATTCTCGAGGCCGCGGCGCAGGGCGCGGTGAGTGAGTTCGTACAGGTCGTGGAACAGCGTGGCCTTCCAGGAATTCCAGAGCTTGGGATTGGTTCCGCGCACGTCGGCGACCGTCAGCACGTACAGGTAATCGAGGTGCAGCGGATCGCTCACCAGGGATGCGAACTCGTTGATCACGTGCGGATCGCCGATGTCTTTCTTCTGCGCCGTCGTCGACAGGATCAGGTGATTGCGGACGAGCCAGGCGACGACCCTTGCATCGTAGTTGCTCATCCCGTGTTCGAGGCAGAACGACTCGGCATCGACGGCGCCGAGCTCGGAGTGATCCCCGCCGCGGCCCTTCGCGATGTCGTGGAACAGCCCGGCGAGGTACGCGATCTCGGGCTTCTCGAGCGTCTGCATGATATGGCTGCAGTGCGGGAATTCGTGATCGAAGCGCGACAAGGCGAAGCGACGCAGATTGCTCACGACGAACAGGGTGTGTTCGTCGACCGTGTAGGCGTGGAAGAGATCGTACTGCATGCGGCCGACGATGCGGCCGAAACTCGGGATGTACAGGCCGAGCACGCCGTACAGGTTCATTCGCCGGAGTTCGTGCGTCACGCCTTCCGGCGCACGCAGGATCGACAGGAACAGGCGATGATTGCGCGGATTCTGCCGGAACTCCTCGTCGATCAGGTACAGGTGGCGCTTGATGAGTCCCACCGTGTACGCGCTGACGCCCTGGATCTCCGGATGCTGCTGCAGGAGCAGGAACAGTTCCAGCAGGGCGGAAGGATCGTTCGCGAACACGCGCTCGTTGACGGTCTGCAGGTAACCGTTCTTGACCTGGAATCGCGCATTCAGCGGCGTCGGGGCCGCATCGGGATCCATCAGGATCGCTTCTTCGAAGAGCTGCAGGAGCATTTCGTTGAGCCGGCTGAGCTCCATGACGGTTCGATAGTAGCGCTGCATCAGTTGTTCGACGGCCAGCGTGTAGGTCGCGTCCTCGTAGCCGAGCATCTTGGCCAGCTTGATCTGGTGATCGAACAGGATGCGGTCCTCGCGGCGCCCGGTGAGAATGTGCAGCGCGAATCGGACCCGCCACAGGAAGGCCTGACCTTCGTTCAGGCGGCGTACCTGGCCCTGCGTCAGGAAGCGGTGCGGGACGAGTTCATCGAAGGTCTCGACGCCGAAATGGCGCTTTGCAACCCAACCGATCATCTGGATGTCGCGCAAGCCCCCGGGGCTGCCCTTGACGTTGGGTTCGAGGTTGTACGCGGTGTCGCCGTAGCGGTGATGACGGGCGATCTGTTCCTTGCGCTTCTCCGCGAAGAACTCCCTGGACGGCCAGATATTGTCGGGCGAAATTTCGGCCTGCATGGCATTGTAGAGCCCTGGCGGCCCGTCCAGCAGCCGCGACTCCATTAGCGTGGTCGTGACGGTCAGGTCGGCGCGCGCCTGTTCGCGGCACTGTGCGACCGTACGTACGCTGTGACCGATCTCGAGGCCGACGTCCCAGAGCGCGGTAACGAAAGAGGAGAGCCGCCTCTCGCTGGTCTCGGACAGACCGTCCGGCAACAACAGCAATATGTCGACGTCCGAGAACGGATGCAGTTCGGCGCGGCCGTAGCCGCCGACGGCGACCAGCGCCACCTTGTCGGCATGCTCGCCGGCGTGCCGGCGCCACAGCTGCAGCAGCAACTCGTCGATGACCTTCGCCCGCAGGTGGACGAGTGCCACGACCGGCTCGCCGGCCAGAAAGCGCTCCTTGATGTTGGCGTTGGCCGCCTCCAGCGCGGCCCGGCTGCTGCCGGGGACTTCGGTGGCCATCGTTTCGCGGAGCAACTGGACGGCCGCATCCTCGGAGAAGGAATCCGCCCACTCGACGGCCGAAAAGCTCATCGCACTCCTTGGGACTCGGACCGGTCATCGGCGCCGAGCGTGAGGACCTCGCAGCCCGATTCGGTGATCAGGATCGTGTGTTCCCATTGGGCCGACAGGCTGTGGTCCTTGGTGACGACCGTCCAGCCGTCGGGTAGCAGGCGTACCTGCCGTTTGCCGGCATTGACCATGGGCTCGACCGTCAGGGTCATGCCGGCTTTCAGCTCCAGGCCGGTCCCGCGGGTGCCGTAGTGCAGCACCTGCGGGTCCTCGTGGAAGCCAAGGCCGATGCCGTGGCCGCAATATTCCCGGACCACGGAGAAGTTGTGCTTCTCGACGAATTCCTGGATCACGGCGCCGACATCGCCGAGACGCTTGCCCGGGGCCAGTTCCTCTATGCCCAGCCACATGCTGTCGTAGGTAACTCTGGGCCAGCCGCTGGGCCTGCACGCCCGGCTTGCCGACGAAGAACATGCGGCTGCTGTCGCCGTGATAGCCGTCCTTGATGACCGTGACGTCGATGTTGACGATGTCGCCGGCTTTCAGGCGACGCTCGCCCGGGATGCCGTGGCAGACGACGTGGTTGACCGAGGTGCAGATCGACTTCGGGAACCCGCGGTAGTTGAGGGGGGCCGGATGGCGTCCTGCATCTTCGACGATGTAGTCGTGGCAGATGCGTGTCCAGTTCGCCGGTCGTGACGCCCGGTTTGACATGCTCCCCGATCATGTCCAGCACGTCGGCCGCCAGTCGGCCGGCGATCCGCATCTTGTCCTGCTCATCGGCGGTTTTGATCGTCACTGTCATCGGGAATGCACCGGGCTGCCACCCTGGAGCCGCAAACGCTGAGAGCCAGCGTTTCCCGGCCCCGACGCCTGTGCGGCGGCCTGCCCGTCTGCCGTTGTTGGTCGCGACCGGCTATGGTATAAAGCGCGCGCCCTAGAGGCAATGAATCCACACACGTACACCGACACGTCGCGCGGGGTGCCCCACCGAAAAAGGGGTTGCGCGGCGGGGTGTGCGGAGGCCTAACCCGGAGAATCGAAATGGCAGACGTATCCATGCGCCAGATGCTTGAGGCTGGCGTGCATTTTGGTCACCAGACCCGCTTCTGGAACCCGAAGATGGCCCCCTACATCTTCGGCGAACGCAACAAGATCCACATCATCAATCTCGAGAAGACGCCTGCCGCTCGCGCGGGAGGCGCTGTGCCTTCGTCAAGGCTACCGTGGCCGACGGCGGCACGGTCCTTTTCGTCGGCACCAAGCGCGCCGCGCGCGAGTCGATCCGCAACGCAGGCGAGCGCTGCGGGCATGCCGTTCGTCAGCCATCGCTGGCTCGGCGGCATGCTGACCAACTACAAGACCATCCGGCAATCGGTCAAACGGCTGACGTCGCTCGAGCAGATGGCCGAGGACGGCGGCTTCGAGGGCCTCACCAAGAAGGAAGCCCTCGGGCTGAACCGCGAGCAGGATAAGCTCGAACGCAGCCTGGGCGGCATCAAGGAGATGAAGGGGCTGCCCGACGTGCTGTTCGTCGTCGATGTGGACCACGAAGATATCGCAGTGCAGCGAGGCGCAGCAAGCTCGGCATCCCGGTCGTCGCGATCGTGGACACCAATTGTTCACCCGACGGGGTCGACTACGTCATTCCCGGTAACGACGACGCGATGCGGGCGATCGAGCTGTACGCGTCGAGATCGCCGACGCCGTGCTAGACGGCAAGGCGTCCCTGCCCGAGGTGGCGCTCGGCGACGACGAGTTCGTCGAACTCGACGCCGAAGGGAAGGTCAAGCGGTCGACGGGCCGCAAGAAGAAGGCGGCCAAGAAGGCCGTCGTCAAGAAGAAGCCCCCCGCCCGGAAGGCCGCCAGCCAGGCGGCCGCGAGCGAGGCGGAGCCGGAGGCGAAAGCGGGGACCGCCGCGCCCGAGAGCAAGGCGGCGAAGGAGGAGAAGGAGGAGAAGGCCGACGCACCAGCGGCCGACGCCCCCGTGGCCGAGCGCGAGGCGGAGCCGGAGGCTGCGGCCGCCGAAACGGCCGCCGAGGACGGCGACGCTACAGCTACCCCGCCTGCCGAAGCGAAACCGGCGAAGAAGACCGCGAAGAAGAAGGCTGCAAAGAAAGCTGCAAAGAAGGCACCCGCCAGGTCTTCCGGGCAGGCGGCCGCGGCGACCGACGAACAAGAGTAAGGACGTACGCGATGTCGATTACAGCTAGCATGGTCAAGGAGCTCCGCGAGCGCACCGGCGCGGGCATGATGGAATGCAAGAAGGCGCTGGTGGAAGCGGACGGGGACGCGGAACAGGCCGCCGAGATTCTGCGCAAGTCGGGTCAGGCCAAGGCCGACAAAAAATCCGGCCGGATCGCGGCGGATGGCCGAATCGTCGTGGCCGCGGACGGGACGAAGGCCGCCGTGGTCGAAATCAATTCGGAGACCGATTTCGTCGCTCGTGACGAGAACTTCATCGCGTTCTCCGATGCGGTTGCCGCCGCGGCACTGGACAAGGGCGTGACCGACGTGGATGTCATGGCGAACCTGCAACTGTCCGACGGCCGCAGCGTCGAAGAGGCGCGCACGGACCTGATCGCCAAGGTCGGTGAGAATATCGGCGTGCGCCGGATCGCGATGGTCTCCTCGGACGACGTGCTGGCGAGTTACACGCACGGCTCCCGCATCGGCGTGGCCGTGGCGATGCAGGGCGGCGACGAAGCGCTGGCAAGGGATCTGGCGATGCACATCGCGGCCAGCAACCCCATGTGCATTGACGAGACCGGGGTGCCGGCCGAGACGCTGGACAGCGAGCGCCGCATACTCACGGAGCAGGCCAGGTCGTC